>CAZDGV010000005.1:17415-81766 GCA_964505195.1 uncultured Chitinophagaceae bacterium
GATACAACAACTTGGTTAGCTCACCCGGACTGCCTTTTCCAATCGGATTGTCATCAACGGAAAGAACAGGAATCAGTCGCTTGGTAGTGCTGGTAACAAATGCTTCAGCGGCTTCTTTCAGTTCGGTTAATGAAACAGGTCTTACTTCCACAGATAATATTGCTTTTGCCAGTGTAAGGATTTTAGCACGTGTTATGCCATGGAGAATATTTTCAGAAGGTGTTATAAGGGTGCCTGATTTACTGACAATAAAAATATTGGATCGCGGCAGTTCGCTGATGCTTCCTTCTTTCATAAATAATACATCATCTGCACCGGCTGCCTTCACTTGCGGCTGCAGCCATATTCCTATCATGTAATTAATGGTTTTTATATGTGGCAATTCACGCATGTGTTCATACTTAATAAGTCGGAAGCCGGAATGCAGTTCCCATGAGTTCTGCATGCTGAGAGGTTGTTCCGTGATGAGCACATGCGGCGTACTCGGGGTGTAGTTGTCTGCCGAGCTGCCACCGGTAACCGTGATACGGATTCCTGAGCAGGGAAATCTGTGTTGCTTCATCAGTTGATCAACTTGCTCTAGCAATCCTTTTCTGCTGTAAGGAATTTTCAAATGCATAGCAGCAGCGGAGCGTTCCAACCGATCGAGGTGCTCATCTACAAAAAGTGCTACTCCGTTTTGTGTTCGGAAAAAGTCGAAGACTCCATAGCCGCGTTGTACCGACAAATCATTGATCGGAACAGCTGCTTGCTCAATTGGAACCAGTGAATTATTGATAATGGCGTACATGGTATTGATTAATCTTGTGCATACCCCGGGCCTTTCAACGTAATTCCACTACGCATGCCGGTATGCTTTCCATGATCAACAGCTATCTTTCCGTTCACCAACACAAAAGAAAAACCGGTGGAATACTGGTGTGGCTGATCGTAGGTAGATAAATCGCGAACGGATTTCGGATCAAACACAACAATATCGGCCATCATTCCTTCTTTCAACAATCCACGGTCTTTTAACTGAAATTTTTGTGCCGGTAAAGAAGTCATGCGACGAATTGCTTCTTCCAGTGTGATTGCTTTTTCTTCCTGTACATATTTATTCAGTACGCGGGCATTGGTACCGTAACCACGGGGGTGAGGAACGCCGCTTCCAAAAATGCGAATGCTCGCATCGCTGGCAAACATATTGAAGGGATATTGCATAATGCGTTTTACATCTTCTTCACTCATACCGTGAAATACCATGGAGGCGCCACCATTGATCATCATTTCGATGACGGTTTCTGCTTCTGCCTTTGCATGATGTTTTCTTCCTTTTATTAAATTAACCTGTTCAATACTTTTTCCATTAAGTGTTGTGTCAAATCGATAATAAGCCACAACGGGATAACTAAAATGCTTCAGCTTCCTTTTTTTCAACCTGCTGATCATGTATTCAACAACATACTTCTTTATATCAGCACGTTGCAACCGCGCAACAATAGAATCTTGTCCATCCGAAAGAATTTCATCGGGCAGCAAAGTGCTTAAAGATGTACTGCTGGCGGTGTATGGGTACTGATCAATGGTTACATCTAATCCCTCTGCTCTTGCGTTCTCAATGAGCGCAATGGTTTCGCGACTGCGGCCCCAGTTTTGTTGTCCACTCACTTTAAAATGTGAAATTTCCACCGGCATACGGTTTACTCTGCCAATATGAATCGCTTCTTTTATGGCTGCCGTTACACTGTCGCCTTCATTGCGAATATGACTTGCATATATACCGCCGTAGCGCGCAGCCGCCCCAGCGAGCTGTACTACTTCTTCTGTTTTGGAATAAGTACCGGGGATATAAATGAGTCCGGTAGAGAAGCCTACGGCGCCATCTTTCATGGCTTGCTCTACCAGCTGCACCATACGCTGCATTTCTGCAGTATCAGGATCGCGCATAGTACGGCCCATTACGGTACGGCGGATATCATTATGTCCCACCAGTGCTGCTACATTCACCGATAATTGAATACTGTCGATCCAGTTTAAATATCGTTTCATATCAACCTGCGAAGAACCGCAATTACCAGTAATCACTGTAGTTACGCCATCGTAAATGAAATTGGAAGCCTCAGGATTTTTTGCTTCCTCTCCTTCAATGTGTGTATGCACATCAATAAAGCCGGGAGCAACGATTTGTCCCTTTGCGTCAATAATTTTGGATGCCAAAGCATGATTCAGTTTACCGATCGCGGCGATCTTTCCGTTTTTGATGGCCAGATCTGCATGATACCAACTGTTGCCCGTACCATCGAGAATTTTGCCGTTGGCAATGATGATATCATAGTTGCTTTGGGCATTAGTAGATAAAGAAAAAAACAGTGCTGCGAAAAAATACCATTTCATATCGGTAAGTTATATATAATATCAAGCATTGGTTGGAATAAGTTAGGCTTTCATAAGCTGTTAGCTTTTTTCTATAGAGCTTATAAAATTCTATTTAGTTTCCAGGGCGATAGCTTCTTTCAGTGTGTTTGAGTATATCTTCTTTGTAAAATAGCACATCTTTAAAAATCCCCTTTGTGTACATCTCCAGCTGATCATTGAAATGTTTGCTTTTGGAATCACTGCTGTTGCCTCCTGCCAATACCGACTTTGCTTTTACTTTTTCTCCAAATTCTACAGCGCAAACAAAACTGTTTCCGCTAACACCATATCTTTTGTTGGTTCCGGAATAAGTTCTGCTGTTATATGCCGGCAACATGCCCCAGGTGCCCGAAGCAAATGCAACCGGTTTGCTTTCAAGCGCATCGTTATATACCTGTTCAATGTTTCCGCTAATACGCTGAAAGCGATTCACTTCACCCCAGGGCATTTCCCATTTGCCAAATTTTTTCTTCAGGTCATTCACTACTGCACTTAAGCTTTCCAATAGTTGCTTTTGAGGCGCTTCTAAAACAAACTGTTTCGTTTTGCTCACCTGGTCATCTTCCCCTTCATCAACATACACCTTACTAATACTGCGCCCCAACAACTGCGCCCACTCAATGGCAAGGGTAGTGGCAATGGATTGTTCCGATACTTGATAATCCCATTGCTTTAATAATGCAATGGGTGTTTGCAAAGCAGTATATAGAGTGTCGTTTGATTCTAGCTGATCATATGCCTTTAACAAAGCAGGTAATAACCATTCAAATGCAGTGAGTTTTCGGTTGTAACCGGTTTCAATGGTTTTTTCAATAGTAAGACCTTTTGTTTCGTTTAACAGGCGTGCTGCATTCAGTCCACGAAAATTTTCTCCGTCGGGGGCCATATAGCGCGGATAGTTTTCTTTATTTGGACTTGCCGTACCGCTTACTGTAAATGGGGTTGAATTACAGTTTTGAATCCATCCGGTGTTAGGATTGATCACATGAACGGTTTCTTCCCAGCGATGCAACCCTTTCCATTCTGTGGCCGAGGTTGTGCCATCCATCACTTTGCTCCAGTTGTAATTGGGGTTTCGCCGCGGCACGAAATTACCATGCCAATATGCAATATTTCCGTTACGGTCTGCAAATACTGTATTGTTAGAAGCATTGGCTGTCCATTCCATTACTTTTTTATAGTCTTCCAGTCCCTTTGCTTTGGTGCGTAGCCAGCTTTGTATCAAACCTTTCATATCACGGTTGATGCTACGCACTGCAATTGCATTGCCATCTCGCATGGCCATGATCGGACCATGATGTGTAGCGTAGGTAGTGATCATTTTACTTTGCATGCCGCCGGCAGATTGATACCGCAGTGTGATATTTTTTTCTGATACTTTTTTCCATTGATTATCGTAGAGATATTCGTATCCGCTTCCTTTTTTACGGAGGGTAATTTTGTACATATCGCTTACATCTACATTGTTGCTGGTGTGCATCCAGCCGCAGTATTCATTAAACCCCTGATAAATAAAAAACTGCCCCCATGTAACGGCGCCGTAAGCATTGATCCCTTCTTCGCTTATCATATGTACTTCCGGACGAAAATAAAACGTGGTATGCGGGTTGATGTATAAGATGGCTTTTCCCGAAGCGGTACGGGATGGTGCAAAGGCAAAACCATTTGAACCCGCCGCATCTCTTTTTTCTTCTCGCTGCTGTAAAAAAGCAAGATCAGCTGCTGTGCTTTTTAAGTTGCTTGTAAGCGGTAGGTTGCTTCCGTAAAATCGTTTCACATCTTCTTCTGTCACATCACCTGTACTTATGGCACCTATGCTTCCGTCGGTCCATAACAGGGGATACCAGGGTTGAAAACGTTGCAACAGCGATGGCTTTACTTCAGGATGCGTATGCAAATAAAAGTTGATGCCATCGGCCCAGGCCTGTAGCAGTGTTTTGAGCCACGAAGGAGATTTTTTAAAATCAGCAACCGCATCTGCACTGTCAATGATTAATCGAATATACAGGTCATCGAAAAGGGCAGGTTCTCCTGCTACTTCTGCTTTACGCCCCAGTTTTTCAATGTAGTTCATTTCTACGCGCTTGAAATCATCTTCACATTGAGCGTACAGCAAACCAAAGACTGCATCCGCATCGGTTTTCCCATACACGTGCGGAATGCCCCACTGATCGCGGTGTATTGTAATTTGTTGCGCTTGCTTTTTCCAACGATTGATTTCGTCAACGCTAAAGGGTTGTGAAAAAAGGTGAAGGGGTAGCAACGTCAATGCTATTAAAAAATATTTCATATTCAATTAAAATGCTTTTGAAGTGATTTAAGCCGCTAACAAGTAAAATCTTCTAATCATTATTGCTGTGCGTTCAGTACACGTAGAAAATTTTCTCCCAGAATTTTTCGAATTTCATTTTTTCTGTAGCCTCTTTTTAGCAGCGCATGTGTAATCATCGGCATATCTTCTACGCCTTCCAATGAACGGGGTAGTGCTTCCACTCCATCGAAATCGCTGCCCAAGCCAACATGATCTATTCCTGCTAAGCGAACGATATAGTCCAGATGATCCATCAACACATCCAACGATGGCCGTATTGCCCGCATTTCTTCCTGATGTTTTTCTGCTACCATCATACGTGCATAATCTGGCTGAATATTTTTAGCAATCAGCTCATTTATTTCATCCTGCCATTTTATAAACAGCGCATCGCGCTTGCGCTCATAACTGCTATCGAGAAAGCCTGCATAAAAATTAAGAAAAATTACCCCACCGTTTTGGGCGATGGCTTTGATTTGATCATCCTTTAAGTTGCGGCGATGCATGCATAAATTCCAAACGCAACTATGTGAAGCTATCACCGGTTTTTGGGTCGTACCCATAATATCCCAAAAGGTTTGTTCGCCGGCATGACTCACATCTATCATCATGCCGAGTGAGTTCATTTTTTTAACCACTGCTTGTCCAAAGGCCGTCAATCCTTTTTTCCCTTCACTGTTTTTTACTCCATCTAAACTTGTTTCATCAGCAGCAGAGGTGGCCCAGGATGTAGAATTGTTCCATGTGATGGTTAAATAGCGCACACCCCGTTCGTACAACGTATTTAAATTGGCGATATTATTTTCAATCATGTGCCCGCCTTCCACGCCCAGCATGGCAGCAAGCTTATTGGTTTTTCTTGCTTTTTGAAGATCGGTAGTATTTTTCACCAGCATCATTTCGCTTTCATTACGCGCAACCCAGGCATACACGCTATCGATTTCGCGCTGTGCATGCAAAAAAGGATTTTTCTGTGCTCCGTCGCAAAAAATGGAAAACATTTGTGCATCCACCCCACCGCTCCGCATGCGTGACAAATCAGAATGTGTTTTTCCTTTCAAATCGGCATCAAAGGGAACTTGTTTTTCAATAGCAGCAGAAGGGATATCATTATGTGTATCTGCCACAAAAGCACGGCGATGGATTGTTGCGTAGCGCTGTGCCTGTAATAAAGCAGGCAAGAGTAGCAGCGCGACAACACATGTTTTTTTAAAGCAAAAAAATGTACGCACGATTCCAACTTTGGTAGGAAAGTTAACCAAAATGGATCATACTAATACATCTCAGCCGAAGTATAAGCCTTGTTTGAAAGCAAAGGAAAATAGCTTTCTGTTAGAAGCGCCTGATTGATTAAGGCAATTTGCCGCCCGAGATAAATGCTTTCATTGAAAGCTGAATGTACTGATACAGTTCAATATCTATTACTTGTGTAAGCAGTTCGTACTCCGGGCGATATTCTTTAAGATATTGGTCGAGAACAATATCGCTGTCAATACCCGTAAGCTGCTTTACAATTTTTTTATTGAAGCGGTAGTCAATGTAACGATCCTGTTCTTCTCGAATCAGTCGTTGCTGAAAGCGCAGCATGCTTCTGTTGCGCCGAAAGCGAAACATATTGATCAGGTTTTCCAAGTCAACACCTACGGCAGCGCCCGGCATGGCATTGTTTACCGGAGCGATGGAAATACCGGGTTTTTGGAACTGAAATATTTTATCGTAATTCAGTCGGTTTTCAATCGAGTCTTGTTTGTATCGGTTACCATATACAATTACTTCAGGCAACTGACGGTATCGTCCCGGCAGAACAATGTTTAAAGCGATATCGAAATTGTTGAAGTCCTTCGCGTTTTTTACAGCGAATTTTTGGGTTGGTCTGTCTCGGAAAAAAAAGAAAACCGAATCAGCATCACTTACAAAAACGGTGTATCGTCCGGTGCTGTCTGTAAAATCCATAGTGCCGCAGGTGCAAATTACCTGCACGCCCGGTACTACATAAATTCTCGATGAATCGTATACACTGCCACTCAGCGGAAAAACCTGTGCGCCTGCATTGCCAGCAACGCAGATGCTTACGAAAAGCCCCAACAGGTATTTCAGCCATTGTTTTTGCATGTTACAAATTAAGCAGCGATGATGATATTTTTATATTGGTTATGCTTTCAGCAGTTTTTCAATCACGGCAGGATAGTGTTTGTGTTCGAGCTGCTGCACTTTTTTGGAAACACTTTCCGGAGTATCCCCTGCGGCTATCCCGCATTTTTCCTGAAAAATGATGTCTCCATTGTCGTAGTGTTCGTCAACATAATGAATGGTTATCCCGGTATCCTGCTCTCCCCCTGCCAGCACCGCTTGGTGCACATTCAATCCATACATACCCTTTCCGCCATATTTTGGAAGCAGGGCTGGATGGATGTTTACAATTTTTCTAGGGAAGGCTTCTATAAGAGCAGATGGGAGTTTCCAAAGAAATCCCGCCAGCACAATAAAATCGATTTTTTCAGCCATCAGCTCATCCACATAGCCATTGCCATGCAAAAAGGTTTTCCGGTCGATGATCCAGGTGGGAATATGGTGTGCCGCAGCTATTTGCAGTACGCCTGCACCCGGTTTGTTGGAAACAATCAGGGCAATTTCTATGGCTTTATGCCCTTTAAAGTGACGAATTATGGTTTCCGCATTGCTGCCTGTTCCCGAAGCAAATATGGCTACCCTTGTTACGATCGGCTTTCCGGTAATGCGCTTCCACATTCGAAGGAGGTAGTTTTGAAAAAAGCGAAACTGACCAAGCGGAATGCTGATTCCCAACACACAAATGGGCCAGAGCAGGGTAATGAGCGGCACGTAAAGGATCCAGTAAACCCAGTTTTGCTCATCGAGTATAAGCTGAAGCAAGCCGCTGCCCAATTTGGCACAAAGGCTGCCACCAAGTGCGAAAGTGCTGAAAATCAATGCAAATTGAGGCCAGCTGACCTTCCATTTCTTTTTGAGGTAGGCAAACATCCGGCAAAAGTCGGAAGAAAAAGCCGGTTTGCTCGACAAGGGATTGCTAAAACTAATGATCAAAACCATCCGAACACCTACCAAAGCTGGACGATTTTTGGTTTATGCCTTCCGGAGACATCTTTTTTTACGCGGAAAAGTCGAGAAAAGAGATAAAAAAATTCAACTCAACACTTGTGGTTTTAAAGTAGGATCACTCAAAAATGAAAGTTTGCACAAGTATCTTCAGTGCTTTCGCTCAGCTGTGTTGAATTGATCGTATCAATTCTTCCAAAAACACTGTCACAAAATGGTTTTGCTGGATTGTCAATGAGCCGTTAAATACAGTTGTAAAGTCTTGAAATGCAGCGGCGGAGCGACAAAAAATTTTTTCTTTGTGTGGATATTATGTCAGTATCTACCCCTAAATTTGCAGCCAATATCCAAGGTATAATCGCGGGTATATTCCACAAACCACTATATACGTTTCAAAACGTTATGAGCCACACTAATTCAATTCTTCGCAAGGCATTTTTGTTTCTTTTCGCAGTATTGTTTTTTCAGGAGGGTTTTGCACAGGATGGCAAGGCATTGTTCCAGGCCAATTGTGCTTCCTGTCATGCTGTAAATAAAAAACTTACCGGTCCTGCGCTTGCAGGTGTTGAAACCCGCGGCCCATGGGCTGATCGCAAGGAGCTTTATGCTTGGGTGAAAAATCCTGCCGGCTATGCCAAGGGCAACGAATATGCTGCCAACCTCATTAAAGAGTACAACGGAGTGCTGATGACGGCCTTCCCATCTTTATCCGATGACGAGATTGGATCCATTATTGATTATGTAAACGCAGAAGCAAGTAAAAAGCCCGATGCGGCTTCACCTGCGGCAGCTGAGGAAGCACCAAAAGAAGACAGTTCTCTGTTGTTTGGTGTTTTAACCCTGGTATTGGCCATCGTGGCACTGATTCTTTTGCAGATCAACAGCAATTTGCGCAAACTGAGTGATGATAAAGAAGGTATCCGCCGCGCAGAACCCGTTCCTTTTTATCGCAACAAAGCGTATATCGCTACATCTATTATTGTATTATTCCTTGTAGGGGGTTATTATACTATTCAGGGCGCTATTGGTTTGGGACGTCAGCAAAACTACCAGCCTGAACAGCCCATTTATTACTCACATAAAGTGCATGCCGGCATCAATCAAATTAACTGTTTGTATTGCCATGGCGGCGCAATGGAAGGCAAGCATGCCAACATTCCCAGCGTCAATGTGTGTATGAACTGTCACATGGCCATCAATGAATACAATGGTCCCAAATTGTATGCGGAAGACGGTACAGAAATCAATGGTACAGCAGAAATCCAGAAATTATATGAATATGCCGGTTGGGATCCTGCTACCGGAAAATATACAGGTAATGGCAAGCCGATTGAGTGGGTAAAAATTCACAACCTGCCCGACCATGTTTACTTCAACCATGCCCAGCATACCAAGGCCGGCGGCGTTCAGTGTCAAACCTGTCATGGTGAAATACAAAACATGGGTGAAGTGTATCAGTTTTCCAGCTTAAGCATGGGTTGGTGTATTAACTGTCACCGCGAAACCAAAGTCAACTTTAAAGACAATGGCTTCTACAGCATGTACGAAAAGTTTCATAACGATATTAAGAATGGCAAAATGGACAGTGTAACCGTTGAGAAAATTGGCGGAACGGAGTGTCAGAAATGCCATTATTAATCATCTACGGTTTTTGAAATAATCAACGTAATCAGCAAAATCAGCACACTAGCAATTATGAGCAAGAAATATTGGCAAAGTTTCGGAGAGCTGAATGATACCAAAGCTTATCAGGAAGAAGCGAATAATGAGTTTCGTGAAGAGCTTCCTTTTGAGCTAGAAGAAAAAGGCAATCAAACGCCCCGTCGTGACTTCTTGAAATATCTGGGCTTCAGCACTGCTGCTGCCACGCTGGCGGCCAGCTGTGAAATGCCCGTAAAGAAAGCCATTCCCTTTCTGAATAAGCCCGCCGATATTGTTCCCGGCGCAGCCAATTGGTATGCTACCAGTTTTGTACTGGATGGTGATGCCATTCCGGTGTTGGCGAAAGTAAGAGACGGTCGCCCCATCAAAATAGAAGGTAACGATATCGCCTATACGAAGGGCGGTACTTCTTCCCGTGTACAGGCATCTGTGCTGAGCTTGTACGATACTGCACGCATCCGCTTCCCCATGGAAAATGCGGGCGGTGCACTGAAAGAAGCACCAACTTATGAGGCGGTTGATGCTAAAATCATAAACGCCCTTGCCGGTAATAACGGAAAGCAGGTCGTATTACTTACTTCCACCATTAATTCTCCCTCTTTACTTGCTGCAATCGATCTTTTCAAGGCTAAATACAATGCAAAGCATATAGTGTATGATGCAGTTTCATACAGCGGAATGTTGTTGGCCAACGAAGCAAGCTTCGGAAAGAAAGCCATTCCTACATACCATTTCGATCAAGCGGATGTGATTGTAAGTTTTGGCGCCGATTTCCTCGGTTCATGGCTCAATAGCGTCGAATATGCTAAGCAATATGCTGGTGGTCGTCGCATCAATGAGAAGAATCCGACGATGAATCGCCATATTCAGTTTGAAAGCATGTACAGCATGACAGGTGCCAATGCCGATGAGCGTTATGTTCACCGCCCCAGCGAAATGAGTGCTGTATTATTAAATCTTTATGCAAAGTTGGGCGGTGCTGTGAATGCCCCTGCCATTGCCGATAAGCGCGTTGCAGATGGCATTGAGCAAACAGCCAAGGCGTTGCTTGCTGCATCAGGAAAAGCGCTGGTGGTTTGCGGAAGCAATGATGTGAATGCGCAGATACTTGTAAATGCCATCAACGATAAAATCGGTGCCAACGGGAAAACGATCAACTGGGCACATCCGCTCCAGTTCCGCAAAGGCATTGATGCTGAATTTGAACAACTTGTTGCTGATATGAAAGCAGGCAACGTAGGTGCCTTGTTGATACATGGTGCTAACCCTGCTTACACTTACCGCAACGCTGAAGCATTTATTGCCGGCCTTGAAAAAGTGAACCTCACGGTTTCCTTCAACGAGCGGGAAGATGAAACTACTGAGCGCTGCAAATTCGTATTACCCGACCATCATTACCTTGAAAGCTGGGGTGATGCGGAAGGCAAAGCAGGATTCGTATCATTTGTACAGCCTACCATCCACCCGCTTTTCAAAACACGTGCTTTTGGTACATCACTTTTAAAGTGGAGTGGTAATGAGGCCGACTACGAAACCTATTTTAAAAACTACTGGACTTCTAAACTCGGAAGTCAGTCTGCATTCGATAAAGCACTGCAGGATGGCATACTCGAGCCCACCACACCTGCTGTAAGCGGAGCATCCTTTAACGGAGCTGCCCTTGGCGCTGCCATTCAAAAACTCAGCGCTGCTAAGAAAAACGCTAACACCGAACTGGTACTTTATCAAAAAGTTAGCATCGGCGATGGTAAGATGGCGAACAACCCTTGGCTACAGGAAGTGCCCGATCCCATCACGCGTGCTTGCTGGGACAACTACGCCATGGTTTCGCCTGCAATGGCAAAATCTTGGGGTGTGGAAGCGAATGATACCTATGAGGTAAATCCTAAGAAACCCGTTATCAGTATTAAGGCCAATGGCAAAGAAGTGAAACTTCCGCTGTTGATTATTCCCGGCATGCAAGCCAATACTATTGCAGTAGCAGTAGGATATGGTCGCAGTGAAAAAGTTGGCCGTGCTGCGAAAGGAGTAGGACAAAATGTATATCCTTTAGCCGGCTTCAACGGCACCGTAGAGTATAGTGCTGTAGATGTAGTGGCTGCGAAAACAGAAGAACTGTTTCCGATCGCACAAATGCAAACACATAACCGCTATGAAGGTCGTGTGGAAGTGGTGAAAGAAACCAGTCTTGATAAGTTTATCAAAGACAGAGAAATTTTTGTAAAAGAGCGGGAAGAGCATTTGAAGTCTTATGGAGGCGTGAAAGATTTCGAAAAAGAAGGCACGCTATATCCCGTATTTGATAAGCCCGGCATTAAGTGGGGCATGAGCATCGACCTGAACACCTGTACCGGCTGTCACGCTTGCGTGGTGGCATGTAATGCCGAGAACAACGTATCGGTGGTAGGTAAAAAGCAGGTGATGAAATATCACGATATGCATTGGTTGCGTATCGATCGCTATTTCAGCGGTGATCCTGAAAATCCGGATGTGGTTTTCCAGCCCATGCTTTGTCAGCATTGCGACAACGCACCTTGCGAAAACGTTTGTCCGGTTGCAGCTACCAACCATAGCTCTGAAGGGTTAAACCAAATGACGTATAACCGTTGTATTGGTACGCGTTACTGCGCCAATAACTGTCCTTATAAAGTACGCCGCTTCAACTGGGCCGACTGGAACGGAAGCGACAGCTTCAAAAACAACCAGAAGCCGCTTGTGGAAGAAGGCTGGATGGATGAAGTAGTGCTCGATATGAACGAGGACCTTACCCGTATGGTGCTCAACCCTGATGTTACTGTTCGCAGTCGCGGTGTAATTGAGAAATGTTCTTTCTGCGTTCAGCGCTTACAGGAAGCTAAGCTAACTGCCAAGAAAGAGAGCCGCCCGATGGTTGACAGCGACATCAAAACTGCTTGTCAGCAGGCTTGTCCTTCAGGCGCCATTGTATTCGGAAATGTAAACGATAAAGAAAGCCATATACATCAACTGCGTACGGAAGAAGCGAAGAATCGCACTTTCTATGCGTTAGAGCATTTGCATGTGTTGCCCAACGTTGGCTACCTGGCGAAGGTTAGAAATACCGATCGCAAGGTAGGAGATGAGCCGCATGGCGGCGCACATCACGAGGCGCATGAAACAACTGCAGCAACGCACTAAGCAGTAAATATGTTTTTCAACCGAACGAAACAAACAACATCAAACAAAACTTGCAGTCGCACACTGAAAGTTCAAAGCACAGAATAGTATGTCATTATTAAAGTACGAATCACAGATCAGGGAACCACTGGTGGATGGATCAAAAACCTACGCCGATGTAACGGCCGACATCTGCAGACCCGTAGAAACCAAACCCACACGCATGTGGTGGATTGGATTTTTAATATCTGCATCGCTGCTGCTCTTCGGTGTGTACAGTGTTTATCGTGAAGTGACTTATGGTATTGGTCAGTGGAACCTGAACAAAACTATCGGATGGGGTTGGGATATCACCAACTTCGTATGGTGGGTAGGGATTGGTCACGCGGGAACCCTTATCTCTGCGATTCTCTTGCTTTTCCGCCAGGGCTGGCGTACAGGTGTAAACCGTGCTGCAGAAGCCATGACTATTTTCGCGGTTATGTGTGCCGGTCAGTTTCCGGTATGGCATATGGGTCGTGTATGGATGGCGTTTTTTGTATTGCCTTATCCCAACACGCGCGGACCTTTGTGGGTAAACTTCAACTCTCCCCTGCTTTGGGATGTATTCGCCATCTCTACTTATTTCACGGTATCGCTTCTGTTCTGGTATAGTGGTCTGATTCCTGATATGGCTACGCTGCGCGATCGCGCCAAAGAAAAATGGGCAAAGGCATTTTACGGCGTTGCTTCTTTCGGTTGGACAGGCTCGACCAAACACTGGCAGCGTCATGAATCACTTTCTCTGGTGCTTGCGGGCTTAAGTACGCCGCTGGTACTTTCAGTACACACCATCGTATCGTTCGACTTTGCCACTTCCGTTATTCCGGGCTGGCATACCACCATCTTCCCTCCTTACTTCGTTGCAGGTGCGATCTTCTCTGGCTTTGCTATGGTGCAAACGCTGATGCTGATTACACGTAAGGTGATGCAGCTGGAAGATTATATCACATTATCACATATTGAAAATATGAACAAGGTGATTGTGCTCACCGGTTCCATCGTGGGTTGCGCCTATATTACCGAATTGTTCATGGCATGGTATGGCGCCAACCAATATGAATATGCAGCTTTTTACAAGTTTCGTATTGCAGGTCCTTATGGCTGGAGCTACTGGCTGATGATGACCTGTAACGTAATTTCTCCACAGCTGTTCTGGTTTAAGAAGCTGCGCAGAAATATCGCATTTACGTTTATCATGAGCGTTGTGGTAAATATTGGTATGTGGTTTGAGCGTTTTGTAATCATTGTTACTTCGCTGTACCGCGACTATCTCCCATCATCATGGAGTACATATTACACTCCTTCTATTTGGGAGATTGGTTTCTACCTCGGTTCTTTCGGATTGTTCTTCACCTGCTATTTCCTCTTCTCTAAATATTTCCCTGTAATTGCCATTGCTGAAATCAAACATGTACTCAAGCGTTCAGGGGAAAGCTATAAGGAGCAAATGGGAAATATTGAAGAAGAGAGTCTAGAGAAGTTTGTAGAAAAATCGCATCACGCACACTAAACGCATTTAAGAACTCTGAAAACGAAGATATGTCAGTAAAAAAATTTGTAGTCGGCAGTTTTGATGAAGAAAAAGTGCTGTTCCCTGCAGTAAAGCAAGTGCGCAAGGCGGGGTATAAAATTCACGATGTTTACACGCCTTTTCCGATTCATGGACTCGACAAGGTGATGGGGTTGCGTGATACCAGCTTGCATACAGCAGGTTTTATTTATGGAATCACCGGCACTACAACAGCGCTTAGCTTTATGAGCTGGGTATTCACTAAAGACTGGCCTTTGAATATTGGCGGTAAACCCTATTTACCATTGCCCGCATTCATTCCCATTGCTTTTGAATTGACAGTACTTTTTGCTGCGGTAGGTATGGTGCTTACTTTCTGCTACCTCTGCCAGCTTGCGCCTTTTGTTAAGAAGCATCATTTTAGTTTGCGTGCAACCGACGACCTGATGGTGATGGCCATTGAAGTGACTTCTAAAACCAATGTAGAAGAAGCCAAAGCATTTTTGTCTGCCCAGGGTGCTTCTGATGTGCATGTGCAGGAAGCAGAAACCGGCTGGTGGTTGGGCAGATACGACAAAGCCAGCAAATTGTATCAAGAAAAAAACGAAACTGTAATCGGATAATTGAAACCAGATGCGTAACCAACAAATTGTATTCAAGGTGTTTACTGCAGTAGTGCTTGCTGGCATGATTTCATGCAGCAGTGAAGTGCGCCGTACGCCCGGAAAAATTTATGTACCCGATATGGCCTATAGCCGTGCTGTAGAAACCTATGCGGATCACAGCTATTTAAAAGATCAGGGTATTCGTTATGATGCAACACCTGTAGCAGGAACAGTGAAGCGTGGTGGCATGGCACAGTTTCCGCTTTCTATGGATAAGCCCGGCGACACCGTAAATTATTTTGCATCACGCCAGATTGAGAACCCTGTTACGTCGCTTAATGAAAAACAACTGACCGAAGCAGCTCGCCTGTATAATATTAACTGCGGTATCTGCCACGGTGAAAAGCTCGATGGTAACGGACCGATTTACAAAGGCGGCGAAGGTCCTTATCCCGCAAAGCCGGCTACCTTGGTAGGTGATGCAAAATATGAAAGCATGCCTGCAGGACAAATGATGTATTCATTAACCTATGGTAAAAACCTGATGGGAAGCTATGCTTCACAATTGAGTACCGAGCAGCGCTGGATGATTATTCATTACATAAAAGTTAAGCAAGGTAAAATTCAACCGCCGGCAGACAATGTTGCTGCTGATGCTGTTGCCAGCACTGAAAAATAATTTACAAACACAGAATAAAAGATATAGCGATGCAACTGAAAGAAACATTTGAAGCGCCCTCGGGAATGAAAAAGTGGTCGTATGGACTGATGGGCGTTGGTTTGCTCACCCTGGTGCTTGGAATTATTTTCCTGCATCCTTTTGCAGCTCATCATGGAGGCAGCGAAACAGATCCTGCATCATATGGTGCAACCAAATTTTGGATGGCACTCATGCACAATGGTATTTATTTCTTTCTCATTACGGTTGCCAGCTTCTTCTTTGTTTCGGTTACCACCCTGGCACAGGGCGGATGGCAGCAATCGTTCCGCAGGGTGCCTGAGGCCATTTCCGGCTTTATGAATATTGGCGGACCAATCGTATTGATTATTTTACTCGGTTATGTGTGGCTTTCGCCCGATCATTATATTTATCATTGGAAAGATGCAGAGCATGTAAAGCATGATCCAATCTTGAATTGGAAAGCGGGATTCCTGAATCCTACCATGTACACTTTGTTTTCTGTAGTTTCAGTGGCTGGTTTCTGGTTCTTCCGATATCTGTTCCGCAAAAACTCTATTGCAGAAGATATGGCTCAGCGTGGAGATCAGCGCTTTTACTGGAAGTCGATCATTATTGTAGCGGCTTTTCTGGTATTGTATGGTCTTACTGTAATGTCAACCCTTCCCTGGCAGTGGCTCATGAGCATTGATGCACACTGGTATTCTACTATGTACAGCTGGTACACTTTTGCAAGCAGCTGGGTGGCCGGTATCTCACTCATGTTGCTGTTCATTGTATTTCTGAAAAACCACGGCTACCTTGAACTGGTAAACGAGGAGCATATTCATGATATCGGAAAATTCATGTTTGCATTCTCTGTTTTTTGGACTTACCTCTGGTTTTCACAGTACATGCTTATCTGGTATTCCAACCAGCCGGAGGAAACAGAATATTTCATCGATCGTATTGGCGCCGGCGGTAAAGGCGGTGCTTTCAAAGCAATTTTTTTGCTAAACATTATTATCAATTTCCTTGCTCCTTTGTTGATACTCATGCGTCGTAGTTCGAAAAGAAATTATACAACCATCACACTGATGGCGGTAATCATCATTTTCGGACACTGGCTTGATTTTTATCAGATGATCACTCCTGGTCCGCTGAAAAAGCTGGGTCAGGAAGCTAACTCCTTCAGCCATTTCCTGTTTAGTCTTGGCATCGCAGCCGGGTTTTTAGGATTGGTTATTTGGAGTACGGCAAAATACCTGGGTAAAGCGTCGTTGGTTCCAAAGAACCACCCGCTGATCAAGGAAAGTGTGATTCATCATACATAAGAGCAATAAGAAAAGAGAAAACTTAAGAGACAGAAACGATAAATACAAAAGTTGGTATGACAACAACTACCTATTTAGTAATTGCAGCCGCCATTTTGGTGTTTGTGGTAATTTTTCAAATTGCCAAAGCCAGTGAATATGTAAGTGTGCTGAAAGGAGAGGATCAGGCAAGAAAGCAGTCCAATAAAATCAATGCTGCCCTCTTGCTGGGCTTCATGATCTTTGGACTTATTGGAGTATGGTATTGCAATAAAATTCTTTTTAAGCAAACCTTATTTCCGCAGGGTTCCGCTTCTGTAGAAGGCGAAAAGATCGATGAGATGCTTTGGATGACCATTGCTGTTACCGGTGTAGTATTCATTATTACACAGGTGCTGCTGTTTTATTTCGCCTGGAAGTATCAGGAAAAAGAAGGACGTACATCTTACTATTTCCCGCACAATAATAAGCTGGAAGTAATTTGGACAGTTGTACCAGCCATCGCACTTACTGTATTGGTGGTATACGGACTTAAATTTTGGTTTCAGATTACAGCCGATGCTCCCAAAGGTGCTATGACGGTTGAAATTGTGGGCAAGCAGTTCGGTTGGATTATGCGCTATCCGGGTAAAGACGGTAAGTTTGGAAAGACCTATTTCAGAAATATCAACGACGAGCAAAATAATTCTTTGGGTCAGATCTGGGATGATCAGGCCAATTTCGATGATGTCGTAACTACTCAAACTATGTATATCGTGAAAGGTCGTCCGGTAAAACTCATCATCGGCAGCCGCGATGTAATTCACGATGTGGGTTTGTCGCATTTCCGAATGAAAATGGATGCTGTTCCCGGTATTCCCACTACGCTCTGGTTTACGCCTAAGTACACTACTAAAGAAATGAAACAGCGTACAGGAAACCCAGATTTTCTTTATGAAATTTCATGCGATCAGATGTGCGGAAACGGACATTATTCCATGAAGGGAATTATTGAAGTAGTAACACAGGAAGAATTTGATTTGTGGATGGCCAAGCAAAAGCCAAATTATTACGTGGCATTCCCCGACAAAGATCCTTCCACCCAACCGGCGGTGCCTGCTGCAGATACAACGCAGCGCGCCATCGCATCGGCTAAATTTTAAACAGACTATCTTGTCAATATAAAGCGCACAAAGACAAAAGTATGAGTAGCGAAGCAACAAATGTACAGGCAACGTCAGTAGCTCTTCCGCATGAAACACATCAGGAAGCAGCGCATCATGGTCATCACCATGAAACCTTTATTTCCAAGTACATCTTCAGTCAGGATCACAAAATGATCGGTAAGCAGTTTTTGATTACCGGTATGTTTTGGGCTTTACTGGGTGGCTTCTTTTCAGTGATCTTCCGTTTGCAACTCGGTTTTCCCGATGCGCGTTTCCCCTGGATGGAAGAGTTGCTGGGACAGTGGGCTAAAGGCGGTCAGCTTCAGCCAGAAGCATACTATGCGCTGGTTACCATGCACGGTACCGTGTTGGTATTTTTTGTTCTTACAGCAGGCTTGAGCGGAACCTTTTCCAATATTCTCATTCCACTGCAGGTGGGTGCAAGAGATATGGCTTCGCCATTTATGAATATGCTTTCCTACTGGTTCTTCTTCACTGCCAGTATTGTAATGATTTCATCCATATTTGTGCAAACAGGTCCTTTTAGTGGTGGCTGGACGGCATACCCTCCGCTTAGTGCACTTGGCGATGCATCGCCCGGTTCAAAAGTAGGTATGGATCTATGGCTGATTTCCATGGCGCTGTTCGTGGTTTCTTCTTTGTTAGGAGGCCTGAATTACATTGCTACCGTACTTAACATGCGTACCAAGGGTATGACGATGACACGTTTGCCACTTACCATTTGGGCGTTTTTCTTTACTGCCGTGTTGGGAGTACTTTCCTTCCCGGTACTTTTCTCAGGATTCATCCTGCTGATTTTCGATCGTCATTTTGGAACCAGCTTTTACTTGAGCGACATATTTATTAACGGACAGGCCTTGCCGAATGAAGGCGGTAGTGCTATTTTGTATCAGCACCTCTTCTGGTTCTTAGGCCACCCCGAAGTATATATCATTCTGTTGCCTGCAATGGGAATGGTTTCGGAAATTTTATCTGTAAACAGTCGCAAGCCCATTTTCGGATATATGGCCATGGTGGGTTCTTTGTTTGCTATTGCTATACTGGCCTTCTTGGTATGGGCACACCATATGTTTGTAACCGGACTCAATCCTTTCTTAGGTGCTTTCTTCGTGTTACTCACATTGTTGATTGCGGTACCCTCTGCTATTAAAGTGTTTAACTGGATAACTACTATATGGAAGGGCAACCTGCGCTTTACACCGGGAATGCTTTTTGCACTCGGCTTTGTGAGTTTGTTTATCTCAGGTGGTTTAACAGGGATCTTCCTTGGGAACTCAGCACTTGATATTCACCTGCACGATACCTACTTTGTAATTGCACACTTCCATATTGTAATGGGTGTTGCTTCCATGTTCGGCATGTTTGCAGGCATCTATCATTGGTTCCCCAAAATGTATGGTCGCTACTTGAACAACACGCTTGGTTATATTCACTTTTGGGCAACCATCATTGGTGCGTACCTGATTTTCTGGCCCATGCACTACGAAGGGTTAGCGGGTATGCCACGCCGTTATTACAAATTTGATATTTGGGAATCGTTCAAGCAATTCGGCGAGTTGAATGTATTCATAAGCGTAGTATCGATCATCGTGTTTTTGGTGCAAATCCTTTTCTTGATCAACTTCTTCTACAGCATTTTCAAGGGTAGAAAAGTTACCAATCCTAATCCATGGGGCGCTAATACACTTGAGTGGACAACCCCCATCAATCCGGGTCATGGTAATTGGGAAGGTGAAATTCCAGAGGTATATCGCTGGGCGTATGATTATGGTAAGGATGGAAAAGAGTACATTCCTCAAACCACGCCTGTAAGTGCTGACGAAAGCAAGCACTAAACAGTGTTAAGAGGATTAAAGCAAGTTGTTTCAAAAAGAAACAACGATAAAACATAAAGTGAACCACACAGAAACTTCATCCAGCACAGAACAAAGCAAATCTTCACCTTTTGTTCAAAAGCGTAAAGATTATGCGCAGCTGATGAAGTTCACACTGAGTTTCACGGTGGTATTTAGCGCAGTAATTGCATACTTGCTTGCGCCGAATGTGGTGGATTATCATTTAGGAAGTATTCTCCTTCTTTTTTTGGGAGGAATGCTGGTAACGGGAAGTGCGAATGCAATCAATCAGATTGCAGAAAAAGATACAGACGCAGTGATGCAACGCACTGCAAACAGACCGGTGGCGAGCGGAAGAATGAGTGTGAAAGAAGCCAGCGCCTTTGCGCTGATTGCCGGTGTAACAGGCTCTTTGATTTTAGGTTTGTATTTCAGCGGATATGCGGCCGCCCTGGCATTGCTGAGTTTGTTTATTTATGGGTATGTATATACACCCCTAAAAAAAGTAAACGCAATTGCTGTGTTGGTGGGTGCCATTCCCGGAGCGCTTCCCTGCCTCATTGGATGGGCAGCAGCTTACAACGAAAATGCTTTTTCGTGGACCGGCGGATGGGTATTGTTTGCCATGCAGTTTCTCTGGCAATTTCCGCATTTTTGGGCCATTGCATGGGTAGCTCATGGCGACTACAGCAAGGCAGGCTTTAAGCTCCTCCCTTCGCAGCAGGGTCCTACGAAATTCACCGCCATACAAACCATCATCTATGCATTGCTGATGATTCCGGTAGGCATTTTGCCCTATCTCATTGGAATGAGCGGAATGATTAGCATGTGGGTTGTATTGCTGGCCAACATTTTTATGGTGGTTCAGTGTGTACGACTTTATTACAGCATGGATGTAAAAGCTGCAAGACGAGTAATGTTTAGCAGCTATTTATATCTGCCGATTGTTTTACTGGCATTATTGGCAGATAAATTATAAAGAAAGAATTGGATGCAACAGGCAATGACAGAGCGTAATAATAAGATGCACCCTCACAAATTCACTTTGTGGGTAGCAATCGGCAGTATCGTAATGATGTTTGCTGGTTTTACCAGTGCCTATATTGTAAAGAGCAATCAGGCCAACTGGCAACCTGTGCAGATGCCTGTTATTTTTTATGCATCTACCGCCCTGATACTTGCTAGCAGCGTTACCATGCAAATTGCGCTGCGCGCTTTTAAAGAAAGGGAAATGTCGCGCTATCGTACCATGATGGCATTTACATTGCTCCTCGGCATTTCATTTATTGTTATTCAAAGCATGGGCTTTGCGGAATTATGGTCAACCAATATCACATTCCGCGAAAGCATTGCGGGCTCTTTTTTCTATATTATCACAGGTATGCACGCACTGCATGTGTTAGGAGGAGTGATTGCCTTGCTGGTGATATTTTTCAGAGTGTATCATCGCAACACACGCTATTATAGCGCAGTACCGGTGGAAGTAGTGAGTACATACTGGCATTTTGTTGACATACTTTGGTTGTATTTGTTTGTCTTCTTTATGCTGGTATCATAAATAATTATTGAAGAATCTATAAATCGTCAATACATGGAACAAGCAGTACCTGCAGGTCATAAATGGTGGGGGGGAGGAAAAAGTCCCTTCAACGTTGAGTATGGAAAGCTGATGATGTGGTATTTCCTTATGAGCGATGCCTTTACTTTTGGTGCGTTTCTCATTTCGTACGGAACGATCCGTTTTTCAAGCAATTCATGGCCTGACCCCAATGAAGTTTTCAACTCATTTCCCGGTTTGGAAGGTATGAACCTGCCATTGGCTTTTGTGAGTTTGATGACTTTTATTCTGATTGTAAGTTCTGTTACCATGGTGCTTGCAGTGCATGAGGGACATCACAACAATCGCAAAGGCGTTCAGAAATGGCTTGCATGGACGATTGTGGGAGGTATTGCTTTCTTAGCCTGTCAGGCTTGGGAGTGGACGCACCTTCACCATCAGGGTGCATGGTGGGGCCGCAACCCTTTCCCTAATGCTGATGGCACCGTAGCGCATACCGGCTTCGCTAATTACTTTTTTACCATTACCGGATTTCATGGCTTTCACGTATTATCGGGTGTTGTCATAAACATCATCGCATATATCATGACCCTTCAGGGTGTGTTTGAGCGTCGTGGACATTATCTCATGATTGAAAAAGTGGGTTTGTACTGGCACTTTGTGGATCTGGTTTGGGTGTTTGTATTTCTTTGCTTTTATCTTATTTGATCAATCAATATTTTAACGCATCAACAATATGGAACAACATAATAGTTTATCTGAAGTTAGTTTTCACCACGAACCGGCACAGGACAGCGTGAAGCGCATCATTCGCACTACAGTGATCCTTTCCGTGATTACCATCATTGAATTGGCGCTCGGCTTCTGGATTTATGAAATTCATAAAGGCGCACATCCCAGTGCAGGATTGGTATTGGGTATTAAGGGTGTAATTATTATTCTTTCTTTGGCAAAAGCGTTTTATATCGTTTCCATTTTTATGCACCTGGGTGATGAGATTCGTAATCTTATTATGACCATTGTGGTTCCCCTTTTGCTTTTCGTTTGGTTTATCATCGCCTTTCTGGCCGATGGTAACTCTTGGAAGAATTTGCGCAACGAATACAAGCCCAAAGATGCCGTTAAGCAGGAGCAAACTCCGCACGGCGGCGGACACTGAGCAAGAATTTTTTTAACTATCAGTATCCCGACCCCCGGTATAATGCCACGGATCGGGATGCTTTTTTTAAACAGCGGTAGAAAGATTGTATATGAGTAAGAATGCTGTTTTAGGATTGATACTGGTGGCGGCGCTTCCCCTCACTGCCTATCTGATTGTGAAAACACTCAGTGAGAAAAACGTGGACATGCCACGTCGCTATTTTTATGATTCGGTAGTTGAGAAAACAGAGAAGGGAAAGTTGATCAACGATACTGCCTGGCATAAAATTTCCAATTTTAAACTTGTCAACCAACTCGGCGATACCATTAAAGCCGATCAGCTGAAAGGAAAGATACTTGTGGTAGATTTCTTTTTCACCCGCTGTCCTAATCCCTGCCCAACGCTTACGCGCAACATGAAAAAAATGCAGGATTCTTATTTGAACAGTGATTCGCTAGTACAGTTTATTTCAATCACTGTGGATCCGGAGCGCGATAGTGTTGCAGCGTTAAAAAATTATGCTGATCGGTATCGCGTACGACATCATAACTGGTGGTTTCTTACGGGGAATAAAAAGGAAATTTACGACCTAGCATATCAGGAATTTAAAAGTGCCGTGATTGACGGAAAAGAAGTGGATACTGCTTTTTTGCATACCGATAAATTTTATCTGCTCGATAAGTCGCGTGTAATACGTGGTTGGTACACAGGCACCGATGATGCAGCCCTTGCAAAGCTTGCCAAAGACATCGGCTTGCTGATTTTGGAAAAAGACAAAAAGAAAAAAAGAAATCTCTTCAGAAAATAAAATACAATGATCAATCCGATAATTAAAAAAAACGATAAGCTGGCTGCATGGTTAATTGGAGCCGTATCAGTAGTGGTTTTTGTTGTTGTAGTGATACTTGGCAGAGTGAAAGTAGAGGTAGACCTGGGCTTCGATAAACATGTGTTCGCGAAGATCAATGCCATGATTAATTCAGCAGTTGCGGTATTGTTGCTGTTGGGACTTTGGTTTGCAAAAAGTAAAAAATACCTGCAGCACAAGCGTATGATGATGCTCGCGATCCTGCTTTCCGTCGGGTTTCTTCTATCTTATATCTGCCACCATTTATTTACCGGCGAAACAACCTTTGGCGGAGAGGGTGCGATCAGAATCGTTTACTATACCATCTTGATATCGCATATCTTTTTAGCGGGTGTCATACTTCCGTTCATTCTGTTTACTGCCTATCGTGCTTTAACGGCAGAGTGGCCGCTGCACCGCCGTTTAGCAAAATATACCTGGCCCTTGTGGTTTTATGTAGCAGTAACGGGTGTGGTTGTATATTGGATGATCAGTCCTTATTATCAGTAAGGCATAGCATGTTATAGTGCTATTTCTGTGGCCGGATCCCAAAAAAGATTTTTAAAATCTACTACGGTATCTTTTTCAATTTTCACGCCATCTTTTTCTAGTAATTCCTGCATGCGTGTGGGAGTTTCAAAATGATGTTTTCCCGTAAGCATACCGTTTCGGTTTACGACTCTTTGAGCAGGTACCGCAGGTGTTGCATGGTGTGATGCATTCATGGCCCAGCCCACCATGCGTGCCGAAAGCTTGGTTCCCAAATATGCAGCAATCGCACCATAGGTGCTTACCCTTCCTTTCGGTATTTGACGAACAATGTCGTAAACATCCGTGAAAAAGTGATACGCTTTCGGATCAGATGAATCTTTAGTCTGCAGTTTTTTGGGATGCTTTTTTCTCATGTTCCCTTTTTTCTTGCAGCAGCAATTTACGTCTTGCCGGCGGAACATTTTCAAAATCGAAAGGGCAGTGCCTGCAGCCGTGTCCGCAGCAATAACCGCGCGCTTCGTGGTAGGCTGCCGTAAGTACAATGCAACCTTTGGCATCATAATAGTAATCCAATCCTTCTACTAGTTTCTTCATGTAAGTTCCCCGAGGGGTTAAAGAAGTCTAATTTAAAGGGAATAACCTCTTTACGGTTATTTTGTTGAATGCAATATCCCGAAATGGTTGTTCTGATTAGACCTTTTCCTTTTCAAATACCATTTCCTTCAGTTGGGAATCTTTTTCTTCCGAAAGGGCTAGCGCCGGTAATTGAAAACAGAGGTAGTGAATTCGGTTGCTTCCGGCAATATCTAGTGCTTCATAATGTGTTTTTATTTTCAGCTCTTCTGAAATGCATGACTGACTATAAACATCATCCATGTCTGCAACCAGTGGAAGCTGATATAGCTCAATAACAAGTTTGGTAAAGCGATAGAGCACCGGTGAGTCGGTTTTAAGATGAATACGTCCGTCGGCTTGGAGAAAACGCTGGTACTTTCTTAAAAAATTCGGGTGGGTCAGTCTCTTGCGCAATCTGGAACTGCGTAATTGCGGATCAGGGAAAGTAAGCCAAATTTCAGCTACCTCATTTTTTTCGAAGTATCCATCAATGCGGTCGATCTGCGTACGCAGAAAACCAATATTCGATCGGTTTTCTTTCAAAGACGTTTTGGCGCCTACCCAAATTCTGTTGCCTTTTACATCAACACCAATAAAATTTCGTTCGGGATAAAGTCGCCCCAGTCCTAAAGCATATTCTCCTTTTCCGCAGGCAAGCTCAAGTGTAATGGGTGAGCTGTTATTAAAAAATTGATGCCATTTCCCAGCCATGTTTTCAGGGTACTGCAGCACATTGGGAAAGGTTTCGATTTCGGCAAAACGTATCAGTTTTTTTTGTCCCATGGCCGACAAAGGTACTAATCAGTGAACACTTTCAACAGTGTTAGCATTGTTCTTATTGTGCAGCCGTATCTTGAATGCTTATCCGTATGCTATGGCGCGGATGTGTTTGCGGCGCAGTAACTGCATTCAATACTTCCCAGGATAGTTCCAGCTGATTCAGGCGCTTCAAAGTTTTTACTTCAATAAAATTTTCGCTGCCGGGTTGCAGTGTTATCAAATCACCACTTGTATGCAGTCGGTATGAAGATTTATTTTGAAGCATGAAAGGCATACTACTGCGGTTTTCAATTTGTACGCGCAACACATCTGATTTTCCAATATAATTTATCTGCCTTATTTGAATGGAGGCCTCTATTATCGGCATAAGCTCGGCAGGTCTTCCAATCAGCATGTCTTTAAAGTAAACAACCGTTTTTTTATTAAACAGTGCTTCTCGAATTGCTTCCTCACTGTGTTCTTTGGCAAGCACAAGCGTAATAGGACGATGGCCTCCTTTGGGGATACCAAATTCCCAATCGATTAACCCGTGAATATCACTCGTACCCATGAGTGTTAGGTTATGGTCGAGTGCAATTTGTAAGGCTTCATCGGAGTAGGTATGTTCGTTTACAATTTCAATACCGTGAAGTAGCTTTTGAGCAATTAAACTTCGGTGAAAATCGGTGAGGGTTGCTACGCCATCGCGCCGCTGACTAATCCAATGCGGGTGATTCCAAAAAACAAAGGCACCCTGTTCTTTTGCTTTTTGAAATACTTCCAGTGAATCTTTTACCAAGAGCAGATTGGCATCTTTAATAAAAATGGCATTGCAATGTCCCGGTGGCATACGACGCGTTATTTCGGAGCCATGTACTATGAGCAGTTGATGATCTTTCGCTTCTTTTTTTGCAAGCTCAAAACTGCGATTGCGATCTGGATGCGGTATATCATCTTTATGCGGCTGATATTCCAGGTGTTCAGTTAGTGAAATTACATCCAGGCTATCCATTAAGGCTTCCATCACCCGAATGTCGGGCCACACACTGCCATCGGAAAAAATAGTATGCTGGTGTAAATCACATTTTAGGGTTTTGTAACCGGCAATATCAGGAAAGCGAATTGCCCGGCCCATAGCGTGAGTATGTGATTGTGCACTACCGACGTATGTCAACAAACAAAATAAGGCAGTGAGGAAGGGTTTCATGTTGGGTATTTAATGGTGAAAAGCTAAGAACTATAAGTAACCTGAGTATTAATTTAAATTGAAATGCACCAATTCGGATTAAAGCAAGCGTTGTATATTTTATTTGATAATTCGATAATCCATTGAAGTTATTTAATAATATTGTGTAATTCTTTCAATTCGTCAAAAAAATGAACCCTAATTCATGAAATTAAATCTCGATAAGCTTGATCTTCAAATCATCACTGCCATGATGGAAGATGCTCAGATCTCATATGCTGATCTGGGAAAAAAACTATTTGTATCGGGCGGTACCATTCATGTGCGCATGAAAAAACTGCAGGAGCATGGCATTGTTAAAGGCACTAAGCTTCATGTAGATTTGAAGGCCCTGGGATATGATATCACTGCATTCGTGGGGATATATCTTGAAAAAAGTTCGCTATATGATGCAGTGGCAAAAGAGCTTCAAAAGATTCCGGAAATCGTTCGACTCAACTATACCACCGGTAACTATAGCATGTTTATTGAAATTGTAAGCAAAGACATGAATCAACTCCGTTTTGTGCTACACGATACGCTTCAAAAAATCAAAGGCATCGAGCGCACGGAAACCTTTATTTCATTGGAAGAAAGCTTTCACCGTAATGTGCAGGTGCATACTGCCGTTGACTGATCCGTTTTACATGCGTAATATTTCCAGATTATTTAGTTCCCTTTTTTTACTACTGCTGCTGAATCTTTTTGTGAAGCCGTTGTGGATACTGGGTATCGACCGAAAAGTTCAGTTGCTGACAGGCGCAACCACTTACGGACAATATTTTGCTGCATTCAATTTCGTATTCATTTTCAGCATCATTGCCGATCTAGGTATAACGGAATACATTCGACGAAAGATTGCCTATCGTAAAGGCCTTGATATGCATACGTTTTCGAGGCTGATGCAGATTAAGCTGCTTTTGAGTGCATTGATGGCAGTTGTGATTTTCTCTCTTGGAATTTTATCGGGTATTACAGATTTGTGGATGCTTACGGGCTTATGCTTACTCCAGCTTTTTTTGAGTTGGATCGGTGCCTGCCGCGCCATCCTTAGTGGCTTACAACTTTTTCAGGTAGATGCATGGCTGAGTGTAGCGGATAAACTATTATTGGTTGTAGGCGGCATGACTGCGCTTTACTTATTGCATATTGTACAAATAAATATTCATACTTTTTTATTGGCACAGCTTGCTACTGCCGGTTTTACATTGATGATTGCTCTTTGGTTTGTATTCCGAAATATTCAACATAACACTGACATTTCTTCTCCTTTTCGGTATACCGATGTGTTTTCTGAAGTGTTTCCATTTGCTGTTTTGTTTTTTGCGATGAGTATGCATTTTCGTGCAGACGGATTTTTACTTTCATTGTTTGGAAATAATGCTGCTGTTGCGGGCAGCTATGCTACCATGTATCGTTTTCTTGATGCTGCACACGTGGCTGCTACATTGGTCGGCGGATACCTGGTTGCGTTTTGGTCGCGGCATATAACAGATACTTCTTTACTCCGCACATCGATGAATGGCGTCTTGCGTGCAATGATATCTGTAGCAATAGGCATTATTGTTTTATTATTGTTTCATGCTGAAGCAGTTTATCAGTTTTTTTATCATGAAAGCAATCCAGATAACGCCACCTTACTGCGCTGGGGGTTACTGGCTTTGATTCCCTATTTTATCGTCTCTGTAATCGGAAGCATGTTAACTGCAAAAGGTGATTTGAAACAATTTATTTATTTTGTTTTGATAGCTGCTATTGTTAATCTGGTGTTGAACATCCTCCTCATTCCTTACTATGGTGCAATCGCATCGGTATGGATTGCTAATTTTAGTCACTCGTTGCTGGCAATACTCCTCCTTTTATTTGCATATAAAAAATACAAGCTATCTGTTTCCGGAACCAGCTGGTTTCGCCTAGGGTGCTTAGGTTTTTTGATAATGATCGCAGCCTACTTTTTACAGGAATCCTCACTTCATTTAATGTGGCAGGCGCTCTTACTTTTCGGATCATGGCTTGTGGGTATAATCCTTCTGCGCCTTATGCCATCCTTATGGCAGTTGCAGCTACAGCGTGAAAAATAATTGTACTTTCGAAAGCATAAATATTTTGTATGAATATCGATTTTGTGTTTGAAGAAATCACTCGTCGCCGCAAGCTGCTTCTGTCTACTATCATTGGCACTGCAATTGCCACCTGTTTGCTGCTTTTATTGCAGCGCCCGGTGTATAAGAGTGAAGCGGTTTATACTGCAGCAAATCCCAATATGGGGGATCGCTCAAATATCTACCGCAATCAGTTTTGGGAGCAATATTTTTATTACGGTTCAGAAATAGACAACGACCGGTTAATGGCTATTAGTCAGTCGGAAGAAATGCTGCGTTGGTTAGCCGATAGTTTTCAGCTTCGGACGCATTACCGCATTAGCGACACAGGCAGTGCGGGCGCTTATAAAACATTAATACGTTTGAAAGATAATCTTCGGTTTAGTAAAAATGAATTTGGCCATGTAAAAATCATGGTTTGGGATGAGGATAAATATCTAGCTGCTGCTATCGGCAATGCTATGATTGCACAAACGCATCTTCATGCTGTTTCGTTTGCAAACAATATGAAGCAAGTGATTTTAACCAAGCTGAAAGCTGAATATCAGTCACAGCGTGATAGTTTGATGATGCTCACAGGTACAGATGAATTAATGGCTGCACGTAAAAAGAGCCTAATAGATCAGCTGTTAGAAAAAGAAAAACTTATAGAACAGTTTACTACCAGCATAAATGATGTACCCTCGCTTTTTGTTATACAGTCTGCATTACCGGCCCTGAAAAAAGACAAACCCAACATCGTACAGGGAACTTTGATTGCAGCAGTTGCATCTTTTTTGTTTTCAGTGCTACTGTTTTTAATACCAGGTATAAGATCTCGTATTTCCTGATTCATGAACGGAGCTACGCTTAGTTTACAAAAACCGTCATTACTCCTGCCTTTGCTGGCAGGAATTACCGTTTTTGTTTTTGCTGCTGTTAAAGAACAATATCTCTTTATTCTCATTCCCTTTGCTGTTTTTATTGGATGGCTTTTGTTGCGCAATATGCGCACCATGTATTTGCTGCTTTTATTTAGCATTCCCCTTTCCACTGAAATTGAATTCAACAATTTGCTGGCAACAGATTTACCCGATGAGTTGCTTATGATTTTACTTACGGCAGCCCTCATTGCCGTTTTTATACATAGGCCATCTAGTTTTCCGATGGCTGCCCGTAAAAGCAATTTGTTTTCGTTGTTGCTTTTACAGTTCAGTTGGATTGCTGTCGCCGGCTTCTTTTCATACGAACCATTACTCAGCATCAAGCATCTGTTAGCAAAAACCTGGTACATCATCCCTTTTGTTCTGGGAACCTTGTTTTTATGTAATCGTCCCAGGTATTTTATACTCGCTGCAAAACTTATGTTATTCGGCATGCTTATTCCAATTGCATACAGCTGGTATCATCATGCACAAAGCGGTTTTCGTTTTGAAACCATTAATCCAAGCTTAGGCCCTTTTTTCCGTAATCATGTAAATTATGCAGCACTGATTGTTTGCTTGATCCCCATCGCAGTGGCTTTTTTCTTTAGTTCGAAAGGCAAATCAAAAAAATGGTGGGCGGTACTGGTAATAATATTTTTGATTGCACTCATTCTTGGTTATTCGCGCGGTGCATGGATTTGTTTATTTACAGGCCTTATTACCGTGTGGGCGGTAAGAAAAAAGTATTTGCTTTCGTTATTTGCTGCAGGTATGTTTTTTGTTTTTGTTTCTATCGGGTGGCTTATTCACAATAATAATTATTTGCGCTTTGCTCCTGACTTCAATCGAACCATCTATCATTCTGAGTTTTCGGAACATATGCAGGCAACCTATGCATTAAAGGATATATCTACAGTAGAAAGATTTTATCGTTGGATTGCAGGCGTGCGTATGGTGGCAGAAGAACCTATTACAGGATTTGGCCCAGCCAGCTTTTACAGTCATTATAGAGCGTATGCTATTCCCGTTTTTGAAACCTGGGTGAGCAATAATCCGGAGCGTTCTACGGCGCATAATTATTTTTTATTACTCGCTATTGAACAGGGTATTCCCGGACTTATTTTCTTTTTACTTTTAATTGGTGCAATGTATGCAACAGCCATAAAAGTATATCATGCATCACGACATCCATTTCATCGAGCGCTTGCCATGATTGCTGCAGTGATACTTTCAATGATCGTTACGCTTAATATGCTAAGCGATCTGATTGAGACAGATAAAATCGGAACTATCTTTTATCTGTTGCTGGGAGTGCTGATTTATCTCGATCATCAGCAAAAAAGATTACGCATCACCGAATAGAGAATGATACAATTATTCATTGCGCACATCTACAGCATCTCTCAATCCGTTCCCCAATAAGTTAAAAGCCAGTACCAGAAACATAATGGCAATTCCCGGCGCCAGTGCCAAGGCCGGATTATTGGTAATGATGAAATTGTAGTTTTCTTTGATCATTAATCCCCAGCTTGGCTGTGGAGGCTGTACGCCGATGCCAAGAAAACTGAGCCCGGCTTCTAGTACAATAGCCGTAGCAAAATTGGAAGCAGCAATTACCAACATAGGTCCCATGATATTTGGAAGAATGTGTCGAAAGATAATACGCATATCAGAGAAGCCCATAGCTCTTGCTGCCTCAACATAATAGAGCGAGCGAATACCCATTACCTGCCCGCGTACCAGGCGTGCAACATTCACCCAGAGGGTAAGTCCTACTGCAATAAACACTTGCCAAAACCCTTTGCCCATTGCCAGCGTGAAGGCGAATACCAGCAGTAATGTTGGAATACTCCATACTACATTAATGAGCCACATGATCAACTCATCTGTTTTTCCACCGAAATAACCAGCAGCAGCTCCAAGTAACACGCCCAGCGTAAGGGAAATAAACACTGCAATTAAGCCTACGCTCAAACTTACGCGGGTACCGATCATAAGTCGGCTGAGCATATCCCTTCCAAACTTATCTGTACCGAGCCAAAAAGTTTTTGTGCTGATAAAATGTTCTGCAGGTTCGCCGCTTAAGGAAATTGAAATGGTCTCTGTTACACCTTCATCCACCCATTTTTCAGCAATGATCCGATCGCCGGATTGTTTCCAGCTTTGAATCGGAATCCATTGCATGGGGTCGTTTTTCCCGAAGAAGAAACTGCTGATTCCACTTTGTTCTTGTAATAGGTTTTCCTTTGGAACAGCAAGAAACATTTGCTCATGCATGGGTTTTCGCGCTGCCATTTCAACAATGATTGTGTTGGCATTGCTACTGCGATCGGGGGCAATGATATAGGCGAAGATGGCAATGAGAAAAGCGAATGATATGATTGCAATGCCGGCTACCGCACCTTTGTTTCGCAGTAATTTTTTTAGAACGGTTTCCCGGGAACTTGTCATACACCCTGTAATTTAATCCATTTATCTTTTACTGTACTTTCCTTTGTTTCCATTCATATTTACCGATGCTTCCCAAAGCACCGGCTACAACGGTATATACTATGTGAAAAGGCTGAGCAAACGGAAACCAAAGCAGTAATGCAGTCATGCCAAAAAATTCAGCAACGGGTAATAGGAATATCAGTTCTCCGATACACTTCGTCAGAATACCTGCAATCAATACCGGCCAAAGTGATGCATTCAAAAATGCCATCAGAAAAACGAAAACCAAGAAGGCGTTGAGCAGATAAACCAGCAGCAGTACAGTAATTATACGCGCATCTTTGTAACTGCGCGCTTTGCTAGCCCAGCGTATGCGTTGCATAAAAAATGCTTTTATGCCATTCACAGGAAGTGTTGTAACAATGGCTTCTTTGTTTTTGCAATAAGCAATGCTTTTGGGAAATTTTTGTGCTATTTTTTGCATCAGCAGCATATCATCTCCGCTGGCAATATGATCGATATTACGAAAACCCTCCACAGCCTCAAAAGCATATTTGCTGTAGCATAAATTCGCGCCATTGCACATATGATGAAAACCGGTTGATGCGGCAGCTCCCGTAATACCTTGTAAGCTCATAAAGTCGAGCGCTTGAAAAACATGTAAAAAAGATTTTCCATATTGTATTGCTACCGGTGCTGCAATAAATTGAATCTGTTCTTGCTGGAGAATTCTATTAAAATGCATCAACCAGTTTTTAGGAACTGTGCAGTCAGCATCGGTTGTTACAATCCAGGGAAACTTTGCAGCAGCAACACCTGTTTCAATGGCTTTTTTCTTGTAGGAGTTGATGGGTGATGAAACGCTTTCACTGAGCCGAATGAGGCGTACACCCGATAGATTACTTACAATTTCCGCGGTAGCATCGGTTGAAAAATCATCTATCACAATTATTTCAAAGTATGCGCTAGGGTAATCAATTGCTGCAATACTTTGTAGGCATTTTTCGATATTTTCTGCTTCATTGCGTGCAGGAATCAGAATGCTAAAACGATGGTATTGCTTTTCCCTGTTTTCGGTTTGTTTTTTTTCGTTCCGCTGCCACCAGATGCGATAGATGGCTAGTAGCAACAAATAGGGAACCAATAATATGAGCAATATAATCCACATATTGAACAAAGAAACTGTTTGCTGTTTATAAATCTTTCAATTTCTTCAACTAAGATACTTTTTCGCTGGCTTATCCGTTTCTTTTCCCAATATTTGATTATTCAAGGAATCTTATTCGCATTAGCTTTATAGGTACAATGGCGCGCAAAAAAAGACAAAAAAATCTGGTTCTTCTGTTCTTATTTGTTTTTTTCATAGGAGCTGCTACCTTATTTGCTTTGCTTTGGTGGAAAAACCGCACGGCGGAATTGCATCGTTTTACTGCATTTGGTATTCCAATGCCTTCTGGTTTTACCATTCATGGTATTGATGTAAGTCATTACCAGCAGCAGATCGACTGGCAGGAGGTGCGTGCGATGAAGCCCGGAGGCATACAGCTCCACTTTGCATTTATGAAAGCGACCGAAGGTGTTCAGCTGAAAGACAAAACCTTTCGCCGTAATTGGGAAAAAACCAGAGAAGTAGGAATCGTACGCGGGGCCTATCATTTTTTCATTGCTTCTGAAAGCGGTAAGGTTCAGGCAAATCATTTTATTGCACAGGTTCAGTTAAAGCCGGGCGATCTTCCTCCTGTTTTGGATGTAGAAAAAAGTTTTCGCGTACCCAAAGCAAAGTTGATAAAAGGCGTAAAAGAATGGCTGCAAAAGGTGGAAGCACATTACGGTGTTCGTCCGCTCATTTATACCAATGTGCGCTTTTATGAGCGGTATTTACGCGGGCATTTTGATGACTACCCACTTTGGGTAGCGCATTACTTGCAGCCGCAAGCACCCCGTATCAGTCGGTCATGGCATTTTTGGCAACACAGTGAAAGCGGAAGGGTAAATGGCATTCCATCGCAGGTTGATTTTAATGTATTTCAAGGTGATACACTTGCTTTCAAAAGCATTTTGATAACAAACGGCTCATCATCATCCACCGCTAGTCGTTAATACGTATCTTTCCTGTGTTTACAAAGCATGCACAACGGCACTGAACCACAAATGAGGCGTTATTTGATGAAAGTGATGAAAACACTTTCAGCGGGCATGATTTTTTTACTCATGCACATGACTTTCGGAATTTTTTTGGGATGGGGATTTTTTGAGGAAGGACCTACCGCAGGCAACTGGATTTATTATATCATTCTCTTACTCAGCACTGGCGCTTTTGTTTATTATCTTCTTCGCCTATGGCGCAGTGATTTTCGATGATTTTTTGTTTCGCTTTATTTCTATCTGAGGATTTTTTGCAAGCATTGTATCAATAAAATCATTTTTATGCTTTGGAGAAATAAGTACGAATTTTCTTTTTCCGTATTTAATTTCCAATCGATCCATTGAAAGTGCCGGCGAACTCAATGGATTCGAGGTTTCTTTTATGTGATGGATATCTTTTATGGGAATACGCAGTTTTGAAAAAATACCACAGGTGATGATGAGCGTTTCTGCTTCAATAGTGTAATAGGTGTTCAGCAACATATGTACAAACCATATTAATATGGGTGTATTGATGACAAACCCTATCCAGGTACCTTCTTTCAGCGTGAGTAAGGAAGTGCCTCCTAGCACAATGATTACAAAACCTGCAAGCCACCAGCTAATACCCGAGCGGAATTTATTTTGCATTACTTGATACTAAATCGTTACTAGCTGCTATGATCTGCCACAATCAACCACTCGCCATTTATTTTTCTTAAAAGCAAAGTAAAATGCCCTTGCAAATCACCCTTTGCCTCTCGTTTTAGATGCCATTTGCCTATCACGAAGTAGGCGTCGGCAGAAATAGGCTGCATTTTTTTAATATCGAATTCCAAAGTTCCCATATCATCCATATCGGGATAATTTTTCCGGTAGTTGGCAAGCGTTTGGTTAAACCCATAGGTGATGCCGTTTTTCCCGATAAACATTAGTGAGTCTGTTTCCCAATACCCTTTCATAAATCCCCGCAAATCGCCGCAGTTCCAGGATCTAGTTTGGTTTTCAAGCAGCTGTAAAATTGCTTTTTCATCCGTTGTTTGCGCTTGCGTTTTAATGGAAATAAAAAATAGCAGCAGGATAAATATTTTTTTCATTGTTATGTATTGAAGGGATGATGGTGTTGTATTTATGTTATTTGGTTATGCTTCCGGAAGTTTCAGTTTTGAGAATAATGTTTTTTCAATATAGTATTCAAAGTTCCGTTTGTCAAATTCCGATCTTCTTCTTTGTATCAGTAAATTGTCTTCTCTCGAATGTTGCTTCCACTTTTCATTGATCCGATTGATTTTTTCGCTGCGGTTCTTTTTTTGTACGGCTTCGTTTTTATCTGCCAGTCCAAGTATTCTGTTCAATTCAGGAACAGTTGTAGGTAAGTTTGCTTTGGATTTTTCCAAAATGAAGCGGATCAGTTCTGTTTCAAATTCATCGAAAAGCGGGACATTCTTTTGCAGCTCTGAAATAGTATTGATAGCATTGGATGCATCTTCTTGTTTGTTTTGCTTTTTCGGTTGGATACGGTTTCGCCAAAATGCAAGTGCGATAAACAGTATAAATCCACCTGCTATTCCTGCAATTAAAAAACCGGTATCTCTGCTTTGTATTTGCATTGAAAAAATTCCGGAACTGATGGGAGAATAAACGTTTTTCCCCGTAGCGATGAAATCTTTTTTCCTAAAGGGAATGCTGTCCATTGCGTTAATTTCCGGATTGCCATAGAACATGGTGCTGTCATCGAAGTACAGAATGTTCCAGCGAAACTTGTAGAATTTTGAAAACTTCAGGTAAAATTGTTTGGTGGGCTCCAGTCGTTGATTCTGAATAAAATCATCGATATGATGCTTACCCAAGATGGTCATAAAATAACCCCCGTTAAAATCGCAGGCAGGTCGAACACCATCTGGATTCATTTCTTCCAGATTAATTTTATCGGCTGGCATGTCATAGATGGTTCTCATCTCCCCCAGATCCTTCCAGGTGCCAGTTTGAATATTGAGCACATACAAACGCTTGACACCGGCAATTGCATCTTTCGTAACTGGTTCATTAAGTCCCTGGTCTATTACATAAGATCCAAAGCAATAAAGCTGATTCGTTTTAGCATCAATCCATGCCAGAGGATGATAAAAATGTATGTCTTGGTTGAGTTTTATGAGCGACCACTGTTTTGAGTCGGTATTGAAATACCGGAGCTGACCATTACTTTTCCAAAAACCGTATCCACCCAACGCATAAATTGTATCATTCAGTGTAAAGCGCAGCGCTCCGAAATTGTTGCCATGATGCTCGCTTTGATCAATGCGGGTTACTTTCAGCCGACCGGAACTGTCGCGTAGTTCATAAAGCAATCCCGATCCATCCACACCGGCAAAAAGCTGTTTTTTGGTTTTAATTAGATATTGTTCTTCCCTTTTTAAATGCGATGGTATCAATTCATCGGGTATCACCCCTTTCAGCTTTTGCGTATAGATATAGGGGATGGCTTTCGGATGATGAATAAGACGAAGCAAGACCGATGCCATTGAATCTGCATCTGCATTGGGAGCGTTTACCTGTCCCTTAGTCTTTTCCGCCAAAAGCATTGCACCAGTTAATATAAACAGGAGCAGGAACCTTTTCAGGGAGGCAGCCGAATATAGGTTACGAGGTTTGATAAAAGGACGTAACCTATTTATGTATTTGAAAATCAATGTATTAATAAACAAATTATAAAAAATTATGTTTAAATAAAAGGTTACGAAAATTAGGACTTATTTCTTAAATCAACCAAAAAAATGAGTGAATTTCACCATGCCGTTGCTAACTCACCTTATTTTTCGGTCGGTTTCACGCTACATGAAACCCTGTAATTCTCTTTTCCCCTCCCGTTGATAATCTTGTTTTTCCGATCAGCTGCGCTCGTTCCAATCTGCTCGTATATTGCAGTATAAAACCATACCATATGTTTTTCGCCTTACCGCTTTCTTCAAAATGGGGTTTCAAATCCCTTTCAAAAGCATTTTTGTTATGCCTGCTTTTAGCTTGTGTCCATCAACCGGCGGCAGCACAGAAAATTTTCAGCGTTGACTACCAAAGTCAGGCAGATGTGAAGGTATTTGTAGTGAAGTATGAGTCGCAGGCCGATTTGAAAGTGTTTAAAGTGAAGTATCAAAGTCAGGCAGGAAACAACAACGGGAAGTGGTTTTTCGTAGACTATGTTTCTCAGGCAGATAAAAAGATTTTTTTCGTTCCTTATGAGTCGCAGGCCGACCTGAAAATTTTCTTCGTGAATTATGAATCACAGGCGGGATGGCGGAATGCTTCCAAAAAGCACTTATTGTATTAGCGTAGTTTTTATTCTCAGTTTTCAGTGCTGCTTGTTATCGTGGCACAAACGGCCTGAATTTTAAGACTGGTTGACAAGCACAATCATTATTTTACTAATTTCACCCTCCCAGGTTAAAAGCCCGGGTTGCCTTAGAAAGCAGATCTATTTAAAAACATCGTTCGTAATTAAATCTTGAAAAAATGACACGTATTACCGTAGCAAAAGGAGATGGCATCGGTCCTGAAATTATGGATGCCACTTTAAAAATTATCATGGCCGCCGGCGCAAAAATCGAAATCGATGAAATTGAAGTTGGTGAAAAAGTATATCTCTCCGGCAATACTGCGGGCATTGCCCCTTCTGCTTGGGATATTATCCGCCGCAACAAGGTATTTCTCAAAGCACCCATCACCACTCCCCAGGGTGGCGGTTATAAAAGCTTAAATGTTACCACCAGAAAATTCCTTGGTTTGTATGCGAATGTTCGTCCGTGTATGAGCTTACATCCTTTTGTTGCAACTAAGCATCCGCTGATGGATGTGGTAATTGTACGCGAAAATGAAGAGGATTTGTATGCAGGTATCGAGCATCAGCAAACCGACGAAGTAGTGCAGTGCTTGAAGCTGATCAGTCGCCCCGGTTGTGAAAAAATTGTACGCTATGCATTTGAGTATGCCAAGCAATACAACCGTAAAAAAGTTACCTGTTTTACCAAAGACAATATCATGAAGCAAACCGATGGTTTGTTTCACCAGGTGTTTGATGAAATCGCCAAAGAATACCCTGAAATAGAAAATGAACATTGGATTATTGATATTGGCGCAGCAAAGCTTGCCGATACACCCGAACAGTTTGATGTAGTGGTGATGCCCAACTTGTACGGTGATGTATTGTCGGATGTGGCAGCACAAATTGCAGGATCTGTAGGATTGGCCGGCTCAGCGAATATTGGCGAAGAGTGTGCCATGTTTGAAGCCATTCACGGTTCTGCACCGCGCCGTGCCGGACAAAACCTTGCCAACCCATCGGGTTTGTTGCAGGGAGCCATCATGATGCTCAGTCATATTGGTCAGTCTGATGTTGCTGAAAAAGTACAAAACGCTTGGTTGAAAACCATTGAAGATGGCATTCATACCTATGATATCTTCAAAGAAGGAGTGAGCAAGCAAAAAGTAGGCACACAGGAATTTGCAGATGCGGTGATTGCCCATCTCGGACAAAAACCTGCTCAGCTGAAAACAGTAAGTTATTCCAACAACGGCGGCTTGAATTTACCCAGCTATGTTCGTAAAGCACCCAAAGAGAAAGTGCTGGAAGGTGTTGACCTTTTCGTACACTGGCCAGGCACCGATGCCAACGAGCTGGCGGTGATCATTCAAAAGCTGGAGCAATCTGATGTAAAACTTTCCATGATCACCAACCGCGGCATTAAAGTATGGCCTGAAGGATTTAAGGAAACATTCTGTACTGACCACTGGCGTTGTCGCTTCAAGCCCAAAGCTTCTGATGTGCTCACGAAAGAACAAATCGTAGCATTGATGCAGCAGGCGATAGCACAAGGAGTGGATGTGATTAAAACAGAAAACCTGTATCGCTTTGACGGTAAACCTGCGTATTCACTTGGGCAGGGGCAGTAATCATTTAGATTAATATAGAATAAGCAATCGGCCCGCAAAATTTGCGGGCCGATTGCTTTAAAAATGCTTTTGAAAGCAGTTACACGTTTACGCCAAAAATATATCCTACCAATGCGGATAGTCCCATTGCAATGCTTCCCCAAACAGAAATACGCAGTATTGCTTTTTTAATGGAAGAGCCGCCTGTTTTTGCAGAGATCGCACCCAGCACACATAAAAACAAAATTGAAAAACCATATAACCAGTATTCCATCATTTTAATATCTGCCAGTAACACTACGATTAAAGGAAGCAATCCACCTCCGCAGAATGCAGCTCCTGAAGCAAAAGCCGCTTGTATGGGTTTTGCCCGTGAAATTTCATTAATACCAAGTTCATCTCTTACATGTGCGCCCAGTGCATCGGCCTCTGTTAACTCTTTGGCAACTTGCAAAGCAGTTTCTTTCGTTAATCCTCTTTGTTCATAAATAGCAGCAAGTATAGCGAGTTCCTGTTCGGGCATTTCTTCCAGCTCTTGTTTTTCTCTTTCAATATCTGCGGTTTCGGTATCAGTTTGGGCACTCACCGATACATATTCACCCGCAGCCATCGACAATGCTCCGGCTACCAAACCTGCTACCGTTGCAAGCACCACCGGCTCTCTCGATACACTGGCAGTTGCAATGCCAATGGCAAGACTGGAAATAGAAATAATACCATCGTTAGCACCGAGCACTGCTGCTCTCAGCCAGTTGCTGCGATGGATGTAATGCACATCCATGTAATTATCAATGGTAACCATATTCTGTTGTTGTGTAGGTTAAAGAAGATACTAAAATACAATCAAGGAATTGCTTCTTCTATTAAAACCCGTTTTAATTCGCCAGAATTTTTTATTGCTATGGTTAATCTCCCGCCCATGCTTTTTCGCCTGCAGTGTAGGGAGCACTTCCGTCGTAACGTCCTGGCACTGCAACATGGCGAAGTGTTTCTGTCATACCTGTTTTTGAAGTGAAAAAGCCCCAGAGTGTGAGCTGTTTCATCATGGTATAATAGTGTGGCGGTTCGGGTATAAATGTGGTCCCTTTTTCCTTAGCTTGTTTATCTCCTTCTGCATTTTTCGTTTTCACATTTTCATTAAAGGATTTTGCGTCTTTTTCAAGATGAACTACAAAACGCATTCTTTCCGCTGCGCTGCTTTCCAAAAAAGATTTTCCCACTACCGATTTACATATTGCATCTATACCTTTTAATCCTTTCATAAAAGCATCTTGCTCTTCCTTGGTATAGCAGTCGCCCACAATGCTTTGCATGAATGCGCCGATATTGGCCGCTTTTGCACCGGGTGTGTCTGTAGCGGGGATGATGGTTTCTCCCAGTTCATCGAGCAATGCCAGTTCGTTTTCTGATAGCAGTAGTCCGGTTTTCCCCGGCTGTTTGCAACCGCTCAGAAAAACTTCTGATCCAATCACCAAGCCTCCTGTGAGTAGTGCAATTTGTTTGATGAGTTCGCGTCTGTTCATCATCGGTATGATTTTATAAATTTCCCTTTTTTAATTCCTGCACAGCATAATCTGCTGCACGCGCCGTTATGGCCATATACGTAAGCGATGGGTTCACGCATGAACCGCTGGTCATGCACGCACCGTCGGTAACAAACACATTGGGTGCATCCCAAACCTGGTTGAAACCATTCAGCACCGAGGTTTTGGGATCTCTTCCCATTCTCGCTGTTCCCATTTCATGTATGCCCATGCCAACGGCATATCCCCAGTCGAAAGGCTGCACATTTTTTACGCCGGCATTGGTAAGCATTTCCACCGCATCGTCCACCATGTCTTTCCGCATCTTCTGTTCATTTTCTTTCAGCTCCACATCTATGGCCAGCACCGGCAATCCCCATTTGTCTTTTTTATCCTTATCAAGAAAAATGCGATTGCTATGATCGGGCAGCATTTCACCAAATGCGAGGATCGACATGTTCCAGTCTTTCGAAGGCACACTCAATGCTTCTTTCAGCGCGGCGCCTACCGTAAACTCTGCTACTTCAATTCCTCTTCCTCTGCCCGCACCCCCCTGATATCCGAAGCCGCGGAGATAATCCCTTTTGTCATTGTAGATATTTCTAAAGCGCGGAATATAAATGCCGGTAGGTCTGCGACCATACACATAGGTATCTGAAAATCCTTCTACTGCTCCTGCTGCACCAATTTTAAAGTGATGGTCCATTACATTATGTCCCAATGCTCCGCTGCTGCTGCCCAGTCCTTCAGGCCAGATATCGGTAGCACTGTTCATGAGAATCCAGGTAGAGTTGAAGCTCGATGCACAGAGAAAAATAATCTTGGCTTTATACTCGTAGGTTTGATTGGTTTCCGCATCAATGATTTCCACTCCACTCGCCTTTTTCGTGTTTTTATCGTAAAGCACTTTGGTAACAATGGAATAAGGCCGCAGTGTGAGGTTCCCTGTTTTCATGGCAGCAGGCAGGGTGGAAGACTGTGTGCTGAAATACGCTCCGAAAGGACATCCGCGCCAGCAGCGATTGCGATACTGACAGTTTACACGCCCTTCCAGTGGAGCCGTTAGGTTGGCACTTCTGCCAATAAACATATGGCGCATGCCTTTGTACTTTGCTTTGATGCGTGCTGCAACAGTTTTTTCAACGGCATTCATTTCCATGGCAGGAAGGAAAGCCCCATCGGGTAATACTTCTAATCCTTCTTTACTTCCTTGTATGCCCGCAAACTGTTCAACATAAGTGTACCAGGGTGCAAGATCATCGTAGCGTATAGGCCAGTCTACTGCAATCCCTTCTTTCGCATTGGCTTCAAAGTCCCATTTGTTGAAGCGATACGACTGTCGCCCCCAAAGTAAGGAGCGGCCACCTACATGATAACCTCTGTACCAGTCGAACCGCTTTACTTCTGTATACGGACAATCCTTTTCATTGGCCCACATTTCCTCTACTTCCTCACTTAATGGATAGTCGCGCTTCAGCACGGGAAATCTTTCTTTCATATCCTGCGTTGCCGATCCGCGGTGCGGAAATTCCCAGCGCTCTTTGTTGGCGTTCACATAGTCTTTAATGTGTTCAATGTTTCTGCCTCTCTCAAGCATAAGAACTTTAAGTCCTTTTTCCGTAAGCTCTTTGGCGGCCCAGCCACCGCTGATTCCTGAGCCTACTACAATGGCATCGTATGTGTTTGATTCCGGCATAAAATTTTAATAAGTAGTTAGTAATGAGCAGAAAGTATTTAGATATCGCAGCGGCGGATCGCATCTTTTAGCGCTGCTATTTTTTCTGTATTGGTTTTTCCTGTGGGGATGAATTCCTGCGCAACATATCCCTTGTACCCTGTTGCAGCGATCTCTTGCATAATAGCAGGGTAGTTGAGTTCTTGCGTATCATCAATTTCATGCCTGCCAGGCACACCTGCAGTATGGTAGTGTCCAAAAAATGCATGATGATTGCGGATGTTGCGGATGATATCTCCTTCATTGATTTGCATGTGATAGATATCGTACAGCAGTTTAAAGTTGGGCGAACCGATGCGTTTGCATAGTTCAATGCCCCAGCTGCTTTTGTCGCACATATAATCAGGATGATCCACTTTGCTGTTGAAAAGCTCCATTTGAATGATGACTCCCTTCTTTTCAGCAAGTGATATAATTTGTTGCAATCCTTCTACACAGTTCTTCATGCCTGTTTCATCATCCATTCCGTTTCTGTTGCCACTAAAGCAAATGAGATTTTTATAGCCTGCTTTGCTCACCAGTTCGATATGATTTGTATAGCGCTGAATCAAAGTTGTATGATACGACTTGTTGTTCCACCCTTCCGTCAAACTGATTTCAGCGCCATTGCACATGGAAGAATCTAATCCATGCTTTTGCAGTATATGCCATTCTTCGGGCCCAACGAGATCGATTGCAGTGATGCCGATCTCCTTTGCAGCAACGCATAATGCTTCCAGCGAAAGAAATCCGTAGGTCCATTTGCAAACCGAATGGCGAATTTTTCCTTTCAGTACAGATGTTTCCGTACTGCTTTCATTCATGGAAAGTGCGGGCCATACGGCCATACCCAATGCACCTGCGGTAATTTTTTTGATAATATTTCTACGGGTATCGCGTGAAGCCATAAGGCTAATGTTTTATGCATTGATTTTTTTCGGTGCTTTAAAAAGCAACATAAATAAAAGCGTAATTGCCGTAGCGATGCCGGCGGGGATCATCCATATAGTTGACCAATCATGTCCATCCGCTGTTTTGTAGTAGTTTACTACATACCCAGCAAACCAAAATCCGATGAACATACCCACGCCGTAGGTAGCCAGCGTAATCAGCCCTTGTGCACTTGATCGAATCTCTGCACCGGCACGCTCGTCGGTATAAATTTGTCCGGTAACGAAAAAGAAATCGTAACAAATTCCGTGCAGAATAATTCCGGCATAGAGCAATGCAATGCCAGTTCCGGCATCACCGAAGCCGAAGCAGAGATAACGCAAAATCCAGGCAACCATACCAATTAGCAGCATCTTTTTTACGCCAAGCCGTGCAAAGAACAGCGGCATAAGAAAGAGAAAAATCGTTTCGCTCATTTGTCCCATCGTCATCTTTCCCGCTGCTTTGCTCACGCCCACTTCATTCAAAAACTTATTCGTTTCCTGATAGTAAAACGCAAGGGGAATACATATAAGAATAGAGCAAAGAAAGAAAATGAGATAATTTTTATCTTTCAGCAATGCCAATGCATCCAGTCCGAGGATTTGCGAAAGCGTAGTTTTTTGTTTTGCCTTTGGAGGAGGAGTATTCGGCAGAAAAAAACTGTAAACGCCCAGCACACCTGAGATGGCTGCTGCCATCGTAAAAGTTTGGTCGAGTTGCTTTTTTTGTTCCAAAGCAAGCCAGGCAATTAATAGTCCTGCAGCAATCCATCCGATGGTTCCCCACATGCGGATAAGTGAAAATTCTTTTTCGGGCTGCTGCATTTGCTTGAAGGAAATAGCGTTGACCAATGCGAGTGAGGGCATGTATATGATCATATACATCAGCAGCAGCGGATAAAAATGATCAAAGCTTTTCGTTTGTGCGAGATAATACATCACCCCTGCGCCTACTAAGTGAAGGACGCCTAGTATTTTTTGTGCAGCAAAATATCTGTCGGCAATGAGCCCGATAAAAAACGGCGCGATGATGGCGCCGAGTGCCTGTGTACCGTAGGCATGACCAATCTGAACGTCACCGGTTTTGATGATGGTAGAAAGATAAGTTCCCATGGTAACAAACCAGATGCCCCAAACAAAAAAGTTAAGAAACATCATCAGCGAAAGTTGGGTGCGGGTAGTAAACGACATGCAGCAATCAGTTTAGGTTGGTGGGAATAAATGTAAGGAAAAATAGACAATGGCAACATCGTTTGCCTGCATACATTTTACTGTCAGAAGCGGACAGAAAAGCAAGGAAGAGAATGTGTGGAATCTGATGTCTGATGTATGATTACATCAGTTTAGCTTGTGTTCGATGTAGTGCGGCAGCATCGCTTTCCAGGTATTCCAGTCGTGCGGCCATTCCGATCCCCATACATCTAAATGATAAGATATGCCTTTATCGTATAAAATGCGCGCAAAGCGTCCGCTGCTTGAAGGATCTTCATAGGCACCGCTGCCTGTTACAATATGAATGTGTTTGCTGCTTCGTATTTGTTCCAATATGCCATGATCGGTAAGGTTCGGCATATAATGCATGGGACTGTTGAAGTAAACATAATCATCCCAATAACCCTTAGTGTATTCTGTGAGGTCATATACGCCGCTCATTGCAATAACGCCTTGGATGAGATCGGGACGTTTTAAAAAAACATTCATGCTGTGCAGCGCACCGAAGGAAGCGCCGCAGGTGTAGATGGGTGTTTCCCGACTTGCATTGTTTTGAATAAAGGGAACGACTTCCTGAAAAATATATTCATTGAACTGATGGTGGCGCAGTGATTTTTCATGACCGGCCATATGTTCGTTCAGCCAGCTTTCCGTATTGATACTGTTAATACTGTAAACCTTTAGTTTGCCGCGCTCAATCCATGGCCGCATGGCTTCTATCAGCTGAAAGCGTTCGTACTCCAGGAAGTCAGCTGCAGCGGTGGGAATCATCAACAAGGCGAAACCGTGGTATCCATACACTGCAATCGGCATTTCCTTTTGAAGGGCGGGGCTGTACCAGCTAAGAAGCTCTTTTTGCATGCCCGATTTTGCTAGGCTTTTTCTTGCTCTGCTTCTCCGCCATCCATACCTGCGATGTCTCGGTCGAAGAAATATAAGCCACCCGGATCACTGCCAATCAGCTTCAGCTTATCAATAATTCTGCGTGCCAGTGCTTCTTCTTCAATTTGCTCACTAACATACCACTGTAAAAAATTGTGTGTGGTGTAGTCTTTTTCTTTCAAACAGATATCGACCAGCTTATTGATCTCCGTACTAACCAATACTTCGTGGTTCAGCACATCCTGAAACAACTCTTTCACGCCTTTGTATTTGGAAGAAGGTTGTTTCAACGCCGGCACAACACCGTGACCTCCGCGCTCATTAATAAACTTCAGCAGCTTTAACATATGCATACGCTCTTCATCGCTATGCATAAAAAGGAAGCTGGCAATTCCTTCATATCCGTTTACTTCTGCCCAGGAAGCCATGGCAAGATAAACCTGAGATGAAGCCGCTTCCAGCTCTACTTGCTGATTCAGCGCTTTTTCAATTTTGGGGTTGAGCATAATGGTATAGTTTATAACAGAAATAAAATTACAATATGTTTTGGGTAGAATCTACACTATTTCACTTTCAGTAGAAACTTTAAACATGAACAAAAAGGAGGGGGTTTTGTTCTTAATTTTGCATCTCAAATTTCATCTGAATGATACAAACAGGCAATACCATTATCAGCATTTACACCGAGATGACGCCCAATCCGGAAACTATGAAGTTTGTGGCGAACAAGCTCTTATACCCCGGCAAAAGCATCGATTTTCCCGATGTGGATTCCGCCGCTCCCTCACCGTTGGCGCAAGAGCTCTTCGGCTTCCCCTTTGTGAAGGCGGTTTTCATTGCCAGCAACTTTATTACTCTTACCCGTAACAATCCGGAAATGGAGTGGCAGGATGTGATACCAACTGTTCGTCAGTTTTTGAAGGAATACCTCGAAGCAGGTAAAACCGTTATCGATGAGGAGAAAGTTCCGCAACAGGCTGCTCCAGAAGTGGTACTAACGGGCGATGAAAGCGATGTGGTACAGCGCATACAGGAAATTCTTGAGAACTATGTTAAGCCCGCAGTGGAAATGGATGGAGGCGCTATTCAGTTTAAAAGTTTTAAGGATGGCCGCGTGAATCTCATGCTTCAGGGCAGTTGCAGTGGTTGTCCTTCTTCCATGATCACGCTTAAGGCGGGAATCGAGGGAATGATGAAGCGTATGATTCCCGAAGTGAAAGAAGTAGTGGCTGAAGCAGAATAATCCTTTACAAATACTTAAATCATAAGCGATGCATTGCATCGCTTTTTTTATGAATATACTTTTTCGAGGTGCGCCATTCCCTGTTCCGGCAGCTTACCCTCGATAGGAGCAAAAAATGCAGCAATTTTTTTAAAGTCTTCCGCCTCATTATCTGATAATGTCATCAGTTCGCCAAAAACAAGGGTTTTGTGCTTAAAGTCCATTCCCACAGGCAAAATTGGTACTCCGGCTGTTTTTGCGATATGATAAAACCCCGTACGTAGCTTTTCAACTCTTTTTCTTGTTCCTTCTGGTGATATAGCTAAACGGAATACTTCTTCCTGTGAAAATTTTGCGGCGGCCTGTTCTACCATGCCCTGGCTGCTGAAGCGGTCTACCGGTGTGCCGCCTACCATTCTGAAAAACCATCCAAAAGGTCCGTCGAACAACTCTTTTTTACCCAGGAAATAGGCTTTTGGGATGGGAACCGCTTCCCTGGCTGCCATGCCTACCACAATATCCCATGCGGAAGTATGCGGACCTACTGCAATCACAAATTTTTTTACATGATCAGGAAACACGCCCTTTACCGTCCAACCGCTGAGTTTCCACCATAAAATAAGCAACCATCGAAGCATATACAATCGTATGAGCGTGTAATGTAAATGATTTTTAACTGTTTTGTATAGAAACTAAAGCAGCGCCTATTAATGGTTATCTGAAAGGCTGACATATCTCATTTTGGGGCGGTGTGATTTCATCTATTCTTGTAGTTCGCTTATTTAATTCGAAAACATCTGCTATGTTTGACATTTCAAATAACACCTTTGATATGATTGCCCCTGCCAAAACCGAAATGAAACAATGGGTTGAGAAAATGGCCCAGCATTTTCAACCTGAAAAAGTGTACTGGTGTAATGGCTCCCAGGAGGAGTACGATGCTTTTTGTCAGCAGCTGGTGGATAAAGGAACTTTTATCCGCCTCAACGCTGAAAAGCGACCTAACAGCTTCGCCTGTTTCAGCGATCCCAGTGATGTTGCCCGCGTGGAAGACCGCACTTATATCTGCAGTCGCCGTAAAGAAGATGCAGGTCCCACCAACAACTGGATGGATCCCAATGAAATGAAAACCACCCTCGAAGGACTTACCAAGGGATGCATGCAAGGTCGTACCATGTATGTAATTCCTTTTTGTATGGGCCCTGTAGGCTCGCCTTTGTCGCGCTATGGCATTGAAATAACCGACAGCGAATATGTGGTGGTGAACATGAAAATCATGACGCGCATTGGAGATGCGGTAATGCCTCATATTGGTAAGGATTTTGTGAAATGTGTTCATACGCTTGGAGCTCCTTTATCGCCCGGACAAAAAGATGTGAAGTGGCCTTGTAACCCAACAGTTAAATACATCACCCATTTTCCCGAAGAGCGCCTTATTATTTCTTATGGAAGTGGTTATGGCGGTAATGCACTCTTGGGTAAAAAATGCTTTGCCCTGCGCATTGCCAGTGTAATGGCCCGTGAAGAGGGTTGGCTGGCCGAGCATATGCTGATTTTGGGCGTGGAAAGTCCGGAAAAAGAAAAGACCTATGTGGCAGCTGCCTTCCCGAGCGCATGCGGTAAAACCAATTTTGCCATGATGATACCGCCCAAAGAAATGGGTGGCTGGAAAATTACAACGGTGGGCGATGATATCGCCTGGATACATAAAGGAACTGATGGCAGGCTTTATGCCATCAACCCCGAAGCGGGTTATTTTGGTGTTGCCCCCGGTACCAATGCCAAAACCAACCCCAATGCAATGGAAACCATCCGCGCCAACACCCTTTTTACCAACGTTGCCATTACGCCCGACGGGGATGTGTGGTGGGAAGGTATGACCAAAGAGGTGCCCGATGGTTTGACCGACTGGACCGGTAAGCCCTACGATAAAAATAGCGGTAAGCCCGCAGCGCACCCCAATGCACGCTTTACCGCACCGGCTTATCAAAATCCTGCCATCGATGAGCATTGGGAAAGCCTCGAAGGTGTGCCCGTAAAAGCGTTCATTTTTGGAGGTCGACGCAGCACAGCCGTGCCGCTAGTTTATCAGGCCTTTAACTGGAACTATGGTGTATATATGGCTGCAACCATGGGTAGCGAAATGACAGCTGCTGCATTTGGTGAGTTAGGAAAAGTGCGCCGCGATCCTTTCGCCATGCTGCCCTTCCTCGGCTATCATATGGGAGAATATTTTAATCACTGGTTACAATTTGGGCGTGACCTTCCCAATGCGCCACGCATTTTTGGCGTGAACTGGTTTAGAAAAGATGAGAACGGCGAATTCGCCTGGCCGGGTTTCGGACAAAATATGCGGGTGTTACAGTGGATCATCAAGCGCTGCAAAGGCAATGCTGCTGCAGTAGAATGCCCGATTGGTTGGAGACCACGCTATCGCGATATCGACTGGACCGGAATGGAAGAGTTTACCAAGGATCAGTTTAATAAAATCATGATGATTGAAAGGGAGCCCTGGAAGCAGGAAATTTTGGGGCATGAAGAGTTATTTGAAAAGTTATACGATCGCATCCCCAAAGAATTTTTCTTTATGAAGGAATTGCTTTTGTCGAGCTTGTGGCGTTCACCCGAAACATGGGAGCTGGCACCCGAAAGGAATGATCATTAAAGATGTTTGTAAAAAGTAAAAGCCGCAGATACCTGCGGCTTTTTTATTTCGAATACTTATGATGTTTTGCTGCATGTATCATCAGGGGTAAACCGCAAGTAAAACGGCTTAGTTGATGATCTTAGACAGCATTCATTATTCACCCGGGATGGCTTCTTTTCTGCGGCGTAAGCGCATATTGATGAGTTCTACTACCAGCGAAAACGCCAGCGCAGTGTAGATATACCCTTTGTTGAAATCCTGATGGAAGCCATTTGCAATCAGAATGATTGCGATGGCAATCAGAAATGCAAGTGCGAGTATTTGTAATGAAGGCTGCTGATTGATGAATCTTGAAATGGGTCCGGCAAAAGCCATCATTACACCCATGCTTATGCCAACAGCGATAATCATGATGATCACATTATCTACCAGGCCGATGGCTGTAAGAATGCTGTCGACACTAAAAATCGCATCTACGAGTACAATCTGAAGTATTACCATTCCGAATGTAGCACTGCCTTTCGCGCTGAGCGGTTTGGATGCCTGCTCCAGTTTATGATGAATTTCGAGCGTGCTTTTGGTAAGTAGAAAAATGCCGCCTACAATTAAAATCACATCTTTCCAGCTAATAGCAAGTGCTTTGCCCACTTCTTTAGGGTCCTCCATAAAGGAGAGTTCAAAAACGGGTTCTTTCAACTGCATGATCCAGGTAATGCCAAATAACAGTGCAACACGCATTACCAGGGCCAGTGTTAAACCTATATTACGTGCTTTCGGCTGGAGCGATGCAGGTAGTTTGTTTGCAACAATGGAAATGAAAATAATATTATCCACGCCCAAAACAATTTCTAAAAAAGTTAAGGTGAGGAGACTAATCCAAACACCCGGATTGGAAAAATCAGGGATCGTCATCAACAGCATAAATATTTTTTTGCAAAGCTATTATAAAAGCTTGAACCCTTGTATCAGAAAGGAATTTTACAGGAAAGATGGAAGCGTTACAGTGATGAATGTTCTATTTTTGATCAGAATCATTTTTTTAAAACCTTCCATGCTGCACCGGTTATTTTCGTTTCTTTTAAGCATCCTTTTTTTATGCGCAGCAAATTGGTGTGTGGCACAGCAATTCCGTACTCAGGGCAGTGCGATACAAGCCGATGCATTCACTTATACCATTACGCCCGATGCCCAGGCGAAAGCAGGGATGGTTACCAATTATTATCCGCAGCAACTATCCAAAAACTTTACCATTGCCTTTGAACTTAATTTCGGTACCAAAGACGCTTCGGGTGCAGACGGGTTTGCTTTTTTGCTCAGCAATGTTTGTGCCCCATCGCTTAGTCTCGGGCAGGGGTTGGGCGTGAGTGGTATTGACCAGTCGATTGTAGTAGAATTCGACACCTGGGATAATGGCAGCAACAACAATGATATCCCACAAGATCATGTGGGCATATATAGCAACGGCCAGCTGAATTTGGCAGGCAATATTATGGATGGAACTACGGTGCCCGTGTGTATGCTTTCGAATTGCGCTAATATGGAAGATGGTCAGTGGCATAATATTGAAATACGTTGGGAATACCTTTCCGCTACTTCACAGCGACTTAGTGTTTATATCAATGGGAATCTCAGAACCAGTTCTACCCGCAATCATATAGCAGAGCGGTTTAACAACACGCAAACCGTTTTCTGGTCTGTTTCGGGATCAACAGGAGGCTCAAGCAACCTGCACCAGTTCAGGGTTGCTCCCAACAATAATAACCTGATCAATGGATGTGAAGGAAAAGTGTTCACGCTCAATGCGCCTGAAATGGGCAGCAACTATCAGTGGAGTGGGGGCTCCAGTTCTGTCAATAATCAGGCAACCTATACTGCTTTGCGCAGCACAACCATCACCTGTAATTACACCGATTTTTGCGGACAAAACAATGCTGTAAATTTTCTTGTTACCGTATATCCTAATCCGGTTGCACAGGTAACTGATCAGGTGGCATGTGCCGCCAAACCGGCAACGATAAAAGCGTTGCCTGATGATGCCGATGATTTTAATTATGAATGGCAGGTACCTTCCGGCGTTCCGAATCCGGGCAATAAGGCAAGTTTTACTACAACGGTTGCCGGAAATTATGCTGCAGTCATTGAATCAAAATTAAGCGGATGCAGAAGCGAGCCTGCAACAGGAAGTCTGCGTTTTACTCCTGCAACCCGTGCAAATTTTACAGCTGTAGGTCCTTATTGTTTGGGAGATAATATCCCATCACTGCCTACGCTTTCATTGAATGGAATTCCCGGCACCTGGTCGCCTGCAGTAAATAACCAGCGTACTACTAGTTATGGTTTTAATCCCGATCCATCAGTATGTGCCGTGGCCGATAGTTTACAAATTGTTATACAGCTTCCTCCCACCGTTTCCTTGCTACAAGACACTTCCATCTGCAAGGGGACTCCGTTGTTGCTTACTCCTATTGTAAGCGGTGTATCGCTACGCTATTTGTGGCAGGATGGAAGTACTGCTCCTGGTTTTTCGGTTACGCAAGCAGGTACATACACGGTTGGAGTTTCAAATCGTTGCGGAACTACAAGTGCTTCCGTCAAGATCAGTGAAGTTCTATGTGAATTGTTTGTCCCGAATGCTTTTACGCCCAATGGCGATGGACTGAACGATCTGTTTCGTATCCGCGGCGGAGCCGCTATTCAGGATTTCAGTATGCAAATCTTCAATCGATGGGGCAAATTGATTTTTGAAACAAATGATCCTCAGATCGGCTGGGATGGAACACTTAATGGTATTCTGCAGCCTACCGGAGCCTATGTATATAGAATTCAATTTACGCGTACCGACAATCAAACATCAAGTCAGCGAAAGGGAATGCTCCAGTTGATGAGGTAATATTTAATTTTTCGCGCGCACAAAAAAACCCGACGATCAGTCGGGGTGTAAACTATATTACGCAAATAATTTAAAGTACCAATACTCCTTTTGCAATAAACTGCACTTCTTTTTTAGACTGCGTGATTTTTTCAATTTCTTCCTTGCTTTTACCACCATCTTCCGCATAATGCTTTTGCTGTGCTACCGACAGTTCTTTTATTTTGGCTTCACCATCCATAACAACGGTATGTCCCACCAAATCTTTCGGCATAAAAAAGCCATAGTCTTTAAAACGAACCAGCATGGTTTCGCCATTTGGTTTTTCTACCCGCATCCAGCATCCTTTCTCAAGGCATACTTCCGTTACTTTACCACTTACTTTTCCTTCGTAAACACCTTTTTCTTCCACCCATTTTTCCATGGCAGCAATGCCAATGGCATCTTTCTTTTCAATGGTTGCCCCATAATTTACTCCTTTGGCGGCCGGGGGAATGCTTTGGGCATGGGCGAATAATATGGTCGCGCTGAGGAGAAGTGTACAAAATAGCTGCTTCATATTCATTTGATTGAACAATAAAGGTACAATCCGCTTCCGGGCCCTGCAATAAAAAAATGCTAAAAAAATTGGAATCTAAATATTTTAGCATTAGTTTTGCTAATATCATTAGTGTTAACAATTTAACGTCGCCACATTATGGAACAGGAATTAATTTTGGAGCAACCTAAAAAGGAAAAAATGAGCAAGGAAAACAAGGAGTCATCGGAAAAGCTGAAAGCGCTAAAACTCACGATAGACAAGATAGATAAGGATTTTGGCAAGGGCAGCGTGATGATGATGAACGAACGTGGGGAGCAGCTGTTGGAGGTGATTTCCACTGGCTCTATTGGTCTTGACGCGGCATTAGGAGTGGGCGGTGTTCCAAAAGGAAGAATCGTAGAAATTTATGGTCCTGAATCCAGCGGTAAAACTACGGTCGCAACGCATATCATAGCCGAAGCCCAGAAAAAGGGTGGCATTTGTGCCATTATCGATGCGGAGCATGCATTCGACAGTGCCTATGCCCAGAAATTGGGGGTGGATGTTGACAATCTGCTCATTTCCCAGCCTGATTATGGCGAACAGGCGCTTGAAATTGCCGACCGTCTTATTTTATCCGGTGCGCTCGATGTAGTAGTGATCGACTCAGTTGCGGCACTGGTGCCCAAGGGTGAACTGGAAGGAGAAATGGGCGACAGCAAAATGGGTTTACAGGCCCGCTTGATGAGCCAGGCACTGCGCAAGCTCACCGCTACCATCAGCAAAACACATACCATCTGTATTTTCATCAATCAGCTCCGTGAAAAAATCGGTGTGATGTTTGGTAATCCTGAAACCACCACCGGTGGTAATGCACTTAAGTTTTATGCATCGGTGCGATTGGATATTCGTCGTAGCACACAAATTAAAGATGGCGATGAAGCCATCGGAAACCGTGTAAAAGTGAAGGTGGTTAAAAACAAAGTAGCGCCCCCTTTCCGTGCTGCCGAATTCGATATCATTTTTGGCGAAGGCATTTCAAAAACCGGTGAAATCATTGACATGGGAGTAGAGCTGGGTATCGTACAGAAAAACGGAAGTTGGTTTAGTTATAACGGCGATAAATTGGGACAGGGCCGCGATGCCGTAAAGCAACTGCTGCTCGATAACCCCGAGCTTTCTGCCGAAATAGAAGGAAAGATCCGCGAGAAAATTAAGGAAATGCAAGCAGCGTAGTCATTTATTTGGGTTAGTAATAGCGAAAGCACCGGTAATCCGGTGCTTTTTTGTTTTTCATCTCTGCTTATCCTTTTACAATGCTTTTTAAGCAAGATCAATCAGCAACACTTAATGAATAGAAGCAATAATATCTTCAAAGTTTTGTAGTTCAAAAAACTAAGCTAATTTGCTTCAAACGAACTGCTATGCGAATCTGTTTTCTTTTTTCTGCTTTCTTCCTATTTCAAACCGTTGTTGCACAAACCAACGATACCATCACTACGACAGATCTTTCCAGAGCTGCTAATATCTTCGGAATTTCTTTTACGCCTGCCGAGCGCGATTCAATGCTGCGCGAAGTGGTTGACAATCGTACTGCCTATGCGCGCATGCGCATCCTACCAATCGATAACAGCGTTCCTCCAAGCATCTGGCAGCAGGCTTTGCTTCCCGGTATGGCCACACCTGCACCTCAGCAAAAAGTGAAATGGAACATTGCCTCAAAACTTACTTTGCCCGCCAATAAAAATGAGCTTGCTTTTTATTCCGTTTTACAGCTCGCATCGTTGATTAAGTATAAAAAAATCAGTTCGGTTGAGCTAACACGCTACTTTATTGATCGCATAAAAAAATACGGTGATACACTAGAATGTGTCATTACCATAACAGAAGACATTGCCCTGCAACAGGCAGCACAGGCCGATGCAGAAATTGCTGCCGGAAAGTATCGCGGTCCGCTGCATGGTATTCCCTATGGATTAAAAGATCTCTTCGCAGTAAAAGGAACACGCACTACTTGGGGCGCTGCGCCTTATAAAGAACAGATGATTGATGAAGACGCACATGTATATACCAAGCTGAAAGATGCAGGAGCAGTATTGGTAGCGAAGTTTACATTAGGCGCTTTGGCAATGGGCGACTGGTGGTATGGAGGCCGTACGCGTAATCCCTGGAATTTGAATTATGGTTCTTCCGGTTCATCTGCAGGTTCTGCAGCTGCCACTGCAGCAGGCTTGGTTCCCTTTGCGATTGGAACGGAAACATATGGTTCCATCATTTCACCTTCACATACCTGTGGCGCAACCGGACTCAGACCCACTTTTGGAAGTATTGGTCGCGGTGGTGCCATGACCTTAAGCTGGAGTTTAGATAAAGTAGGTCCCATTTGCAGAAGTGCGGAAGATGCTGCTGTTGTTTTTTATCATCTTAAAGGAAAAGATGCAGCCGATCCTGCATCGGTAGATATGCCTTTCAACTACACAGGTAAAGCCGAGTGGCAAAATCTACGTATTGGCTATGCTAAAAATTATTTCGACCGTATACGTGATACAACGGCGAATGAATACAAGGTGTTGAACGCACTCAAAGCAATGGGCGTTCAGCTGATACCGCTTTCGTTTCCAGACTCATCGATTTATTCATTCGACATGATGGGTATTGTAATTGGTAGTGAAAGTGCTGCAGCTTTTGACGCCTTTACCCGCAGCGGACTGGATGACCAGATGACGCGTCAAAATCGAAGCGACTGGCCCAACAGTTTTCGTGCATGGCGATTTATTCCTGCTGTTGAATACATTAATGCCAATCGCCATCGCTATCTAATGATGCGTGCGATGGATCAGTTTTTCAAGCAGGTAGATGTGGTGATTGCGCCCACTTTCTCAGGGAATCAAATGGCCGTCACCAATCTTACGGGACACCCCGCACTCTGCTTCCCCACCGGCGTTGGCAGAAGCAACTTGCCGACCAGTATTACTTTGCTGGGCAAATTATTTGATGAAGCAACATTACTTGCGGTTGGAAAAGCCATTCAGGAAGCAACCGGATGGCATAATAAGCATCCTGAAAGATTTCGATAAATACATACGTATGTTAGTTGCTTAATGACTTACATTTAGATATATACAGATTCAGCTTACAACAATATTCATGTAACAAAAGATTATGGACGCATTTCAAACGGTCATTGTTGGTACGGGGTCATACATTCCTTCGGAAATAAAAAATAATCGAGATTTTACTGTGCACGATTTTTACGGTGAAAATCATCATCGTATTGATGTGGATCCGGAAAAAATTGTCGAAAAGTTTCGCGAAATCACTGGTATTGAGGAAAGAAGATATGCAACAAAAGAGCTCAATGCTTCTGATATAGCCGCTATGGCAGCAAAAGCGGCAATGGATGATAGTGGTCTTGATCCCGAAACGATTGATCAGATTATTGTTGCACATAATTTCGGAAATGTAATCAAGCATACCATTCAAACAGATGCAGTTCCTTCTCTTGCATCACGCGTGAAACATCAACTCGGTATTAAAAATCCTGCATGCATAGCCTACGATGTTTTGTTTGGTTGTCCAGGCTGGATACAGGGCGTCATTCAGGCCGATGCTTTTTTTAAGGCGGGTATGGCCAAAAGAGCATTGGTGATTGGGGCTGAAACACTTTCACGGGTGATTGATCCCTATGATCGCGACAGCATGATTTTTTCCGATGGCGCAGGTGCAACTGTTCTGGAATATCTTCCAGTGAATGAAGTAAAAAGCGGAATCCTAAGTTTCGCTGCATTATCGCATTGCATGGATGAAACTTATTACATCTATATGGGCAAGTCGAACTTTCCCGATAGTGATCCGCGCATTCGTTACATTAAAATGCATGGACGTAAAGTGTATGAATACGCGATGAAATATGTTCCGGAAGCAATGAAAACCTGTTTAGATAAAAGCGGACTCGATATTCACGATGTTAAAAAAGTATTTATTCACCAGGCCAATGAAAAAATGGATGAGGGAATGATTCAGCGCTTGTTTAAACTATACGGATTGCGCGAAGTCCCGGAACATATAATGCCGATGAGCATTCATAAACTAGGGAATAGTTCAGTGGCAACCGTTCCCACTTTATACGACATGGTTTTAAAGGGTGAAATGAAGCCCGAACATGAACTTCAGCAGGGAGATGTTGTGCTGTTTGCATCTGTTGGTGCGGGAATGAATATTAACGCAATTGCTTATCGCGTATAGCACTATCCTTCCGCTTCTTCTTTTTTTAGTTGCCGATCAAATAAAAATGTACCCAGCGGTACAAAAGCGGCAACGCAAGCAAAAGCAAATTTTTTAAACGGCCATGCTTTTTGCTCTTTTGCATAATAAGCAAGTGCTATGTAAATCACAAAAAGGAGTCCGTGTATCCAACCGGTATATTTTACCGCTTCGGGTAAGCCATACATATACTTAAGCGGCATAGCAATTAACAAGAGCAGTAAGAACGAAGTACCTTCTGCAAAACCCGTAATGCGTAAAAGGCCGATGATTGAATTTGGTTTCATGGCAATAGGTACGGTTATGTGTTAATGTTTACAATCATTAGTGTGACAATGATTTGCCAGTCTGCATGCCCGATGATTGAGCACATGTGCCCAAATAATTGCACTCATCCCTGCGAGAATTACAAAGAGTCCGGCAACACCTAGATCTACAAACTGGTGCACCACGAATAATCCTATTCCAAGCGTAAACAATAAAAGACTGCTAAATTTATGATGATGCTTTCGGTAGCCATGCCACAAGGTGCTTATACCGATGACGAAGGCCGTTCCAAGAAGCAATATCTCAATCCAGCGATTATGGACTAGTTTAACTCCCAGTAAAGGAAGGCTGCTGATGAGCAATGGCATGAGTGCACAGTGGATAGCACAGGCTACAGAGGCCGCTATACCCATTGCTTCCCAGTTGATTTTGAAAGACATGTTTGCAAAGATATAAATTTGCAATTTTGTTGCAAAAATTTATTCCGCCCGCATCTTCTCACTCCCCCATACCCTAACTTTGCAGTTGAAAATGGGCAAGCATGAATAAAAAATGGTTTTACGCAATTTTTGCTGTGGTATTACTGGGAGGTTTTTATCTGGGACTGTTCTGGGGTAACGATTTATGGAAGAAAAAATTACCCGTTTTGAATGATGTGAAGCCATTTGCTTTTGTTTCACAATCGGGTGATACGGTTACCAATCGTGATGTGGAAGGCAAAGTACAAGTTGTAGAATATTTCTTTACTACTTGCAAGGGAATTTGCCCAAAGATGAATAACAACATGAAAGTTATTGCTGCTCGTTATGCGGACGAATCTAATTTTGTTATTCTGTCTCATACAGTGGATCCTGATACGGATTCTGTCGCAAAATTAAAAACCTATGCCGATTCACTGGGAGCAAAGCCCTCACAATGGATTTTTCTTACCGGTACAAAAGAAAAACTTTATGAATCGGCACGTGAAAGTTATTTGCTGGATGATCAAAATAATAACAAAGGAAAAATTGAAGAACAGTTTATACATACACAACTTTTTGCTTTGGTAGATAAGAATGGTCGTGTGCGGGGCGTGTATGATGGATTGCAAAAGGAAGAACTTGCCCGACTCAATGATCATATTGATCTTCTCTTAAAAGAATCTTATAGTGGTCCAAGATTTGTAAACGGAATTTTTCAAAACAACCCTCAATAAAGCTCATTTATTTATGAACGATCCGGTGAAAGATGTTTTAAAGCGTTTTCGGTTAAGTATTACCGATAGCCGATTACAAATTCTGAGTCTTTTTTACAAGGCACCGGGAGCTTTGGCGCATGCCGATATTGAAAAGAAAACCGGCGATACAATTGATCGTGTTACCATTTATCGCACACTGCAAACCTTCGAAGAAAAAGGCATCATCCACAGTATACCTACATCTGATAATTCTGTGAAATATGCGCTGTGTAAAGAAACCTGTGCTGAAGGACATCATCACGACAATCACGTTCACTTTATTTGTGATGATTGCAGCAAAACCATTTGTTTAGATGATGTACTGGTGCCCGATGTAAAACTACCGCGCGGCTTCAAACCTAATCAGTCGCAAATGGTGGTAAACGGTCTATGTAAGGATTGTCAATAGTAAATGCTGACTTAGCTTTTTTCCAGCAATGTCATTTCTTTCTGAATAAATACACTTAGGGCACGGATATAATCCGGTGAAAAATCAAAAGATAAGCCTGCTGCTTTATATAACTCAGGTAAAGTTTTAGTACCGCCAAATTGGAGTGCATTTATATAATTGCTTATTGCTTGGTTCTTGTTTTCTTTAAACTGCATCCAAAGTCCAATAGCACCTAGCTGTGCTATTCCGTATTCGATGTAATAAAAAGGTACTTCAAAAAGATGCAGCTGTTTTTGCCACTCGTAAGCACGGTATTGTTCCAAACCACTGTAGTCGATCGCGCCGGTTGAAAACCGCGCGGCTAGTTCAATCCATTTTGTAGCACGTTCTTCCAGGCTATGCTCCGGGTGTTCATAAATCCAGTGCTGAAATGCGTCAATGCGCGCAATCCACGGAAGAATGGTAAGTACGCGTTCCAGTTGTTTTGCCTTTGCCCTGCGCAAGTCATCCGCATTTGGGAAAAATACATCCCAGTGTTCCATGCTGAATAACTCCATGGCCATGCTGGCTACTTCTGCAATTTCTGCACCATATTCTTTAAAGCCGGAAAGCTTTAGGTCGTGTGTTAAAAAAGAATGCACTGCATGTCCGCCTTCATGTACCATGGTTGTTACATCGTCCATCGTACCCGCTGCATTCATAAATATGAAAGGCGCTCCGGTTTCTGTCAACGGCATATTGTAACCGCCCGGCGCTTTTCCTTTGCGACTGTCAAGATCGAAGCGTCCCATTTGCTGCATCTTTTGAATACATGCTGCAAAAAAGGGATGGAGTTTTTCAAAACACGCTATGGTTTTTTCAGTCAGCTCTTTACCGTTTTGAAACGGACGAAGGGGTTCAATACCTTCTGGTTCCGCATCAATATCCCAGGGGCGCAGGGTTGTATATCCGAGTTCAGCTCTTTTGCTGTCGTAAATATTTTTTACAAGTGGTGTAATATGTTTTTCTACCGCGTCGTGAAAAGCAAAACAACTTTCAGGCGTATAATCGAAGCGACCCAGCTCTACAAACTTGTAATCACGGTAGTTTTTAAAACCTGCATTCAGTGCAATTTGATGTCTCTTTTCAAGTAATTGTGAAAACAGTGTGTTGAGTGCATCACGATCTTCAAATCTGCGGTCCAGTATTTTTCTGTAAACTGTTTCTCTTAATTTTCTATCTGGGTTTTCTAGAAATTTTACGGCTTGAGGCAGCGTGTATTCTTGCTCATTTACGCGGATGGTCATTTTCCCGGCAATGACTCCGAAATGTTGCTGCAGCACACTCAATTCTGCCTGTAGGGGAATATTTTCTTCACGAAACAGGTCGATACTTTTTTTAACGCTTCGCAGGTAGGTGAAATACTCGTCTTTATTTAGTTCGGTAGTAAAAGTATTTTCAATCAGCTTTCTGTTCAGTTTGTCTGCATAAGGTTGCATTTTTGGTGCAATCTCTAAATGAAAATAATTGAAAGCTGCTTCAAGCTCTTTGTTTTCTGTATCACAGGTCATGCGAATTTGTCGCCAGCAAGCATCTTCACTTATTACTGCCTCCAGCTCACTCATGTCTTTCAGCCATGCTTCCAGTGCAGCTTTCGAGTCGATACTGCGATCAAGCAGGTTTTGAAAATAGGGTTCAAGACTTTCCCATGTAGTGATCTGGTAAGATGCAGGTAAAAAATGGCGTGGTAAGGCTTGGATGTCTGCGGTCAGCTTCATGATTCATTCATTTTTCCCGTGAAAGCATTTAATATAACGCTTGTAATCAGCGGTTAAGCTTCATTTTCTGCAATGTCAGAGGCTTCTGATAGTTTCAATTCTATCTGATTGTTACGAATGATTTCAAACCAGCGAATCATTTTCTTCATATCGCTCATGTAAACGCGTTCAAAGTCGAGATCGGGGAATACTTTTTGAAAATATGCTTTTACGGCTTTTGCATCTTTTTCAGAAGGCAAAGCTTCCTTGCTCGTCATCATGGCTTTGAATACTTCGATGAGATTTACATTTTCGCGAATGGTATATACTTCAATGCTTTCCAGGTGCGAAAACTGGTGACTACGATTTGAAGCAAAGCGGGTTGATTGATCTTCCAGCGACCGAACAATTGCTCCGTCAGTTTTGCTGCTCAGTAATTCAAATAATCCCGGAAGTCCAGTAACAGAAATGAGTTTAACGTATTCCATATGTATTTATTCAGTGGTGCAAGTTACGCGTAAAACGGCAAAAGAGCTTTCTGTATGGTAAGTGTTTTCCATTCTTTTCTTTGTTGTAGTTTCGATATAAAATATTCCATGTTCCGTATCCTTGTATTGTGCTTAATTGGTCTTTTTATTTATACATATTGTGAGGCACAGCAAAATTTGGGTGTTTTTCAATCCTACAGTTTAGAAAATGGCAAGGCACAGATTATAACAACCAAGGGAATATTAACGTTTCAAATGTATGAGGGCAATGTACTTCAAACTAGTTTTGAAGCCGGCTACGCGCGCAGTGAGCAAATCAGTAATGCAGTGCTTTCAAAGCCCATTCCATCGCTACAGCTCTTAAAGGAGGATGACGCATCGATCATTTTTGGCAGCGCAAATGATAAAGTGGTCATTTCAAAAAACCCCGTGCGGGTTAACTATCGCTCCGGTGAATCAACCATACAATGGTTGAGTGCCGATAGCGTTGAAGCGCATCGTTACTTACAGTTTTCGCTTACTCCTGATGAAAAAATATTCGGCACCGGATCGCGCAGCATTCCGCTTAATCGCCGTGGTTATCGCGTTCGCTTAGATAACAATCCTTGGTATGGTTATAATGTGAATGCTGCTGATTTAAACTATAGCATTCCTTTTTTTGTAAGCAGCAATGCTTATGGTATTTTCTTCGATAATCCTTCGCGCGGGTATTTAGATATTGGAAAGAAAGACAGCACCTTTTTAGAAGCAGGATTTTCTTCTGGTAAACTTCAATTTTACACATTCTTTGCTTCAAATACAGGCGCCATTGTTCAACAGTTTGTAAAGATGGTCGGCACCCCGCCCATTCCGCCGCGTTGGGCTTTCGGAAATTTTATGAGTCGTTTTGGTTACCGAAGTCAGCAGGAGGTAATGGATATTGCCCGTAAAATGCAGTCAGAAGATTTTCCGCTCGATGCAGTAATCATCGATCTTTTCTGGTTTGGCGATGGCGAGCATACACGCTGGAATATGGGAAATCTCGACTGGAATAGAACACGGTTTCCGACACCGGAAAAAATGCTCGATTCGTTGCGTAGCATGAAGTTGAAAACGATCCTCATCACCGAGCCCTTTGTGTTAAGTGAATCTTTTAACTATCAGGAAACGCAACAAAAAAAGCTGAATGCCTTAAGTAGTAAGGGCGATACAACACATATCAAAGAATTTTATTTTGGTCATGCCGGCTTGCTGGATATAGCAAAAAACGATACGCGAGATTGGTTCTGGCAGAAATACGATGCCCAAATAAAAAAAGGAGTGGATGCCTGGTGGGGCGATTTAGGAGAACCGGAAAAGCACCCCGATTATCTATATCACGATTTAACGGATCTTGGCTTTAATCGACCTTTTAATGCAAATGAGTTGCACAATATTTATGGTCACTGGTGGAGTGAGATGTTGTTTGAGAAATATGCACAGCACTATCCAAATACCCGACTATTTCATCTCAATCGCAGTGGCTATGCCGGCACCTGGCGTTTCGGTTCCATACCTTGGAGTGGTGATGTAGAACGTAGCTGGGATGGATTTCGGGCGCAGCTGCCGATTATGCTGGGTATGAGTTTATCCGGTGCGCCTTACATGCACAGTGATGCAGGTGGTTTTGCCATGGGCAAGCGCGATCCTGAATTATATACTCGTTGGTTGCAGATGAGTGTGTTTTCACCCATCTTTCGTCCGCATGGAAGTGTAAATGCACCTGAACCGAATGTTCCGCAGATTGAAAGTGAACCGGTATTTTATGAAGAGCCTTATCGGTCTATTTTGCGCAACACAGTGAAACTGCGCTATCGACTTTTGCCTTATACTTACAATCTTGCACGTGATGCGTCTTTGAACGGAACACCTTTAGCACGACCAATATTTTATCATAACAATGCAGATACGAATCTTTTTAAAGCAGAAGATCAGTATATGTTCGGTGATGCTTTTCTGGTTGCACCGGTATTAGCACCGGGGGCCACAAAGCGTAAACTGTATCTGCCTCAAGGCGATTGGCACCATTTTGCAACGCATGAGAAAATCAGTGGCGGTCGTTGGTTGGAAGTGCCGGTAGATATGAAGATGATTCCTGTTTTTGTAAAAGTGGGAAGTATTGTACCTATGATGCCTTCATTTAACAATACTGCCGAATACGCTCAGCAGCCGCTTCATATTTATTATTATTCCTCTAAGCAGCCTAGTCGTTATCAGCTGTATGAAGATGATGGCATTTCCAATGATGCACTTGCTTCGGAAGCATTTGAAATTACTACCATTGAAGCAGCAGAACAGCGCAAGGGCATACGGATGAATATATTTTCAAATAAGGGGAATTATGCGAACCGTCCTGGTCATCGGCATCTAAATATTTGTATTCCGGGATTAAAATATGTTCCGAAAAAAATATATCTGAATAAGCAGCCCCTTGTTGTTGCCAAAGAAAAAAAGGAAGTTGACACAAATCTTCATAATGCATATTGGGATGCGGATAAGTCGATCTTGATGATTCAATTGCCTAGGTTCAATGGTGATGCTGTTACTTTATTGATACCCGAGCGGTAGAAAAAAATTCAAGAAATCAATTGCTTACATCAGAGATCATTTTATGATTGCTTTTAAGCACTTTTATCAAACTCGAGGATGAGCCGATCAATTATTTCAATCAGTTGTTCTTCTGAAGCATAGCCTCTTGCAATCAAATAAAATTTCAAATCGCTCACTTGTAAAAAAAGTGTTGGAAAGCCTGTTACCTGAAGTTGTCGGCACATTGCAAATTCCTGATGTGCGGCATCACGAAATGCTTCGGCGTGTAGTTTTTCATAAAAAGCATCATGATTAATGCCGTATTTTTCTAATAGATGTCGGTAAGCTTCATCATCCGTTAAGTCTCTTCCTTCTGCAAAAAGCGCATGTTGTAGATCGGCTACAAATTCGGCTTGCAAGGAAGGATAAAATTCTTTGAAAACAGATAATGCTATGGCTGATTTTTCTGAGTGTGGGAACCAATCGCTCAAATCAGGATTGCGCAAGTGCCATAGATAATCTTCACCAAAGCGAACCCCTGTTCTTGATTCTACTTCCGGGTATGCTTTCAGTATATAGCCGGCACTCGCACTGACAGGCGTGGGAGCGTCGGGTAGAATCATTCCCCCGCTCAGTGCTTCAAAAGCAATTTTATCTGCATAGCGTTTGGCAATTTTTTGTACTACCGGACTGAATCCGTAGCACCATCCGCACCAGGCATCAAAGCAATAGAAAAGAGTAAGCGCCATGCTGTAAAGGTAGTGAAGAGATCAGGGATCTGCCATTTATATGAAACAAGGCATTTATAGCAGAAGAACACTTGTTGTTAATGTGCTTCCAGCCAGTTTTTTCCAATGCCTGCTTCTGCTACAACAGGCACTCCGTTTGGCAGCGTCATGGCCGACTGCATACATTCTAGTACCAGCGCTTTCATCGGCTCTACTTCTTCTTTCACCACATCAAAAATCAATTCGTCGTGTACCTGTAAAATCATTCTACTTTTCAACCCGGCAGATTTTATCGCAGCATCAATTTTGATCATTGCCAGCTTGATCATGTCTGCAGCTGTTCCCTGAATGGGTGAGTTGA
>CAZDGV010000005.1:81866-98084 GCA_964505195.1 uncultured Chitinophagaceae bacterium
TTGATCATTGCCAGCTTGATCATGTCTGCAGCTGTTCCCTGAATGGGTGAGTTGATGGCATTTCGTTCTGCAAATCCGCGCACGGTAAAATTGGATGAATTGATATCGCGTAGCCAGCGTTTTCTTCCCATGAGGGTTTCAACATAGCCATGTTTCTTTGCAAACTCAATCATGTTTTCCATGTAAGCCGTAATGCCAGAAAATTCTTTTTTATATTGATCGATGATTTCTTTTGCTTCGGTCCGACTAATGCCTAGGTTATCTGCCAATCCAAATGCGCCCTGGCCATAAACGATACCAAAATTTACACTCTTGGCTTTGTAGCGCATTTCTTTGGTTACATCCTGCTCTTCAATATTATACACTTTTGCCGCGGTGGCGGTATGAATATCTTTTCCTTTTGCAAATGCATCGCACATGGCCGGATCACCACTGATGGCAGCCACAATGCGTAATTCAATTTGTGAGTAATCGGCACTAAGCAGTATATGCTTTTCATCGCGCGGCACAAATGCCTTTCTGATTTCTCTTCCCTTTTCAGTACGTACAGGAATATTCTGAAGGTTTGGATTATTACTTGCCAGTCTTCCCGTAACTGCTACTGCTTGTCCGTAGTGCGTATGTACCCGTCCTGTTTTACGATTAATCAGTTCAGGTAGGGCATCTACATAGGTCGATTTCAATTTTGTCAGCTCGCGATAAGTAAGAATATCTTCTACGATGGGTGCGCTGTGAGCCAGTTTTTGCAATACATCTTCTCCGGTAGCGTACTGTCCGGTTTTTGTCTTCTTTGCTTTAGGGTCAAGTTTCAAATGCTCAAACAGCACTTCGCCAAGCTGCTTGGGTGATGATAGATTAAAGCGCAGACCGGCTTGCTTATATACACTTGCTTCGGCTGTTTTGATTTCTTCTTCCAGCTGCTTTGAGTAGTCCTGTAAAAACGCCACATCTACTTTTACACCTTCATATTCCATAGCTGTAAGCACAGGTACGAGCGGATTTTCAACCTGATAGAAAACTTTTTCTACTTGTTTTTCTTTTAGCTGTGGCAGAAAAATATTTTTGAGCTGCAGGGTAATATCTGCATCTTCACCGGCATATTCTTTGATCTGATCCAGCGGTACATCGCGCATGGTACCCTGGTTCTTTCCTTTTTTGCCAATTAGTTCTTCAATGGCTACCGGCTGATAGCTCAGGTATTTTTCACTTAGCACATCCATACTGCGCTTGCCTTCCGGCTCAATTACATAATGCGCGAGCATAGTGTCGAACAGTTCTCCTTTAATTGCTACATCATACCATTTCAGTACAAGTAAATCATATTTGATATTTTGTCCAATCCAGCAAATGGTTTTGCTTTCAAACAGTGGCGCAAGTTGTTTTAAAATGCTTTCTGTTCCTTTTCGGTCGGGTGGACAGGCAATGTACCAGGCTTTGTGCGGCTCAACGGAAAAACTGAGCCCTACCAATTCACAATCATTGGCATCTATACCGGTGGTTTCGGTATCGAAACAAATTTCTTTATGCTGTAGCAATTCCTGTACGAGCGTTTTCACTTGCTCCGCTTGCACAAGTTGATATTCGTGCGGAGTATCGTGAATCGTTTTGACTAATGTAGTTTCTGACACATCAAAATTAGGCGCATCATCATTTTGTTTTCTGGGCTGGTTTTTTTCAGCGACGGGGTTACCAAACAAGTCCGTTTGCACTTGTGCACCACCCGCTTCTTTTATTTCTTCTCCTAAAATTCTTCTTCCTAATGTTTTAAACTCCAGTTCGGAAAATACTTCATGTAATGCTTCCTTGTTCCATGCTTTGAGTTTAAAGTCTTCTTCATGAAAACTTACCGGCACATTGGTAATAATGGTAGCCAGCTTTCTGCTCATGATGGCCAGCTCTCTGCCATTGCGTACTTTTTCTCCTAATGCACCTTTGATATGTTCTGCATTTGCCAATACATTTTCAAGCGTTCCGTATTCTGCAAGCAATTTGGCAGCAGTTTTTTCTCCCACACCCGGAATGCCGGGAATATTATCTACGGCATCGCCCATTAAGCCCAGCATATCAATTACCTGACTTACATCTTTAATATTCCATTTTTCACAAACTTCTTTTGCCCCTAATATTTCGGCATCGCCGCCTTGGTAGCCGGGTTTGTAAATTTTGATATTGCCATCTACAAGCTGACCATAGTCTTTATCTGGCGTTACCATGTAAACATCATAACCGACCGCTGCTGCTTGTTTACTGAGTGTGCCAACCACATCATCGGCTTCAAAACCATCCAATTCAACTACGGGAATATTGAATGCGCGAATAATGCGTTTAATATCAGGAATGGCTAAAAGCAAGTCTTCCGGCGCTTCCTGTCGGTTGGCTTTGTAATCTTCAAAGTCTGTATGTCGCTCTGTTGGTGCTTCCGTATCAAAGCACACTGCCATGTGCGAGGGTTTCTGATTGTTGATCAGATCAATTAAAGTATTGGTAAAGCCAAATTGGGCATTTGTATTTTTTCCGCCGCTGGTAAAGCGTGGGTTCCGAATAAGCGCATAGTATGCCCTGAAAACTAGGGCCATTGCATCCAGTAAAAAAAGTTTCTTGTCCGACATGCAGCTAAGTTAATTCCATATAGGACAGCTTCCGCTGAAAATTATTTTGAGACTATTTTGAGCCTCAATTAAGCAAAAAAGACAGTATAAAACCTATGATATACCTTGGTTTAAACGGATTTTACTGCTTCATCGATTCTAACTCTTTTTGAAGGCGAAACATTTCGTCTCTCAGTCGTGCTGCCTCCATAAAATCCATATCACGGGCAGCTTTTTCCATCAGCTTTTTCGTTTTGGCAATTACTTTCTCCAGCTGAGGGATGGTTTGATACAGCTCCTGTTCTTCTGCTGCACTCGAAATTTGATCTTCTGTGCCGAGTGCATAGGGTTTGGTGTAGTCGTACCCTTTGATATCTAAAACAGAAGTTTGCTTCATCACTTGTTCCACCGACTTTTTTACCGTGCGAGGCGTGATACCATGCTCGATATTAAAAGCAATTTGTTTTTCTCTTCTGCGCTGTGTTTCATCAATGGTACGTTGCATGCTTTCCGTCATGGTATCTGCATAAAAAATAACCAGTCCATCTACATTACGCGCTGCACGCCCAGCGGTTTGGGTTAAGCTTTTTTCATTGCGCAGAAAACCTTCTTTATCTGCATCTAAAATGGCAACCAGCGATACTTCAGGTAAATCAAGTCCTTCGCGCAACAGGTTTACACCTACCAGCACATCTATTTCACCCAGTCGCAGCTGTCTCAATATTTCTACACGTTCTAAGGTGTCTACATCGCTATGGATGTATTTTGATTTGATATTGATGCGATGTAAATACTTATCCATTTCCTCGGCCATGCGTTTGGTGAGTGTTGTAACTAACACTCGGTCACCTTTTTGCACCCGCTTGTCAATTTCATTCAGCAAATCGTCGATTTGATTGATGCTTGGTCGTACTTCAATGGGCGGATCAAGCAGGCCGGTAGGACGCACCACTTGTTCTACTACTACGCCGCCGGTTTTTTCCAATTCATAATCGCCCGGAGTGGCACTCACATAAACAACCTGGTTCAGCATGCTTTCAAATTCGTGAAAGTTGAGTGGACGGTTATCGAGCGCACTGGGTAGGCGAAAGCCATATTCAACTAATGTAAGTTTACGACTGCGGTCGCCGCCGTACATACCGCTTACTTGTGGGATGGTTTGGTGACTCTCATCTACAATCAGCAGAAAATCTTTGGGAAAATAGTCGAGCAAACAGAAAGGGCGCGTTCCAGGTTGACGACGATCAAAAAAGCGTGAATAGTTTTCAATGCCGTTGCAATAGCCGAGTTCACGAATCATCTCCAAATCGTAGTTCACTCTTTCGCTCAAACGCTGCGCTTCAATGTATTTTCCATTCGACTGAAAATATGCCACCTGTGCAGCCGCTTCATCCTGAATTTCATGAATGATTTCCTGCATCATATTTTTTGGAGCGAGATAGAGATTAGCAGGAAAAATAGCAGCATGATCCACTTTTCCGATGCGTTTGCCGCTTTGTATTTCGATAGTTTCGATGCTTTCAATTTCATTGTCGAAAAAAGTAATGCGGTAACCAAAATCTACATAAGGTAGATTGATATCAACGGTATCGCCTTTTACGCGAAAGGTACCGCGGCTAAACTCGCCCTGCGAGCGACTGTATAATGCACTGACAAGCGAATGCAAAAATCCCTGTCGGGAAATAATTTGTTTTTCTGCTATGCGGATGATGCCATTTTCAAATTCGGTGGGATTCCCCATACCATAAATACAGCTAACGCTGGCTACTACTATAATATCCCTGCGGCCACTGAGCAACTCCGATGTTGCCTGTAGTCGCAGCTTATCGAGCTCTTCGTTTATGCTTAAATCTTTTTCAATGTAAGTATCGCTTACCGGCATGTATGCTTCCGGCTGATAATAGTCGTAGTAGCTTACAAAATAACCCACGGCATTATCAGGAAAAAACTGTTTGAATTCCCCATAAAGCTGTGCTACCAGTGTTTTATTATGCGTGAGTACCAAGGTGGGCCGCTGTATGTTTTGTATAACATTGGCCATGGTAAAAGTCTTACCGCTGCCTGTTACCCCTAGAAGGGTTTGATATTTTTCACCCTCTAAAATTCCTTCTGTCAGCTGACGAATCGCTTCCGGTTGATCGCCGGCAGGTGGATATGGAGCGTGTAGCTGAAAAGGCATAAAAACGAAGGTAGGAAACATGCATGGCTACTCGGGGAATTAGTGCTCAATTCATGGTTTATTTCAACTAAAGGAGATCGTTCAAGCGCTAAAATCCTTTTAGCGAGCGCTAAGTATAAACATATAAAATAGAATTTTAACCCGGTTTTGATTAATCAGACACTGGTGGCGGCTTATAATTTCGTTCTTCGATTTTACGATTTCTGCCGAAAATATCCTGAAAAACACGAATTATTTAGCGTTGAAATACTGCTTTTGTGCCGCTTTTTTACGAAGAATTACTTTTTAGAACGAAAAGCAATATTGGGTTAAATCGTTTTTTAAAACCTGCCGGCAAGTGCAGATCAAATAAAATTGGTATGTACATAAAACATATTGTAGTTAACTCATAACGATTCAAAATGAATCAATACAGAATTAAAAATCTGCCAAAACGTATTTTTCTTTCATCGCTCGTTGTATGTACTGTATGCTTTATGTTTAGTTCATTCAGTGTTTTATATGCACAGACGGGTACAGTTTGGGTAAACAGAACTTCAGCTGCTGATATCCCCTGGCAAAGTGTTACCTATGGTAATGGTTTGTTTGTGGCTGTATCCAATGTTGTTCAAAGCCCTAATCAAGTAATGACGAGTACGAATGGCATAAACTGGGAGGCCCATACAGCGGCTTTACCTCTGCAATGGAATAGCGTTACTTATGGGAACGGAACTTTTGTAGCTGTTGCAAGTTCAGGATCTGGAAACCGAGTAATGACGAGTACGGATGGTACTAACTGGACTCCTCGAACCTCGGCCAGTGATAATCTTTGGACAAGTGTTACTTATGGGAACGGAGTTTTTGTAGCTGTATCAGTAAATGATGGTTCCGGTAATGTAATGACTAGCCCGGATGGAATTACCTGGACTCGGCAAAATGCACCCAGAAATAATTGGCAAAGTGTAACCTATGGAAAGGGCTTGTTTGTAGTAGTTGCTGAATCCACAAGTCCTGCAGGATCTACCGCGCAAGGAAACCGGGTTATGACGAGCCCTGACGGAATTACCTGGACCAGTCGTGCAACACCGGCTGAAAACAATTGGCGAAGTGTTACTTATGGTAATGGTTTATTTGTCGCTGTTTCAAGTACGGGAAGCGGAAACCGGGTTATGACAAGCCCGGATGGAGTTACCTGGGACAGTCGTGCAACACCGGCTGAAAACAATTGGCGAAGTGTTACCTATGGCAATGGTTTGTTTGTCGCTGTATCAAATACGGGAACTGATCGTGTTATGACGAGTCCAGACGGAATCAACTGGACCACTGGAACTGCTTCAAATGATAATGCTTGGTGGAGCATCACCTATGCCCATGGTATTTTTGTAGCAGTTTCTATAGATGGTACAGGAAATCGTGTAATGACATCGGGTACTTATGCGGATCCGCTACCCGTTACACTAACCAGCTTCAATGCTAAAAAGCAGGGTGAGCAGGCACTCCTTAGTTGGTTTACGGCAATGGAACAGGATAACAAAGGCTTTTATGTACAGCGAAGCGAACGTGGTAGCGGATTTACCAATATTGGTTTTGTGCCCGCAAGAGGAAACGGAACAGGTGCTAAATATACATTCACCGATTCTTTTCCGTTAAGAGGACAGAATTTTTATCGACTGCGTCAGGTGGATGAAGATGGTACATCTAGCCTTAGTATGGTGCGTGTACTCGATTTTTCAAGCATCCTTTCAAATCGTCTCTTCCCAAATCCGGCAAATGATCAGCTGTTCTTAAATGTCAGCACAAATATCAACGGTACGTTATCGCTTCGTATTAGCGATCTGCAGGGTCGCGTGTTGAAAAGCTGGCGATACAATCAAGTTTTACCAACGCTACAGATCGATATTAGCGAACTACATAATGGCAACTACTTCCTTGAAATATGGAATAATGATCGGCGGGAAGTTTATCCCTTTGTAAAACAATAAATAGCATCCAGCAGATGAAAAGAAACTTATGCGGGATACATTTCTGCCTGCATCGTTTTCACTCTTTCATCTCCCAAAAATTCATCAAAAGTCATGAGTCGGTCGATGATGCCATTGGGTGTAAGCTCAATAATGCGATTAGCGGTAGTATGCATGAAAGTGTGGTCGTGTGAAGTAAGCAGCACAACACCATTATAGGCAATACACTGTTCGTTGAAACTTTGAATGCTTTCCAAATCGAGGTGGTTGGTGGGCTGATCGAGAATGATACAGTTTGGATTTTGCATCATCATACGGCTTACCATACAGCGTACTTTTTCGCCTCCGCTCAGCACATTCACTTTCTTCGAAATTTCATCGCCACTGAATAGCATCTTACCCAGGAAGCCACGCAGGAATGGTTCATCCGCATCGGTAACATGCGATGGTACAAATTGACGTAGCCATTCCATCAGGTTCACCTGTTCATGGAAAAATTCGCTGTTTTCGAGTGGTAGGTATGCTTTGGTGATGGTGCTGCCCCATTCGTATTTTCCTGCATCGGGCTGTACTTTTTCGTTGATGATTTCAAAGAAATAGGTCACTGCTAGCGGATCCTTACTTACAAAAGCAATTTTATCACCTTTGTTAATGGTGAAACTTACTTTATCGAACAGCACACGATCATTTACGCTCTTTTTCAGTTGCTCAACATTCAAAATCTGATTCCCTACTTCACGAAGCGGCTGAAAAATAATGCCGGGATATTTTCGATTGCTGGGTTCAATTTCTTCAATGGTAAGTTTTTCAAGCGCTTTCTTTCGTGCAGTGGCTTGTCGGCTTTTAGAAGCATTGGCACTGAAGCGAGCGATGAAGTCGAGCAGGGCCTGACGCTTGTCTTCAATCTTTTTGTTTTTATCGCTCAGTTGTCGCGCCATCAGCTGACTAGACTCATACCAGAAAGTATAGTTGCCGGTGAAAATTTTAATTTTCTGGCGGTCAACATCTGCAACATGTGTACATACTGCATCGAGAAAGTGGCGGTCGTGACTTACTACCAGTACAATATTTTCATAATCGGCTAAGAAGTTTTCAAGCCATCCGATGGTTTCAATATCCAAGCCGTTGGTCGGTTCATCGAGCAGCAGAATATCCGGGTTGCCAAATAATGCTTGTGCAAGCAGTACGCGCACTTTTAAATTAGAGGGGATCTCTTTCATCAGGCTTTGATGAAAAGATTCCTTTACGCCCAATTCACTGAGGAGGGTGGCGGCATCACTTTCGGCAGTATATCCACCCATTTCACCAAACTCAGCTTCCAGCTCACCGGCCCGCATGTAATCTGCTTCTGTCGCATCGGGGTTCATGTAAATTGCATCTTTCTCATGCATGATGCCCCACATTTTTTTGTGGCCCATCATCACGGTATGCAACACGGTATGTTCATCAAACTCAAACTGATTTTGTTTCAATACGGCAATTCTTTCTCCGGGGGTAATTTCTACAGTACCCTTGTTGGGCTCAATTTCACCGCTGAGGATTTTTAGAAAAGTACTTTTCCCTGCTCCGTTGGCACCGATAACGCCATAGCAGTTTCCTTTAGTAAAACTGAGGTTTACTTCGTCGAATAGTACCCGCTTTCCATAGGCCAGGGTGATGTTTCTTGCACTGATCATGCCGTATTTTTTGAAGCTGCAAAGGTACGAGGATGCACGCAGAATTCAACAAAATCAGTTGTATTCGGGCATCCTGTTTCTCTTTGTTTCGTAATTTGGGCTACAATCACTTACATGAACAGAAGAGCATTTATCGGCACATCGGCCATGGCAGTTGGCGGATTGTATTTACAGGGACTTCGTCCCGCTCCGAACGCATCCTATGGTATTCAGCTTTATACCGTACGCAACGAGGTTGGTAAAAGTCTTTCAGGCGCGCTGCAAGGCATCGCCAGGGCAGGGTACGGGCATGTAGAGCTTTACGGATACAGCGAGCGCATTTTTTTCGGCAAGTCAGTTAAGGAGATGCATGCATTACTTCGACAGCACAATTTACGCGCACACAGCGGGCATTATCTGCTGACGGATATGCTGTACAACAAAAACTATGACTGGAACAGCTGGAAATATTTATTGGATGATGCCAAATTGCTTGGTCATCAATACATTGTAATTCCCTGGCTGGATGCCCAACATCGTACCGGAGATGATTTCAAACGCATTACGGAGCGCATCAATGAGGGTGCAGCACTTGCAAAAGCATATAACATAAAAGTGGGCTATCATAATCACGATTTCGAATTTCAAAAAGCAGCAAACGGAAAAACATTTTTAGAAAATTTAATTCGCGATACCGATCCTTCATCCGTTGAATTTGAATTGGATATATACTGGGCGGTTTATGCGGGCTATGATCCCATTGAATTGTTCAATCGCTTTCCCGGTCGCTTTAGTTTATGGCATGTGAAGGATATGGCATCTAAACCGAAAGGACAGACCTGTGAAGTAGGTAAAGGCGTGATTGACTGGAAATCGGTTTTTGCTGCAAAGAAGAAAAGCGGAATGAAATACTGGTTTGTAGAGCAGGAGCATTACACACAACCTGTTTTCAATTGTATTGCCGATAGCATCGCTTATCTGAAGCGAGAAGTATTGTAATCAATCGGTTTTAATTGGATATATAAAGCAAGCCGAATCTTAAACCGACTGAAACAAGCAAATCTGTCTTTAAAAGGTGCCGAATGCTATGAAGCAAATTTTATCTGTTCTCTGCTACTTTCTGTTCTTTCCTCTTTTTGCCGTGTCTCAGCATGTATCAACGCCTGCAGAAATAGCAATCGTTGGACTTATTCATTCAGGGAACAAGCACTTCAATCATCGTACGCTATTTCGTGTACTTGAAAGGGCAAAACCGGATCTTATCTTATGGGAGCAAAGTGAAGATTTTGAAAAAGTTTTTGGGTTGCTTACAGCCAATCGCTTAAGAATTGCCCGGCCGGGGATTGAACAACTGGCGCTACAGAAATATACAAAACGAAATAAGCAAATACGTATTTACGGATTTGATACGTTGATCAATTCAAGAAAGCAGTATATCAAAGAAACAATAAGAGTAGATGACACTTTTTACGAAACGCTTCGACGTGCTGATAAAACAACCAACGACAGCTTGTTGTATGAAAAATTTATTGAAATAGATAATGCGTATTACCCTAAGTTTATTAACGGCTCACTTTCTGAAATTAATCGTCCGGAAGTTTATGAAAATGCAGCACTACTATATAGGCAAGAGCAAGACAGTATTCTGCCTATGGCTAAGAAATACATTACAGATACAGCACTGATAAATGACTTTGAAAAAGATATTCTCTTTTGGACCCTGCGCAATGATTACATGGTAAAGCAGATATTAAAGTATGCAAAGCAGTATCAGGGCAAGCGAATTGTTGTGCTAACAGGGTTAAACCACAAGTACTATTTGGTGAGCAAACTGAGGCAGCAGGATGTACCTGTTAACTTGATCGAACTGGATCTTTGATTTGTCCGCAGTGCTTACTTGGGCGAGTGCACTCAAGTAGGTTCATCCATCTCTTTATAATCTTTTGATACGCATATTCCGGTACCATACATCATCGCCATGATCCTGTAATGCGATGCGTCCTTTTTTATAGGTACCAAAGCCCGGGAATTCATTGAACTTACTGGCGGCAATTCTTTTATTCCATTGTTCATCCCACATGCTTGTTTCCACCACTTTCACCCCATTCAGATAAAAGGTTAGCTGTCCTTTGCTAGAAATGATTTCTGCTAAATTCCATTCTCCGGCGGGTTTAACGGTTTCGGGTTTTGCACTGATCAGGTCGTAGAGGTCGCCGGCGCGATGAGTAACGATTTTTGCATCGGGATGTCCGTTGTTGTCAAGCACCTGCATTTCAGGTCCTGTTTTCCAGGGGTGTGTAAACGCTTCGCTTTCCTGCACATAAAACATAATGCCGCTGTTGCCATTTTTTGAAATTTTCCATTCCAGCTGCAGATGAAAATCTTCAAACTCCAGATCGGTAACAATATCTCCACCGCCTTTTACCTGCCAGCCCTCTTTATTCGATGCATCGAGCATGAGCGTACCGTCTTGTACTTTCCATGCAGCACCAATGGGCTTGTTGCCATACTGGTGCCAGCCGGCAGTTGTTTTGCCATCAAACAGCGAAATCCATTTTTGTTGCGCCATGCCTGAATTGTAATTCATAAAAATGGATGTAAATACGCAAAGTAAAAAGACGGACAATTTCATTGTAGTTGTTTAATGGTAAGGCAAAAGATTATTTCAGCTGCAGAATATATTTTACCATCGTTTCCGCATCTTCCTGTGAAAGATTTGGATGTGGTGTCATCATCATTTCTCCCCAGTTTCCTTTTCCTCCCTGAATGATTTTTCCTGCCAGCATCTGAATGTTGGCATCTGTAGCTTCATAACGTGCTGCGATTTCTTTGTAAGAAGGACCGGTCATTTTTTCATCTATTTTATGACAGGTAAGACAGTCGCTGTTTGCTACCAATGCCAGACCATTGGAGTAGTTTTCATCGCGCACCGGTTCAGCAGATGCTGCTTCTTGTTTGGTTTCTCCGCCGCAAGCTGCCATTACAGCTGCAAAAATCATCATCAATAGAATTTGTTTCATTTTTAAAGTAGATTATTCGAGCCCTAAAATACGTCGATTAAAATTTTCATCTGCTTTTGTTCCTGCAAAATCATCAAAGGCTTTTTCCGTTACAGGGATGATATGCTTTTGAATGAATGCTGCTCCTTCTGCTGCACCCACTTCAGGATGCTTGATGCAGCATTCCCATTCCATAACTGCCCAGCCATCATAGCCATATTGCGTAAGCTTGCTAAAAATGCTTTTGAAATCAATTTGACCGTCTCCGGGGGAACGGTAACGCCCTGCGCGGTTGATCCAGTTTTGATATCCGCCAAAAGTGCCTTGTTTTCCGGTGGGGTTAAACTCCGCATCTTTTACATGAAATGCTTTGATGCGCTCATGGTAAAAGTCGATATACTGCAGATAGTCGAGCTGCTGCAATACAAAATGTGATGGATCGTAAAGCAGACAGGCGCGCGTATGATGGTTGACTTTTTCAAGAAACATTTCATAGGTCGTGCCATCAAAAAGATCTTCCCCCGGATGAATTTCATAGCATACATCAACACCGCATTCATCAAAATAATGTAGGATCGGCAACCAGCGCTTTGCGAGTTCTTCAAATCCTGCTCCTACCAAACCGGCAGGACGTTGCGGCCAGGGGTGAAAAGTATGCCAAAGCAATGATCCGCTGAAAGTAGGGTGCGCGGTGAGTCCGAGATGCTGTGAAGCTTTGGCTCCGTATTTCAGCTGTTGTATCGCCCATTCGGTGCGAGCCTTACTGTTACCACGCAATTCGCTTGGCGCGAAAGCATCAAAAAGTTCATCGTATGCCGGATGCACGGCTACCAGCTGGCCTTGCAGGTGGGTACTGAGTTCAGAAATCTCTAAGCCATAGCTGCGAATTTTACCTTTCAACTCATCGGCATAGGTTTTGCTTTCGGCAGCAAGTTTGAGATCAATGAGGCGAGATTCCCAGGTAGGTATTTGTATGGCCTTAAAGCCAAGGGATGCTGCCCATTTACATATCTCTTCCAGGTTGTTAAAGGGAGGTTGTTCGCCCATAAACTGGGCGAGAAAAATTCCGGGTCCTTTGATTGTTTTCATATTGATAGTACTTGCCTAAATACACATTAAAAATTACACAGTAAGTGCATGCCATTTTTCGTTTGACTTAGATGATGCCACCACTGCTTCAATAAATGCCATTCCTCTCACGCCCTCTTCCGCACCGGGGAAGTCGAGCCATGCGGGCTCCGGTTTTTTACCACTGATTTTTGCCTGTACACAAAGTGCAAAATTGCGATACAGATTGGCGAAGGCTTCCAAATATCCTTCGGGATGACCTGGCGGAACGCGGGTGTTATGATTCGACAAACTGCTATTGTATGCAGCACCGGTGCGATAGATTTGTGCCGGCTGATCCGGCCATTTCAACATTAAACTATTTGCATCTTCCTGTTTCCATTCCAGGCTTCCCTTTTCTCCGTAAACTCTAAGCTTGATATTATTCTCTTCTCCCGCTGCAATTTGTGTGGCCATCAACACACCCGTTGCGCCATTTTCAAAGCGAAGCAATACTGCACCGTCATCGTCGAGCTTTCTGCCTTCCACCACAATATTCAGATCTGCACAAAGGGAAAAAACATGCAAGCCACTTACATATTCTGCAAGGTTGAATGCATGTGTACCGATATCGCCCATGCTGCCTGCAATGCCACTGCGTGCAGGATCGGTACGCCAGCTCGCTTGGGTATGTCCGCTTTGCTCCAAAAAAGTACTCAACCATCCCTGCGGGTATTCAACATATACCTTACGAATGCTGCCCAACGTTCCCGACTTTACGATTTCGCGTGCCTGTTTTACCATCGGGTATCCAGTATAGGTATGTGTTAGACAGAAAAGCAAACCTGTTTCGCGTATTTTTTCTGACAAAAGCTTTGCTTCTGCCAGTGTAAATGTCATTGGTTTGTCGAGAATCACATGAAATCCATTTTCCAGCGCCAGCATAGCGGGCTCAAAATGCACATGGTTGGGGGTAACAATACAAACAACCTGCATGCGCTTCTCTAAGGGAAGTGCAGCTTCTTTTTCAATCATTTCCACAAAAGAAGCATAGCATCGTGCGCTATCGAGTTGAAGTGCCAGTCCACTTTGAAGCGATTTCTCAGCACTGCTGCTAAAGGCCCCGCATACCAGCTCGTATTCGTTATCGATTCTTGCTGCAATGCGGTGCACAGCGCCAATAAATGATCCTTCACCGCCACCAATCATCCCCAAGCGTAGCCTTTGTTTAGCTGAATTCATTTTCGTTGATTTTACTTCCAGTACTTTTTCAGTACAAACATGATGCTATTTATACTCCCAGCGACCAGCCGTTTCGGTAAGCTTTTTTCACAAACTGGTTGGCCTCATCAAAATTAGTGATCTGCATGTTCTTTGCATCCCACAGCAGTTTTTTTCGTCCTAGGTATTTGTCTTCCCAACCCGTTGCGCTCTTGTTTTTCATCATCCAGCTGCGTATCGCAAGATTGCCCATCAGAATGCTTTCGGTAAAAGGACCTGCATATTCAAAAGGAGAGCTGAGTTCAGCTTTACCATAACCGGCCATACATGCATTCACCCATTGCAGATAATGTCCTTCCGGAACTCTGCTGAGTGATGGCTTCGGCAAACTTGTTTCATGCATGCGCTTGGTAGGTAGCAGCGTTGGATTTAACCCATAGCAACCGCACATCATTTTTCCCTTCTTTCCTTCAAATATTACGCCTCCGTCCCAGTTGCCCATGGGTTCATCGGGCAGCAGTTCATCAGGTCGCTGGGGCAATAATCCGCCATCCATCCAGGTAACCTTTACTTGTCCTTTCTCATCGGTACGTGGATAGTTGAGATGAATGATGGAAGCAGGCGGACAGCTTTCGGTATAATTTGCTTCCGTCCATGCGTCAATAAAATTGTTCGGGATACTGCACTCTACTTCGTTGGGGTAAAGAATCGGAAGAATGCGAAAAACGGGATCGAGTATATGACAAGCCATGTCACCCAGCGCTCCGGTTCCATAATCCCACCAACCACGCCAATTGAATGGATGGTATTTGGGGTTATAGTCGGTATAGTTAGCAGGACCGATCCAAAGATCCCAGTTTAGTTTTTCCGGGACCATATGTTGTCCACTTGGTTTGGCTACACCTTGCGGCCATACAGGTCGGTTGGTCCATGCATACACTTTCGTTACATCGCCAATTAGACCTGCCATATACCACTCTTTCATTTTCCGCACTCCGTCACCGCTGCCACCCTGGTTTCCCATTTGTGTTACTACTTTATATCGTTGCGCAGCTTGGGTGAGCATGCGTGCTTCATAAATATCATGCGTAAGTGGCTTCTGTACATAAACATGTTTTCCGAGTTGCATGGCAGCCATCGCTGCTACTGCATGGGTGTGATCAGGTGTTGAAATAGAAACCGCATCAATGTTTTTATTTTCAACGGATAACATTTCACGGAAGTCTTTATAGAAACGCGCCGCTGGAAAGCGCTTCATGGAGTCAGCTGCCTGCGTTTCATCCACATCGGCAAAAGCAACAATGCGCACGTTGGCGCTTTTAGAAAATTCCGATAAGTCGCTTGCGCCTTTACCACCCGCACCGATGCCTGCAATTAGCAGCTGATCGCTGGGTGCTACATAGCCACGCCCCAATACATTACGTGGCACAATAAAAAATCCTGCAGTGGTAAGTGCTGCGTTGCGGATAAATGTTCTACGTTGCTGCTTTTTCATTATTGCTCGTATTTACAAACATCATGCATCAAAGCTGATGCAATCGTCCAAATCTTTTTGCGTATAGGATAATCCATACTGCTTTAATATTTCATCGGGTACGCCATTCCATTGGTTTGGTGTGTTTCCGTTATATGCTAAGTCTTTAACGCCTATTTCAGAGGTATAAAATCCGGTAGCTACCAGGTTGCGCAGCAGGTTGAAGAAAGCCACACCTTGTTTCATCTCCGGCTTTGCTTTTTCCGGCCAGGCAATTGCATCCACCATTTCTAGCTGCTGTTGTGCGGAGCAATCTTTAAATGCTTTTTCATATCGCTTCATGCACTGTACATCCAGCCAGCGCAATCCACCTCTTAAAGGGGTTTGATGCGAAGGCATATCTTTTACAATAAACTCGATGAAGGCTGGCACTTTTGCATCACTTGCGCTTCCGCTTTTTTCATCTGCCGGAATGATGATATCGCCCAGCAGCGTAATAGTTGCCATTTCATGCGCATTAAAAAAAGTTTCAGACAACAGCTTTTGTTCTCTTTCTAATTCTTCCTTGGCACGGTCCAGACTGAAAGCATTGGGTGTTGCAGATGCCGTTTCCTTGGGCTTACATGCATCGATGAGCAGACCGGCTGATACCGTGCTCAGTACAAGTGCTTTGATGGAGTCTCTTCTTTTCATGTTGCGTATATTTATGCTCTTCGAGCTTAAATTCAGATGGATGTTCTTAGATTTTGTTTCAGCGTTTCTACTATTTCAGCAATACGACGTAATACCATTTCTTCATGCTCAAGTATCTCTTCGTTCCTGAAGCGTATTATGGAATATCCCCATGCTATCAGATCTTGCTCTCTATTTTTATCATATGCTTTAATTTCTTCACGTTGATGAATTTCTCCGTCTGCCTCAATGACCAATTTTATCTTATGACAATAAAAATCTACAATATAGTTTTTCAACGGATGCTGCCTCCTGAATTTTAAACCACCTACACCTTGTCTCAGGTGCATCCAGAGTAGTTCTTCTGCAGGTGTCATATTCTTGCGCATTGTTTTGGCCAGCTCAAATAAATATTTTTTAGCGCCTTGAAACATCTGCTTGTA
>CAZDGV010000006.1:0-47175 GCA_964505195.1 uncultured Chitinophagaceae bacterium
TACTGATCATTATTCCATACTACCTCAAATGGATTGATTTTCACAGTTTCATTCGACTTTTTGCTTTCACCTATTTAGGCATTGCCTTGATTTTATTTTTCTGGCTACGCGTAAAAGGTGAGCTGAAATTCAGTTTCCAGATAAGTAAGGTTACCCAACGCTACAGAAAAAAAATGCTCATGCTCGCTGTATACACTTACGCAGGGGTGATCATTAGCATGTTAGCGCAGAGCTTAGACAGTATTTTTATTGCAAGCCTGAAAGGACTGGACCTGGCAGGTGTTTTTAATTTGGCAGCTTATATTGCCAATCTGATTCAGGTACCACAACGCAGTGTGATTTCCGTAACCACTCCTCTGCTTTCAAAAGCATGGAAAGATAAAAATCTGCAAGAGATCAGTCGCATTTACAACCGTAGCTCCATCAACCTATTGGCCTTAGCGCTGTTCATCTTCGGAGGCATTTGGCTCAATATTCATGAAGCTTTTGGACTGCTTGACATACGCAGCGATTACAATGCAGGCATCAGCGTGATTTTTATTCTAGCACTTGCAAGAGTAATTGATGCAGGCACGGGCGTAAACAGTCTTATCATCGCTACTTCCACCTTGTGGCGCTTTGAATTTTTTACCGGTGTGGTGCTGGTATTGCTCATCATTCCTTTGAACTATACGCTCATCAGCGCTTACGGCATTGTAGGATCGGCATGGAGTAATTTCATTTCTTTCTCCATTTACAACACCATCCGATTATGGTTTATCTGGTATCGTTTTAAACTACAGCCCTTCAGTATCAAAACCTTTTATCTGATTTTGCTCGGCATTGCTGCATACTTCATCAGTTTGTACACTTTTGAAAATCTAACCGGGTGGACCGGCATCATTCTGCGCAGTATATGCTTCAGTATTTTATACCTAGGCGGCATGCTGGCATTGAATATTAGTCCGGATGCACAAGCTTTGGCAAAAACCATTTTCAGGAAAAAGTAGCATTAAGGCTGCATAGCACTTAAGCTTTGCATCACCCTTCCCGCACCTCGGTAGCGCTTCGACCAGTAATCGTCGGTAAGATCACTGATCATTACCCCGCTTGAAGTGGATGCATGTACAAACTTGTTATTATGGAGATAGATGCCAACATGGGTAATGGTACCGCTTCTGCTGTTACTGAAAAACACCAAATCACCCTCTTTTCGCTCTGCATCATCAATCTGCTGCGCGTAGGTTTTTTGTTCGCGCGATGTACGTGGGAGCTGCAATGAGAATACACCCAGCATAAGGGTTTGCACAAATGCCGAGCAATCAATGCCGTTGCGGCTATTTCCGCCCAGTCGATAAGGCGTACCCCACCACTCTTCAATAAAATTGTAGAGCGGCAAATGATCCACATTTTCCACAGGCACATCCATACGCATGGCGTATTTGAATTGAAGGGGCGAAAAACCATCCATGCCCTCCGATGGTCCGCTTCCCTTCCACTGTGTTCCCGGAATTTGCGCCAAACTGGAGCGACCAGAGGTACTTTGCTGGAGCGACTGACTGTTTTTTTCAGCCGATTTAATTTCGATGGGGTCAATAAATCGCAGGGAAGCGCTTGCGCCATCTGTAGCACTTGGCGCTGCAGGCCGAAAAGCCTGGCGCAGCGTACTGCAACTGCTCAGCAGGGCCGACAAAAAAAGATATGTCAACAAGCGATTCATGGTACCGGATTCAAGGCAGCACAAAGTTAAAGCACATGTGCAGTCTGCTCAAAAAAAAGCCAAATTGGCAGTGAATAGATTTTTGCGGTTGTGACTAACTTTTTTGAAGTCGGTACGTGCGCAAATCCGAAATTTGAAGCTTCGCGATGAGTCAGTTTTCACATCTCCACGTACATACCCAGTATTCCCTGCTCGATGGTGCCGCCGGCATTGAATCGCTTTATAAAAAAGCGCTGGAAGACAATATGCCCGCTATAGCCATTACCGACCATGGCAATATGTTTGGGGTATTTCAATTTGTAGCGCAAGCATACAAGCATACCGATGCCGATGGCAAGCCCAAGGTGAAGCCCATTGTTGGATGCGAGTTCTATCTTACCGAAAACCGTCACAGAAAATCCTTCAGTAAAGAGGAAAGAGATCCGCGCTACCACCAGGTGTTGCTGGCAAAAAATGAAACGGGCTACAAAAACCTGGTAAAGCTCACATCCCTGGGTTTTATTGAAGGTATGTACAGTAAATACCCACGGATAGATAAGGAGCTCATCAACCGCTATCATGAGGGGCTGATTGCCACCACCTGCTGCCTGGGGGCCTGGGTGCCGCAAACCATTATGACCAAGGGCGAGGCAGAGGCAGAAAATGAGTTCAAATGGTGGCTCAACATTTTTCAGGACGATTACTATGTGGAGCTGCAGCGGCATAAACTGCCGGAGCAGGATCGGGTGAACGAGGTGCTCCTGCGCTTCGCGAAAAAGTATAATGTTAAGGTGATTGCCAGCAACGACTCCCACTATGTGGAGCAATCCGATTTTAATGCCCACGATATTTTGCTATGCATCAATACCGGGGAAAAGCTATCGACCCCGGCGCTGCGGGAATTCAGCGATGATGATGTAAATGTGAAAAACAAACGCTTCGCTTTCCCCAACGATCAGTTTTATTTCAAAAAAACAGATGAAATGAAACTGACTTTCAATGATTTACCTGATGCTATCTACAATACTAATGAAATAGTTGATAAGGTTGATTTACTCGACCTTAAACGAGAAATTCTGCTGCCCGCCTTCCCTATTCCTAAGGCATTTCAGCTGCACAGCGACGATAATTTGAATCAGTGGGAATATTTGCACCATATTACCTACGAGGGCGCAAAAAATAGATATAGTGAAATTTCAGAAGAGATAAGAGAAAGAATTGATTTTGAGCTTTTTACGATAAAGACAATGGGCTTTGCCGGATACTTCCTTATCGTAAGTGATTTCATCCGTGCCGGCAGGGAGCTGGGTGTGTTTGTGGGCCCTGGAAGAGGTTCAGCAGCAGGCAGCGTGGTGGCTTATTGTATTGGCATTACCAATATCGACCCGATCAAATACAACCTCCTTTTCGAGCGTTTTCTCAACCCCGACCGAAAGAGCATGCCGGATATTGACACGGATTTTGATGATGAGGGAAGGCAGAAAGTGATCGACTATGTGGTTGAAAAATATGGAAAGGCACAGGTAGCACAGATCATCACCTACGGCACCATGGCTGCCAAAATGAGCATTAAGGATGTAGCCCGCGTGATGGATCTCCCCTTAGCAGAAAGCAATGCCCTTGCAAAGCTGGTACCTGAAAAACCGGGTATATCCCTCAAACGGGTACTACACGCTCCCCTGCAGGGCGAAAAGAGCTTGACGGAAAAGGAAAACCTGAGTCCGGACGAACTGGAAACCGTTAAAAAAATTCGTCAGGTTTACAAAGGACAAGACCTTGCCGCCAAAGTACTGCACGAAGCGGAAATCCTGGAGGGCTCGGTGCGCAATACGGGCATCCATGCCGCAGGCATCATCATTGCCCCTAAAGACCTCACCGAGCTTATACCCGTAGCGGTGGCCAAAGACTCCGACCTATGGGTAACGCAGATTGAAGGCAGCCAGATTGAAGATGCCGGCGTTATCAAAATGGACTTTCTGGGGCTCAAAACCCTCAGCATCATCCGCAATGCACTGCTCCTGATTCAGCAGAATCATGGGGTAAGCATCGATATTGATCAGATTCCGCTCGACGATGAAAAAACCTTTGGGCTCTATCAGCGCGGTGATACCATCGGAACATTCCAGTTTGAAAGTCCGGGCATGCAGAAATACCTCCGCGATCTGAAGCCGGATAAGTTCGACGATCTCATTGCCATGAACGCCCTCTACCGTCCGGGGCCACTGGCCTATATTCCCAATTTCATCGACCGTAAGCACGGCAAGGAAGCCATCGCCTACGACCTTCCCGAAATGGAGGAATACCTGTCGGAAACCTATGGCATTACCGTGTATCAGGAGCAGGTGATGCTGCTGGCGCAGAAACTGGGTGGCTTCAGCAAGGGTGATGCTGATGTACTGCGCAAGGCGATGGGTAAGAAACAAAAATCCACGCTCGACCGCATGAAAAAGCAGTTCGTGGATGGCGCAGCCGCGAAAGGTCACCCGGCCGATAAGCTTGAAAAAATTTGGACCGATTGGGAAGCATTTGCTCAATACGCTTTCAACAAATCGCACTCCACCTGCTATGCATATGTTGCCTACCAAACGGCCTATCTCAAAGCACACTACCCTGCCGATTATATGAGTGCCGTACTAAACAATGCGGGGAGCATCGAAAAAATCACCTTCTTCATGGAGGAGTGCAAACGCATGGGCATACATGTATTGGGGCCTGATATCAATGAATCGCAAATAGGTTTTGCGGTAAACAAAGCCGGCGAAATTCGCTTTGGGCTGGGAGGACTGAAAGGCGTTGGTGAAGCTGCCGTAGAAAGCATTATTGAAGAGCGTGAGAAAAAAGGTCCCTACCGCGATGTATTCGATCTAATCAAACGCATCAACCAACGAACTGTCAATAAAAAATCACTGGAAAGCTTAATCTACTCCGGCGCGTTCGACTGTTTCCAGGAATTTCACCGGGCGCAATATTTTCATATTATTCCGGGCGATATGCATACAGCACTGGAGCGCATCATCAGCTTCGGCAACCGCTATCAAAACAATCTTACCCAAAACAGCAATACACTTTTTGGCGACAGCATGCTTACTGATGTGCCCTTTCCTAAAATTCAAAGCTGCGAGGAATGGACGCTTACACAAAAGCTCGATTATGAAAAAGAAGTGACGGGCATGTTCATTAGCGGGCATCCGCTGGATCATTTCAGATTTGAAATCAATTACTACAAAATCACTCCGATTACAGATTTCAATGAATTTAAAGACGCCATCAAACTGCATCATAATCCCTTCCAACAATTGCGACTAGCCGGATTGGTAGCAGAAGCCAATCACCGCATCAGCAAAACGGGAAAACAGTTTGGCATCTTTACATTGGAAGATTATTCCGGCAAAATGGAGCTGGCGCTTTTTGGAGAAGACTATGTTCGCTTTAAAGAGCATTTTAAACCAGGCAGCGTTTTATTTGTAACCGGAAACTTTAAAAACAGGTGGAACAAAAACGATGAATTTGATTTTAAAGTTTCCGGAGTACTGTTGCTGGAAACAGTAAAAAGAACCCTTACCAAACAGCTGATCATTGAAACGGATCCAAGATTTCTCACGCTTGATGTGGTGCAGTTTTTTGAGCAGAACATCCGCAAAAACCCGGGTCGCTCCGTATTTAAATTACAGCTGACTGACCCCACTGAAAATCTGCGTGTAAAAATGCAGACCCTTGAAAAGGGCTTTGAAATGAACGATGATATGGCACATTTTTTAATGAACCGTCCCGACCTGGAAGTACAGGTGATTAGTACCTGAGCCGGCTGCTAAAGCGACAGCAGGGCTGCTTGGAAAGAACAGATTAATGACATTTTGTGCACAACATATAGCAAATGATCCTTCGTTCGGGGAATGGAATTAAATTTGCATCTTTCCAATTCTAATAAAAAAAATCATATGGCACTTACATTAACAGATGGCAATTTTAAGGAAACCGTAATCGACTCGGGAAAACTTAGCGTAGTAGATTTTTGGGCAGAATGGTGCGGACCTTGTCGTGCCATCGGACCCGTTATTGAAGACCTCGCAAAGGAATTTGAAGGTAAAGTGAATGTAGGAAAAGTGAATGTGGATGAAAATCCGCAAGTGAGTATGAACTATGGCATTACTTCTATTCCTGCGATTCTGTTTTTCAAAAACGGACAAGTGGTAGATAAGCTGGTAGGTGCGCAACCCAAAGCCAATTTTGTAAAGAAGATTGAACAGCACCTTTAACAAAAGGCCGTTTCAAATAAGCTGATCCCCTCCTCCGGAGGGGATTTTTAATGTGCAGCATTTGTAAGCGTTCCGCGCTCGTGCTTATGTTTAAAAAGCAACAGAAAGAGCGCCGACACCACCAGCGCATAACCGGCAAAAGCAAGCCAGATGCTACTCCAATCTTTCATACCATCGGGCAGCATAAAATAGCGGTCAATGATTATGCCGCTGAGATAACTTCCTAAAAAAGCGCCTACCCCATTGGTCATCATCATAAACAAACCTTGCGCACTGGAGCGTATGCTGGTATCAGTGGTGGTTTCCACAAAAAGCGATCCCGAAATATTGAAGAAGTCGAATGCCATGCCGTAAACAATGCAAGATAAAATGATGAATACGGTTCCCAATGCGGATGGATCGCTCCAGGCAAAAAGACCAAAACGCAACACCCATGCAAGCATTGCAAAAAGCATTACGTTTTTAATACCAAAGCGATGAAGGAAAAACGGAATCGTGAGGATAAACAGCGTTTCGGAAATCTGCGAAACCGATAAAACGATGGTGGAATATTTTACCACAAAGGCATCCGCATATTGCGGTTGATTTTTGAAATCGTCGAGAAAAGCATCACCATACATATTGGTGAGCTGTAGCGCTGCGCCCAACAACAGAGAGAAAAAGAAAAACAAGGCCATCTTATACTGGCCCAGTAATTTAAATGCCTGCAAGCCCAGTTGCGATACCCAGCCGGCACCCTTTTCAATTTTTCGCTCTGGTTTACATGCCGGCAAAGTGAATGAAAATATACCCAGCAGAATGGCTGCTACCGCACCAATGATAAATTGATTGGCATTCGCCTTGCTGCCGGTAAGATTGGTCGTCCACATCGCCACAATAAAACCGATGGTTCCCCAAACGCGTACCGGTGGAAATGCCTTTACAACATCGTAATTATTATTCTTCAAAATGGTATAAGCAATCGAATAGGAAAGCGCTATGGTAGGCATGTAAAAAATCATCGCTGTGAATACCACATAATACAGCGTATCAGGATCATTTACCTGGGGCACAAAAAACAGTACGATGCCGTAACAAATATGAAGTAATCCATAAAGCTTCTCTGCATTTAGCCATTTATCTGCAATAATGCCAATGATTGGCGGCATGAAAATGGAAGATAGCGCCAGGGTAGAAAAAATGGCACCAAATTGAGCACCTGTCCACCCCTTGGCATTAAAACAATAAGTGCCAATGGTTATGAGCCATGCACCCCACACGAAGAACTGGAAAAAAGTCATGATGATAAGTCGGAGCCGAACGTTCATAAGCAATCTTTAATGGGTTCAGTTAGATATGCAATATGCGGTGAAAGTTAATGGTTTTTTACACCCGATCACCATTCCATACCAAGCAGTTTTCAACAGTCAAATACAGTTTTGTGCATGCAAGACAGACAACCCTAACCGGAACCGCAATATCTTTGCACAAACCGCATCAACATTAGAACCTATTGCGCATGCTGATGTTATATTATTGCAGATTTTACGAAAAATAATACGCTCCATGATAACAGGTATTGAAAATATAACAGCCAACGAAACACTGTCTGCACCCCTCAAAAAGATCGCTGAAAGCATCTATCGGGGAGAACGCATCGATGATGAAGCCTGCATGGTTCTTTTTCAGGAAGGCAGTCTTTCATTCCTAGGTGCACTGGCCAACCATGTGCGTGAAAAAAAGCATGGACAAAAAACCTATTTCAACCGCAACTTTCATATCGAGCCCACCAATGTTTGCGTTTTTAGCTGCAAGTTCTGCTCTTATTCTCGCTTGTATGCCCACAGAGAAGAAGGCTGGGAACTTAGCATTGAGCAAATGGTAGAAAAAGTGCAGCAATACGATGGCAAGCCGGTAACCGAAGTACATATTGTTGGTGGCGTTCATCCCAAGATGGATCTAAACTTCTTTGGAGCACTTTTAAAAGCCATCAAAACACATCGTCCTGATTTACACATCAAGGCCTTCACCGCAGTGGAGTATGATTACATGTTCCGCAAGGCAAAAGTTTCGGTGGAAGAAGGATTGAAAACTTTGATTGAAGCAGGCTTAAACAGTATACCAGGCGGGGGTGCAGAAATATTTCACCCTGAAATCAGAGAAAAAATCTGTGCCGATAAAGTAGATGGAGCAGGTTGGCTGAATATTCATGAAACGGCACACAAGCTAGGCTTACATTCCAATGCTACCATGCTATATGGTCATATTGAATCATATGAGCATCGCATAGATCATATGCGCAAACTGCGTGATTTACAAGATCGCACGGGTGGCTTCAACACCTTTATACCGCTCAAGTTCAGGAATATGGATAATGACATGAGCAATATTCCCGAGTGCAGCATTATTGAGGATATGAAGATGTATGCCGTAGCTAGAATTTACCTCGATAATTTCCCGCACCTGAAAGCCTACTGGCCCATGCTAGGCAGGCATAATGCACAGCTAAGTCTATCTTTTGGCGTAAACGATATCGACGGCACGATTGACGACAGTACCAAAATTTATTCCATGGCAGGCAGTGAGGAACAAAGACCAGAGATGAGCACAATGGAATTGGTACAACTGATTAAACAAGCGCGTCGTCAGCCCATTGAAAGAGATACGCTCTACGGAGAAATCAGAGATTTTAGCGATGTTGTTTTTACAGAAGAAGGAACCTTTTCTGAAAATTAAATCTTCTGGCGAAGAGCAAGCAAGAGGCTTTAAAGATTGCTTTGAAATATTATTGCAACTGACCGCTTGCCCAGTTGAGTGAAGCAAATGCCTGGTAGAACTTTGCTTTTAGCTCGAGGAGTTTTTGATTGGTTTCAAGCGCCTTATTCTCACGTATATTCAACACAAATAGCGTGGTTTCACCCAAACCGAAGCGCAACTGTTCTGCTTCCAGTAATTTGATGTAATTCGAATAAGCATCTTCAAAAATGCGAATCTGCTGCTGCAGGTTGATTACTTCGTTGTAATGATACCGTACTTTGTTTTCAAGATTCAAACGGGTAAGATCCCGATCTAAATCAACCGTTTGCAATTTTATTTTCGCTGCTTTGTACTCTCCTATTCCACGTCGGTTAGGAATAGGAACAGCAAGATTGAATCCGAACTTGAAATTATTTTCCATGAAAGCCCAGTTCACGCCACGCCATGGCTGATACCCCTGTTGCAAAAAATTATATTTGAGATCTGCTCGAGGTAGCAAGCCTTGAAACTTGAGTCGGCGTTCTACTTCCAGCGCATTTATTTTTAAATCAAGACTTTGCAATTTGGGATGATTAGAGAGCGTATTGGCAATCCACTCATCGAGAACGTTCAAAGTTTGCTGCTGCATTTTCATGGCTGCCCATCCTGTATCGGGGACAATGCTCTCAGAAATATATGCCGGCGTTTCATTGGGAAGCCAAAGGAAATTAGAGAGCTCGAGTGAAGACTTTCTGAATTTCAGCCAGGCTTCGGCCTGTTGTTGCTGAAAGCTTTGCAACTGCGCCAATGCTTCAGTGGTATCAATTGCAGCTCTATCACCTTGCTGAAATGCAATTTTCACCAGTTCATAACGATCTGTGTTGATCGCTACTGTATTGCGGATAACACGATACACCTGATAGTCTCTGCACCAATTCCAGTAAGTGAAATAAGCATCAAGCAGCAGATCGTTGATCACTACGCGACGTTCAAAAGTGCTTTGCGTACGAAAGAGTTTTGCTTGTTGCAAGGAAGCGCGCCGCTTGTCGAGCACCAGATCGCGGAGCAAAGGAATACTGGCACCGGCGTAGCTGCTGGGAGCTGATGTTACTTCACTACTGATGAGATCACCGAAATTATTTTCCAGTCCGGCATACAACTCCACGCCAAACCAAGTAGGTATTACCAACCCTGATTGATTGTAGTTGAAATAATTTTTACCGTCGAAGGTTTTTTGATCGTTATTCAAAAAGAAAACAGGATCAAAGGCACCGCGCATGGCTGTAAGGTTAGCCCTTGCAAGATCCACCAACAGCGATCCCTGTTTTGCAACGGGGTGATGAGACCGCACAATATTCAAAAACTGCTCTTCCGAAAGAACACGAAGTGTGTCCTCCGCCCTCAATGCACTCACCCATGCGAAGAGCATAGATAAGGTCAGAGAAATAATCCTGAACTGCTTTTTGATATTGTTGGTAGAGATGTTCATCCGCCACATGATTCCGACAAACACTTAATTATAGCTTGTGCTTATCTATTTTCTTTTCTGTTTCGTTTTTCAAATCATCTTGATTCTTATAGTAGTCGGGCGGGAAACCATTCACCTGTCGCCACAATTCATACCAAATTGGAACATCTTTCAACAGTGCAAAACTGATGGCGCCAGTTCCAAGTTTTAGATCTTTCGGCCAAGGACGGTCGTAGCGATCTTCTGCTACCAGCACTCGGAACATGCCGTTATTGCTGCGATTGCTTTCAATAACTACCACCTTACCCCCAAAAGTACCGTAGGATGCCGCAGGCCAACCGCTGAAAACGATTGCAGGAAAACCATCGAACATGAAGCGCACATTCTGACCAATATTCAACAGCTGCAAATCCATGGGGCTTACCCAAATTTCAGCCGCAAGCTGATATTCCTTTGGCACCACTTCCACAATCATATCCCCTTCTTTCACGATTTCATTGATACCACTTTTTTTGGCTTTGATCACCTGTCCGTCTTGCGGTGCAATCACATAATACTGTCCGCTACGAATGCGATAATTGCTTAACTGATTTTCTAGTTTAGCCACTTTTCCCTGTCCGCCTGCAATTTGTGATTGCGATTGAAAGAGTTCGCCCTGAGCTTTGGCAATTTTTTCTGCATACTCCTGGATAGCAGCGCTGCGCTCCAATTGCAATATCAATAAATCCTGACGACTGTTATTGAAATCGTTCTGCGCACCAATGAGCTTTGCATTTACATTTTGGTGCAATACTTTTCGGCGTTCATATTCGGTAAGAGGAATCACGCCTTTTTCATACATCTGCGTTGCGCCCTCCAGCTGACGGTCAGCAACCGACATTTCATTACGTGCAGCAATCACTTTCATGCTGTCGCTATCAACTTTACGAAAAGTTTGAATGAGTTTATTATCGATGGATCGCAGCTTGAGATCTCTTTCATTTCCCAATGCATCGATCTGTTGTGTAGTTGCACCTACTTTGTTTTCATAAAAATCGATGGTGAGCTGCTCAGCGCCCAGCTGATCTTGTGTTCGCTGCAGCAGGTTGGGATCCAAGTATTCATCCTTGATTTCCGCAAGCTGCACAATGGTGTCACCTTTCTTTACAAAATCACCTTCTTTCACCCACCACTTTACAATACGTCCGGGAATGATGTTATTCAGCTGCTGCGGACGCTGCTCCTGGCGTAAGGTAGTGATCGCACCCTCGCTACGGATATTCTGCGTCCAGGGAATGAACAGCAATAAAATGAAAGAAACAATGATATACCAGAAAGAGCGGCGAATACGGCTCACGCGGTTGTGCCGATAAATATGCTCGAAAGCATTTAATCTTCTTCCGAGTCGCTCCTCAATATGTTGTGTAAATGACTGGTCCATAGTGCTGGTTTTACAGTATATCGCCGGGTTTACCCTGGCGGCGAATGCTGCCGTTTTCCATTTCAATTACAAAATCGCACTTACGCGCAAAGTCTTCATCGTTGGCTGCTACCATTACGGTTGCCTCCGGCGTTTCGTTCAGCAGATAATTTTTGATACGCTCCGTATCTCCCTCTTCATAACCCAGCCAGGGGTCTTCCAGCAAAAGCAAACGTGGTTGTGAAATGAGCGCACGAAGTAATAGTATTTTTCGAATTACTCCTGTAGAAAGACGCTTACCCGCCGGATCGATAGGCGTATCGAATCCCTGCTTAAGTGAAACAATAAAAGATTCTAGCCCCACCTTGCGTGCAACATCAAGAATCTGATTGGCAGTAACCGACCTGTCGCCCAGTGATATATTCTCGTAAATGGTTCCTTGAAAAATATCCTGCTGGTGAAACAATATCCCTGTTCTGGCACGCAGCGTATCCTGATCGTAATTACCGATGGGCACGCGATTCATTAAAACATTGCCCTCAAATTGCTGATACGAACCGGTGAAGAGGCGAAGCAAGGTTGACTTCCCCGAGCCATCGCTTCCCATAATGCAAACCTTGGAGCCGGATGGAATATCGAAGCTGATATCTGACAACACATTGTAAGCATCATTATATCCAAAAGTTACATTTTGCATGGAAAGCTGAATACCCGTTTCGCCCTGCTCCAAAGCAAGCGTACCTGTTTTTTCAAGCGGCTTATCTAACACTTTGCCCAGCTTCTCAATGCTAGTAAGCACATCATATACTTTATCCAAACTTTGAATCAGCTTTTCAACAGAATTCAAGACGGTTAAAATAACAATTTCAGCAGCAACAAACTGTCCTACGTTGATCTGATTCTGAACCAGAAGCACACCACCCACCACCAGCATGCTGGAAGTGATGAGCACTTTAAAAATGATGAGTGACCAATATTGCACCATCAATACTTTGAAGTGTCGCGTGCGCGCATCAATGTAATTGGTTACATAGTCATCCGTTTTATCAATAGGCAAAGTGGACAAACGAGAAAAACGGAAAGACTTCAGCACCCGTGCCACTTCTTCCAACCAACCCGCTACTTGATATTTGTAGTCACTTTCTTCCAAACTGCTTGTTAACCCATTTGCGGAAGTGCGATACAGAATAATGTAAATAATGATGATGGTGATGATACTGAAGATGATAAAAATATTCGCATAAAGAGAAAGTAAAATCAACCCGAACAGCACCTGAATGGTGGCCGTTGGCACATCCAGCAACAGCTTGCTTAAACTTTTTTGAAGGTTTACGGAATCAAAAAAACGATTTACAAATTCCGGCATGTAATAACCGTCGGTTTTCTGTAGGTCGAGCTTAGGAATACGCCAGGCAAATTCAAATGCATAGCGCGCAAAAATCCTTTGCTGGATCTTTTCTATGATCTTCATTTGATTAACCTGCAAAAAGCCGGAAAGAAAAACAGCAACTACCACCATTGCAATCAACACCACCATGGAAGTGGATAGGGTACCTGCTAACACGAAATTGATCACCGCCTGAATACCAAGGGGAATAGCCAACTGAAACAATCCCGACAAAACGGCATAGAAATAAATAGACGTAACTTCTTTCTGCTCCAGTTTTAGCAACTGAAACATCCTCTTCACCGGCGTCATCAAGGTCCAGTCTCCTTTTGATCCTGTCATTGTTTGCTTTGGTTTGTAAAAGAAAGTTTACAACCTGCCCAATGAATTTTAGCGGGTGTAGGCTGTTACAAATCTTGGGCAAAGAACGATAATATTCCGCTTTTCACCGAAAAAATCGACTTCCCAGACGTTGAGATTAGTATTCATTTAACATTCGCTGAGCGAGAGCGGAATATGCACGGCCAAGCCGCCTTCTGCGGTTTCTTTGTACTTGGTATTCATGTCTTTAGCAGTATCCCACATGGTCTTTACTACCGCATCTAACGACACTTTGGCAAAGTCGGGTGCACTCTGTAGCGCCAGCTGCGAGGCGGTTATGGCCTTAATAGCCCCCATGGTGTTGCGTTCTATACAAGGTATTTGCACCAGTCCGCCGATAGGATCACAGGTGAGCCCCAGGTGATGCTCCATGGCAATTTCAGCCGCCATCAGCACCTGCCGCTGGGTACCACCCAAACATTCGGTGAGTCCGGCTGCAGCCATAGCCGAAGACACTCCAATTTCAGCCTGACAGCCCCCCATTGCAGCTGATATGGTTGCACCTTTTTTAAAGATGCTGCCCAACTCGGCTGCAGTGAGTAAAAACTGTATGATTTTTTCCTCTTTTAATCCGTCGCAAAAACAGATATAGTATTGAAGCACGGCAGGAATTACCCCCGCCGCTCCATTGGTAGGTGCGGTAACAACCCTTCCGAAAGAAGCATTTTCCTCATTCACCGCAAGTGCGAAACAACTTACCCAGTCGAGGATATACTGAAAATGGTTACCTCCTGCTCTCACCGCCTGTACCCATGTTTCATAGTCACTATAGGTTCTGCCGAAAAGTAATTTTCTGTTCAGATCGGCAGCTCGGCGCTTTACATCCAGTCCGCCCGGCAGATGCCCCTGCGTATGACACCCTTTAAACAAACATTCAACCATTACCTGCCAAATGCGCAACAAACCCGCCCTTGTTTCAGCCTCACTGCGCCAGCTATGCTCATTTTCCATCACCACTTCACTGATGCTCATGCCGGTTTTCATACACCAGTGCAACAACTCATCGGCAGTATCTACCGGAAAAGGAAGTTCTACTTGATGCTGACTTTGACCAGAAGATTCTTCCTGCATTACAAATCCACCACCAACGGAATAATAAGTTTCCGAAACGGCAGTGCCGTTTTTCAGGTCGGCCAAAAAGCTAAGCGCATTGGGGTGGTAAGGAAGACTTTCAGTGATAAGAAATTCAATGTCTTCACGCGGGTCAAAAACAATTTCATGTTTTCCGCCTAATACCATTTTTCGCATGGCTGCGATATCGGCGATGCGTGCATGAATGGAATGCACATCAAATACTTCAGGATCTTCTCCCGACAAACCCAACTGCACTGCCACATCGGTTCCATGGCCTTTACCGGTTTTCGCCAACGAACCATAGAGTAACACCCTCAAACCTTCCACCTCCTCTACCCCGCCATACTGCTCCAACTTCGATAAAAAAAGTAAAGCGGCTTTCCAGGGACCCAACGTATGACTACTGGATGGTCCCACGCCAATTTTGAAAATATCGAATACAGAAATCGGTTCGTGTGCCAAAGATGATTTTTTACAAATGTAAAGCAAACAAAAACGCCCTGCTTACAAAACAGGGCGCCTATATAGATTTAAGATTGCTTTAGAATATTTCCAGCAGCTCCACTTCAAAAATAAGAATGGAGTTAGGAGGAATAGAGCCTACACCTCTTGAACCATAACCAAAAGTAGGCGGCAGATACATTTTGATTTTTCCACCCACACCAATTTTTGGTAATGCACGCTTCCAACCTTCAATGAGCGTATTAAGCTGAAAGGATGTGCTTCCAGAATCGAAAATGGTACCATTGGTAAGCGTACCGGTATATCGAACACTCAGATTGCTGCAAAGCGTAGGTTTGTTATTATCGCCCGGCGTGATGATATCATAAAAATATCCGCTTGGATCTTTTACGGCAGTGATATTATTGCGGGTAATAAAGTCCTGTAACTCTGTTTGCTCTGCCTGCGGGGCCGAAGAAGTGTTTTGTGTAAAAGCACATTTTTTAATGCAGGAGCTTGATCCCATTATCAGCATTGCTGCTACCAGAAATATAGATCTCATAATATTTTTTTTGCAAAGGTAAAACAATGTTTGCCAGCTTAATAAAACTTCAATTTTCATGAACAGCTTCCCCTTGGTGCTTTTGCTTTTCCAGCAATGCAAGATAGCGTTCTTCGTTTTGCTCCCATTTAAAACGCATCCTAAAAATGGCATAAAATACCACGATAGCCAACACCGCAATCAAAACAATATTGAATTGCGTTCCCGATACATAGGGCATGCGCTTATACCAACCACGCGCCAGCACACTCAGGATAATGGGCAATCCAAACAATACTCCCAATGGCAATCCTACCATCAGCTGATGCAATAAACGCTTTTTCTGACGACGATTATTCTGCCAGTAATGTAAAAATGTTTTGTCTTCCACACTTAGGTTGTCCATACAGCAAAATTAATGAGAAAGATCCGCTACCGCTATATGCTTTATCAACCAGGGGGTTTTATGCATTATTTTAATTAGGTTTGGTAAAATTATCCGTGCCTTGAAATTGCAAGAATACTTTGCAGCTTATCTATATCAGCACAGGCAGCTCACACTGCAGGGAATCGGGCATTTCAAGCTCGACAAAGACCTTTCTTTACACGAGCCCGAAAAAGAACCCTGGCCAGAAAATGCCATTCAGTTCGAATGCGATAAGCTTGCAGGTGTGGATGCGCAATTGATCGACTTCCTCTCCGAGCAATCGGGAAAAATCAAACCCCTCACCATAGCCGACTTAGATTCTTATCTGAGCAGCAGCCGAGAGTTGTTGAATATTGGGAAGCCTTTTTATATAAGTGGCATTGGCTGGCTTTTGAAGTCGCAGCAGGAAGTGTATGTTTTTGAACAGGCCGAACCTGTTGCTCCTAGTCAGATGCCAGGCGCAGAACATGAATATTTTATCAAAGACCGCACAAAAGACAATCGGGATGGAGAAACTTCTTTTGATTTTTCCTACCCCCAACAAAAAAAACGTTCCAATAAAACAGCGGCGTTTTTTGCCATACTACTGATGCTTTCCGTTTTTGGATTGGCCGGATATTTTTTAATCTGGCCATGGCTGAATAAACCACAAGGCCAAACAGAATACGCAGCGCCGAAAGTGGAAGAAAAAATTGAAAGTCAATCGCAAGAAGAAAAGACAGAACAAGCAAGCACCGATCGGTCTACAGTTTTACTGGACACCTTCCATACCAAAAGGGGTGCCTTAAAAAGATATGAACAGCTGAAATCCTATGGACATAATGTGGTAATTGCAACTGCAGACAGTTTATACTTTGAACTGAAGCTCGTACTACAGCAACCGATTGCAGACGAAGAAAAAATCAAGGACTCCCTGAGTCGGCTTTTTGGAAAACCGGTAAAACTCCCTGATTGACTGCAGCAATAATTACACTTTCCGCCTGAACAGAAATTCAAAGATGATTGCCATGAAACCTCTACTGATGCTTAGATTATTCTGGCTGGTAGTTGCTGCCGAACTATTACTAATTTATTTTCAGTGGGGCGACTGGCGCTGGTTTACCAAGCCGCTGCTGATGCCCTTGCTGCTTGCAGCAATTTTCTTTCATAAGGGAAGCACAGATCGCTTTTTTAAAGGGATCATCATTGCAGCACTTATGTTTTCTTGGATGGGAGATATATTGCTTCAGGCAAAAAACTTGTTTATTCCCGGACTGATTTCTTTTCTTATTGCACACCTCTTTTACATTGTTTACTTTCTTAAAGCGGGAAGGGGCGAAAAAGGACTCTTGCAATTTCAACCACTCATCGGCATACCCGTGGTGCTCTATCTCTTCATTTTTCTCATGCTGCTCTACCCTTTCTTGGATTCGATGAAAATACCGGTTACCATTTATGGTATTACCATCTGCTCCATGTTGCTTTGCAGCATTAACCTTCGAAGAAAAATTAGCGATAATGCTGCCATCTTATTTTTTCATGGGGCATTGCAATTTGTAATCAGCGACAGTCTCCTGGCCGTAAACCTTTTTGCCTTTCCGCATTGGATGCTTTCCCTTTGTGTAATGCTCAGCTATTGTTCAGCACAGTATCTGCTGGTGCGGGCACATTTGCTGCATGTTGAAAAGCATCTTCAATAAAGGAGACTTGACCTACAAGAAGGGTAAAGGCAAAAAAAATCCTGCAATATGCAGGATGAATGGGTATCAATGAATCACGTAGGGATCATCCTGAGCATGCGTGTCAGTCTTGCCCAGAAGGCTTTTCATAAATTGGATTACAGCAGATGCAAGATTTCTGATTTTTGCTTTCATAACTGTAAAATTTGGTGAAGGACATTGAAGATAATATAATTCAGCTGTCAATCAAAATACTTCTCGATTTCGTTTAAAAATTGAATCCGCATAAAAAAGCCTCTCCAAATTATGGAGAGGCTTATCTTTTGCCTCTGCCAAAGGCAGGGGCCGGGAAAATTAATAATCCATTCCGCCCATACCGGGTGCAGGAGGATGTGCATGTGCTGCTTCAGGCTTGGGTTTGTCGGCTACTACGCATTCGGTAGTCAACAACATACCGGCAATAGAGGCAGCATTTTCCAAGGCTACGCGTGCCACTTTGGTAGGATCGATTACACCAGCCTTGAGCAGGTTTTCGAACTCTTCCGTACGGGCATTGAAGCCGAAATCGCCTTTACCTTCGCGGATTTTGTTAACGATCACACTTCCTTCCAATCCTGCATTTTCTACAATGGTGCGGATCGGAGATTCCAAAGCGCGGCGAACAATTTGTACACCAAGCTTCTCATCATCATTGCTGCTGCGGAAGCTGTCGAGTGCACCAATGGCACGGATGAAAGCAGTACCACCACCAGGCACAATACCTTCTTCTACAGCTGCGCGGGTAGCATGCAGTGCATCATCAACGCGATCTTTCTTCTCTTTCATTTCCACTTCAGTAGCTGCACCAATGTTCAGCACGGCAACACCGCCGCTGAGCTTAGCCAAACGCTCCTGAAGCTTCTCACGATCGTAGTCGGATGTAGTTACATCTATCTGCGCCTTGATCTGGTTGATGCGGGCAGTGATATCTTCTTTCTTGCCTTTTCCGCCTACAACGGTTGTATTGTCTTTGTCGATGGTTACAGAAGTTGCCTGGCCCAAATAAGTAAGGTCGGCATTCTCCAGTTTGTAACCTTGCTCTTCACTGATTACTATACCCTTGGTGAGGATGGCAATATCTTGCAGCATTTCCTTGCGGCGATCGCCGAAGCCGGGAGCTTTTACTGCAGCTACTTTCAAAGTGCCGCGGAGTTTGTTTACCACCAGAGTTGCAAGTGCTTCACCTTCCAGGTCTTCAGCAATAATCAGGAGCGGACGACCACCCTGAGCTACTTTCTCCAGAATATGAAGAATATCCTTCATGGCGCTGATCTTCTTGTCGTAAATCAGGATATAAGGATTTTGAAGTTCTGCTTCCATTTTTTCGCTGTTGGTAACGAAATATGGAGAGATGTATCCACGATCGAACTGCATACCTTCTACTACCTCAACGGTTGTGTCGGTGCCTTTCGCTTCTTCTACAGTGATCACACCATCTTTACCTACTTTCTGCATTGCCTCAGCAATCAGCTTTCCGATAAACGGATCGTTGTTCGCAGAAATGGTAGCTACGGCTTCGATTTTCTTGTTGTCGTTGCCAACGGCCTGAGACTGATCTTTCAAAGCGGTGATTACTTTTTCAACTGCCTTGTCGATGCCACGCTTCAGATCCATCGGATTTGCACCGGCTGCTACGTTTTTCAATCCTTCTGTAATGATCGACTGGGCAAGTACGGTTGCAGTAGTAGTACCATCACCTGCTACATCAGCAGTTTTGCTAGCTACTTCTTTCACCATTTGCGCACCCATGTTTTCAATGGGATCTTCCAGTTCAATTTCTTTTGCTACAGTTACACCATCCTTTGTTACAGCAGGTGCACCAAATTTCTTTTCGATCACAACGTTGCGACCTTTTGGACCCAATGTTACTTTTACTGCATTGGCCAGGGTATCAACACCCTTCTTCATCTTGTTTCTTGCTTCAATGTCGAAGAAGATTTGCTTTGCCATATTGTTTGTTTTGATTGTTTAGTGAATAAAATTTTCAATGCAAGCTGAACTTATACCACTGCCAGGATATCGCTTTCGCGCATAATCAGCAGGTCTTCTCCGTCAATGGTAATTTCAGTACCGGCGTACTTGCCATAAAGTACAGCATCGCCGTTTTTAACGGTCATGGGCTCGTCTTTCTTCCCGGGACCGGCTGCAACTACGGTACCGCGCTGGGGTTTTTCTTTTGCTGTGTCGGGGATAATGATTCCACCGGCAGTCTTTTCTTCAGCAGGGGCGGGTTTCACAATCACCCTGTCGTGCAGAGGCGTTACGTTTAACTTCTTTGCCATAGTAATCGGTTTTTTAAAAATTTGATAATGATTACCCGTTTTGTCGGGTATGCAACACTACGCTAATCCTGTGCCATATGGTCAGAACAAGAAAAAATTGCAGAAATACCCAGTTTTAAGGCGGCAAAAGGAAAAAAATGGCAGAAAGTCGCCCTTTATACTTGACAAATTTGCACAGTATACACATTATAGTCTGATTGCTTCTCGGGTACATCACCCCTCCTAAAAGGCATTTTAAGCCCGGGAAAGCGGGTTTCCCTATCTTTGGCGGCCAGAGAATAAGCTCTTTCTAAATGATCAGCAGAAGAAACATCAGAATCAAAGTAATGCAAACGCTGTACACCTACAGCAGTTCCGAACAACAAATCACCAAAGAACAAGCGCTCCGACTATTGGATAAAAAGCTCGACGAATCGCGACAGCTTTTTGTTTTTCTAGTTTACTTTCTCACGGAAGTGGCCCGCTATGCCGAAACCGATGCCCGCCAGCGCGCATCCCGTCATATTACTACTGAAGAAGACCTCAACGTAAATACCAAAATTGCCGGCAACGAACTGTTGTGGAAAATTCTTGAACTACCCTCCTACCAAACCGCCCTGCAGGAAACCAAACCTTCCTTAAAAGAAACCGGCGAATGGGTAAAGAAAATGTATTTGCAGCTGGTGCAGTCGGAAGCATACCAGGAATATGTTGCTGCGCCTGCACGCGATAAAAAGCAAGAAAGAGCCATCATTGAATTCATCTTCACCGATTTGATGCTGCCTAATGAAGATTTTCTGGCAGAAGTGATTGAAGAAAACTACATGCACTGGGATGATGACGGAGAAATGATGAGCTTGCTGATGATGAATTTTCTGAGCAAACCGCACACCTATGATTTTCAGCAATTCATTGGTAAAGAGAAAAACGCGTTTGCGCGAGATTTACTTATAAGTGTGATTGATAAAGAGGCAATGTGCAATGAACTGATTCACGCCAAACTGCAAAACTGGGATCCTGAGCGCACGGCTTTGCTGGATATGATTATGATGCGCATGGGCATTTGCGAATTTCTGTACTTTGAAACCATTCCACCCAAGGTGACCATCAACGAATACATCGATCTGGCAAAGCAATACAGCACCCCGCAAAGCGGACACTTTGTAAACGGCATCCTCGACAGCATTCATAAAGAACTGGCACAAGCAGGCAAACTTGTTAAAACCAGCTTTAAAAAATAATCGCAAATTTTATATGCGTTACTTTTGTGCTTTCACGAAGCAAAACAAAATGAAATCTATTTTATTCATATTAACCATCTCACTTGGAATGATTGCCTGTCAATCATCGAACAGTGAAAAAACGGAAACGCCTGCAGCTGCCGATAGCAAAGCAACGGCATCCGCTCCGCTTACCAGCATTCAGTGGATTGACACGGTAAAGCAATTCGGTAAAATTCAGGAGGGTGAAAAAATTATACTCGGTTTTCGTTTCAAAAACACAGGTAACGCCCCGCTGATTATTGAAACCGTTAACCCCGGCTGCGGATGCACCGTTGCCGAAAGGCCCGAGGCTCCGATTGCTCCCGGTGGAGAAGGAGAAATTAAAGCCGCTTTCGACAGCAAAGGAAGACCGGGCGCTACTTACAAAACAATGGAAGTAATCTGCAATACCGAGCAAGGAAGATACACGCTGGTATTTGAAGGTGAAGTTGTTCCTAAACAATAAATCAACACACAATGAATATTTACTTACTCATGGCAGGCGATCCGCAACAAGGCGCCGGCACCCTTCAGCTGGTATTTTTAGGACTAATGATTCTGGTTTTCTGGTTATTCATGATTCGTCCGCAAACAAAAAAAGCAAAGCAGCAGAAAAACTTCATCGACAACCTGCAAAAGGGCGATAAAGTAGTAACCATTGCCGGCATTCACGGCGCGGTAAACAAGGTAAACGACGACAACACCATTTCTTTGGAAATCAACCCCGGCAGCTATCTTAAAATCGAGAAGAGCGCTATCAGCATGGAGTGGAGTCAGAACCTGAACAAAGCCACCGAAGAGAAAAAATAATCACAGCCGATATGGCGATCACCCGGATTACGGATAACTTTATGAATCGGTAATCCGGGTTTTTTATTTGTTATGTTACGCATTGGAATCACTGGAGGAATCGGCTCAGGAAAGAGCACCGTTGCCAAAGTGTTTGAAACACTGGGCATACCGGTTTACCATGCCGATGAAGCAGCAAAATGGCTCATGGAAAACGATGCGACATTACGCGCTTCCATTCAAACTCATTTTGGAAACGAAGCTTACATCAATGGAAAACTGAATCGACCTTTTCTTTCTTCTGTTGTGTTTTCCAATCCTGAAAAACTGCAGCTGCTGAACGAACTCGTACACCCTGCTACCATAGCAGATGCAAATCGCTGGATGCAAGAACAACATGCTCCCTATGTGCTGAAAGAAGCAGCATTGCTTTTTGAAAGCGGAAGTGCTGCCGATCTCGATTATGTTATCGGCGTTGCCGCTCCGGAATCACTGCGCATAAAAAGAGTAATGGAGCGCGACAACACCACCCGCGATGAAGTACTAAAGCGCATGCACCGACAAATTGAAGCTTCCATCAAAATGCGTCTTTGCGATTTTGTCATTCAAAACAATGAGCAAGAGCCGGTAGTGCCACAAGTGCTCTCGCTGCACGAAAAACTTTTACAATTATCTAAAACGGCTGCTGCATCATGAGCCTCATGTTTTTGCTCGCCGTAGTGGTGGGCCTGCCATTGATGAGCTATATCAGCAACAAGCAGCTCTCTGTACTGGAAGCAGCCCCTGCAAACATTGAACTAGCCCGCATTCCGCTTTATTTTCAAAGCGCTTTCATGCAAATGTCTGTTGCGCTGCTCGCATGGTTTACCACTAAATCGGAACAAATTCCTATTAGTTTCAAGGCTGACTGGAACAATTACGCACTGGGATCAGCAGCTTTGTTATTGATAGCAGGCGGACTGATTTCATGGCTGGATGTACGCAGAAAAAAAGCATCTGATGAAGTGCAGGGTCGACTACAATATATTCTTCCCACCAACCTAAAAGAAAGAGCTGCCTGGTTGCTTACAATTGCCATTGCCGCCTTTTGTGAAGAATATATTTATCGCGGTGTGCTGTACAATGTAATTCTTGCCGATACAGGTGCAAATGAATGGACCGCGACTTTGCTATGTGCAGTTGTTTTTGGATTCGGACATGCAACGCAGGGTGATAAAGCAGTGCTTACCATCATTCCATTCGCCATGCTGTTTCAACTGATCGTTTATCTGAGCGGCGGACTGCTGCTTGCCATCATTACACATTTTATTTACAACGCTGGAATCGACTTGCTGTTTTCAAAAAAAATCAGAACACCTTTCAATGGCAACGAAAACAAACTTGAGTAAAAAAATCACTTCCAGGAAAAAGATATAAAGCTTTGGAGACTTTCGGGATTACGAATGCTGCCCGTATTTAAATTACTAACATCTGCTTTGCCCATGAGTATTTTCTTAACAGGCGTTTCCAATTTTTTACCGCTGATGGTATATGGAATATCAGGTACGGCAACAATTACATCCGGTAGATGTCGAGGTGAGTAGGTATTGCGCAGTAACTGATTCATTTCTTTTTGCAATGATTCATCTAGCTGATACCCCGCATTCAGTACAATAAACAAAGGCATAAAGTCAGATCCGTCGGGTCTTTCAAGATTTACAATCAGCGCATCTTTCACAGCAGGTATTTTTTCCACCGCACGATAAATTTCTGCTGTACCGATGCGTACACCCTGACGATTCAGCGTTGCATCACTTCTGCCATGAATAATGAGTCCGTTACGCTCTGTAATTTCAAGCCAGTCGCCATGACGCCATACACCCGGAAAGGAAGTAAAATAACTTTCATTGTAACGCTCAAAATGGGGATCGTTCCAGAAAAAAATCGGCATGGAAGGCATGGGCTTGGTCACCACCATCTCTCCTACCTGTCCGCGCAGCGGCTTTCCGTTTTCATCCCAACTCTCCATAGCGCATCCCAAAGTGCGACACTGGATTTCACCTTCATAAACAGGCCACCACGGATTTCCTCCCACAAAGGCAGTACACACATCACTACCGCCACTCATACTGCAAAGCCAAACGCCCGGCTTAATGGATTCATATACATAACTAAATCCTTCCGGCGGCAAAGGTGATCCGGTAGAGCCAATGGATCGTAAAGAAGTAAGCGCATAATCAGCTGGACGTATCCCCGCTTTCTGACATGCCATGATAAATGGTGCACTTGTACCAAAATGATGGATACCTGCATCGGCAGCAAGTTGCCAAAGTGCATGCAAGCCGGGATAGCCCGGACTACCATCATAGAGCACAATGGTAGCACCCATCAGCAAAGCGGCGTGCGTAAAATTCCACATCATCCAACCTGTAGTAGTAAACCAAAAGAAAACTTCACCAGGATGCACATCGTTATGAAAAGCAAGGTATTTGTAATGCTCTAGTAAAACACCCCCATGGCCATGCACCATGGCTTTGGGCGCACCGGTGGTGCCGGATGAATACAAAACCCAGATAGGATGACTAAAATCGACCGGAACAAAGGATATACCGTTGTGAGGGGTTTGCAATGCTTCGTTCCATGCAATCATATTACTAGGATTGGCATCACCTAGCTGATTTACCAACACGGTACTTTGCACCGATGGCAAAGCCGCTTGCAAAGATTTGGCCACTTCCAGTCGGTCAAATGTTTTTCCGTTGTAACGATAACCATCTGCTACAAAAAGCAGTTTGGGTTGAATTTGAGCAAAGCGATCTACCACGCTTTCCAATCCAAAATCAGGAGAAGCACAACTCCATACCGCACCGATTGAAATAGTTGCTAAAAAAGCAATGCTTGCTTCCGGAATATTGGGAAGATAAGCGGCTACCGTATCACCTGCCTGTACGCCTTGCTGTAACAAAAACTGCTGCAAGGCTGCTACCCTTTCTTCCAGCTCCTTCCAGCTGATTGCCTGCAGAGCTGAACTTTCATTTTTAAAAAGAATGGCAGGTCGCTGATCCGTTTTATTTTTAAAAATATGCGCTGCATAGTTCAGCTTTGCTCCGCTAAACCAGCGTGTATGCGGCATCGGATCTGCACTCATTACTTCCGTATAGGGAGTGCTCAAATCAATTTGAAAATATTGCACTAGCGATTCCCAAAAAGCTGCAGGCTCGTCGATGCTCCACTGCCATAGGGTTTGATAATCGAAAAAAGTTTCTCCCCGGTGCTCGATCAACCAGCTGCGATATTGATGCAGATGCGATCTGTCAACCCAGTCTTCATTGGGCGTCCACAACATACGGGGATTACTCATGGCATAACAACTTTGTGCAAATCTGCTGCAACCTGCAACAATGAACAAATAAAATTATTTTTCCATTCGCCAGCACCAGCGCTTCAGCTTGCCCTCAAAATCAAAAGGCGTAGTAGTTCGGGTAATATCTTTGATACTAGCTGCATGTATTGCATCTGTCTGTAATACGAAACGCTGATAATTGGTACTAAAATACAAAACACCACCCGCCCGTAAAGAACGCATAACGCTATTGATGAGGAATACATGGTCTTGCTGAATATCCAAAATATCCTTCATCATTTTGCTGTTGCTGAAAGTGGGCGGATCCATGATAACCAAATCAAAAGATGCGGGAGCAAGTGTTTCCAAATACTGCTTCACATCTGCACGCAGAAAATGATATTGAGATGTATTGAGCATTCCATTGCGACTGAAATTTTCTTTTGCCCAACTTAAATAGGTATTGCTGAGATCAACCGTAGTGACAGATTTAGCTCCTCCAGCGGCAGCATACACAGAAAAAGAACCGGTATAGGCAAATAGATTCAGCACATCTTTTCCTTGAGCTTCTTCACGGAACATTTTTCGCGTTACGCGGTGGTCGAGAAACAATCCGGTATCAAGATAATCGGTGAGGTTTACACCAAAACGCAAGCCCTCTTCCTCTACTTCAAAAAATACCTGCTCATCACCTGTTTTACGATACTGATCAAGCCGGTTGGCTTTGCGTTTGCGCTCCTTTAAAAAAATGCGCTCGTCGGGCACCTGCGTTACACGCGCAATCACCTCCAAACTCTGATTCAACCAAGCTTCGTGCTCCTCTTCGCTAAGATGATGCTTTGCTTTATATTCTGCCACATACACTTTGTCTTCATACAAATCGATGATCAGCGGAAACTCAGGCAAGTCTTTGTCGTATAAGCGCCAGCAGGAAATTTTTTCACGCTTTGCCCATTTGCTGCGGTGCCGATACACTTTCAGCAATCGGTTAAAAAACATTTCAAGGCGGGCTTCCTGCGTCATTGCAACAGTGCAAGTGCTTTTGAAATGCGTTCAAAAGCAGCTTCAATTTTAGGCAAGCTATTAGCAAAGGAAAGTCGGATGGCATCGGGTGCGCCGAATGCGCGGCCGGTAACGGTAGATACATGTGCCTCGTTCAAAAGAAACATGCACAAATCATCTGCATCCTGAATTTGCACCGCACCATGTTTTTTCCCGAAATAGGCACTCACCCTTGGAAAAACATAAAAAGCACCATCGGGTGCGGCGCATTCCCAGCCGGGAATATTTTCCATTAGCTGCATCACTACCTGCCTGCGGCGCTCGAATTCTTTTTTCATGGCAAAGGTTGGAGCAAGATCACCGGTAAGTGCTACAATCGCAGCACGTTGTGTAACGGCGTTGGCACCGCTGGTAAACTGTCCCTGAATTTTTTCACAGGCTTTTGCAATGTCGGCCTCTGCAGCAATATAACCGAGGCGATAACCCGTCATGGCAAATCCCTTACTGAGTCCGTTTACAATAATCACGCGCTGTTTCAAATCGGGTATCGATGCAATACTATAGTGACTGCCGACAAAATTGATGTACTCATAAATTTCATCGGAAACAATGCATATTTCCGGATGCTTTCTAAACACCTCCGCAAGCGCATGCAGCTCCTCCTTGCTGTATACTGCACCGGATGGATTGCAGGGCGAAGAAAATAGAAACATTTTTGAACGCGGAGTAATATGCGCTTCGAGCTGTGCCGGCGTAATTTTGAATTTATTTTCCATGGTGGTGGGTACAATCACCGGAACTCCACCTGCAATTTTTACCAGCTCTGAGTAAGTTACCCAAAACGGAGCAGGAATAATCACTTCATCACCCACATCAACCATGGCAAGCATTACATTGGCCAAACTCTGCTTCGCACCCGTAGAAACAACGATGTTTTCAGGTTGGTATGCAAGCTGATTGTCGCGCTGAAACTTTTCACAAACCGCTTCCCGCAAATCCTGAAAGCCCGCAACAGGCGTGTAATGACTCCAGTTGTCATCAATGGCTTGCTTCGCTGCAGCTTTAATATGATCCGGTGTATCAAAGTCTGGTTCGCCCAAACTCAAATCAATTACATCAACCCCCTGCGCACGCAATGCACGTCCAAGCTTGGCCATTTTGAGGGTTTCAGGTTCGTTGAATTTATTTAGAAAAGAAGAAAGTTTCATACTGTTGATTTCATTTAAAAATTAGCACCTTAGATTTTCTGCTTAACGATCATAACTGAGCTGAAATGCAGAAAGATCAGGTTTGTTTTTGCGCGTACGTTTTAATTCCATTTCATATATAGCCTGTCCGAGCTTTCCAAGAAAAGGCAGTCCAACTGTTTCAAATTCATAGCGATCATCATTGAGCACTTCATCTTTATTGCAATAAATGGTGGCGCTGAGCATGAACTCAATATTGTTTTTAAAATCTACCACATACGCCACATCGGTGAGAAAACCGTAAGCCCATCCAACCTTGTTGAATATGCGGATATGCGAAGGAATTGGGGCTTGCTTCTGATTGCCGAACATCAGAAACTTTACATAGCCATCATAATGCTCCGGATCGTTGTAATCGGGATATACCGTTTCGCGGGGCAACTGTGATAACATCTGCAGCGCAAAGCGTCTGTCTTCAGGCGATACATCAAAACGCCTGGAAGCTTGCACCGCTTCGGGGAAAATAAAGCTGCGAAGCATGTTATGTAAGTCAGCAAGAAAGATGCGATTCTTCGTTGAAAAATCCATGGGCGTATTCACCAGAGCGCCACGGCTCATATACCCTTTGCCCACTGAATCTTTACGGGCGATGTATTGCAATTTGCTGATTTGCGCAGGTTGGCGATAAAGCATGTTTCCGCTGGTATCAAAAAATGAAATCGGATTGGTATGCCGGTTATCAGCATCCGAAAGCGGCAAGCTCAGTCGGTGTAAAATCTGCGCACCCTTATACCCTTTTGCTGCCAACTGCTGATGTATGTTTTCCTGTCCTAACATTTCATACAAGCGATTGCTGGCATCGTTATCGCTCACCACAAAAATCTTCTTAGCATAATGCGCCACCGTTGGTCTGCCATCCGGAGTGGTGGGGTCATTATATACCGCAGTTTGTGCCGGAGCAGCCTTTTCGGTAATCATGGTGCTATTGCGGCTTACCGGGATCCCTTGTTTACGAAGTTTTTCGAGCTGCTCAAGGGCCAAAAATGCAATGGGCATTTTTACCGTAGAGGCAGGATAGAAATAAATTGAAGTATCTACGTTAAAATAATGATCAGTAAAACGGGGGCGCTGCTTGCTGTCGCGATCAATTTGGGTGTAGATCACCTGTATGCGAAAGTTGTCTTTTTTGGCCATCAGCTCCGAAAAATCATCGGGTTGAGCAGCCATAAGGTCTTTTACCAGGCTCGATTGAGATATGGTAACCGAGGATGTTCTACAGGCAGAAACGAACAGTATGATCACAGGGAGCAAACCAAACAGAAAACGGGTAGGTGAAAACATGGCCAAAAATAAGATTTTCAGCCCGCTTGAAAAACGCAAAAAACGGCCAAATGGAGGGCTTTACCCCCTATGCAGTTTCACCCTGAATCCCCTATCTTTGCCCGTCTTAAAAAGAAAACAAACTGTATTATTATGGCACTGAAAGGATTGGTTCGGTTTTTCGCCATTGCATTGATCCTGATATCATTGTATCAGTTGAGCTTCACATTTATTGTGAACAACTTCGAAAAAAAGCAAAAAGCCAGGGCAGAACGTTTTGTGAAAAGCAATTATGCTTCCGCCAGCGCGGAAGTAAAAGATTCGGCTTATAAGGCAACTTACCGTAGATATGTTGACAGCCTGAAGGATAAATCCATTCTGGATATCCCCATCCTCTATTCCAATCTCACTTACCAGAAAGCGGCAACGCAGGAGTTGAATTTGGGACTGGACCTGCAGGGCGGTATGAGCGTAACACTGGAAGTGGGGCTCGACGGACTCATCCGTTCTATGAGCAACAATCCGAAAGACAGCACACTTAATAAAGCACTTGCCAAAGCAAATGATCTGAAAGCAAACAGCGATGCAGATTATATTCAGCTTTTTGAAAATGCATACAACGATCTGGTTCCGGGTGGAAAACTTTCGGGGCTTTTTGCCGGTTCAAAAAATCAGCAGATTAAAGTTACGAGCAGCAACAGCGAAGTAATCAACGTTATCCGTTCTGAAGCCACTGAAGCCATCAATCGAACTTACAATGTACTGAGCACGCGTATCGATCAGTTTGGTGTGGCACAGCCCAGCATCAATTTGGATCAAACACGCGGCATCATCACTGTTGAACTTGCCGGCATCGATAATCCTGAGCGTGTACGTCGCTACTTACAAGCAACAGCTAATCTTGAATTTTGGGAAACCTACACTGTTGATCAAAATTTCTTTACTCAATTCATCGCTCCCGCTGATGAGAAATTGAAAGCATACCTGAGTGGTGCATCTACCGACTCAACGAAGGCTGATACCAGCGTTGCTTTGGGAAATACGAGTCCGCTTACGGGTTTATTTCAACAGCCCGCAAACGGCATACAGGCCAGCTCAATGTCCACCCTTGGTTTTGTGGGTACAAAAGATACTGCCACTTTCAGCAAATACGTTTCACTTGATGCTGTAAAAGGTGCGCTCCCCTCCGATCTTCGTTTTTATTACAGTGCAAAACCAGTTAAGAACAAAGCAGGCGAAAACCTGATGGAGGTTTTCGCCATCAAAACCTTGGCGGGCTCCGACAAACCTAAGCTGGGTGGAGAATATGTAACCGAAGCGCGTCAGGATATCGATAGCCGCAATAACGAAGTGCAGGTAGCCATGAGCATGGATAATAAGGGAGCACGCATTTGGGAAAAAATGACCGGCGATAATACCGGCCGTGCCATTGCGATTGTACTTGACAATTTCGTTTATTCAGCTCCACGCGTGAACGGTGTAATTGCAGGAGGTAATTCTGTGATCACCGGCAATTTCAGCATCGAAGAAGCACAGGATCTTTCCAATATTTTGAAAACAGGTAAACTTCCAGCTCCAGCAAAAATTGTACAGGAGCAGGTGGTAGGACCTACACTGGGTGCCGAAGCTGTTAAAGGCGGAAGCATGGCCTTTTTGATATCATTTGGTGTGATCTTCATACTGATGCTGGTGTATTACAATACCAGCGGATGGGTGGCTAATATTGCACTGATCCTAAACCTGCTGTTCACCGTAGGTGTACTGAGCTCTTTGGGAGCAACGCTTACCGCACCCGGTATTGCCGGATTGGTACTCACCATTGGTATGGCAGTAGATACCAACGTAATCATCTTTGAGCGCATCAAAGAAGAAATTGCAAGAGGCAAAGGATACCAACTTGCTGTTGCAGATGGTTACCGCCGTTCATTGGCACCCGTACTGGATGCACATATCACCACACTACTCACAGCAATTATTCTTTTCTATTTTGGACTTGGACCGGTATTGGGCTTTGCCACAACGCAAATTATCGGATTGCTCCTGAGCTTATTCTGCGGTATTCTGGTATCCAGACTGATCAGTGATGTATGGACTTCCAAAAAAGGTCGTCACTTCGAATATTTTACCAAAGTATCGGATCGCATCTTCAAGCATGCAGCTTACAAATTCATTGAGTATAGAAAAGTTGCATACGCAATTTCAGTAGTTGTATTGATAATGGGTGTTGGCGCCATTTTCAACGGCTTCGATTATGGTGTTGAATTCAAAGGAGGTCGTAGCTATACCGTTGTATTCGATAAAGCAGTAAACAATGATGAAGTAAGAAATGAACTTCAGAAAGTTTTCGGAAAATATCCCATCATCAAAACCGTTGGTAGTCCTGAGCAATTGAATATCACCACTGATTATTTGATTGATGAGCAAGGATTGAGTATTGATTCTACCGTTCAATCTACCCTGTACCAAGGACTCAAAACCTTCCTGCCGGAAAATACAAGCTACGCTACCTTCAAGAGTAAATATTATCAAGGTTCACAAACCGTACTGCCTACTATTTCCGACGACCTGAAAAAAGGCGCCACATGGGCAACGATTTTATCCTTGCTGGTAATTACGCTTTATATTTTCATGCGCTTCCGCGACTGGAGATACTCTGTAGGTACGATCATTGCATTGATGCACGACGTATTGGTTACGCTGGCAGTATTCTCTTTCCTACGCCACGTAGTAAACTTCCCGCTGGAAATTGATCAGCACTTTATCGCAGCAATTCTTACGGTAATCGGATTTTCAATGAACGATACCGTAATCGTATTCGACCGTATCCGCGAATACAGTGCCAGCATGTTTGGAAAAGAGAAAGGCGTGATCCTTAACAAGGCCATCAATGATACGCTTTCACGTACCATCATGACATCTCTTACCGTATTCCTCACCTTGCTGATTCTATTCATCTTTGGTGGTGAAGTAACTCGCGGCTTTGCCTTTGCAATGCTAATTGGTGTGGTAACCGGTACTTACTCTTCTATCTTCGTTGCCGCTCCAGTACTTATGGATTTTGCAAAAGACAAACCATTGGGTGAGCCGGAAAAAGACAAAACGCTGGCAAAAGCAAGACACTCGATTAGCTAACCAAGCTATATAAACAAAAAACCCGCTGCATGCAGCGGGTTTTTTAATGCCGTAAATATCTACACTGCAAAGCTGGTTCCGCAGCCACAGGTTTTTGATGCGTTGGGATTGGTAAAGGTAAATCCACGGTTGTTCAGTCCATTTTCCCAGTGCACTTCCATGCCCATTAAATACAAACCATGGGATTTATCCATTACACAAGGAATGCCGTCAATATCAAACACCGAATCATTGGCTTTCTGTTCGTCAAATTCAAGCACATAGGTCAAACCCGAACAACCCCCGCCCTTTGCTCCTACACGCAAATATCTTCCAGGTGCTTCACGCTCATATAACCTGCGCAGCTCATCAATAGCATCGGTAGTAAAACGTACGGGTAAAGCAGCAATTGCTTCCATGTTTAATTCATTTGATGCAAAAATAACAAGTCGGACATTAAATCGCCCAAGGCAAAATGTTAAGATCTTCGAATGCCGTAATTTTGATGCCATACAAAAAGAATGGATCGGATATATATCTACATGTTTATTGGCGGAGCGGTCCTCTTTTTTCTGTTGGGTTGGTATTTAAAAATCACCGGACGTAAAGAGCTGGAGCAGGAAACGGAGGGGGCACATGACTGGTTACAAAAGCAAGCGACAAAGCAATCTGATCCCGAAATGCGCCGCCTGCAATTACAGGCCTACGAGAGGCTTACCATTCTTTGCGAGCGTTTGGGATTTTCGAATCTTTTATCACGGTGCAATACGCAGCAATGGAAAGCAGCTGAAATGCAATCGTTTTTGATACAGAGCATCCGTGCTGAATTTGAGTACAATATCAGTCAGCAAATTTATGTTTCACCCGCAGCCTGGGATGGGATAGAAAAGCTGAAAGAGCAGCAGATATTCATCATTAATCAATTGGCAGCCATGGTACCCGCACAGGCACCTGCTTCGGAACTAGCGCAAAAAATTGCAACACTCATGGCGCAGGAAGAGCATACTACCCTGCAGCCCATAGTGGCTGACCTACTGCGCAAAGAAGCCCGTAAAATGATGTAATGGTTGCAGCTATTGAAAAATGAAACCAGTCATTAGCACCACATCCGCTAATTTTATACCTCTTGCATTATGAGCGAAACAAAAAAATATACCGACTCGGGCATTGAAATAAAGCAACTCTATACTGCTGCCGATGAAGCAGCACTTGAGGCCATCAAAAAAGAAATGCCAGGTGCTTTTCCGTACACCCGTGGTGTGCAGGAAGATATGTATCGAGGCAAAGGATGGACTATGCGCCAATATGCCGGATTTTCAACGGCAGAAGAAAGTAATCAGCGTTATCATTATTTGCTCAGTCAGGGTGTTACAGGACTGAGTGTTGCCTTTGATCTGCCCACGCAAATTGGATACGACAGCGATCATCCGCTAAGCGAAGGAGAAGTGGGAAAGGTAGGCGTTGCCATTGACAGCTTGGAAGACATGCAAACGCTTTTCAATGGCATTCAGTTGAAAGATGTTTCTACTTCCATGACCATCAACGCTACCGGTTTCATATTACTTTCTTTTTACGTTGCACTTGCAAAACAGCAGGGAGCAGATCTGAAACAGATTTCAGGCACCATTCAAAATGATATTTTAAAAGAGTACGCAGCACGCGGCACCTATATTTATCCGCCTAAACCAAGCATGCGGATCATCACCGATATTTTTGGATGGTGCAGCAAGGAGCTCCCCAAATGGAATACCATATCCATCAGCGGTTACCATATGCGTGAAGCCGGTTGTACGGCGGTGCAGGAAATCGCCTTCACGTTGGCTAACGGAAAAGCCTATGTGCAGGCAGCATTAGAAAAAGGGCTGGATATTAATATTTTCGGAAAGCGACTTTCATTCTTCTTTAATGCACACAATAATCTATTCGAGGAAGTGGCCAAGTTTCGTGCAGCACGCAGAATGTGGGCAAAAATGATGAAGGAAATGGGCGCTACCGATCCCAAGGCCATGATGCTGCGTTTTCACACGCAAACTGGCGGGAGTACGCTCACCGCGCAGCAACCGCAAAATAATATTGCCAGAGTTACCATTCAAACCCTGGCTGCAGTGCTCGGCGGCACGCAGTCGCTCCATACCAACGGATACGATGAGGCATTGAGTTTACCTACGGAAGAAGCAGCACGCATTGCACTGCGCACACAACAAATTGTTGCTTTTGAAAGCGGCGTAGCTGATACAGTGGATCCGCTGGGTGGTTCATGGTTTGTAGAATCGCTCACCAATGAAATGGAATCGCAGGCAAATCAACTGATCGAAAAAATAGATGCGATGGGTGGCAGCGTAAGCGCCATTGAACAGGGTTTTATACAAGAAGAGATTGCACGCAGCGCCTATTTGTATCAACAGCAGATTGAAAACAACACTAAAATCATTGTAGGGGTAAACAAATTCCAAAGCAATGAAAAAGAAAATACCCCTGTTTTCACCGTAAACGATACCATCCGAAATCTGCAAACAGAAAAACTGGCAAAGCTTAAAAGCAACCGAAACCAGTCTGCAGTTTCCGCAAGTCTTGAAAAAATCAAAGCTGCCGCAACAGATGGAACCAATTTGATGCCGCTGGTGATTGAAGCGGTTGAAAATTACACTACACTGGGTGAAATTTCAGATACACTGCGTGCTGTTTATGGTGAATACAAATAAACCAAGAGTACAAAGGGTAAATTATCCCAATCCCTAAAAAAGTACTACATTCATTTTCACAAATTGTATTGCTATTCAGTCACATTTTTTAATCCGCAATTATGTTAAAACACACCATACGCCTCGCTATTTTTCTTTTTTGCTCAATTACTTTTTTGCAAAATGCAAAAGCGCAAACACTGCAACAGGCGATTCAGCAAAAAGCTACTGCGCTGCTGCCAAAAGTAATTGAGTGGCGCAGACATTTACATGCCAACCCCGAGCTGGGCAATCGCGAATTCAAGACCATGGAATACATTGCCGCGCATTGCAGGAAATTAGGACTGGAAGTAAAAACAGGTGTTGCCAAAACCGGCGTGGTGGCATTGCTCAAAGGCGGCAAGCCGGGACCCGTTGTTGCCCTTCGTGCCGATATAGATGCACTCCCCATTAAAGAAAGAGTGGATGTGCCCTACAAATCGAATGTTGTTGCAGAGTACCTCGGACAGCAAGTGTCGGTAATGCACGCTTGCGGACATGATACACATGTGGCAATTTTAATGGGAACAGTAGAAGTGCTTGCATCGATGCAGAAAGATGTACCCGGAACAGTAAAGTTCATTTTCCAGCCAGCCGAGGAAGGTCCGCCTGCCGATGAAGAAGGTGGTGCAGCCCTCATGATAAAAGAAGGCGTTATGGACCAACCGACCGTTGATGCCATTTTTGGATTACATATATCTTCCGGACTCGAAGTTGGTAAGATTCGCTATAAAAGCGGTGCCTTTATGGCAAGCAGCGACTGGTTTACCATCAACGTAAAAGGAAAAGGCGCACACGGCTCAGCTCCATGGAACGGCATTGATCCCATTATGGTATCGGCACAAATCATTAATGGACTCCAAACCATCGTGAGTCGCAGCGAAGACCTAACCAAAGCACCTGTAGTAATTACGGTAGGCAAATTTCAGGGTGGGGTTCGTGAAAATATTATTCCTGAAAGCGTGAGCTTCAGTGGAACGATCCGCACACTCGATACCGAAACACAAAAAGCAGTACATGAAAAAATCAAACGTACTGCAATGAATATAGCAGAGGCATTGGGCGCCACTGCAGAAGTAATCATCGATACTAAAACACTGGTAACCTTTAACACGCCTTCATTAGTGGCACAAACCATTCCCTCTTTGCAAACCGCTGCGGGCAAAGAGCATGTGAGCGAAGGAACCTGGACCACCGGTGCGGAAGACTTTTCCTACTATGGAGAAAAAGCACCTGCTTTCTTCTTCAATCTAGGCGGCATGCCGAAAGCGATGGATCCCAAACTGGCAGGTGGACATCATACTCCTGATTTTTTTATTGACGACAGCATGCTGGATGTAGGCGTGAAGGCTTTCTGCAATATTGTATTCGACTATGCCAAAATACAAACGGCTAAAAAGCAATAAAAAAGCAAATTGCCCCGATTTTTAGTTCAGCTTCCAGTAAGCAGCGTTTAAAACAGTAGCAAAGCTTACCCACAATAGATAGGGAATATTTAGCCAGGCAGCAGTGGGATTGATATGATAAAAGCGATAGATCATCAGCAGAATCAACCCCCATAACACGATGATTTCAATGAGCGCTATGCCTATTTGATGCCAGTAGAAAAAAATGATGGACCAGAAAAAATTGAGGGTAAGCTGTAATGCAAAAATCCAGATCGCCGCATTTCTTGCATCAGAAGCAGGTTGTTTCCAAACCAAATAAAGACTGATACCCATCAGAATGTATAAAGTGGTCCATACCGGACCAAAAAGCCAGTTGGGCGGATTGAAAGAGGGACGATTTAAGGTAGTGTACCATTCATTTACCCCGCTGGCTGTAAAAAAACCACTGGTAAACCCGATTACTAATGGAATCATAATTGATATGAAAAGCTTCATGATACATCAATTTTAAAAATGCTTTATACCGAAAAGCAATAATGATTTGTAAGGTAGCAGTTGTTTTTTAATTTTAAGCATCTATGCCCTTTTATATGATAAAATGGATTTGTGCCAAGATATTGTTTTGCCTGATCATCATGCAGTATGCTGCAGGACAAAATACAGCAAGAATGGTGATGGACAGTGCCGGCAACATTTATTATACGGACATGAAAGACATCTGGAAAATGGAGGAAACTGGTAAGCGCGCTATCGTATTTTCCAATGCTTCCTCTCCCCGGCTTTACATCAACACCAATGGACAGCTCTGCGGTATTGCTTTGCAAGAGCAGCAGTTTTTGCAATGGTGTACAACAAATGAAAAGACGCGCGTTCAGTACGACACGAACAGTACGTCAAGACATATGCCTGTCTTTACCTTTGATGCAGACGGAAATCAATACTTCCTGGAAAGCGACACTACCAATGCAATCAAAAAAAGAAATAAGCAAAGCAGCGAGAGCATACTGGCTACAACGCGATTACAAGAAATCGAATCGCTTTACTTAGGCCCTAAAAACGTACTCTACTTTGCACATAAAGATCAGCTGTATTGCTTACCCCCCGGCGAAGAGATAGAACAGATTGCAAAGAATTTGATTGATACAACAGCAGAAAACACATCGCTTCATAAGCTCCACCGAATTTGGAGCGATGGTAAGAAGAACCTATATATTGCAACCGGAACCGTTATCAAACAAATAGACCACCGGCGACTGGTTACCACTGTTTATAAATCAACCGGAGAATGGTACCCCGCAGATGGACTGGTGGATGCACAAGGCAATTTTTATGTGCTAGAGTACAATGGCAATAGGGAAGCAAGAGTGAATAAAATAAGCATCATTGACCGCAAAGAGATTGCTTCGAGCGGAAAATGGAAAGGATTTTATACGCCGCTATTATTGGCCACTGCAGTGATGGTAATGCTATACTTTGCAATGAAACCGAAGAAAAAAAGCTAGGAACGGCTGCCGAAAAGCAAGCTTCCGATACGCACCATGGTACTACCCTCTTCCACGGCAATCTCGTAATCGCCACTCATACCCATAGACAAGATGGTCATTTCAACCGGTGCACGATTTGCATATTGATCATAGATGGCTTTGAGCCCTTTCAATTCACTTCGAACCAGCGATGTATTATCGCTGAATGAAGCCATACCCATCAGTCCGCATATACGAACATTTGGCAAGGGCTCATGGCTGATAGCTTCAAGCAACTGTACCAATTCCTTTTCATCCAATCCGAATTTGGTTTCTTCCTGTGCAATATGCATTTGGAGCAAAACATCAATTACTCTCTGATGCTTTGCGGCTTGCTTATTTACTTCCTTAAGGAGTTTGAGACTATCAACACCATGAATAAGATGTACAAAAGGCGCGATGTATTTTACTTTGTTGGATTGTAAGTGCCCGATAAAATGCCAGCGGATATCCTGCGGTAGTTGCCCTTGCTTTTCTGTTAATTCCTGAACATAGTTTTCTCCGAAGTCGCGCTGACCCAATGCATACAATGCAGCAATATCAGCTATCGGCTTGGTTTTTGAAACAGCCACCAATGTAACGCCTTTTGGAGCAAGCGCTTCCTGAATTTGCTGGTACTTGATATGGTCAATAGGCATGATTAGAAAAATAATGCAATGCAGGCAAACGCTAAGCGTACAGCAGTATGTTTATGAAAGGATACTGCGACTGATAACGATGCGCTGCACCTCGCTGGTACCCTCATAAATTTGGGTAATCTTGGCATCGCGCATAAGACGCTCCACATGAAACTCTTTTACATATCCATATCCGCCATGCACCTGAACAGCTTCTGTACTAATCCACATAGCAGCTTCAGATGCATATACTTTCGCCATGGATGAGCTGAGCGTATAGTCTAATCCGTTATCTTTTTCCCAAGCCGCTTTTAGGCAAAGTAATCTTGCTGCATCCACACGGGTAGCCATATCAGCCAGTTTAAACTGAATGGCCTGATGATGCATAATTTCTTTACCGAAAGCTTTACGCTCTTTGGAATACTTGAGCGACAATTCATAAGCACCGCTTGCAATACCCAATGCCTGGGCAGCAATGCCAATTCGGCCACCGGCAAGGGTTTTCATAGCAAACTTGAAACCGAAGCCATCTTCGCCAATGCGGTTTGCTTTGGGCACTTTCACATCTTGAAAAGAAATGCTGTGAGTATCGCTACCGCGAATACCCATTTTATTTTCCTTGGCTCCTACCGTTACGCCGGGCCAGTTTTTCTCAACAATAAAAGCATTGATGCCCTTGCTGCCTTTGGAAACATCGGTTTGCGCCATAACAAGATAAACGGAAGCAGAAGAACCATTGGTAATCCAGTTTTTGGTTCCGTTGAGCAGATAATAGTCGCCTTTGTCTTCCGCTGTAGTACGCTGACTGGTAGCATCACTGCCTGCCTCGGGCTCACTCAGCAGAAAGGCACCTATGTATAAGGAGCCATCTTTTTTACCCTGTGCAAGTGGCGTTAAATATTGTTGCTTTTGTGCTTCCGTACCATACGCTTCCAATCCCCAGCACACCAAACTATTATTTACGCTCATACATACACTTACACTTGCATCCACTTTGCTGATCTCTTCCATTGCAAGTACATAGCTGATGGTATCCATACCGGCGCCGCCGTATTTTGGATCCACCATCATGCCCATAAATCCAAGATCGCAGAGCTTTTCAACCTGTGCCAGGGGGAATTTTTGGTGTTCATCCCTTTCAATTACGCCTGGTAAACAATCGTTTTGTGCAAAATCACGTGCGGCCTGTTGAATCATCAGATGCTCTTCGCTCAACTGAAAATGCATAGTGTAAAATTTGGTGGCAAAGATATATGAACAGTCGTTCGTTTTATTCGGTTGTTTAAATTTTCTTTGCCATACCAAGCTATGGATACAACACCCCATTTTAACGAAGCATACTGGAACCGGCGCTATGAGCAAAAGCAAACGGGCTGGGATATTGGCTATGCCTCTACCCCCTTAATCACCTTTGCAGAAAGCATTCCGAAAAAGGATATAAAAATCCTCATACCCGGTTGCGGCAACGCTTATGAGGCAGGCCGACTATATGATTTGGGCTTTCAGGAAATTACGCTGCTGGATATTGCGCCAGCGCTTACCAAAGTATTGGAAGAACGTTTTGCACATCTGCCTATTCGAGTGATTACAGGAGATTGCTTTACGCACCAGGGACAGTATGATCTGATTTTGGAACAGACCTTTTTCTGCGCACTGGACCCGGCATTGCGTTCGGACTATGTTCAAAAAATGTATGAACTGCTGCGGCCCGGAGGCATGCTTGCAGGGGTACTGTTCGATCGGGATTTTGAGGGTGGCCCTCCCTTCGGGGGAAGCAAGGCGGAATACATACTGCTGCTAGAGCCGTATTTTGAAATCAGAAAAATGGAAGCCTGTTATAACTCTATTCAACCCCGTGCCGGCACAGAACTATTTTTTACAGCCATTCGAAAAGCGTAATTATCCCCTACCCATTTGTTTTAAAAAGGCAACATGCGATGCCAATGCATAACGCATACGAGGATACTCGATATAGGGTATGCCAAATTCCAGAGAGGTTTCACGAATAATTTTACTGATGGCAGGATAATGTATATGAGAAATTTTCGGAAACAAATGATGCTCTACCTGAAAGTTCAGTCCGCCTACCAGCCAGCTTAGCAATTTGTTGCCCGTAGCAAAATTGGCAGTAGTCTTAATTTGATGTATCGCCCATTCATCTTCCAGCTGATTTGTTTCAACATTAGGCAAAGGAAAAGATGTATGTTCTACTGTGTGCGCAAGCTGAAACACAATACTCAGCACAAACCCGGCAAAGATTGTAGCAATCAGAAATCCAATAACCCAAGGGATAATACCCACAGTATAGATTGGGAGTAAAATAAAAAGACAAAAGTGAAGCACCTTGAAGCCCCAGAAAATGATATGATCTTTTAATGCCATCTTTTTCAGCGGCATTGCACCGATGCGAGAACGGAAATATTTTTGATAATCGAGTACAAAAATCCAAAAGATATAGAGCATGGCATATAAAACCCAGAAATAAAGGTGCTGATACCGATGCAAATAAAAGCGCTTTTGCGTGCTACTCATCCGCATCCATGGCTGAATATCGATATCATCATCTACCCCATCCACATTGGTATAGGCATGGTGAATGACATTGTGCTTCATATTCCACATAAAGCTGCTTCCGCCAAGTATATTCAACGAGTAAGCAGCTAACACATTTACCCACTTATATTTACTGAAACTTCCATGCGCGCCATCGTGCATTACATTAAATCCGATGGCAGCGATGAGTCCGCCTAATACCACCGATTCCAAAATAGCCCAAAAAGCAGGTGGCGTAAAAAAGACCAAATGTGCATACACCAACACGAAAGCCACTGACAATAAAATAGCTTTGAAAAACAATTGAACATTCCCGGTACTGCGCTCATTCAACTGTTCAAAATAAGAAGCAACGCGTTTTTTTAACTCTGCATGAAAGGAAACAGATGCATGCGAAAACTTAGGTACAGTCATGTAATTTAAAAAAGGATATAAGGATTAAAGCAAGATGCTAAGATAATGATTCCGTGAACAACGCACGAACAGAACACATGATCATGTAGTAATTTTAACAAATGCATCCAAGTGGTGCACACCAATCATTTTCGGAGAGAGAAATCCTTCTGCATAATCCACACCGATCGACTTGCCCAGCATGCGATGACGATACAAAACCGTATCAAGATAACCCGGTGCAGAAATATAGGTTTGTGGCTCTGCATCTTGCGCATTGGGATTATGAAACTGTGTTGTATAGGCCTTGATTGCAGCAACTTTTTTATCAAACACTGAAGATATGTCCACTACAAAGTCGGGCTTGATGTACCGATCCTGTATGTAATGAAAAACGTATTTGGGTCGCCATGCTTCCTGCGATACATTTTCATGCTTGGTTTCAATTTTTCGTAAGCCGGAAAGAAAAGCAGCATCACTCACCAGTTTGGATGATCTTCCATGGTCGGGATGACGATCTTCCAGTGCATTTGCAAGTACAATTTCAGGCTGATAGTGTCTAATTTTTTGAATCACTTGTAGCTGATGTGCTTCATCATTCGCAAAAAACCCATCCCGCATAGCTAAATTTTCACGCACATGCACACCCATGATTTCAGCTGCCGCTGCTGCTTCTGCTTTACGTGTTGCCGCTGTTCCGCGCGTGCCCAGTTCGCCCTGTGTTAAATCAATAATACCTACTTTCTTTCCGCGTGCTATTTCAACCATCAGGGTTCCTGCACAACTCAGTTCAACATCATCGGGATGCACTCCAAAAGCAAGTATATCAAGTTTCATTTAGGTAAGTTTAAGAACGTGCGTTATCAAATAAGATTCAACGTAAAAAATTACGGCTGATTCATCACCGTACCATGGTAATACATGCGCTCAACTTCTCGTACGATGAGTTCGATTTTCTGATCTGTTTTATCTGTTCTCGGGCTCCAGGGCTGCTTCAAATCGCCCCCGAAGAAAAAAGCAATGGTTTGCCAGAAGCGCGCCGACAAACCCCCTTTCATTTCTTTGATGATATCGTAACAGGTATTATTGGTTTCTCTGTTTAATAATTTCATCAACACTTTTCCCTGATACACCGAGAGGCCGGTAATTTTATCTGCAAAGCGCTCTTTGAGTTGCTTTTCCCTGCTTTTGATGATTTTTCTCCGCTCTTGTTTGTTTGTTACATGCTGCAGCAATCCGGACACTTCATTAAATACTGCACCTCCTGCTTTGGCATAAGGATAGGTAACGTAAACGGCATTGCGCAGGCGCGTCCATTCTTCCTGCTGTTTTGCCCAGGCACGAGGATCACCTCCCCAAATAATGATTTCAGCCAATTCTCTGCCGCCCATCCATTCACCTTCAATCACTTCTGCGCGCACCAATATGGTATCATTAGGTCCATAGTTTGGCTTGGTAGGCAACGGATATGTTTCGGGTAACACCTGAGCTTTGGCTTGCAGAATAACAAGTCCCGAAAATGATATCAATAAGAAAATGCGCAGCATGATGAATGCTAAAATTACAGAATTCGGCACACTCAAGGACTTTTCGACTGATTTTGATGCATAATGGACGCTAGGCAGCTTTGAGCTTATTTGCGCCTTTACGGATACGGTGAATCATTGCCACCATAAACCCTGCCACCATAGCAATTACACCCAGCCATAGCAAATTGATCATGGGAAACTGATATGCTTTGAGGGTAACATACTCCAATACGGCATTGCTCTCTTTTACCTGCAACTGCATGCCATCCTCTCCGGCGCCAGTAAATGCCATGACCAAACTCTGAGCAATAACGGTATCGGGAACGGGCCGGATATTATTTTCACGGATAATCAAAAGTGGTTCTGCGTTATAGGTACTGCTGTCTCTGGCAACAACGGTAAGCTTTGCTGCAAATACGGAATCGCCGGGTTGAACAGCAATCGCTGTTCTGCTGTGTTTGCTTTCAACGCCGTTTAAAATCATATAACCGCTACTGTAAAAAATCGTATCGCCGGGATTGATTTTATGCTCCTTATACTGAGCTGTGTCTTTGTTCTTTTCAGGATTCGGCAATGAGGTGATGTAAGTAAATACGTCTTTGTTCCAATAATGCTTACTATCGGGATTGGCAATCAATTGCTGATTGCCTTTGTAGTTTACAAATGCATTAGGATACAATGTAAACTGCTCGTTGCCTTCCTTGCGCTCAAAATGAATTTTGAAATATTGTTTCGGATCAAGAGGCAAACTGGTATCGCCTTTGTAAGTAATCCAATACTTGCCCATATCAGTTCGCAAACCCTTCACCAATGTGAGGTTTTCAGCAGGGTTTTCTTTGCTCTCCTCTCCAAAATTCACCAGTATGCCTGAAGTATTCCAGCTGATGATTTCTTTTTTCGAAGATGAAATCAGAATGCCTACTAGCATTAGTCCGAATCCGAAATGCGCAATACTGGCACCTGATTTACCCAACTTGCCTTTGGAGCCCGACCAAACATACATGGCGTTAGCAATTACCGCATACACCGATGCAAAAATGGCAAGATGAATGGCAGCGAGATAGCCTACTCCATATTTGCGATAGCTGATTTCACCAAACACACTGATACAAACCGATATCACCAAAGCAAGTGCTGTGGGTATGGCAATGCGCTTTAAGAAAAACGACTGATCTGTTTTTTTGTATTTCAAATACTGAGTTACTGCAGTAAGGGTAGCAATGACCACTGCTACCAAAACCAATACTTTGTTATAGGCATATTCAACATCTTTAGGTGGTGCCAGTTTTGTGCCGAATATTTTATTGAAAACAGGTAAAGAAGTTTGTCCGATAATGAACAAGGCAGAAATAAAAAACAACAGTGACCCCACAAACATCCAAAATTCACGCGAGCTAATTTCTTCTTCCTTCACCTCTGCCGGAATAAAGCGATAATGCCAGGCAAAAAGCAATAAAGATGGAATGGTAAAAGAGAGTAGAAAAATCAATAGTTGCGTATTCATGCCCAAATCAGTAAACGCATGAACAGATGTATCGCCTAATACGCCACTGCGGGTTAAAAAAGTAGAGTAAACAATTAAAATAAATGCCAGTATGAAAAACAAATGCGTTGCGCGAAGGGAATGTCCAGTATGGCGATAAATCAGCATGGTGTGAATGCCACAAACCAATACAAGCCAGGGCACCAGCGATGCGTTTTCTACAGGATCCCATGCCCAGTATCCACCAAAAGTGAGACTTTCGTATGCCCAGGCGGCACCCATCATAATGCCAAGGCCTAAAATGCCTGTACTAAACAAACTCCAGGGTAGTGCCGGCTGAATCCAGGCACCGTAGCTGCGCTTCCACATACCTGCAATGGCAAAGGCAAAGGGAATGATGGTGGATGCAAAACCCAGAAACAACACCGGTGGATGGATAGCCATCCAATAGTTCTGCAAAAGCGGATTGAGGCCATTTCCATCTCTTATGAAATCAAGATAATCCTTACGCAAAAGTCCTGTTTCAGGATCGAAGCCAATGGGAAACTGATCGCGCTGCAGCATGCCAGCATCACGCATGAGCTGGAAAGGACTGCTCCCCATTTTCCAGTCGAAGAAATAAATACCCACAATCATGGTTGCAAGCGCAAACTGAGCAAAGCTGATCACCGTCATAACGGGCGCTTCCCATGTTTTTTCTCTCCATATAAAAATGATGCCCAATACACTGTGCCAGAAACTCCAGAGCAAAAAACTTCCCTCCTGACCTTCCCAAAAGCAACTTAAAATGTATTGCATCGGTAGGGCGAGGTTGCTGTGCTGCCATGCATATTTATACTCAAAGCGATGCTGTGAAATAATATAATACAGCGCAAGAAAAATACCGATCACTGCTGCAACTTCCACTAAAAAAGAAGCACGGGCAATCTGCTTCCAGCTCTTTTGCTGCAAGGGATCCTTGGCCTGTACCGATAAAAAATAGGCAATGGTAGCCGCTAATGATGCTACAAGGGAAAGGATGGCCAGAAAATGGCCGATTTGTCCGGGTAAAAGCTGTTCGCCTGAATAGGGCATGCGATTAAAGTTGAGGGGTGGTTTGACTGGCCGATGCGGTTTCTTCCTGATACTTGGAGGGACACTTAATTAATATATCGTCACACATAAATGCAGTGTCATTCATGGATCCTTTCAGTACCATGCGTTCAGACTTTTCCATATCCGTAGGTGGCTGCCCCTTCAAATAGATCACTTTTGTGCTGGCACCCAGCGAATCAACCACATGAAAACTCAAATAATTGGGATCTTTCAATGCATCGTATTCAACCGTTTTATCCTTGTCGAGCTTGGCGATCAGATGCACAAAACTTCCTTTTTTGTTTCTGGCAGACTCAATGGAATCGTAGGTTGAAAGATCCCCCATGGAAGCAATGAGCACCCCTATGGCAGCAGCAATCAATACCAGCAGAACGATATGCGTTTTTTTCATCTTTTGGCACTTAAATAAAGTGCGGCAAAGTTAATTCAAAAAGCCTTGCTCGAATTTTCAAGACGCCTCAAAATGAGGCTTGTGCTAAAAAAAACAATGTTTTAACAATTTGAATCTTATGGTCTTAGGAATTATCTCCTGCATCCGTTCCCATCTGCGCTGAATTACTTTGCAGGTAAATAAAACAAATACCCTAAAGGATTTGCAATTGTCTGTGCATGTACCCTAACTTTGCGCAGCTTTTAAGCCCCTATCATGGCAGATTTATCCCTTTTCGACCCCAACAGTGCCGCAAATCCCAACAACAACATTTTCGGACTTCCGACCAATATTGACGAATCCAGACTGGTAATTGTTCCTGTTCCCTGGGAAGTAACCGTTAGCTATCGTTCCGGTACCGCGCGCGCACCAGAGCATATATTAAAAGCGAGCTTTCAGGTGGACCTGTTCGATTGCGACATCCACGATATTTGGAAGCAGGGCTTTTTTCTTTGTCCGACCGACAAAAAAATTCAGCTGAAAAGCGATTACCTCCGAAAAGAAGCAGAACTGTATATAAAATACATCGCAGAGGGTGAAAATGTGAACGATAATAAGTTCATGTGCAAGGCCCTCAAAGAAGTAAACCAGGGCAGCGTAATGCTGAACCAATGGGTGTACGAACAAACCGCTGCGCTGCTCAGCAAAGGAAAACTCGTGGCACTGCTTGGTGGCGACCACAGTACCCCGTTGGGCTTCTTCAAAGCAATTGAGGAAAAGCATGGCAGTTTTGGCATTCTGCAAATTGATGCGCATATGGATTTGCGAAAGTCCTATGAAGGTTTCAACTATTCGCATGCCAGTATTATGTACAATGCACTCAACGAAATTCCGGGAATTGAAAAATTGGTACAGGTAGGCATTCGCGATTATTGTGATGAGGAATTTGATTACGCAAAAGAATGTGGCGATCGCTTGAAAGTGTTTTACGACCGCGATATGAAAGAAAGCATTTTTGAAGGCAGCACTTGGAAGGATATTACCGATCAAATTATAGCAGCACTTCCGCAAAAAGTATATATCAGCTTCGATATTGACGGACTTGACCCCAAGCTTTGTCCGAACACCGGCACACCGGTAATGGGCGGATTAGAAACAGAGCAAGTGTTTTATCTTTTCCGGAAACTGATCCAGTCGGGCAGGCAGCTGATCGGCTTCGATTTGAATGAGGTAGGCGTTAGCGGCAACGAATGGGATGAAAACGTTGGTGCGCGCGTACTCTACAAACTCTGCAATCTGCTGGCAGCATCCAATCCCGCTTAGTATCTTTATGGCATGAACAGCCATTCCATACTGATTCAGTTTCCTCCGTTTGACAAACAACGCAGAGCGTCAAAATTGTTGCATTTGCTATCAGGTTTCTTGCTGATCATGAATGCATATGCGCATTATAAACAGCAATCAATCAGTATTACGTTCTTGGTATTGCAATTGTCTGCCGCATTTTTAGTGTTGGTGTTTGCCGCATTAGGAAAAGGATTTTTCAATCAACTAAGCACAAACCATCGTTTTTTTCGGCTGCTGGAAGCAGCGATGTTTATGTATGCATCTGTTTTTTTTTACGGATTGAACCTAGTGTTTCCATCTCTGCTGCAGGCAATAACAGGAGCAGGCATTTTGATTTTATCGTTTGCAGAAAAAAACATTTTTGAGCCAACACAAATACGTATTTCAGAAAACGGAATTGAACTTCCTTACAATTTCAAGAAAAATATCATTGCATGGA
>CAZDGV010000006.1:47275-50975 GCA_964505195.1 uncultured Chitinophagaceae bacterium
TCAGAAAACGGAATTGAACTTCCTTACAATTTCAAGAAAAATATCATTGCATGGAGTAGCATCAGCAATATGATCATCAAAAGTGATTTTATATCCATCGACACGAAAAACAATCAGTTTCTGCAATATGAAATCAGCGAAGTGCTAACAGATGAAAAGATCGACACCATCAATGCTTTTTGCAGGGGGAAGTTTACAGTATAATTAAAATAGTTTTCAAAAAACTGTTCCCATTTCGCTTCCCTAAATAAACGAACTTTGCGTCATCATTTATAATTGACACTGAACCGTTCCCACTCATGATGCCTAAACAATCTCCCTTTTTATTATACTCCGACGGAGCTGGTAATATTTTTGAAGACGAAACATTATACGCTTGTGGCAGAAGTGGATGGGATGCACTTCCGGTTCCTCTTGAAGACTGGATACCCCTACCCGATGGCGGCACCCTTTACGAACTGCCTGGAAGACGAGGCATTGGTATTGACGTTGCAACAGGCGCAATGCGACTTTGCGAAAAGGGATGGGCTGTAGCAGCATTTATTCCACCGGCGCATACCGGACTGCATTTGGCTGCCTACGAAACAGCAGCAGATGCCCCAACCCTTCCGCTGTTTTGTTATACCGCAGCGGGATGGCACGAAAATCAATTTTACGCAACAGCCGTTCGCATTGAACAGGATATACGCCAGGAATGTGCGGGCTACGACGATGAAAAAATAAAGCATGGTGCAGCGCACCTGCTGAAAACTTACCCTCATAACAGACTGGTGAAACATTTGATGGAACAATGCTGCAATACCTATCATTGTCCGGCATCGCGCAATTTCGCGCTGGGGCGATGGGAATGCCCTGTTCCATCTTCTCCTGCATGTAATGCTAACTGCATTGGCTGTATTTCTTTTCAGCCGCAGGAAGAAAGCATTCCGTCTACACAAGACCGACTAACCTTCAAACCAACACCGGAAGAAATTGTGGAGTTTACTGTTCCGCATCTCGAAACCGCGGCGTTTCCAATTGTGAGTTTCGGACAAGGTTGCGAAGGTGAACCACTGCTAATGTGGGAAACGATTCGCGATGCCATCATCGAAATCAGAAAGCACAGCGCTAAAGGCTCGATTAACATCAATACCAACGGCTCTCGCCCCGATGCAGTGGAAGCACTCTGTAAAGCCGGACTCAATTCGATCCGTGTAAGTACCAACTCGGCACGCAAACATATTTACGAAGCGTACTATCGCCCCAACAACTACGCATTTGAAGACATCCTCGAAAGTATCCGCGTTGTAAGAAACCATGGCGGATGGGCATCGATCAACTATTTTGTATTTCCCGGCATGACGGACTCTCAAGAAGAATACGAAGCCCTGCGAAAACTGATTCGCGAGACAGATTTAAGCATGATTCAATGGCGAAATTTCAATATCGATCCCGACTGGTACCTGGGAAAAATCGGCGTGCATGAAACCGGTGAAATGCTCGGGGTTCGTCAAATGATGCAGCTGATCCGCGATGAATTCCCGCATTTGAAATTCGGTTATTTCAATCCGCCCATTGAACGCATCCGTGGAAATTTTGAAGCAGACTTCGCACATTAAGGCAGGCAATTTGCATTAGTGGTAATACAATCTGTTAAAATTTGTTTTGAAATAAAGCGATTTCAGCATTCAGTAGTCTTTTAGTAGCAGTTTCAATTGAAAACAAATTAATTTCGAACCATAAGTTCCCAAGCATGGATGCATCCTTTGAGCGACAAAAAAATATCAAGGCCGTAGCGCTGACGCTTGGCATGCATGCATTGCTGTTTCTGATGTTCTTTTATATTGCTTTTCAAATACCCGTACCTCCTGCGCCCCTGCCACAAGAGGGCTTTGAAGTGAATCTGGGCAACAGCGAAACCGGTTTAGGCGATGAAACTCCGTTGACTGCTGAAAGTCCGGCTCCTTCCGCTACTGAAAGCGAAAATGCTACATCCCCATCTTCTACAGGCGATGCAGCAATGGAAACCAATGATGATGTGAGTGAAGCTGCTGCGATAAAAAAATCCAATACCACTTCCAACAAACCGAAAACGAATCCCGTTCCGACAAAGCCAAAGCAAAACACAAAACAAGAGACTGCAGCTTTGCAGCAAAAAACCAATCCCCAACCCAAAGCATTGTACAAAGGCGGCAGTGGTGCGGGAGGTAATGATGCCGACAGCTATAATAACAGTCGTAATCAGGGAATTGCAGGCGGCAACGGTGACCAGGGTAAGCCAACCGGTAATATCAACAGCAATAGCTATACCGGAAACAGTGCAAGCGGCAACGGTGTAAGCATAAGCAAACAAGGCTTTGCAGGAAGATCGATTTCAAGAACGCCAGCCTTTGATGATAATTTTAATGAGAATGCGACCATTGCATTGGACGTAACAATTAATGCGGATGGAAATGTTGTGTCTGCCAACTTCCGACAGCTGGGATCTACCTCATCGAATCCCACTTTACGCCGTATTGCCTTGCAAAGAGTGAAACAAGTGCAATTCGACAAAGGAAATGGCGAGGGCAAGGGCGTTCTGTTATTTCGTTTTAGATTGAAGGAATGAGCAATACCTTTGCTGCTTCTTTACCATGAACTATCAGCAAACCTTAGACTATCTGTTTGCACGCTTGCCCATGTTCAGCCGAATAGGGGCTGAAGCCATTAAAAAAGATCTCACCAACACGAGAAAACTTTGTGGCGTCCTAGGTAATCCTGAAAAAGCATTGCGCACCATACATGTTGCAGGCACTAATGGCAAGGGATCAGTAAGTCATATGCTTGCTGCAATATTCCAGTCGGCCGGCTACAAAACCGGACTCTACACCTCTCCTCACCTCCACGATTTCAGAGAACGCATTAAAGTAAATGGTATCATGATCGGGGAAGACGATGTAGTGTCTTTTACCCAAAATATTCAGCCACATATCGAAACCATTGAACCCTCTTTTTTTGAAATCACCGTTGCAATGGCATTCGATTATTTCGCCAAACAAGCGGTAGACATTGCCATTATTGAAACCGGACTGGGTGGGCGGCTCGACAGCACCAATATCATTACTCCTGAACTGAGCATAATAACGAATATTGGGTGGGACCACATGCAACTACTGGGCAATACCCTCCCCGAAATTGCTTTTGAAAAAGCTGGCATCATAAAAAAAGATACGCCGGTGGTTATCGGTGAAGCAACGCCTGAAACCCGTACCGTTTTTGAAGCAAAAGCAACACAGGAAAATGCAGCTATTTATTTTTCCGAAGCATGTTTTAAGTCAACCAGCTATCAGCACACCGATACACATTTGGAAGCAACCGTAAAAGATTGCAGCAATCATACCGAAAGCATATATGCAATGGATTTACAGGGAAGCTATCAGCTTCAAAATCTGCAAACGGTACTAACTGCTGCATCTGTACTGGAGAAAATGGGATGGAAAATTACCGACACAGCTATTCACACTGCCCTCAAAAATACGCGCAACTTAAATGGCCTGCATGGAAGATGGGAGAAACTGAGAAGTCGGCCGGATATCATCATTGATGTTGCGCACAATGAAGATGGAATGCGTGCCATACTGAAACAGTTGCAGCAAATGCATTATGCGCAACTTCATATTGTAATAGGCATGGTAAAAGATAAAGACATAGATCGCGTGCTGCATTTGATGCCCCAGCATGC
>CAZDGV010000006.1:51075-63972 GCA_964505195.1 uncultured Chitinophagaceae bacterium
ACACATCCACCGGGAAATTCAATACATACTTCCCCCAGAGCATGCCTGTATTGCTTTAACATCACAATTTTCCCTTCCTTCGTAATTGGAACCGTGATTACCCAGTCGGTAAATTCATACACATAATAAGGTTCAATAATTTTCCCATCCGGTCTTTCACAGGTGTCTGCACGCATAGTAAGCCATTGATCACGGAAGAGATAACGGGATGACAATGTTTTCCATTTCATAGGAAGCAGTATTGCAAGAAGCTGATGTTACCAATTCATGCGCGCACGCAGTGATGTAATATGGGCAACATGGTGTTTTCCATGCCAGGCATACATGCCTAATAAATCCCAAAGTGAAAAAGAGCGCTGATGCTGGGGGTGAAAAACTGTGCGTTGCCAGTGCTCCGGATCCATATGCTCAATGAGGGAAGCCCAGCGGGTATGCAAGGCATGTATCAGCGTGAGGGAAACATTCACAGGCACGAGTGCATTATCCTCTAACATTGCCCATGCCCCTTCATCGTAGGGTTTAATTTCAGGATGATCTTCCGTTAAACCCAGTTTAAAACGGATATAGGCATTCATGTGACTATCAGCAACATGATGCACCACTTGCTTGACTGTCCACCCCCCGTCGCGATAAGGCGTTTGAAGTTGCGCTTCGTCGAGGTTTAAGATCGACTGCTCCAGCAGCCCCGGAAGAAAGCGAATATCCGCGATCCATGTTTCCAGCAGATCAGCATTCATGGGCTGTGCTGAAAATTTTCCGATGGGATACTGCAGCGAGGTACTCATGAAGTAATTTATTCTTTCACGGGTTTCACACCGAGTAATTCAATTTCGAAAAGCAAGGTGGCACCTCCGGGAATATTGGCACCTGCTCCGCGATCGCCATATCCGTAATCAGAAGGAATGTAGAGCATCCACTTGCTTCCAACAGGCATTAAAACGAGGGTCTGCTTCCACCCTTCAATCAAATTGCCAAGCGGAAATTCAATGGGAGTTCCTCGGCTGTAGGAATCATCAAACACATTGCCATTGATAAGCGTGCCGCGATAATGAACGGTTACAGTATCTGCAACAGTTGGCTTTACACCTGTACCCTGTTGCAAAACTTTATATTGGATACCGCTGGGTAATTCCACAATGCCTTGCTGCGCTTTATTCTTTGCGAGAAAGGCACGTCCTTCTTCTTTCTGGACATTAATCTTTTTCATCATGAACTCTTGGAGCTTTTGCTGTATGGTATTCATAGCTGTATTTTGATCCATTAACGGTTGTTTCTTTTGGAGCACATCTTCAATGGCCTTGCTCAGCAAAGTATAATTAAGCTGATCGATGCCCTGCATCTGAATGCTTTGTCCGATGTTATTTCCAATGGCATAACTCAAGCTGTCCAGCCCGTTTTGCAGTAGCGGTTTAGGCGCAGTGGTGGTTTTAGCCGGACTTGCAGCTGCAGGTTTTGCAGCGGGTTTGTTTTGTGCATCGAGCCCAAGCATTACACTCATGCCCATCAGAAGCAATAGCAGTTTTTTCATGTTCAAAGATTCGATATAATTAAATCGTTTCGCGAAGGGCATGTCCTGTAAGATGAATGAATACATCTTCCAGATTGGCCTTTTTCACTTCTTTTTTTCTTTCAAAGCCCGTTGCAACCAAGTCATCAATGAGTTGATCCGGTGTGTTCAGCGCAATAATTTTACCACTATCAACAATCGCAACGCGGTCGCAAAGATATTCCGCCTCATCCATATAATGGGTAGTAAGAATAACCGTTGCACCTTTTTGGCGTATATCCCTAATCAGATCCCATAAATTACGACGCGCCTGTGGATCCAATCCGGTAGTGGGCTCATCTAAAAAAACAATTTCAGGCGCATTGATTAGGGTTGTAGCAATTGAAAAACGTTGTTTTTGTCCGCCGCTGAGCTCTTTGTATTTGGCTTTTGCCTTCTCTTCTAAATTCACTCTGCTCAGCAAAGCCATCGCGTCGGTTTTCACATTGTACAATCCCGAAAACAATTCAATCAGCTCAACCAGCTGAAGGCCGGGATAATACCCTGCAGTTTGGAGCTGAACGCCGATGATTTGCTTAATGGCATTCGGATCCTTATCTAAATCAAAATGCTTCACCCGCACGGTACCAGAGGTTTTGGAGCGGAGCGTTTCAATAATTTCAAGCGTGGTGGATTTACCGGCACCATTTGGCCCCAGTAAACCAAATATCTCTCCTTTACGCACATCAAAGCTGATGCCCTTTACTGCCTCAAACTTGCCGTAATGTTTAACGAGATCCTTTACTTCGATGATGATTTGTTCCGTCATATTCTCATGCTAAAAGCCACCATTACTTAAGATGCGTTTCAAGTTCTTCCATCATATTTTTACTACCAATAAACAAGGGCGTACGCTGGTGCAAACTCGTGGGAGTAATTTCAAGAATTCTTTCTGCTCCGTTGGTTGCTTTTCCGCCGGCTACCTCTACAATAAAAGCAAATGGATTGCATTCATACAGCAAGCGCAACTTACCACCCGGCTTTTCCGTTGTACCTGGATACATAAAAATACCGCCTTTAATTAAATTCCGATGCACATCTGAAACCATACTGCCAATATAGCGCTGCGTGTATGGTCCGCCGGTGGATGGATCCTTTCGCTGACAAGCTTGAATGTATTGCTGCACGCCAGTACTATACTGAAAGAAATTCCCATGATTGACAGAATAGATCTTACCGGTTTCAGGGCATTTCATATCAGGGTGACTCAAACAGAACTCTCCAATGGATGGATCGAGCGTGAAGCCGTTTACACCGCGACGCGTTGCGTACACCAGCATGGTAGAAGAACCATACACAATATAGCCCGCCGCTACCTGGTTCATACCCGGCTGTAAAAAATCTTCCTGCGTACAAGGAGTACCCTTGGGACTCAACCTTCTGTAAATACTAAAAATGGTTCCGATGGAAACATTCACATCAATATTGCCACTTCCGTCGAGCGGATCAAATAAAACAACGTATTTGGCATTGCGACTGATTTCATCGTCAAAAACCACCACATCATCCAGCTCTTCGCTGGCAATACCAGCACAGCTGATGCCATGCTGCAGCACTTTCATAAACTGGTTGTTGGCGAATATGTCTAGCTTTTTTACATCCTCTCCCTGTACATTCACCGTACCCGCATCGCCTAAAATATCCACCAGTCCGGCTTTATTCACTTCTACATTTACTCGCTTGGCGGCCAAGCCAAGATCACGGAGCAAACTGCTTAGCTCCCCTGTTGCCTGAGGAAAGGCGCGTAATTGCTGAATGGTAAATTCGTCGAGGGTAGATACTTTTCGGTTAAAGCGCATGGCAGATGAGTTTTACAATCGTACAACAAAAATAAGTCATCCTGAGCATTGCAAGCCTGAAACGAACACCTATCTGCTTACCCGAAAGGAGAAATACTTCTGACTGAGATAGCTAAAAACAATGGCTACGACCGTTATAATCAATTTTGAAAAAGTAGGAAACAACCCTAAGATCTCTACCAATAACTTCAATCCAAAATAGTTGAGGGAAATATTGCCCAGCACGATCAGGAAATACCGAAACAGCTGTATTCTTCCACGCAAGGTAGATTCTTTCCATACCACAAATTTTGAAAGAAAGAACCCGGTCGGAAAAGAAAAACAAAATGCAAACAGGAAAGCTGCGATATGGGGTTTAAAAGCAAAGAAACCCAGATCTACTACTTCACGATGAAAAATAAAATGGTAGCTGAAAAAAAAGAGCACAATATCAAAAGCGGTATTGAAACCACCGCAGGCCGCATATACAAATGTTTGCCGGTTCATCATGCGCCGAAAAGGCGGATAAAACAAATCAAAAAACCGTTCAATCAAATCGGCGAAACGCAGCACCATAGAAGCGCGAAGATACTGATTTGATCATTTTAGCGGATTGCACAAAAACAAAAGCCACCGTTTAGGGTGGCTTTTGTTGCGCGCAAAAAAAATATTAAAAGAATATCGCATTCATAAACAGCTTCATGGTTCCAAACCAGAAAGCACGGAAATTGGTATTGTCGGAAAACGTAATCACTTTACCTCTTCCTATATTTTCTGTATTTACAATAGCAGCGCCGCCTAGCTTGTCTTTGTAAGAACGATGCAGGTAGCCGCTTTGCAATGGCTGATCTGTTAGCAGAACAGGCGAGTCGTAAGGATTATTGTTTTGATCCATAAACAATGTATTCGCTTTAAACACACTGATATTACTTGTACGATATCCATAACACAATGGATGTGTAGGATCAATTTTTGCCTCAAAAATGGACCCTGCCATTTCTCGCGCTCTTATTTCATCACTGCGCAAATAATAGGGATACATAGCATTGCTATCAGCTCTGCTTTCTGCATTGCGATAAAGCGTACGCGTTAAGCCGGCAGCGGATAAAAACTTCCCTGCACCTTCCATAGCAATCAATGTTCCACCGTTGCTTACCCAGTTACGCAATTTTTCAACATCAGATTTTTCCATATTACCATAATTACCTTCAGGCATAATGATTACATTATAACCACTAATGGTAACGCCGGAGAGTCGTTCAACCTCTACCATCGTTGCAGGAATGCGCATACGCTGATCAAGCAAATGCCAGATTTCTCCACAATCATTGCTGCTGGTTCCGGCTCCACCCATCAGCATAACCGATGGCATGCGAAGACTTTGAAAACTACCGCTGCCTAAATCGATACCGCTGAGCGAAAGTCCGCTGTTCAAACTAAACACTTCCACACCGGTGCCCGCTAAAGCAGCTTCAATATGTCGATATAGTAATTCAGGCGTGAAGAGTTGCTGATGCACCGGCACCAGAATTGCCCCATAATTGAAGCGCCGCTTTCCTTCTGTTGTGGTGGTTTCGAAAAGCTGCGTAGCAGCTTTGGTCATAATACCTTTCGACTGTAAAGCATACAGCAACTTGGGAGCATAAAAATCATCCCATTCAAATGCATACGCATACTTGCTTATGCTGCCGGTGATTTTTCCTGCAGGAAAGCTTACTGCAGGAACAGCATCGCCCAATACACCCGGCTGTAAGGCTTTCAGCTCGCCATAAGGTATGCCCATGGCAAGCGGGAATGTCCAGCTAGTAATATCGTAAAACAAGCTGTCTTCATAGCTAAGGGTTTTTTCAAAAATGGTTTTAACCAGTTTGTACTGCGGTTGTGCGGTAGGTACAACCCAAGCACTGCCGACATTAAACTTTTTTCCATCTGCATCAATCGATTGCTTGGCTTCATACACCTGTATCTGATGACGCTTTAGCATTTCTAGAAAAAGATGATTGCGACTGGCATCGTATGCATCACCAAAAACATAAGCTTTTACAGCAGCGGCAGCCGCTTCGTTGCGTACGTTGACAAAAAACGAGCGCTGATAATCGAGCAATTCTTTACGCAAGGCCTTCCCTGCTTCCAGGGTTGACAAAGCTGTTACAAACTGATTGCGAATGGTGAAAGGAAAGCTGAGCAATCCATTTTGTGTTTGCTGAGCATGCCCGCGACTGGAAGCCTGTTCAAACAAAATACCAATGCTTCCATGAATATCAGGAAAAGTTGAACCCTTGCCATAATAAAAATCATCGTATCCCTCTTTGGTGAAATACATTGAACCGATGCTATCTAAAAACTTAGCGTGATAGTTTCCGATGGCAGCTGTCAGTGCCTGATTTTTTTTCGGTGTATTGGGATTCACCCTGCTGGGAACGCCTGGCTGAAAGAAGAAAGTGGCGTTGCTCCCCATTTCATGGTGGTCGGTTAATATGTTAGGGCGCCAGCTATGAAAAACTTGCAGTCGGTTACGGCTTTCGGGCTGCTGTGCAGGTAGCCAATCGCGGTTGAGATCAAAGAAATAATGATTGGTTCTGCCTCCGGGCCACACTTCATTGAACTCACGTGCATTGGGATCACTAACAGAGGTTGCGCTCTTATGTGTGTTCACCCAGCTTGCAAAGCGGTTAAGTCCGTCGGGATTGAAAGAAGGATCCAAAATAATGACTGTATTACGCAACAGCTCATCTACCGCTGCACCCTTTGCTGCCGCAAGATGATAGGCCAGCAACAAACTCATGTTGGCACCGCTGGGCTCGTTGCCATGAATGCTGCATCCAATCCAAACAACCAGTGGCATATCGGTAGTATTCAGTGCTTCAGAGCGATCAGGATTGGAAAGCTGCAGATGATTTTGCCGTATTTGTTCCAGTCGAGCATGATTTTCCGGCGATGTAATAAACAGCGCGAGCTGCTGCCTTCCTTCATGCGTGGTACCAGTAACCTGTAAGCTCACTCGCTCGGAAGCTGCATCAACGGCTTTCATATATTGCACAAGTCGGTCGTGGGTGATATGCCACTCGCCTACTTCATGTCCTACCACAGCTGCAGGTGTGGGCACTTTGGAATCATAGGCAATGCTTGCAGGCAAATAATAAGACAAGGGCTGCGCCTGAACAAATAAGCTGCTGAGCAATAAAATGGAAAGCAGAACTTTTTTCATATGCATTTGAGATTAATACTGTTAATATAAACATCATTGAGCCCGCTGAAATTAAACAAGTTTTTATTTCTGGCAAGCAGTCGGCTACATTTGTGGTATGATTTCGGAAGCATCAGATAAAAAAAGCTGGTATCACAATTGGTTCAACGCACCGTATTACCATTTGCTGTATGCAGACAGGGACGAGCAAGAAGCAGCCGCGTTTATTGATCTGTTGCTGCAGCGATTGCAGCCCCCTGCTCAAAGCACCATGCTGGATTTAGCATGCGGAAGAGGAAGACACAGCATTCACTTGGCAGAGCACCCTTATCAGGTAACAGGCATTGATCTTTCAGAAGAAAGTATAGAGGAAGCACGTGCGCATGAACACGAAGGACTTTCATTTTTTGTGCACGATATGCGACTGCCCTTTCGCTCGAATTACTTCGATTATATTTTTAACTTCTTTACCAGCTTTGGATATTTTGATACCAGGATAGAACATGAAAAAACCATCGGCAGCATTGCGGAAGGCTTAAAAAAGGATGGTATTTTTATCATGGACTATCTGAATGTGCATTATGTTGAAAAAACATTGGAAAGCAAAACAGAAGTCGAGCGCGATGGCGTAAAATTTTTGGTTGAACGCTGGTTCGATGAAACCCATTTTTATAAAAAAATCATCGTGGATGATCCTGCTAACCTGGAGCAGCCTTTGACTTTTGAAGAGAAAGTGGCAAAATTTACGCTGGATGATTTCAAAGCAATGTTTACGGCAAGCGGACTACAAATAGAAGAAGTATATGGCGATTATAGCTTTGGCAAATACGATACACAAAACTCACCGCGCCTGATTATGAAGGCACGCAAAACAATGCCCTGATGCAAGCGCTGCTCGATTTCGACCGTTGGTTGTTCCAGCTCATTAACGCAGAGTGGACACACCCTGTGGGTGATCTTATTTTCCCCTTGCTTCGAAACGCATTTTTTTGGTCGCCTGTTTATTTGTTTTTACTGCTTTTCACCATACTTAACTTTAAAAGCAAAGGCTGGTGGTGGTGCGCATTTTTTCTCTGCTGTTTTGCATTGACCGACATCATCAGCACACAAATTTTCAAAGAAAGCTTTCAGCGGCTACGCCCCTGTATGGATGCAATTACTGCCACAGAAGCACGCATGCTCATCCCCTGCAGCGGCTCCTTTGGTTTTGTATCATCCCATGCAGCCAATCATTTTGGCATGGCTATGTTCATGTTTATTACACTGCGTTTTTGGGCAAAAAAATGGATTTGGGTGGTTTTTGCGTGGGCTGCACTGGTATCTTATGCCCAGCTGTATGTGGGCGCCCATTTCCCCTTCGATGTGCTGGGGGGGGCGCTGCTGGGAATGACCATCGGATGGCTGGTAGCGAAAGTGTTTAAAAAGATCGTGGGTGGATTGATTGTTGAATCCAATGAATTTGAATAGATTTGTTGCAACGCAACGGAATTTACTGCCATAGACCTGAAAAGAGGTAACGAGGTCGAATAGCGTGTGGCGCTTCCGTACAACCATCATGACTGAAATATTTATATTGGTCGGCCTGATATTGCTGAATGGTATTTTTGCAATTGCCGAAATCACCCTTGTATCTGCCCGAAAATCAAGACTGGAATTGCAAGCTAAAAAAGGCAATAAAAGAGCTCAAGCGGCACTCTATCTTTCCGAGAATCCCGAAATTTTTCTCTCTTCCGTGCAAATTGGCATTACGCTGATTTCCATTTTCACAGGTGTGTATTCCGGTGAAAAATTTGGGAAAGACCTCATGCCCCTCATTGCACGCATAGAAGCCTTCGCACCCTATGCTGAAACTATTTCCACAACCCTGATTGTAGTAACCGTTACCATACTATCAATCATACTTGGTGAGCTGATTCCAAAAAGAATTGGATTAATGAGCGCTGAAAAAATTGCACTGGTGGTGGCCATTCCTATGCGCTGGTTTTCAAAAACCGTACACCCATTGGTATGGCTGCTGAATACCATTACCAATTTGTTTTTCAAAATATTCAGACTCAAAACCGTTCCCGACAACCAAGTAACGGAAGAAGAAATCAAAGCCATCATCAGTGAAGGTACAGAGCAGGGCACCATTGATGAGGCAGAGCAGGAAATTATCGAGCGCGTTTTTCATCTGGGCGACAGAAACATCACATCGCTCATGACACACCGCAATGATATATTATGGTTTGAACTGAACGACAATGAAGCGAAGATTAAGGAAAAGATTTTTAAAGAACCGCATTCAGTTTACCCCATCTGCGATGGCGATATTGATAACATAAAGGGCATTGTATCAATTAAAGATCTTTATGTAGCGAATGATTTTACGCTGTTTAAAGACCTGATGACGCCGGCTATTTTTGTTCCGGAAAATAACACTGCCTACCAGGTGCTGGAAAAATTCAAAGCCAGCAAAATACATTGCTGCTTTATTGTTGACGAATACGGCAGTGTGCAAGGAATGATTACCCTCAATGATATTTTAGAAGCGATTGTAGGCGATATTCCGGAACAGCATATTGAAGACTACGATATTGTAGAAAGAGAAGATGGCAGCTTTTTGGTGGATGCGCAAATTCCCTTCTATGATTTTCTTGCACGCTTTGAAAAAACCGAATGGATGCATGAAGGGGAACACGAGTTCGATACGCTTGCAGGCTTCATTTTGCATACGCTAGAACGCATTCCAATGGTAGGCGAAAAGCTGAGTTGGAAAGGATTCAGCATGGAAATTGTAGATATGGACGGCCACCGTATCGACAAGGTACTCATTAGCCTTTCCGAGCAAATAAGGCAGGAAATGGAAGAAGAGCAGGAATAATTACCAACTCAGGGTAAACTGTGTGGAAGGCGGCGTTAGCCGATAGCTTTTTCTTTCGCCGTTCACTTTAAAATGAAAAATATTAATCTGCTCGGTCTTGTAATCATATAACAGATCACAGGAAATAGAAGCCTGTTTAATCTTTTTTATATTTTTTACTACCAGAAAACTCCAGGTGGCTTCCTGCTCGTTTTCAAAGCCTAAAAATTCAGGTTTCAGCACCACGCCATCAACCTTAATGCGCAAATGCTTTTGCAGGTAAGCGGCAAGCAACTCCGATGTTTTTTTCTTTTCATCTTCCTTCAGCACATTTACTTTTTGCTTGAAAGCACCCTGCAGCGTTTCCTCCAAATCGTCGGAAAAGATTTTACATGCAATCTGCAATTCTTCTTCCTTAGCATTGTGCTCTATTTCAATAACACTCAAATAATAAGGATGCGGTGGTATTGCTGGCTTCGCCGAAACAAAAAGCACCATCAAAACAGTCAGAATAAAATTTATCTGCCGTTTAAATAAGCTTAACAACACGAGAGGATTAAATTTTATGGGTTTCAAATTCTGAGTTATTTTCCGTGTTCAAAACTACCGCATTCAAGATGAATGATTTTATTTTTTACCTGAAAGAAGGCTTTCTTCATATCGCCGACTGGAAGGCCTACGACCATATTCTATTCGTCGCCGCACTCTGTGCGCCCTATTTTTTGAAAGACTGGAAAAAATTACTGATCCTCATCACGGCCTTTACCCTGGGGCATTCAGCTACCCTGGCATTGAGCGTTTATGAAAAAATCATCGTTCCCTCCGAATGGATCGAATTTCTCATTCCGGTTACCATCGTCATCATGGCGCTTGAAAACCTGAGCAGACGACCGATAGCATCTGAGCATTCCCCCATTCGTTACGGTACTACACTGCTATTTGGACTGATACACGGCATGGGGTTCAGCAACTACTTAAAAAGCATGATGGGCAAGGGCGAATCTGTGATAAATGAGCTGCTGGCTTTCAATCTGGGACTGGAAATCGGGCAGCTGCTGATCGTTTTGGTAGTATTAACGATTTCGTGGATCTTCGTATCACTGCTCCAAATAGCCCGCCGCGATTGGCTGCTCTTTGTATGCGGCGGAATCTTCGGTATCGCATTGATCATGGCGCTCGAAAGATTTCCTTCATTTCTTTAATCAATTTGAATATGAAACGTTTTCTGATCATCTGCTTCCTGCTTACTACGGCTATTGCCAAAGCGCAGTATCTCAACAACCCCGGATCCAACCATGGAAACCGATTTGAACAGCTGAGCTTTCTGCTTGCAGACCCTAACGAATATCGCACCGCCAGCGGTGCCCCCGGTCCTAAGTACTGGCAACAGCGTGCCGATTATGATATTACCTGCGAGCTAGATGAGGCCAACCTCTTACTCACGGGAACGGAAACCATTACCTACTACAACAACGCACCCGATGTACTCACCTATCTGTGGATACAGGTAGATGGAAACATCCATGACCCCGCTAGTGATAATCTCAGAAGCACTCAAAGTCGCATGCAGCGTCAGATGAGCCATCAGCAAATTGTAAACCTGCAGCCTTGGGAAAAAGCAAAAGAACAGGGTTTGGGTGTGAAGCTTACCAAAGTGGTGGATGCCAACGGCAACAACCTAAAATACACCATGAACCAAACGATGATGCGCATCGACCTGCCTACGCCCTTGAAGCCCGGTCAGAAATTCGTATTTCGTATCGACTGGAACTATAAAATACCCGACCGTATGCAATGGGGAAGCCGTGGTGGCTACGAAATTGTAGGCGAAGAAGGAAATGCGCTGTTTACGATGAGTCAGTGGTACCCTCGCCTTGCCGTTTACAACGATTTTAAAGGCTGGCAGAACACACAGTTTACCGGCGGCTCTGAGTTCACCCTCACATTTGGAAACTTCAATGTAAAAATGACCGTGCCTGCCGATTTCACCATCGCATCTACAGGTGAATGTCAGAACTACGACAAAGTGCTTTCACCCGAGCAGCGTAAACGCTGGACTGAAGCTCAGACCTCGAAAGAAATTGTTGAAATTGTTACCCTCGATGAAGCTAAAGCCAATGAGCTGAAAAAAGCAAGTGATAAAAAAACATGGATATACCGCGCTGAAAACGTGCGCGATTTTGCATGGGGTGCCAGCCGCAAATACATCTGGGATGCCATGCCCACTTTTGTCAACGGCAAAAAAGTAATGGCGATGAGCTATTACCCCAAAGAAGCCTATTCATTGTATCGCAAGTATTCTACCAAAGTGATTGCGCATACACTGAAAGTTTATAGCAAGCATACCATTGCTTATCCCTATCCCGTTGCTATTTCCGTAGAAGCATCACAGGGAATGGAATATCCGATGATTTCATTCAATTACGGTCGTACCGAAAAGGATGGCACCTACAGTGAAGCCACCAAATATGGAATGATCGGAGTGATCATTCACGAAGTGGGACATAATTTCTTCCCCATGATCGTAAACAGCGATGAGCGCCAGTGGTGGTGGATGGATGAAGGATTGAATACATTTACACAACTGCTTGCAGAAGAAGAATTCGACAATAAATATCCTTCGCGCCGCGGACCTGCGCATTTGATTACAGATTATATGCGCTTGCCGAAAAACCAGCTGGAACCCATTATGACGATGGGTGACAATGTAGTGAATGTGGGAGCAAACGCCTATGCAAAGGCAGCAACCGGTCTCAACATTTTGCGCGAAACCATTATGGGACGCGAACTCTTTGATTTTGCTTTCCAGGAATACGCAAAACGTTGGGCCTTCAAACACCCCACTCCTGCCGACTTGTTCCGTACCCTGGAAGATGCCAGCGGTGTAGATCTCGATTGGTTCTGGCGCGGATGGTATTTTGGAACTGAGCCGGTAGATATTTCACTCGATACCGTTAAATGGTATCGCATGGATGATGCAGCGAATAACGCAGCCATGCTGCAAGCCGAATTTGTTCCCATCAATAAAATCAGAAACAAAGACGATCAAAGCATTGTGTATGCTACCGATGCAGATACCACCCTGCGTGATTTCTATTATTACAATCGAAACGCAGACGCTAAGATGATGAGTGAGCGTCAGGATGCCATGATTACGAGAGATGCCGAAAACAAAAACAAATGGGTGAACAAGCATTTCTATGAGCTGTCGTTCACCAACAAAGGCGGGATGGTAATGCCGATCATTATTGAATGGACTTTTAAAGACGGCAGTAAGGAAGTAGATCGGATTCCGGTGTTTATTTGGAGACTCAATGAAGAAAAAGCCACCAAAGCATTTATCAAAGACAAAGAAGTAGCTTCTATTCGCATCGATCCCATGCGTGAAACTGCCGATATTGACGAAAGCAATAACATGTGGCCCGTGAAAGAAATGCCCAGCAAATTCATTTTATTCAAACAATCGCAGGGCGGCGCACGCGGACAAAGCGGTGGCGGTAACGCCATGCAGCGGGCACAGGGCAAGCAATAAAGTATTTATTTA
>CAZDGV010000006.1:64072-88483 GCA_964505195.1 uncultured Chitinophagaceae bacterium
TTTTTCACATCCCTTCAATTACAAGCACAACGCACCCTACTCCACTGCGGACAGCTTGTGCAGCCAGAGCATATGCAGGTAAACAAAGAAATGACCATCATTATTGAAGGGAAAAAGATTGTGGCAGTACAAAAAGGCTATATCGCACCCAAAGGCAACGAAAAAGTAATTGACCTAAAAAACAAAACCGTGATGCCCGGCTGGATCGATATGCATGTACACTTGGAGCACGAAACTAGTCCGACAAGGTATATGGAAAACTTCACCCTGAATCCGGCCGACTATGCTTACCACTCTGTGGTATTTGCTGAAAGAACTTTGATGATCGGCTTCACCACGGTGCGTGATCTCGGAGGCAGCGGTGTGAATATTTCGCTGCGCAACGCCATTGCCAAAGGGCTCATCAAAGGTCCGCGCGTATTTACCGCAGGCAAATCCATAGCCACTACAGGCGGACATGCCGATCCTACCAATGGCTACCGCAAAGATCTCATGGGAAATCCCGGACCGGAAGCAGGCGTAGCGAATGGGCCCGACGAATGTATGAAAGCCGTTCGTCAACGTTACAAAGACGGCAGCGATCTGATAAAGATTACCGCTTCAGGCGGGGTATTGAGCGTAGCAAAAAGTGGAGAGAATCCGCAGTTTACCGATTCCGAATTAGCTGCTATCGTTTCAACAGCCAACGACTACGGTTTCAAAATCGCCGCGCATTGTCATGGTGCCGAAGCGATGAAAAGAGCAGCCCGTGCCGGCGTTCATTCAATTGAACATGGAACATTTATGGATGAAGAGACCATGGAGATTATGAAAGCAAAGGGCACTTATCTCGTTCCCACCATCACTGCAGGAAAAGCGGTGGCCGACTCAGCAAAAAAACCCGGCTACTACCCCGAGCTCGTAGTACCCAAAGCCCTGGCTACCGGACCAAAAATTCAGGCAACCTTCGCAAAAGCATATAAGGCAGGCGTTAAAATTGCCTTTGGAACAGATGCAGGCGTATTCCGCCATGGAGAAAACTGGCGCGAATTTGTGTACATGCAGGAAGCAGGCATGCCCCTATTAGAATGCATTAAAGCCGCAACCCTCAGTGCTGCAGATCTACTGGGCGCTTCCGATATCATTGGCAGCATTGAAACCGGAAAGTTTGCCGATATCGTAGCTGTCGAAGGTGATCCATTTTCGAATGTGCTGCAAATGGGCAAAATTGCTTTCGTAATGAAAGAAGGAGTTCAGTATAAATAAACCATATGAATTTAAAATATCCATTACTGCTGATCATCTTGTTCAACTGCATGCAAATGCATGCGGGTGAAGTGGACAGTGTAGATGTATTTAGCAAAAGCATGAATAAGTCCTTCAAATGCATTGTCATTACTCCCGATTCCTACCAACAAAAAAATACTACAGCATACCCTGTAGTATATCTTCTGCATGGTTACAGCGGATGGTACAGTAACTGGATTTTACGTGCTCCTGAATTGAAAAATTATGCAGATCAGTTTCAAATAATGATTGTTTGTCCGGAAGGCGGCTACAGCAGTTGGTATTTCGATAGCCCCATCGACAGCAGCATGCGTTATGAAACCTATGTTGGAAAAGAAGTGGTACAATACATCGACAAACATTATCGCACAGCAAAAAACCGCAACATGCGTGCCATCACCGGCTTAAGCATGGGTGGACACGGAGCGCTTTATATTGCTTGGCGTAACGCCGATGTATTTGGTGCCGCAGGAAGCATGAGTGGTGGTGTTGACCTCGAGCCACTGAAAAAAAGAACGGAAATTGCCAAAATTCTGGGCGATACCCTTACTAAGGCAGAAAACTGGAAAAACAATTCGGTTATCAACATCATTGAAAAAGCACCGACGGATAGTTTACGCATTATGGTAGACTGTGGCACGGATGACTACTTCTTCCAAATCAATCAGAATCTGCATCAGAAAATGCTTAAGTTGCGCATACCGCATGACTATATTGAAAGGCCGGGAAAACACGATTGGAATTACTGGCGTAACGCTATTGTATACCAGCTAACATTCTTCAGCGCGTATTTTAAAACAGACCCATTAAAGTAGTTGAAAGCTTCTTGTGCTATCCTGAAGTTTGGCCTGTGCGAAGCTTAACTTTTTTCTTGCCTTCATTTTTCTTTTCATATTCGAGCACTTCACGTGGCTTGGGTACTTCTTTTTTGGCAGGCTGCGCCTCTGTCTTGGGAGTTGGGTTTTCAGTGGACTTAATCATACCATTGCCCGTACCCGATCCATCATCTAGTTTATCCAAAATGTAATTTTCCTGTTTTGCAATGCGTCCGGTAGCAGGATCATAGTATTTCCAAATACCATGCTTCATGGTATTACCTTCTATTTTCACCTCCACCAGATATATTTTTTTCGGGTCATTCACATCGAACACCTCCACCATTTCTGTCGGCTTTTCCGGATTGGCAGCTTTCCAGCTCTGCTCCTCTTTCAGTGATCCGTTGATATTAAAATACAGCTGTTTGCCATCTTTATAACCCCAGCGATAGTTTTCAACGGCAATCAAATCGCCCTGCAGACTATAACGGCGCCATGGCCCCTCCTGCTTTCCATCGCTGTAAATGCCTTCTGCTTCATACCCTGGCTCACCGCGGATAATGGGCATCTTTACCACCCATTTTCCCTGACGTAGCCCCTTGCTATCCACACAGTTGATGGTATCGGCCGATACCGCGATTTCATAGGTTTTACACTGGCCCGCCCCATTCATCCAAAAAAGCGCGAACAGCAGGGTACTTACTACGAACTTTAGTATGTTTGATGCACCTGTAACCATGTTATACAAGTATTTAATTCAAAATCTATGACTCCGAACAAAATGAGCCGCATTGCGCTTCCTTTCAAAAGTACAGTCATTCTTTCCTTATTGCTGTTTTTCATAGCAGACTTTCACAAAATTGTAGCACAAATCAAGCCTACAACTGCTGAAGAAAGAATCAAAGCTGCTTCACAATGGAGAACGCTTGAAGAGCGCTCTTTATTGAAAGACATCAAATTTCGCAACATCGGACCAAGCATTATGAGCGGAAGAGTAGTAGATATCGATGTGAATCCGGAAGACCCTACGGAATTTTATGTGGCGTATGCAAGCGGAGGCCTATGGCAAACCAAGAACAACGGTCTTTCCTTCACGCCTATCTTCGACCGGGAAGATGTGATGACCATCGGTGATATTGCGGTTAACTGGAAGTCTGCCACAAGAATCATTTGGGTAGGTACCGGCGAAGTGAATAGCAGCAGATCTTCTTATGCAGGCAATGGCGTTTACAAAAGCACAGATCTTGGAAAATCTTGGCAATACCTTGGACTCCCTGAATCACATCATATTGGAAAAATACAGCTTCACCCCGGCGACGAAAATACTGCGTGGGTAGCAGCACTCGGACATTTATATTCAGCTAACAAAGAAAGAGGCGTTTACAAAACCATCGACGGAGGCAAAACATGGATGCAGACCCTTGCATTGGATGAAAATACAGGCGCAGTTGATATAGACATCAATCCACAACAGCCCAACGAAATTTATGCAGCTATGTGGTATCGCACCCGCAGAGGTTGGAATTTTGAGGAAAGCGGAGCAACCAGCGGCATTTACAAAAGCACCGACGGCGGCAACCGCTGGCAACTGATCAGCGGACCGGGAAGCGGCTTCGCCACAGGCAATAAACTTGGCCGTATTGGAATAACTGTATTCCCAAATAACCCGCAAATTGTGTATGCTATCATTGACAACAATGAACCCAAAGTCGATACTGCACAAAAGAAACCAACCGACAGCGCATGGAAACCGGCCGACTTTAAAACTATGAGTAAAGAGCAGTTTTTGACACTTGACAATTTAAAACTCGACACTTTTCTGCGCAAGCAGCGTTATCCTTCCGGCTATACTGCAAGCGTGGTAAAAGAAATGGTGAAGCAGGATAAAATTAAACCGGTTGCTTTGTGGGATTTCTTCGATACCGGAAACGATGGATTCAGCAATACCGGCATTAAAGGTTGCGAAGTGTACCGAAGCAACGACGGTGGTAAAAGCTGGTTCAAAACACATGAAAAACCCATCAGCATCTTTAATACATACGGCTACTATTTCGCTAAAATTTATACCTCACATACCAATCCTGATAAGGTTTACATTCTTGGCTTCACTGCGGAATTATCTACCGATGGAGGCAAGCAATTCAAAACCATTGATAAGGGCAATGTACATGCCGACCATCATGCACTATGGGTAAATCCGAAACGCGATAGCCATATCATAAATGGTAACGACGGAGGAGTAAACATCTCCTACGATAATGGAGAAAACTGGTTTAAAGCCAACACACCGGCAGTAGGACAATTTTATGCCATCGCCCTAGACAATGCGACACCGTATAATGTATATGGCGGATTACAAGATAATGGCACTTGGTATGGCCCATCCAACCATGTTGAAAAAATTGACTGGATCGATAATGGAAAGTATGCATACGAAATGCTGAATGGTGGGGATGGTATGCAGGTGCAGGTGGATACACGCGATAATACCACCACCTATACCGGATCGCAGTTTGGGGTTTATAGCAGAATGGATCGAACGAAACCCCGTACGCGTGTATCTGTAAGACCACAACATGAACTGGGTGAAAAACCGCTTCGGTACAATTGGCAAACACCGATTCTTTTATCGCGCCATAATCAGGATATTTTTTATCTGGGCACCAACCGATTCCATCGCAGCATGAACAAGGGCGAAAAGATGGAAAATATTAGTGGTGATTTAACGGCAGGACGTAAAGAAGGCAATGTGCCCTTTGGTACACTTACCACCCTGAGCGAATCACCCATCAAATTTGGCATCATCTACACTGGATCAGATGATGGCATGATTCATTTGTCGAAAGACGGCGGTTATACCTGGACTGCCCTCCAAACTAAATTACCCAAACAAGTACAGGGTTTATATGTTAGTAGAGTGGTTGCATCGCGCTTTAAAGAATCCAGGGTTTATATAACCCTGAACGGTTATCGGAATGATCACTTCAATGCTTATGTTTTTGTAAGTGATGATTTTGGGAGTACCTGGAGGCAAATCATGACTGATTTACCTATGGAACCGGTAAACGTACTGCGTGAAGATCCGAAACAGGAAAACCTCCTGTATGTTGGAACAGATTGCGGACTATATGTTAGCATAAATGGCGGAAGCAGCAGCATGGCATGGATGGCAGGATTGCCCAGAGTAGCCATTCACGATATTGCCATACAAGAGCGGGAAAACGAAATTGTGCTAGGAACGCATGGCCGCAGTATCTATATTGCAAAGCTGCATGAGGCGCAGAAACTGGCAAGCAAACCTTAAAAGAATGCAAGAAAAATCATTTTATCAATTCTAAAATTCGTTCACATGAAAAAGTTTCTTTCGATTTTATCATTCATTACGATTGGTTTCATATTGCAGTCAGCAGCTCAAAATGATGCATCAAAACGTCCCAGTCCGCCCATGACCGCAACTGCTACCATTGGTGCAGCGAATATTAGCATCAAGTACAGCAGTCCTTCCGTAAAAGGAAGAGAAATTTGGGGCAAACTGGTTCCTTATGGAGCAATTTGGAGAACCGGCGCCAATGAAGCCACTATTTTTGAAACAGACCAAGATGTAAGTATAAACGGCAGCAATCTTCCCAAAGGGAAATACGCACTGTTCACTATCCCCGAAAAAGAAGAATGGACCATTGTATTCAGCAAGAACAGCAACCAATGGGGCACCTATAGCTACAAGGCGTCAGAAGATGCTTTGCGTGTAAAAGCCAAAGCAGCTGCCGCAGAACATCAGGAGCAACTTAAAATTGATGTGCAAGCCGATGGTAATGCAACCATTCATTGGGAAAAAGTAAAAGTAAGTTTCACAATCAAGCATTAATCTCCCGTATAGAAAAAGCATCCCGGATTTTTCATCAGGATTGTGCGCGAAAGAGCAGCGAAATTGGCTTTACAGAAACAGAATATACAGCTATGCTTAAGGTAGGAATTATTGGTGTAGGTCATCTTGGAAAGTTTCATCTCAACAACTGGTTAAAAATTAAGGATGTAACCCTATCCGGATTTTATGACCCAGACGATGCCAATGCAATAGCAGTTGCAGAAAAGTTTAATCTAAAAAGATTTCTTTCCGTAGAAGAGCTAATCGATGCATCCGATGCGCTCGATATCGTCGCTCCTACCGATCAACATTTTGTTTTATGCGAAAAAGCGGTACGTAAAGGAAAACATGTTTTTGTAGAAAAGCCCATGTGCGCAGAAATGGATGAGGCAAGCGCATTGGTAAAGCTGGTAAAGGAAGCCAATGTAAAACTTCAGGTGGGACATGTAGAAAGATTCAACCCTGCTTTTTTAGCCGTAAAAAATGAAGAGCTGAATCCGATGTTTATTGAGGTGCATCGCCTGGCACAGTTTAACCCAAGAGGCACCGAGGTAAGCGTGATCCTCGATTTGATGATCCACGATATAGACATTATTCTGCACCTCGTTAAAAGCGATGTAAAAAGTATTCATGCCAATGGCGTTTCGGTGATTACCGATACGCCAGATATTGCCAACGTTCGCATTGAATTTAACAACGGTTGTGTTGCCAACCTTACCAGCAGCCGGATCAGTATGAAAAAAATGCGTAAAATCAGGCTGTTTCAAAAAGACGCTTATATCGGCATCGACTTTCTTGAAAAGAAAGCGGAAATCATTCGCATGAAAACAGGAAACGACCAAGATGCATTTTGCTTTGATCTGGAAACCGGAAAAGGAACAAAAACGATTGCAGTCTTCAACCCTGAGATAATTGAAAACAATGCCATTCAAAGCGAACTAGAATCCTTTGCAGATGCCATTTTACACGATAAGCCCATTGCAGTAACGGAAGTGGACGGCTTAAGAGCCATGGAAGTAGCACATCAGATTCTGGAGAAAATTGAACGCAGCTCCATCCTCTAAAATGGATCAATCGAAGCGATATCACATTGGCTGGTATGTTTTTTCCGACTGGCTCACCTCAATCATTGCATGGACGCTGTTCTTTTTTTTACGACGCGTAGTACTGAGTGAAGCAACGACTTTTTGGCCCCAACCCATCGATACATCTTTTTGGATGGGCATAACCATTATACCGGCAGGATGGATCATGCTGTTTTTGCTTTTCGGTTTTTATAAAAACCTTTATGATAAATCGCGCCTCAAGGAATTTGCTTATACACTTATTGGTGTACTCACAGGAACGGTTGTGATATTTTTCCTCATTTTACTAGACGATAATATCCAAAACTATACGGGCTACTACAAAGAGTTTTTCCTGCTGTTTACAATGCAGCTTGTGTTGGTGTGGACAGGAAGAATCGTCTTGCTCAGCATGATTAAGCGGCAGTTTAAACAAGGAGCAGTAAAAATTGAGACACTGTTAATCGGTGGCGGACCCATGGCTGTTCAAACCATACACGACATTAAAAATGCCAGCGAAACCCTGGGCTATCACTTCACAGGATACTTAACAATTGATACGGATGAGGACGAACTAAAAAAAGAAGGTCTAGATTTTTTGGGCAACTATACCGTATTAAAAGAGATCATTGAAAAATACGGTATCGAGCAAGTGATTCTAGCGCCTGAAAAATCGCAGCGAAACATTACAGAAACCATATTATCTGAATTAAGCGAAATGGACGTGTCCATTAAATTAATACCGGATATCATCGATATTCTAGCAGGATCGGTAAGAAGCAGCAATTTACTCGGGACTGTATTGATTGATATACATACGGGCATGATTCCCGAATGGCAGCAAAATGTAAAAAGACTGCTGGATATTCTTTTTTCACTTAGTGGATTGATACTGCTTTGGCCTTTGATGCTCTTCGCTGCTATTCGGGTGAAAATAGGTTCTCACGGCCCCATCATTTTTACACAGGAACGGATCGGATATAAAGGAAAGTCCTTTCGCATTTTTAAATTTCGGTCTATGATTGTTGATGCGGAAAAAAACGGCCCTGCCCTATCCTATCAAAATGATCCGCGCATTACCCCATGGGGAAGAACTATGCGCAAATGGCGTATTGATGAACTACCGCAACTTTGGAATATTCTGAAAGGGGAAATGAGTTTAATCGGCCCCCGGCCCGAAAGAAAACACTTTATTGATCAGATTGTAATACACGCGCCTTATTACCGTTATCTGCTAAAAGTAAAGCCAGGATTGACTTCCTGGGGCATGGTAAAATATGGCTATGCCGAAAATATTGAACAGATGATTGAGCGAAGCAAGTACGATCTAGTGTATATCGAAAATATTTCACTGTTTCTGGATTTTAAAATTCTCATCCACACTCTTCGTATCATCATGCATGGTAACGGCAAATAAACTAATTACACCAAAAGCTTTCATCAGAAATGATTGTAGCTTCGGTGCGTATAATAACATCTACTTTGGAAGTCCGATACCTACGATATCATGAAATAGACGCCACGAAATGGGACAACTGTATAGCGGAAGCCAGTAACGGACTGATATATGCATATAGCTGGTATTTAAATGCGCTTTGCGATCATTGGGATGCTTTGGTGATGGATGACTACAAAGTAGTTATGCCGCTGCCTAATCGAAAAAAATGGAGTGTTCAATATTTGTATCAGCCCTTTTTCTGTGCATCACTGGGTGTATTTGCCGGTAACACCATTTCACCCGAGGATTTGGAATGCTTTTTAAAATCCATTCCAAAGCAATTTGCCTATTGGGATATCTGCTTGAATTACGGGAACAATCATACTCTCAAAGCATTCAAAACAATACTTAGAAACAACTATACCCTCCCCCTACATCAACCTTACGAAACAATATCTCAGCAATACCGAACCAATCTCAAAAGAAATTTAGAAAGGGCAGAAAAAAACGGACTCTCCTATTCAAACAATATAGACGAATTGGAAGTGATTGAGCTTGCCAAACCCACGATGGGTCGCTTTGCGCATATTCAACAAAAGGATTGGGATGGTTTTTTGAATGTTGTGGAACAAGCTAAAAAAAGAAACTGCTGCGAAATAGCAGGCGTGCATTTCAATCAACAGCTGGTGGCTTCTGCTATTTTCTTTTATTCTCACCAACGCTGGTATTATATACTGGCAGGCAACCACCCAAATGGCAAAACACTGGGGGCATCACATTTATTATTAGATCGCTTTATTGCCAAACATGCAGGAACGGATACCCTGCTCGACTTTGAGGGTTCCGACGCTGAGAGTCTTGCTTTTTTTTACAGCAGTTTTGGCGCACAAATGGAAATATACCCGGCACTCAAAGTAAATAAATTACCTGCGCCGTTGCGTTGGTTTAAATAGCTCTGGCTTTTCTTTCAGCCATTATTTTTTCAGCAATCACCAAATCTACCGGATGGGTGATTTTAATGTTTTCATCATCGCCTTGCACCAATGTTACTTTGAGCCCGTAAGCTTCAACCACAGTAGCCTCATCAGTAAAACGGTCTTTGTAATCGATTTCAAAGGCTGGTAATAACATTTTACTGTGAAATGTTTGCGGTGTTTGTACCAGCCGAAGCAGATTCCTATCAATTGATTCGTGTCCGTCTTCCATAATCATTCGAACGCTGTCTTTACAAGCAATTACAGGAATAGCACTACCTGTTTCAGCGGCAGAGGCATAGCAGCGCTGAATGAGTGATTCAGACACCAAACATCTCACGCCATCATGCACAAAAAGAATAGATTCCTTTTCTACCAGCTTCAAACCGTTTTGCACAGAATGAAAGCGCGTTTCACCGCCAACTGTAAGTTGAATATTATGTTGAGGGAAAAACCCATCGATAATTTCTTTCCCCAGCTCTAAAAATGCTTCCGGAAGTACCAGGATCACTTCAATTGTGGGTACTGCACTAAAAAAAGCTTGGATGGTGTGATACAATAAGGGCTTTCCGTCGAGCATTAAAAATTGCTTGGGTGTAGCAGCCCCCATACGCAATCCCGCACCACCCGCTACAATAATGGCATATGTATGATGATTATACATCTAGTAATTTTAAACAGATTTAAGCGTGTATCAGACGCTTGCATGCGTCAAGTAATTGTTGCGGATTGATGGCAACCGTACCAACAGATTCGCAAACAATACCGCCAGCTAAATTGGCGATACCTGCAGCGAGTTTGGTATCACCACTAATGCACTGCATAAGTGCAGCCACAGCAATGACGGTATCGCCTGCGCCGCTTACATCGGCAATGTTACGGAAATGAGCTGGAATGATATCATAGCTGCTACCATCATGATAAAAAATACCTTTTTCAGAAAGCGTGATCAGCGAAATACTATGGTTCATTTTTTGAAAAAGCAAATCATGCATATTCATTAAAGATGCTTTTGAAACATCTAATTCCGATAATGAAAGTCCTTCCCGTACTTCTTTTAAGTTGGGTTTGAAAAGATCAATGCCTTCATAGGCAAGAAAATTTCTTCGCTTGGGATCGGAAGCAGTCAAAACACCCGCAGCTTTACAAAGTTCAATTGTTCGCTTTATAACATGGGCAGTAAGCACACCCTTATTATAATCTTCAAAAATGAGGATGTCTGGCTGCTCTTTTTGAATAAAGGATGTTATCTGCTGTATGAAGAATGCTTCTTCTTCCGGTGACAATTCATCTGTTTGCTCCTCATCCAACCTCATCATTTGCTGATTTCTGCTGATGATACGAGTTTTAGTAGTGGTAATCCTTTCAGCGCTGGTGCTCAGATAGTCTGTTCTTATGCCGCTTTCCTCCAGCAGTGCAGCAAGTTTATCTCCGTTTTCATCCGATCCTACAACCGAAACAATGAAGGTACTTGCACCCATTGCAACAAGGTTCCAAGCAACATTTCCAGCACCGCCTAAGCGATGTTCTTTTTTATGTAGGGTTACTACAGGTACAGGTGCTTCCGGCGAAATGCGTTCCGTATTACCCCACATGTATGCATCGAGCATGACATCACCCACTACTCCTACTTTGAGCGTTTTACACTTTTCAAATAATGAATCAAACGGATGCATCTTCACCCAGTTTATTTTTTTTGGCATTGGCTACCGCCATATAATACAAGGGAATTCCTATCAGGGTAATCATCAATCCCGGCCAAGTAAAGCGGGGCTTATAAACGAAGAGCAGAACACAGAAAGCAATGCCCATTAAAATATAGATTACGGGAAGTACAGGATACCCGAATGCTTTGTAGGGCCTTTCCGCTTCAGGCCTTTTTTTACGCAAAATGAAAATACCGGCAATGGTCAGCATGTAAAACAGCACCACTACAAATGAAATCATATCGAGCAGATCACCATATTTTCCGCTGATGCTCCATAAACAGGCGATCAAACACTGAAACCACAAAGCCCACTGTGGCACGGCGAAGCGATTGAGGGTTCCTGCTTTTCTAAAAAACAATCCATCTTTGGCCATGGTGTAATACACCCTTGCGCCTGCAAGAATGAGCCCGTTATTGCATCCGAATGTTGCAATCATAATCATAATGGCAATGATGATGGTGCCGGCATTTCCGAATATTGCATTTGATGCGGCCACTGCTACCCTGTCTTTCTCGGCACTTGCAATTTCCTGTAAGGGAAGCACAGCCGTATACATCATATTGGCAGAAACATAAATAATGGTAACAATGAGCGTTCCCAGAAATAAGCTCAATCCAATATTCCGTTTTGGATTTTTGATTTCGCCTGCAATGAATGTTACGTTATTCCAGGCATCGCTTGAAAAAATAGATCCCACCATGGCTGCAGCGATGGCGCCCAATGCCGCTACAACAGTATAAGACACAGTAGCTCCTTCTTTACTCATGCTCTGAAGCGACCATGCATTTGACCAGTTTTGCTGCCATACTTCTGGCTTCAGCATGATAAAGCCAAAAATAATCAGACCGAATAAGCTTAATAGTTTTGCAATAGTAAAAGTTGTTTGAATATGCTTTCCTTCTTTTACGCCGCGTGTATTAATGTAAGTGAGTAAAACAATCAATGCGATCGAAACCAACTGAGCGGGCGTAATGCGCAAAAACCCAAGGTCAATCGCCGTTATATCTTCACTAACCGCGGGAACCAGATAAGCCAGAAACTTCGAAAAAGCAACACCAACTGCAGCGATAGTGGCGGTTTGAATAACGGCAAAAAAACTCCAGCCATAGAGAAATCCAAAAAGTGGACTATACGCTTCTTTGAGATAAACATATTGTCCACCTGCCTTAGGAAACATTCCGCTCAGCTCGCCATAACTCACGGCGGCAGTAACCGTCATAAAGCCGGTAATAAGCCATACTGCAATCAGCCAACCGGCTGAGCCTACATTTCTGGTAATATCCGCACTAACAATAAATATTCCCGAGCCAATCATGGAACCTGCAACAATCATAGTTGCATCCATCAATCCCAGTGTAGGCTTAAACTCTTGTTGCGCCATGTAAACGGTAAATTTTACCGGGAAAGGTAAGTAAATATTACCAATGGATTATGGCTTCGCTGCGGCTGGCTTTTTGATTCGATTGAGTCCTTCCAATACTTCACGGGTAATGTTATAAGCTGAATCCTTGTAGTAAAGTGTAAGGTTTCCTTCGCCGGTTGAAAAGATAAAATGATACTTGCGGTCTTTGTTGTAATCTTTCAGATAGTCATTGATATTCTTCTGTATTTCATCCAGTGCCTTTGCCTGGTTATTCAAGTGCTGATTTAGTAAACTCTCCCGCCTTGTGCCTAATTGCTGATAGCGATTTTGATAATCGCGCTGAAACTGCTCTGCTTCAATCTGCGTGATCGATTCACCTTTTTTCAAAAAGTTGATCCGATCCTGCTCAAGCTTATTTACTCCTGATTGAATTTCATTTTCAATACGCTGCTTTTCTTTTTCAATTTCATCGTTTTTTAGCTTAAACAGATCGTAATACTCTTTAATGGTATCTAAATCTATGTAAGCCACTTTCAGTGCAGAACCATTAGCAGGGGTGCCGCTTACGAGCTTCTGACCAGGATTACCTTTTGTGCTCGTAAAGAATAGAACGTATAAAACAATAATGGCCAAGGAAAGTATGCCCAGCAGGAAATGAGTTGTGTTTTTTACCATAATGCAACAATATTACAGCATTCGCTGAAACAAAATAGTGAAGTGAAAATTTTTAGAAAGCCTTAACAATCATAAAAAAACGGAGCAGTAAATACTGCTCCGTTATATCAATTAATCCGATGAACATTATTCCTCTTCATCAAAGCTCATGGCTTCTCGTGTAAGCTGAAGCAGTTCATACTCCTCCTTGCTGCCCACGATCATATTCTCAAAATCGCGCAAGCCGGTACCTGCAGGAATGGGGTGTCCTGTAATTACATTCTCCTTCAATCCTAACAAATCATCGGTTTTGCCTTCGATGGCTGCAGTAGAAAGCACTTTGGTGGTTTCCTGGAACGAAGCGGCAGAAATCCAGCTTTGTACACCCAGTGAGGCCTTGGTAATACCAAGCAGCACAGGCTGAGCTGTTGCAGGATGCGCATCACGCACTTCAATGAGTTTTTGATCGTTTCTGCGGAGTACACTGTTTTCCTCTCTTAATTCACGAAGCGTAATGATCTGACCGGCACGGAACTTTGTATTATCGCCCGGATCAGTAATAACCTTCTTGTCGTATATTCTGTCGTTTTCGTCGATAAACTCGAAACGATCTACGAGATCTTCTTCCAGGAATTTGGTATCACCTGCATCGTTGATTTCAACTTTCTTCATCATCTGACGTACAATTACCTCGATGTGCTTATCGTTGATTTTAACGCCCTGCAAACGGTAAACTTCCTGAATTTCATTCACAACATATTCCTGCACCGCAAAAGGACCTTTAATGGTAAGAATATCTGCGGGTGAAATCTGGCCGTCGCTCAGTGCCGATCCTGCTTTTACGAAGTCGCCTTCTTGTGCAAGAATTTGACGGGTAAGCGGTACGAGATATTTCTTCACCACTTCGTCTTTGCTGGTAACAATGATTTCACGGTTACCACGCTTGATCGGTCCGAATGTTACCACACCATCAATTTCTGAAACGATGGCAGGGTTGGCCGGATTACGTGCTTCAAACAATTCCGTTACGCGTGGCAGACCACCCGTGATATCGCGGAGCTTACCTAACACACGCGGTATTTTAACCAATACCTGACCTGCAGTTACCTCATCGCCATCTTCCATAATAATATGCGAGCCAACGGGAAGGTTGTAGGTTTTAGCATCTTTACCACCTTCTACAATTACTGCAGGAATCTTGGTCTTGTCTTTGGTTTCAATTACCACTTTTTCGCGGTGACCGGTTTGTTCGTCGGCTTCTTCACGGAAGGTGATGCCTTCAATCACATTCTCAAACTTCACCTTACCGGCAATTTCTGCAACAACAACATTGTTAAAGGGATCCCATGAGCAGATCACATCTCCCTTCTTGATTTTCTGTCCGTCTTTCACGGCCAGAGTTGAACCGTAAGGAATGTTATTCGTAATGAGTAAGCGATCGTTCTTCACATCCATGATCCGCATTTCACCTGTACGACCAATTACAATCTGTACTTTGTTGCCCTCATTGTTCGTTGTAGTTACAGTACGTAATCCATCGAACTGAACGGTTCCGTCAAATTTAGCGTTGAGGGTAGACTCTACCGATGCAGAGCCTGCAACACCACCCACGTGGAAGGTACGAAGCGTAAGCTGTGTACCTGGTTCACCGATCGACTGTGCTGCGATGATACCCACTGCATCGCCTTTTTGAGCGATTGCACCAGTAGCAAGATTTTTGCCATAACATTTTACGCAAACACCACGCTTGCTTTCGCAGGTAAGTACCGAACGAATTTCAACCATTTCAATGCCGCTGTCTTCAATTTTTTGTGCAATGAATGAAGTGATTTCTTCACCTGCCGCTACCAACAACTGATCTGTTTGCAGATCATATACGTTGTGCAGTGAAGTGCGTCCTTCAATACGATCGCTCAGCGGTTCAATAATATCTTCATTGTCTTTCAGCGCTGAAGTTGCAATTCCACGGAGTGTACCGCAATCTTCGTCGTTGATCACCACATCCTGTGCTACATCCACCAAACGACGGGTCAAATAACCGGCATCGGCTGTTTTCAGTGCCGTATCGGCCAAACCTTTACGTGCACCGTGTGTAGAGATGAAGTAATCCAATACGCTCAAGCCATCTTTAAAGTTAGAGAGTACAGGGTTTTCGATGATCTCGCTTCCGGTTGATCCTGACTTTCTTGGCTTCGCCATCAAACCTCTCAAACCGGCCAGCTGCTTCACCTGCTGCTTGCTACCACGCGCACCGGAATCAAGCATCATGTAAACAGAGTTGAAGCCCTGCTTGTCGGATGCCATTTCGCGAATCAGCGTTTCTGTTACACGGGTATCCACACGGCTCCAGATATCAATGATCTGGTTGTAACGCTCGTTGTTGGTAATCAATCCCATGTTATAGTTATCCCACACTTCATCAACTTCCGATTGTGCCGACTCCACCAGTTCTTGCTTCACTTCCGGAATAATCAAGTCATTAATGCTGAACGATAAGCCGCCCTGGAAGGCCATGCGGAAACCAAGCTGCTTGATATCATCCAGGAACTTGGCAGTTTTTGGTATGTTGGTATAGCGAATGATATCGCCGATGATTTCGCGGAGATTTTTCTTCGTGAGCAGCGCATTCACAAAACCTACTTCTTTCGGAACAAACTGATTGAAGATTACACGACCAACTGTTGTTTCAAGCAGTTTCAACTCCAGCTCGTCATTTTCATTGCGCACCATCGTTTTAACACGGATATGCGCATGCAAATCAACGCGTGCTTCATTGTATGCAATGATCACTTCTTCTGCAGAGTAAAATGCTTTCCCTTCACCCTTCACTATTTCAGTGGCAGTTGATTTCTTTCCTTTTGAAATATAGTATAGACCAAGTACCATGTCCTGTGAAGGCAGGGTAATGGGCGTTCCACTTTGCGGGTTAAGAATATTATGCGAGGCGAGCATCAACAGCTGTGCTTCCAAAATGGCTGCATTGCTCAAAGGCACATGCACCGCCATCTGGTCACCATCGAAATCGGCGTTGAACGCAGAACATACCAGCGGATGCAGCTGAATGGCTTTACCTTCAATCAGCTTAGGCTGGAATGCTTGTATCGACAAGCGGTGCAGCGTTGGGGCACGGTTTAGCATCACGGGATGCCCTTTCAATACGTTTTCAAGAATATCCCAAACAATCGCTTCTTTTTTATCTACCAGTTTACGGGCCGACTTCACCGTTTTTACAATGCCTCTTTCAATCAGCTTTCTGATAATGAACGGCTTGAACAATTCGGCTGCCATATCTTTCGGTAAACCACACTCGTGCAGTTTCAATTCTGGTCCTACTACAATTACGGAACGACCGGAATAGTCAACACGCTTACCCAAAAGGTTTTGACGGAAACGACCTTGCTTTCCTTTTAATACATCGCTGAGCGACTTTAACGCACGGCCACCCTCTGCTTTCACGGCATTGGATTTACGCGAGTTGTCGAACAAGCTGTCAATCGCTTCCTGCAGCATACGCTTTTCGTTGCGCAGAATCACTTCAGGTGCTTTGATTTCAAGCAGACGCTTTAAACGATTATTGCGGATAATTACACGACGATAAAGATCGTTCAAATCAGAAGATGCAAAACGACCACCATCGAGCGGTACGAGGGGACGCAATTCCGGTGGAATTACGGGAATGTATTGCATTACCATCCACTCGGGACGATTGGTGATGCGGGTATTGGCATCACGGTATGCTTCCACCACACTCAAACGCTTGAGGGCATCTGCTTTACGTTGCTGCGATGTTTCTGTAGCTGCTGCATTGCGCAGGTCGTAACTCAACTGATCCAGATCGATACGGGCCAGCAAATCATGTACAGCTTCAGCACCCATCTTAGCAATGAACTTCTGAGGATCTTCATCGGGAAGATATTGGTTCTCGCGGGGAAGGGTATCCAACAAATCGAGATATTCTTCCTCTGTTAACAGATCACCTACTTTCAAGTTATCCTTGATACCGGGCTGAATAACCACAAAACGCTCGTAATAAACGATGGTTTCGAGTTTCTTTGAGCTCATGCCCAACAGATAGCCGATTTTATTAGGCAGGGATTTAAAGTACCAGATATGTACAACAGGCACTACCAGTTTGATATGCCCCATGCGCTCGCGACGCACTTTCTTCTCGGTCACTTCCACACCGCAACGATCGCACACAATGCCTTTGTAACGAATACGCTTATACTTACCGCAGGCACATTCGTAATCTTTTACCGGACCAAAAATTCTTTCGCAGAACAAACCATCGCGCTCAGGCTTGTAGGTTCTGTAGTTGATGGTCTCGGGTTTTAATACTTCACCATGACTGCGCTCAAGAATGCTGTCGGGCGAAGCCAAACCGATGGTAATTTTTGAAAACGTGGCTCTCTGACGGTTGTCTTTTTTAATGGACATATCTAATTAAACTTTTAGCATTGAACCCGGGCAACTGCCAGGGCAAAAATGAATGATTAAAAAGAGCAATAGGCGATCCCTAACGGGATCGCCTTTATGTTATTCTTCAAATTTCAGATCAAGTCCCAAACCTCTCAGTTCATGCAACAATACATTGAACGATTCGGGTGTTCCAGGACGAGGAATGTTATCGCCCTTCACTACCGCTTCATATGTTTTTGCACGACCTACAATATCATCCGACTTGATGGTGAGCAGTTCCTGCAGGATATTGGATGCACCATATGCTTCCAATGCCCATACTTCCATTTCACCGAAGCGCTGACCACCAAACTGCGCTTTACCACCCAGCGGCTGCTGCGTAATAAGACTGTAAGGTCCGATGCTTCTTGCGTGCATCTTATCGTCAACCATGTGGTGCAGTTTGATCATGTAGATGATGCCCACAGTAGCTTTCTGATGGAAGCGCTCACCTGTTTCGCCGTCATGCAAATAAGTATGACCGAAAGTTGGCAGCTGTGCATTTTCAATATGACCTGCAATCTCTTCAACGGTAGCACCGTCAAAAATGGGCGTTGCAAATTTCACACCCAGCTTCTCTCCTGCCCATCCAAGTACGGTTTCGTAGATCTGTCCGAGGTTCATACGGCTAGGTACGCCCAAGGGGTTGAGTACGATATCCACTGGAGTTCCATCTTCGAGGAACGGCATATCTTCCTGACGAACAATTTTCGCAACGATTCCTTTGTTACCGTGGCGACCGGCCATTTTATCTCCCACCTTCAGCTTACGCTTCACAGCAAGATAAACTTTAGCAAGCTTCAGTACTCCTGCAGGCAATTCATCACCGATAGAGATATTGAATTTCTCACGCTTGTAACGACCGAGTTCTTCGTTGTATTTGATGCTGTAGTTATGTAATAACTGATTGATCAGTTCATCAGTATGCGCATCACCTGTCCAACCAAGCGGATTCACGTTCTGATAATCGATGGCAGCTAAGTTTTTAGCATTGAACTTGGTACCTTTTGCAATCAACGTTTCACCAAAGTTGTTGGTAACGCCTGCACTGGTTTTATCTTTCAGCACATGCTGCAGTTTGCTAAGGAGTACATCCAACAAGTCTGCCACATTCTTATCGTGTACCTTCTCGGTTTTTTCAAGCTGTGCCTTTTCACGCACTTTTGCGTTCTTGTCTTTCTTAGCACGCTGGAAAAGTTTTTTATCAATTACCACACCTTCTGTTCCGCTCGGAGCTTTCAGTGAAGCATCTTTTGCATCGCCGGCTTTATCGCCGAAGATGGCACGAAGCAGTTTCTCTTCCGGTGTTGGATCGCTTTCACCTTTAGGGGTGATTTTTCCGATAAGAATATCTCCTTCCTTCACAGCAGCACCAATACGAATGATACCATGCTGATCAAGATCTTTTGTAGCTTCTTCGCTTACGTTCGGAATATCGGGCGTCAACTCTTCCTCACCTAATTTGGTATCGCGTACTTCCAGTTCAAACTCTTCGATATGAATAGAAGTGAAGAGATCTTCCTTCACCACCTTTTCGTTGATAACGATGGCATCCTCGAAGTTGTAACCTTTCCAAGGCATGAACGCCACTTTCAGGTTGCGACCGAGTGCCAGCTCACCATCTTTGGTAGCGTATCCTTCGGTAAGAAAATCACCTTCCTTCACTTGCTGACCTTTGCGCACACAAGGCTTCAGGTTGATACAAGTGCTTTGGTTGGTTTTGATGAATTTGGTAAGCTTGTATATTTTAAGATCTTCCTCAAAGCTCACCATCTGCTGTTCGGTGTTACGATTGTAACGCACGTGAATTTGGTTAGCATCTACATATTCCACCACACCATTTCCTTCCGCCATAATTTGAATACGCGCATCGCGTGCAGCCATGGCTTCCAAACCTGTACCTACAATAGGCACTTGCGGACGAACCAGTGGAACAGCCTGACGTTGCATGTTTGAACCCATCAGGGCGCGGTTGGCATCGTCATGCTCGAGGAACGGAATCAGCGAAGCACTCAAACCAACAATCTGGTTCGGCGCTACGTCCATATACTGTACATCTGCTTTTTCAAGGATCGGGAAATCACCGCTCTCTCTTGAACGCACTTTTTCTTCTACGATGTTTCCTTTTTCATCTACATCAATATTTACCTGTGCAATTTTTGCAGTATCCTCTTCCTCTGCGCTCAGGTAAGTGAGTTGCTTCATATTCACCTTACCATTATCAACCTGGCGATAAGGTGTTTCGATAAAGCCCATTTCGTTCACTTTGGCGTGAACGCAAAGGGTAGAAATCAATCCGATGTTCGGACCTTCCGGCGTTTCGATGGTACAAAGACGACCATAGTGACTATAGTGTACGTCGCGCACCTCAAAGCCCGCACGCTCACGACTTAAACCACCGGGACCGAGTGCCGAAATACGACGCTTATGTGTGATTTCAGAAAGCGGGTTGGTTTGATCGAGGAACTGTGAAAGCTGTGATGTTCCGAAGAACGAGTTGATAACAGATGAGAGTGTACGTGCGTTGATCAGGTCAACAGGTGTAAACACTTCATTATCGCGCACGTTCATACGCTCGCGGATGGTACGCGCCATACGCGCGAGGCCCACGCCAAACTGAGCGTACAACTGCTCCCCTACGGTGCGCACACGGCGGTTGCTCAGGTGATCGATATCATCGATATCTGCTTTTCCGTTGGTAAGTTTTACCAGGTATTTGATGATGGCAATGATATCATCCTTTGTGAGCACTTTGTGATCCAGCGGATAATCCAAGCCAAGCTTGCGATTGATTTTATAACGGCCTACTTCGCCGAGGTCATAACGCTTGTCGGAGAAGAATAGCTTATCGATAATGCCGCGTGCGGTTTCATTATCAGGGGCATCTGCCCCACGAAGCTGACGATAAATATGCTGAACCGCTTCGAGTTCGCTGTTGGAAGTGTCTTTGTTCAGCGTGTTGTAAATGATGGCGAAATCACCGCTCACTTCTTCCTTCTGAATGAAAACGCTTTTCACGTCCATCTCACTGATCATTTCAATGGCATCAGCATCCAGAACTGAATCGCGCTCAAGCACTACTTCATTTCTTTCAATGGAGACCACTTCACCAGTATCTTCATCCACAAAATCTTCTACCCAGCTGCGAAGTACACGTGCAGCAAGGCGCTTACCGGTGTACTTCTGCAAAGCTTTTTTATCAGCCTGCACTTCATCGGCCATGCCGAAGAGTTCAAGGATATCTTTATCGGTTTCAAAACCGATGGAACGCAACAAAGTAGTTACCGGGAATTTCTTTTTACGATCGATATACGCGTACATCACGTTGTTGATATCGGTCGCGAATTCCATCCATGCTCCTTTGAAAGGAATTACACGGGCACTGTATATTTTGGTACCGTTGGGGTGAATGGATTGTCCGAAGAACACACCCGGAGAACGATGCAGCTGAGAAACCACTACACGCTCAGCACCATTGATCACGAAGGTGCCGCGAGGAGTCATATAGGGGATATTGCCCAAGAACACATCCTGAACGATGGTTTGGAAATCGACGTGCTCTTCATCGTTACAGCTCAAACGCAGCTTCGCCTTCAGCGGCACCGCGTAGGTAAGTCCTCTTTCCATACACTCATCGATGGTGTAGCGGGGAGGATCGATAAAGTAGTCGAGAAACTCAAGCACGAAGATGTTACGTGTGTCGGTAATGGGGAAGTTCTCTTTGAACACACGGAACAGACCTTCAAAATTTCTTTTGTCGGGCGTGGTTTCTAACTGAAAAAACTCTTTGAATGACTGTAACTGAATCTCAAGCAGGTCGGGAATTTCGGCGAGGTTTTTCACCTTTCCGAAATTGATTCTCTTTTTTGTTGCAACTCCAGATGCCATAGTTTCAAATGCGTTTAAGTTCATCAGCGCACACAAATGTTTCCTACCCGTCTAAACAGACAGGTATGTCAGATAATGTTATTTATGACTGAATGAGGGCGCCAACAGCTAATTAGCCTAAAATTAGGGATGGCAAAGTTAAGGGAAATCCCTGAGATCCCAACAAAGATTTTGGGCCAAACCCATAAAAAAAATCCCCCCGATTGACGGGGGGATTATGCTTTTTGTGAGCTTAACCGATTTAGTTGATTTCCACTTCGGCTCCGGCTTCCTTCAGCTTGGCTGCAATTTCCTCAGCTTCCGCCTTAGAAACACCCTCTTTTACGGGCTTGGGAGCGCCGTCAACGAGGTCTTTTGCTTCTTTCAGACCCAAACCGGTAAGATCTTTAACAATCTTAACCACATTCAGCTTGGATGCACCGCCATTTTTCAGGATGACGTTGAAAGCAGTCTTTTCTTCAGCAGCTGCTGCACCGCCACCTTCGCCACCGCCAGCTACTACTACCGCTGCGGCTGCAGGCTCAATGCCGTAATCTGCTTTCAATACATCAGCCAGTTCCTGTACTTCTTTTACAGTAAGGCCAACGAGTTGTTCTGCTAATCCTTTAATGTCTGCCATAGTTTCAAAATTTTTTCCGCCTTCATTGCCTGTGCTCCGGCGGAGGGTTTAAAAAAATTTTGTCGAAAAAGGTCCGTCAGGCTTGGACCTATGTTTAAAAAATAAAACACATGATTACTCAGCTGGAGCTGCTTCTGCTTGCTTCTCACTATGCTGCAACAGGGCTGAAAGTACGCGCTTGGCAGGCGACTGCAACAAGCCAATCACCTCTCCGATCAGTTCGTTCTTCGTCTTGATTTGAGTAAGCACCTTCAGCTGATTATCTCCGCTGTAGATATCACCATTAATGAATGCTGCTTTCAGTACGGGGCGCTCGCCATTGCTCTTCTTACGGAAAGAAGAGATAATGAGTGCGGGCTCCTTGGGATTTTCTGAAAACATGAGCGCCGTTACATTATTAAGGGCATCGAACACACCCGCATAGCGCTCTGCATCCAAGGATTCAAGTGCTTTGCGAATGAGCGTGTTCTTGGCAACTTTCATCTCCACGTTTTTATCAAAGCAAGCGCGACGAAGATTACCAACCTGCTCAACAGAAAGCGACTCAGTATCGGTGATATAAAAATTATTGTATTGTGAGAACTTGCCTTTCAGCAGCTCGATCACTTCGTTTTTTTGATTTTTTGTCATAATTCACTGTTTTAAATCATGCCTTGCATGAATTAGTTAAGGAATGATTTGGTATCAACAGAAATACCAGGGCCCATGCTGGGTGCCATGAAAACACTCTTAAGGTAAGTGCCTTTGGCGCTAGAGGGCTTGGCTTTGATGATGGCGTTCAAAAACTCTTGTGAGTTCTCAGCAATCTTTTCAGGTGAAAAGCTTACACGACCTACCGAAGCATGCACGATGCCTGCTTTGTCGACCTTGAAAGCAATTTTACCACCCTTCACCTCGTTGATCGCGCCTGCAACGTCTGGCGTTACAGTACCAGTTTTGGGGTTGGGCATGAGGTTACGGGGACCAAGCACTTTACCGAGTTTGCCAATTTTAGGCATAACAGCAGGTGTGGCGATGATTACATCGATATCGGTCCACCCACCTTCGATTTTGGTGATGAACTCATCCAATCCTACATAATCCGCGCCGGCTGCTTTTGCTTCAGCCTCCTTATCGGGAGTACAAAGTACCAAAACACGCTTGGTTTTACCGGTGCCATGAGGCAGGGTAACCGTTCCGCGAATGGCCTGATCGGCTTTTTTGGGATCTACACCCAAACGAATATGAAGGTCAATGGAACTGTCGAATTTGGTACAGTTGATTTCTTTTACCAGCGTTGAAGCTTCCTTGAGGGAATAAAACTTGTTTTTATCCACCTTCGCTTCCGCTGCTTTTCTTTTTTTGGTCAGTGACATGATTCAAAAATTTTGTGTCGGTTCAGACGGGTGAATAAATTAATTTTCCCAGGGGGCTTTTCCTTCAACGGTAATACCCATGCTGCGTGCAGTACCTGCAACCATGCTCATAGCGCTTTCCAGTGTAAAGCAGTTAAGGTCGGGCATTTTGTCTTTAGCAATCGCTTCCACCTGTGCCCAGCTTACCTTACCCACTTTGCTGCGGTTAGGTTCTTTTGAACCGCTCTGCAGTTTCGCGGCTTCCAGCAACTGTATGGAGGCAGGAGGCGTTTTGATGATAAAGTCAAACGACTTATCAGAATAAACTGTGATGAGAACGGGAAGTACTTTTCCCATTTTGTCCTGGGTTCTGGCATTAAATTGCTTACAGAACTCCATGATGTTGATGCCCTTGGAACCGAGGGCCGGACCTACTGGAGGCGCAGGGTTGGCTTGTCCGCCTTTTACCTGCAGCTTCACAAATCCTGAGATTTCTTTAGCCATGGCTTTTACTTTTTTTTGGTGTTAACGTCGCTTCATCCGAAGCGACTCCCAAACACATGCTGCCTTTTTGGGGCATACAAAGAACGAATTGGGGGTGCAAATGTAATGGAAATCGTTCATGCCGCCAAAGATTTTCGGTGTGTCCAGGAAAAATCTGCCCCGGCGGAGAAAATACACCGGATCGAATTGCTAACGCTTCTGGCGTTTTTTTGACATCTGTGCAAAAAAAAGGATTAGAAAATATTTGCAGATGCAGATTTTGCACTAATTTTTCGCCCACAACCTAAATCCATTTAAAAACCAATCGTTATGGCTAAAGCAAAGAAAAAGCCCGCAAAGAAAGCGGCTAAAAAACCCGTGAAAAAAGCAGCCGCTAAAAAGCCTGCGAAAAAAGCCGCTGCTAAAAAAGCGAAAAGTAAAAAGCCTGCAAAAAAAGCAGCTAAGAAGTCTGTAAAAAAAG
>CAZDGV010000007.1:0-35117 GCA_964505195.1 uncultured Chitinophagaceae bacterium
ACGAATACTGGTATTTTTATTTGAAAACACTCAAACAGCAGCAGATTCCTGCTATCCTCATTTCTGCGATCTTTCGAAGCAATCAGCCTTTTTTTCAGTGGTGGGGCGGATTGCATCGCAGCATGCTGCATTGTTTCACGCATGTGTTTACGCAGGATGCGTCTTCATATGAACGGTTGACCTCGCTGCTAACAAAAGAAAAACTAACCGTAAGCGGTGATACGCGCTTTGACCGAGTGACCGGTATTGCAGCACAATGGCAGGCACTTCCCTTGCCAGAGGCGTTTTGTGCAAACAAAAAAATACTTATTGCCGGCAGCACCTGGGAGGCAGACGAAAGACTACTTCAAGAATGGTATAGCAATAATAATAAAGCATGGAAACTCATGCTGGTACCGCATGAAATTAATGATGCACATTTGAATAAAATCAAATCCCTATTCCCTGAAGCTTTTTTTTACAGCCAACTGAAACAAGATGATCCGCTCGCTGATGCATCGGTACTGGTGGTGGATGCAGTAGGCATGTTGTCGAAGCTTTACCGCTATGCAACAGTATGCTATATCGGAGGCGGCTTTACGCGTACCGGCATTCACAATATGCTGGAGGCAGCAGTATATGGAAAACCGATTTTCTCCGGACCCGAATACAGCAAATACAGAGAAGCATGGGAACTGAAAAAAGCAGGCGCCTATTTCCCCGTCAACAATGCAACAGCGTTATCTAATGCAATCAATGCTACGGATGTGAAAATCGTTGGGAAAATAGCTGCCGACCATGTAGCATCGAACAGTGGCGCTACCCAAATCATTACCAACTGGATTCAGGAAAAGCGTCTTCTCACCAACGCATAAAAAGAAGCAGCGGCGGCATCTGAATCATTCCATCCCAATTTAATTTTCAACTCGCGCTGTATCCAATATTCCGCTTCAGCGTAAATGGAGAAGTTGTTAATGGTTTTGATGCTGCGCTCATACATATCTTCATCACCGCGAAACAGCTCGTTGATATAAACATAACGATCATTGATGCCAATGGCTTTGCGCAGGTCTTTCACCGGCTGTGCGGAAAGCTTCTCAGACACTTCGCTTGCAGGCGAAGCAAGCTGCTCGTTTAAAGTGGGCTGCTGCGCCGAAACAACTTCATTCACTTCTTTTTTAGGAGGCGGCGTATAGTTGGGCTGATGTACCAGCGTAGGCACATCGGGCTCTTCTTCAAAAAGCAATCCGGGCACCATTTTAGGTTGTACTTGCACTTTGCGCACATAATCTGCTTTTTGCCGAATTTCTTCCAACTCCGCCTCCAGCTCTGCTTCATCTACACGCAAAATTTCAAATACTTTTTCAGCCGGTTCGGGAGCGGGCTGTTGAGTTGACATCACCTGAGCAGGCAGAGGGGGTTCATTGGCTGTTATCACCACACTGCTTGCAGGTAAAACTACTGCTACCCTGCCGGAATGCGTTGGGGCTTGGTTACCTGATTGAAGTTTTGCAATCTCCGCATGCAACAGCTGACTAAGCACTTGCAGCTGTGAAAGATCCTGATGGCTTTCTACAGCGGCCTGCAACTGTTGTATGATTGAAACAATTCGTTCCATGAATAGTCCTTACTTTTGAAGGCATTGTATTGAAAGCGAATGTAATAAAGTTGGATCAATTGTATCACAAACATGTTTATTGAACCTCATATAAAAGGCGACAAGAGAGGATGGATTGAAGTGATTTGCGGTTCCATGTTCAGCGGCAAAACCGAAGAGCTGATCAGGAGACTCAAACGCGCTCAGATAGCCCACCTAAGCACGGAAATATTTAAGCCCGCCATCGATGTGCGATATGATGAAAACAATATTGTTTCGCACGACGAAAACATGATACCTTCTACCCCCATCAACAACGCTCAGAAAATACTCCTGCTGGCGCAGCAGGTGGATGTAATTGGTATTGACGAGGCCCAGTTTTTCGACGAAGGCATTGTGGATGTTTGCGATAAACTGGCACTGAGCGGCGCACGCGTTATTGTTGCAGGGTTAGATATGGACTTTCAGGCACAGCCTTTCGGGCCCATGCCCAAATTACTTGCCATTGCCGACTACATTACCAAACTACATGCCATCTGCGTGGTATGTGGCAATATTGCCAGCTATTCCTATCGCCTGAGTGAAGAAAACGCACAGGTAGTGCTGGGGGAAAAGAATAAATACGAACCGCGTTGTCGCCATTGCTACCATCAAGCCACATGATTTCCGTTTCCAAAATAGCCGCCCTTTTTCGAAAAGACCTGTTGCTTGAAATAAGACAGCAATACACCTTCTATGGCATTCTGCTCTATGTTGCCAGCACTATTTTCGTTTTGTACTTATCAATGGGAAAGCCTGATGCGGCTGCCTGGAACGGACTTTTCTGGATGACGCTTCTTTTTATATGCATCAACGCCGTTGCAAAAAGTTTTTTGCAGGACAGTCGCGGACGCATGCTATACTACTACTCTATTGCCGGACCGCTCGAATTCATTATCGCGAAAATTTTGTACAATGTTTTTCTCATGATGGGGATGTGCCTGCTGAGTATGCTGCTCTTTTCCTTTTTTTTGGGCAGTCCGTTTAATCATTTGGGATGGTTCATTGGAATAACGGTGCTGGGGGGTATCAGTATCAGCATGGTATTTACTTTACTGGCTGCCATTGCAGCACGCGCCAATCAAAATGCGGCCATGATGGCTATTTTGGGTTTCCCCATTATCGTTCCGCAACTGCTATTGTTGCTGCGCCTTTCCAAAGCAGCATTCGGTGAAATTTTCCGCGCAGGCGCTTTTTCAGAAATGATTTTGCTGCTACTGGCGCTAGACGCAATGGTGCTTCTGCTGAGTTTGATATTGTTCCCCTTTTTATGGAAAGATTAAGCGCAAATGCTACCTTTGCGGCACTTTGCACGGGTGGATGCAATGCATCACATTAAGCCCTGCGAAAAATTGATGCGTATGAAACAATCCTGGTGGAAAATATTAGCGGCAATCCTGCTGATCTACACATTCACCGCCGGTTTCCTCATTCAAGTTCCGGTAATCGGCAACCTGTACGAAACCATTCGCAATCTCTACTTTCATGTGCCCATGTGGTTTGGTCAGCTCATACTGCTTACAGTTTCCATGGTCAACGGCATGCAGTATCTTTCCAAAGGGAATTTACTCTTCGACATTCGCTCCCATGCTTATGCCAAAACGGGTATTGTTTTTGGCGTATTGGGATTAATCACGGGTGCCGTTTGGGCCAATTTCACCTGGGGAGAACCCTGGAGCAACGACCCCAAGCAAATTGCAGCGGCCATTGCCCTGCTGATATACCTAGCATATTTTGTATTGCGCAATTCCATCACGGATATCGATAAAAGAGCAAGGGTAAGCAGCGTATACAACATCTTCGCATTTTTCATGTACATCCCATTAATCATGGTACTGCCCCGACTGGTTGAGTCGCTACACCCCGGCGGGGAGGGCGTGGAAGGCAATCCCGGATTAAATGGTAGTGATCTGGATCCGCGCATGCGCCTCGTTTTCTGGCCAGCGGTGATGGGATGGACCCTACTTGGAGTATGGATTACCAGCTTACTAATCAGAATTGAAAAATTAAGAGACAAAAATTTAATACATGCGTAAATCACTATTCACCACCATGCTGTTTTTTGCCTCGCTATACAAGCTGGCAGCACAAAACACAACCAAAACAGAAGCCGTAATGGCAAGTGAGGGAAAGATTTATGTGGTAATGGCGGTATGTCTTGTAATTTTGCTCGGATTGCTTGCCTATGTTGCAAGCATCGACAAAAAGATTTCAAAGAAAGAAGCTAACGATTAATTCATCCATAAAAACGATTGCAATGTCATCGCACTACAGTTTTTTCGACAGTGTTCAGCGCAGCTTCGATAAAGCAGCTGCTTACACCAAATGGGACAAAGGTATTTTGGAACAAATCAAAGCATGTAATGCTGTGTACCAAATTAAGTTTCCCGTAAAAATGGACGACGGCCGTATTGAAGTAATTGAAGCCTATCGCGTTCAGCACTCGCATCACAAACTTCCCTGTAAAGGCGGTATTCGCTTTGCAGCAGAAGTAAACCAAGATGAAGTGATGGCGCTTGCAGCACTCATGACCTACAAGTGCGCCATTGTAAACGTTCCCTTCGGCGGTGGCAAGGGCGGGGTTAAAATCAACCCACGCAATTACTCTGCCTATGAACTGGAAAAAATTACCCGTCGCTATACTTCCGAGCTCATCAAAAAGAAATTCATCGGACCCGGTACCGATGTGCCTGCTCCCGATTACGGAACAGGAGAAAGAGAAATGGCCTGGATCCTAGATACCTACAGCGCCATGCATCCCGGCGATATTGATGCCGCAGGTTGCGTAACAGGAAAGCCCGTAACACAGGGTGGCGTGCGCGGTCGCCGCGAAGCAACTGGATTAGGTGTGTTTTATGGCATCCGCGAAATTTGCAATATGCCCGAAGTGATGCAGAAATTAGGACTCACCACAGGTGTGGAAGGCAAAACCGTGATCGTGCAGGGTATGGGCAATGTGGGCTACCATTCTGCTAAGTTTTTCCAGCAGGCTGGCGCCAAAATTGTAGCACTTGCTGAATATGAAGGAGCGATTTACAACGAAAACGGATTGGATGTAGATGCTGTATTCGAGCATCGTAAAGCTACCAAGTCGATTTTAAATTTCCCAGGTGCAACCAACCTCGCAAAAAATACCGATGCACTGGAGCTGCCCTGCGATATTTTGATTCCCGCAGCGCTTGAAAATGTAATCGATGGAAACAACGCTCCGCGCGTGAAAGCAAAAATTGTTGGCGAAGCAGCCAATGGTCCGCTTACCCCCGAAGCCGATGAAATTCTTACTCAAAACGGCGCACTGGTAATACCCGATATGTTCCTGAATGCAGGTGGTGTAACCGTTTCTTATTTCGAGTGGTTGAAAAACCTGAGCCATGTGCGTTATGGTAGAATGGAAAAAAGATTCACTGAAAATCAGAACGGACATATCCTTTCACAAATAGAGGGACTCACCGGTAAACAAGTTTCTGCTGAGCAGCGCGAAATCATCATGCACGGACCCGATGAAGTAGATCTGGTACACAGCGGACTGGAAGAAACCATGATCAACTCTGTGAATGAAGTGATGGACTGCTGGAAAGCAAACCCTGCCATTCCGGATATGCGTACAGCCGCCTACGTTGTAGCCATCAACAAGGTAGCTACCAGCTACGCAGAGCTGGGCATCTTCCCATAAACCATTTTTTGTTTCATTTCAAAGCTCCCGCAAAACGGGAGCTTTTTTTATTCCGGAAAATCGGGTAGTGTATCTACCGATAAAAGTACACCCTGATCGGTACGGTATGCGAAGCAATAATGACCATTCGTAATAACAATGTATTTGCAAGGAATGGAGAGATGATAGCGCATAGCCTGATCGAGCACATCCTGTGATAGGGGCACTTCCATGGCCTTGCATTCCAAAAGCATCCAGGGCTGATGTGCCCGGTCGTACACCAGCAAATCGAAACGCTTGCGCAAGCTGCCCAGCTTGATTTCTTTTTCAACCCCAATGAGCGCAGCGGGATACGACTTCTCCTGAAGCAGGTACTGCACCATATTTTGACGCACCCACTCTTCCGGACTTAGCTTCACCCACCGCTTGCGCAGGGCATCGAAAATTTCTGTACCGCCTGCGCTTTCGCGCATGGAAAAATTGTGCTGCGGAAACACCAAACGAACCATAACTGCAAGATTCGCTAATTTTACGTAATTCAAATCAATATGAAGACAAAAGAAGAGATTGTAGAAAACTGGCTCCCCCGCTATACCGGACAGAGCATTGAAGATTTTGGGAAATATATTTTGCTGACCAATTTCAGCAATTACCTGAAAATGTTTGCCGAATGGCATGGAGTGGAAGTGATTGGTCAGGACAGGCCCATGCAGTGCGCCACGGCGGATGGTATTACCATCATCAACTTTGGGATGGGCAGCGCCACTGCCGCCACAGTGATGGACCTGCTCACGGCCATTCATCCAAAAGCAGTGCTGTTTTTGGGAAAATGCGGCGGACTGAAAAAGAAAAATCTGATCGGTGATCTCATCCTGCCCATCGCCGCAATCCGTGGTGAAGGAACCTCGGAAGATTATTTCCCACCCGAAGTGCCGGCACTCCCCTCATTCGCGCTTCAAAAAGCCGTTTCAACCACCATCCGCGACCACGATTCAGACTACTGGACAGGCACCGTATATACCACCAACCGAAGAGTGTGGGAACACGATACGGAGTTTAAAAACTATCTTGAAACCATTCGCGCGATGGCCATTGATATGGAAACAGCCACCATTTTTTCGGTGGGCTTTTTCAACGAAATTCCTACCGGCGCATTGCTGCTGGTAAGTGATCAGCCCATGATACCCGAAGGTGTTAAGACAGAAGAAAGCGATAAAAAAGTGACGCAGTCATTTGTAGACAAACATCTGCGGATCGGCATCGACTCGCTCAAGCAGCTGATCAACAACGGTCATACCGTGAAACACCTCAAGTTCGACTGATGCAGAGACCTTTGCTGGAGATAAAAGATCTATCCATCGACTTTCAAACAAAAGATGGATTCAGCAAGGGAGTAAGCAAACTAAACCTAAGCGTTCATGCCAACGAAATCCTCGCCATTGTAGGCGAATCGGGCTCGGGAAAATCCATCACTGCGCTTTCCATTTTACAGCTGCTTGCTGCACCACCTGCAACCTATCGTTCAGGCAGTATCTTGTTTCATCATAAAGACGGCAGCGTTGTAAATCTTTTATCGCTGGCTTCCAAAGACATTCAAAACATCCGGGGCAATGAAATCGGTATGATTTTTCAGGAGCCCATGACCTCGCTCAACCCTGTTTTTACCTGTGGCAGTCAGGTAATGGAAGCGCTACAACGGCATCAGAAACTAAACACAAAAGAAGCAAAAGCAAAAACCATTGAGCTTTTTACAAAAGTGCAGCTACCCCGGCCGGAGGAAATCTTTCATAGGTATCCGCATGAGCTGAGTGGCGGACAAAAACAGAGAGTGATGATTGCCATGGCCATGAGCTGTAACCCCGCACTGCTTATCGCCGACGAACCCACAACAGCCCTCGATGTAACCGTACAGCATACCATATTAAAACTGATGCAGTCGCTCCAACAAGAAACCGGTATGGGCATTATTTTTATTACGCATGATTTGGGACTGGTTCAGGACTTTGCCGATCGGGTGGCAGTGCTGTACAAAGGCGACCTGGTAGAAGAAGGAAATACAAGAGATATTTTCAATCAACCCCAACATGGATATACCCGTGCCTTGCTGGCATGCAGACCCGCCTTGCACCCGCGAAACAAAAGACTGCCCGTTGTAAGTGATTTTTTAGAAGGCGACTTAAGTTTTTCGGAAAAGGAAGCTGTCCCTTCAGCTGAAAAAATAAATCCATCTGAAGCGCCGCTGTTGGAAGTTGAAAACTTGCGCGTATGGTTTCCCGGAAAATCTTCCCTTTTTGGCAAAACCGGCAACTGGATCAAAGCAGTTGACGAGGTGAGCTTTTCCATTCATGAAGCAGAAACCCTGGGCCTGGTGGGTGAAAGCGGATGCGGAAAAACCACCCTGGGCAGGGCTTTGCTCCGACTGATAGAACCAAGCGGCGGAAGCATCCGCTTGCGGGGGGAGGAAATCCTTTCATTATCTCCCTCAAAATTTAATCCGCGGCGAAAAGATCTTCAGATCGTTTTTCAAGACCCCTATGCCTCCCTCAACCCACGCATCAGCATTGGTGAAGCACTGGTGGAACCAATGATGGTACACCAACTTTTTAAAACACGCAGGGAAGCTACCGACCAGGCAGTGATGTTGCTGGAAAAAGTAAACCTAAGTGCAGCGCACATGAACCGCTACCCACATGCATTCAGCGGGGGACAGCGACAGCGGATGATCATTGCAAGAGCACTCGCTTTGCAACCCTCTTTTATCGTGTGGGATGAATCGGTATCGGCACTGGACGTAAGCGTGCAGGCACAAATTTTAAACTTACTGAACGACCTCAAAAAGAGCTTTGGCTTTACCTCGCTTTTTATATCACACGATTTATCGGTGGTGAAATATATCAGCGACAGGATGCTGGTGATGCAAGCCGGAAAAATTGTTGAGTCCGGCGATGCAGCAACGATATACGAACACCCACAGCATCCCTACACTCGCCAACTACTGGCCTCCATTCCCGGCCAAAAAGCATGATGCAGCAAGCCCTTGTGGATATGTTTTTGCACATTTTCAGTGGAATGATTAACTTTGCGGCCTCTAAAAGGCAATGTGAACAAACCTGGTGCCGTAAGACCGGGTTTGGAGAACTCCTCTGAACAGCTCACACACCATGCGTTTGTAGCACATGCCCGTATAAACTCAAACGCAATGAAATTATCTCAATTTACCTACGATCTGCCCCTGAACCTGATTGCACAGCAACCTGCCAAAAAGCGTGAGGAAAGTCGCATGATGGTGATTCACCGCAATACCGGACAAATTGAAAACCGCGTATTCAAAGATGTGATGGAGTATTTCGACGACAAAGATGTTTTTGCCGTGAATAACACCAAGGTTTTTCCCGCACGCATGTACGGAAGAAAGGAAAAGACCGGTGCAAAAATTGAAGTGTTTCTGCTGCGCGAATTGAATAAGCAAAATCGTTTGTGGGATGTGATTGTTGATCCCGCAAGAAAAATTCGCGTGGGTAACAAATTGTATTTCGGCGATAATGAAGATTTTGTAGCAGAGGTAATCGACAATACTACTTCACGTGGACGCACCATCCGCTTTCTTTTTGAAGGCAGCGATGAAGCCTTTCGCGAAGTATTATACAGCATGGGAGAAACCCCTTTGCCAAAGTATATCAAGCGTAAGCCCGATGAAGAAGATCGTCTTCGCTATCAAACCGTTTATGCAAAGCATGAAGGTGCCGTTGCCGCACCCACTGCAGGCTTACATTTTAGCACGGAGCTGATCAAGCGTTTAGAAATACAGGGCGTCCGTTTTGCAGAAATCACCCTCCACACCGGACTGGGAACTTTTCGTCCCATAGAAGTGGAAGATTTGAGCAAGCATAAGATGGATGCAGAATATTACAGAATTGATGACACTGCCTGCCGCATTGTAAACAAAGCGAAAGAAGATGGCCGCCGCATTTGTGCAGTTGGCACCACCACCATGCGTGCCCTGGAAACTTCCTTCACTGCACAGCAGCTGTTGAAGCCTTCGGAAGGATGGACCAACACCTTTATTCATCCGCCCTACAACTTCAACATCGCCGATGCGTTGATCACCAACTTTCATCTTCCCAAAACCAGTTTGCTAATTATGACCTGTGCTTTTGCAGGCTACGAATTGGTGATGGAAGCATATAAGAAGGCCATTAAAGACAAATACCGCTTCTTCAGTTATGGAGATGCAATCTTAATTATTTAACATCTGAATCCCCCGCCACAACGGGGGATTTGCATACATATAGCACATGAATCAAAAAACTTCCAAAACAGCTAAGGAATCACATATTATAATGACCGAGCTGGTATTACCGAATGATACCAACACTTTCGGAAATCTTATGGGTGGACGACTCATGTACTGGATGGATATTGCAGCAGCACTTGCCGCAGGTAAACATTGTAATGCACCGGTGGTTACCGCATCGGTTGATAATATTTCATTTGAAAACCCCATCAAGCTGGGGAATGTGGTGCATATTGAAGCCAAGGTGAGTCGCGCTTTCAACAGCTCCATGGAAGTACATATGAATGTTTGGGGCGAAGATGTTACGCAGCAGTACCGCTATAAAAGCAATGAAGCATATTATACATTCGTGGCTCTAGATCCCAACCGCAAGCCAAGACCTGTACCCGAGCTGATTCCTGAAACCGATGATGAAAAAAGACTGCACGAAGGTGCTCTGCGCAGAAGACAGGTGCGTTTGATTTTAGGCGGGAAAATGAAACCCGATGATGCGTTGGAGCTAAAAGCTTTGTTTACAGGAAAAGAGAAATAACCGCGAATTCTGAATTATTTATCTACGATGTTCATGAGGTGATGCCGCCCTTTTAGCATGTATTTTTTGCTCTGCTCAATTGCATCCATCACCTGATCAAGAATCTCATCAACAGAAGCATTGTAATCGATTTCAAGGGGATCTTTAATGGTAACGGACAAGATGCTACCGCGTTTTTTAAATTGTAGCCCTTTCTTATTAAAAGCACGCCAAAAGCCGCTGATAATGATCGGTACGACAATCGGCTGATTGTGTTTAATAATATGTGCAGTTCCTCTCCTGCCGGGAGCAAAGGGCTTGGTAGTACCCTGCGGAAAAGTGATGACCCAGCTGGAATTCAATGCCCGCTCAATTTTCCGGGTATCGCCGGGATCGAGTCCACGCTGCACTTCCTTGCCTTCCGCACGCCAAGTACGTTTTACAGTAAGTGCGCCGCCAGCAGCGAATAATCGGGTAAGCCAGCTGGCTTTCATGGTTTCTGAAGCCGCAACGTAATACACATTGGTGAAAGGATTAAGCAGGTAATAAGGAATCCCCAATCGGTTCAACTTTCCCCATTTGATGGCGCAGAAAATATGAATGAAAGTGATGACATCGGCAAAATAGGTCTGGTGATTGCTTACAAAAAGCACATTTCGGTTCGGTAGCTGCTTAAGCTTTTCGGCACCGTTGATCCGCAGCCTGTTCACCAGGGCAATGCCCGGATAAGTGAACAAACCCACCACCCCATAAATTACGGAGCGTATCAGTCGCACTTTTTTTATCCGTTCAACAAAGCTTGACATATGGCTTTTTAGCTTGATGGAGGTCGCAATATAAGTATTTGTCTTGAAAAGCAGTTTTAAGCCAAATGGGCGGGATGGGAACCCGGAACGCGTAGCTTTGCAGCATGCAAACGAAGGCGGTTATTTTTGATATGGATGGCTTACTCATTGATAGTGAGCCGCTTTGGCAAGTGGCGGGCAGAGAGACCCTGGCATCTTTTGGCAAAATGCTCACACCCGAGCAGTACCATCTTACCACCGGTTTACGCACCGAAGAGTGGATTGAATACTGGCTGAGGTATTTCGATATTCCCATGCACCATGCCACGGAAGCCACCGAACAAATCATCCGCCTGGCCATTGAAAAAATTGCGGCAGAAGGCAATATGATGCCCGGAGTGATCCATGCGCTCGATTTTTTCAAAAGCCGCGGCATCCCCATGGGCTTGGCCAGTTCCTCCCCTGTAGAACTGATTGAGGTGGTACTGAAAAAACTCAATATTGGTGATTATTTCGTGCATTATGCCTCGGCGCAACAGCTCCCCCTGGGCAAGCCGCATCCACAGGTGTATATCGACTGTGCAGTTGCCATGCAAATATCGCCGGTGCACTGCCTGGCTTTTGAGGACTCATTTAACGGAATGATCGCCGCCAAAGCGGCCCGCATGAAATGTGTGGTAGTACCTTCGGCTAACGATGCAGCAAGTGGAAAATGGAAAGCCGCCGATGTACAACTCGAGAGCTTACTTCACTTCGACGAAGCAATATTTAGTCGACTCAACGGTTAAACAACCCCTGCAAACTCTTATTTGAACGCATTGAATCCGGTAATATCCATTCCGGTGATAAGTAGATGGATATCGTGCGTACCCTCATAGGTAATTACACTTTCTAAATTCATCATATGACGCATTACCGGATACTCACCGGTGATGCCCATGCCACCGAGGATCTGACGAGCATCCCTGCAAATTTGCGTTGCCATTTCACAACTGTTGCGCTTGGCCATACTCACCTGCTGGGGGGTTACTTTTCCTTCATTCATCAAAACACCTAGTCGCCAGTTGAGCAATTGCGCCTTGGTGATTTCAGTGACCATTTCGGCCAGCTTTTTCTGCTGCAGCTGAAATGCGCCGATGGGTTTTCCAAACTGCATACGCTGCTGACTGTAACGAAGTGCCGTATCGTAACAATCCATCGCTGCACCTACCACGCCCCAGGCAATGCCATAACGTGCTTTGGTAAGACAGCTCAGCGGACCGCGCAAGCCCTCTACATTAGGAAGTATATTTTCTTTGGGCACTTTTACATTGTCGAACACCAGCTCACCCGTGGCACTGGCGCGCAAACTCCATTTGTTATGGGTGGTAGGTGTACTGAAACCTTCCATACCGCGTTCAACAATTACCCCGCGAATTTTTCCGTTTTCATCTTTCGCCCACACCACAGCCACCTGCGCAAAAGGTGCATTGCTGATCCACATTTTGGCACCATTCAAAATCACATGATCGCCTGCATCTTTAATGTTCGTGATCATACTGGAAGGATCGCTACCATGATCGGGTTCAGTTAATCCAAAACAACCCAACCATTCTCCGCTTGCCAGTTTGGGAAGGAATTTCTTACGCTGTTCCTCACTGCCGTATGCATAAATCGGAAACATCACCAAACTTCCCTGCACACTGGCAGTGGAACGCACACCACTATCGCCGCGCTCCAGCTCCTGCATCATCAGTCCGTAGCTGATATAATCCAGTCCGCCTCCGCCATATTCAGCAGGTACGGTGGGACCAAAGCAACCCAAATCGCCCAACTGCTTTACAATTTGCTGCGGAAACTCAGCACGCTGTGCATAATCTTCAATAATGGGAGAGATTTCTTTTTTCACATAGCTGCGAACGCTGTCGCGAATCAGCTTTTGCTCTTCCGTGAGCAGTTCATCTACCTGAAAATAATCGGGGCTCTGAAAAAGGTCTTGTTTTACGCTCATATGGCTTCACATTGAAAAACAAATGTACGAACAGGCATTTAGAGCAGCATAAAATGTTGTAGTTTTCTATCCATCTTATGTTTAAAACCATATCAAAAGCAATCTCCGTATTAATGAAAAGAAACCTACTCCTTTTAATGCTGATATTTGCATGCAACACCGCTTTTATGCAAACAAAACAACTCCGTTACCTGGCGCTGGGCGACTCCTATACGATTGGCGAAAGCGTGGAAGCCAAAGAAAACTTCCCGCATCAGACGGTTGAGCTACTTCAGAAGCAACAAATTCTTTTTGAAGCACCTACCATTATTGCCAAAACCGGGTGGACCACCGATGAGTTGGAGGCAGCCATCGCTTTACAAAAACTTAATGGACCCTACGATCTAGTTACATTGCTGATCGGCGTAAACAATCAATACCGCGGAAGAAGCATTAACGAATACGAAACCGAATTTACCCGCTTGCTGCAAACAGCCATCCGCTTTGCGGGTAACACTCCAAAGAAAGTGGTAGTACTGAGTATTCCCGACTGGGGCGTTACGCCTTTTGCGACAGATAGAGACCGAAATAAAATTGCTTCCGAAATCGATGCGTTCAATGCAGCGAATCAACGCATTGTAGCGGATTATGGGGTGCACTATATTGATATCACGCCCCTGACGCGCGAAGGTGCAAGCAATCGAAATTTAATTGCTGCCGACGGACTGCACCCTGCTGCAGCAGATTATGCGAGATGGGCAAAGAAACTATCTGAGAAAGTAGTTGAGATCCTGAATAAGTAAGACTATCGCTTTGCGAGATATGCTTTCATCTCATCGCGGTACTGCGCTGCCACCGCTGCTGCCGCAGAAGCAAAATCCTCACCTCCGGATGCAAAAGTGATGGCACGACTCACATTTACGAGTAAGCCGCATGCTTCATTCATAGCTTTCTTGGAAATTTCCTGCAAACTTCCGCCCTGTGCACCCACACCGGGTACCAGCAGAAAATGATTGGGAATGATGGAGCGAATATTGATAAATTCATCAGCCTGTGTGGCACCTACCACAAACATGAGATTATCTGTACTTCCCCAACGGGAAACCGTTTTTAATACTTCTTCGTAAAGGTATGCAGGTTGCGACTGCTCATTGTTTGGAAGCACTTTTCGCATTTCAAAATCGGCAGCACCCTGATTGCTAGTGAGCCCGAGCACGATTGTCCATTTGTTTTCATATTCCAAAAATGGGCGCACGCTGTCTTCGCCCATATAGGGCGCAACGGTTATCGCATCAAAAGGCATGGCTTCAAAAAATGCTTTGGCATACTGTGCCGATGTGTTTCCAATATCCCCTCGTTTTGCATCGGCAATTTTAAAGTGCGTATCGGGAATATAATGCACCGTTTGCTCCAATGCCTCCCATCCTTTTACACCCAGTGCTTCATAAAAAGCAGTGTTGATTTTATAGCTAACGCAGTAATCTTTTGTAGCATCGATGATGGCTTTATTGAAAGCAAAAATCGCATCGGGCTGATGACGGAGATGCGCTGGTATTTTAGAAAGATCCGTATCCAATCCCACACAGAGATAGGATGCTTTCGCGCGAATAGTATTTACAAGCTGTTGTCTTGTCATGTTAAGGGTTTGTAGATGCCTGTAAAATGCTTTTTAAAGCCTGCCCAAACTGCCACACTTCTGCAAATGTATTGTAGAGGGGCACAGGTGCCAAGCGAATTACAGACGGCTCGCGCCAGTCGACATAAAAACCGGCATCTGTCAGTTTCCGATACACTTCTTTGCCATGACGTAGCATGTTCATGCTCACCTGCGATCCGTGCTCATTTTCGTCGCGCGGTGTAATGCAGGAAAGCAAAGGCGAGGTTTGTAGCTTGTTCACTTCATCCAATACAAACCAGAGGTACTTAGTAAGCAGTTTTCTTTTCTCCTGAATCCGATCCCAGCCGGCGGCTTTAATTTCATCGAGTGCGGCACGGTGACAGGCATAAAGCATCAATGGCGGTGTTCCCAACTGCCATCCTTCCGCTGAAAGCATTGGCTTGAAACCTTGTTCCATTTTAAAGCGCGTTGCTTTATCGTATCCCCACCAGCCTGCAAAGCGCTGAATCTGTGTATCTGCATGATAGCGTTCATGAATGTATGCGCCAGCCACTGCACCCGGCCCTGAGTTCAGATACTTATAGCTGCACCAGCAGGCAAAATCCAGATTCCAATCGTGCAAACGAAGTTCAATATTTCCTGCAGCATGTGCCAAATCGAAACCCACTTTTGCGCCGGCCTGTTGTGCCATGCGTGTAATGGTATGCATGTCGAGCACCTGTCCGCTGTAATAATGAATGCCTCCCAGCAAAACCATTGCAAGTTCATCACGGTGTGCAATGATTTGCTGCAAAATATCTTCCGTTCGCAAAGTTTGTTCACCTTCGCGGGGCTTCACTTCTACGATCGCTTCCTGCGGATCAAAACCATGATGCTTTACATGCGTTTCGAGCATGTACTGATCACTGGGAAATGCTTTGGCTTCACAAAGAATTTTAAATCGCTTTCCCTGCGGGCGATAGAAACTAACCAACATCAAGTGCAGGTTAACGGTGAGATTATTCATCACCGTCAGCTCCTGCGGCAAGCAACCCATTACTTCGCTAAGCGTTCCGGTAAGACTATCATGATAATCCATCCAGGGCTCTGGTGCTTCAAAAAAAGATTCTACACCATAGCGACCCCAATCGTCCATTATGTGACGTACATATTCTGATGTGCTTTTAGGTTGCAACCCAAGCGAATTGCCCAAGAAATAAATTTTTTCTTTACCGTCAGCTTTCGGAATAATGAAACGGCTGCGAAAATTGCTCAAAGGATCTTTACTGTCGAGCGCATCGGCAAAAGCAAGGGTATTTTCAAAATGCATATTGCAAAACTATTCAAACAAATTGGGATAATCCGTAATGATACCATCAACGCCCATCTTCCGCAAACGCTGTATTTCAGCTTTACTGTTCACCGTCCAAGGAATCACTTTAATGTTGCGACTATGACAGAATTTGAGCAGGCTTTCAGTAACCAATCGGTAATGTGGACTGTAAATGCTGGGGGCAAAACCCAGGGCGGAGAATTGCGCTTCAATATTACGCCCATCATCTTCTTCAATCAGCATAGCAGTTGACATCTGCGGATATTTTTCATGCAGGTACTGCAGCGTGCGAAAATCAAAAGACTGAATAGTAACATAAGCTTCCATACCCGCCCGTTGAATTGCTTGCATGAGTAGATCTACAAATTCCGCAGGACGAGGATGATACACTTCATCGCCGACCGGAAGCGATTTTGTTTCAATGTTAAAGAAAGGAAGCGGGCGATTTTTCCTTTCGCAATATGCTCTCACACTATCAAACACCTCCGACAGCAACGGTTTGTATGCTTTCATTTTTTGCTGCTGCGGAAAACGCGGATGCACCAACATTCCGACATCGTATTTTTTAATGTCGGCATAATTCATCCGAAAAATATTCAACTGCTTTTCTTCTTTTTCCATTACTGCTTCACCGTTAGGCTTGGTAGAAATTTCATGATTAAAGAAAGGTTCATGCGAAAGCAGCACCTGATTGTCTTTTGATATCACCACATCCATTTCCAGCGTGGTAACACCCAGTTCAAGCGCATGCAGCATGGCAGGAATCGTATTCTCAGGCATCAAACCGCGACATCCGCGATGTCCTTGCTTGTCGAACGCGGGAGCCGATTTGTTTTGAGCAAAACTGAGTTCGTTTATCATGAGTAAAATTCCAAAGAGAAAAAAAATTGGCTTCATTTTCCAAATACTTTATGCTTTCTTTCCTGCATTTGCTTTGCTACATCTGCTGCTTCTCCGCCTTGCTTTGAAAGCGCATCAATGATGCGCTGATATGTAGCTTCATCCTTATTCTGACTAAGCTTAAACACATGGTTCAATTCAGTCACTTTCATTTCAAATCCAATAATGGCTTTCATATGTTGCTCCATGTATCCTTCCGGAAAATGCTGCACAAGCGCAGGAGAATCCTGACTGTTTTCAAAATGACTGGTTAATCGCGTTAAAAGTGAAATCAAATCGGCATCATCCAGAAAACGGATAGTACCGCTTGCTTGCACGCTGCTATAGTTCCAGGTAGAGGCGCTATTGTTTGGTTCGTACCAGCGGGCGCTTACATAAGTGTGCGGACCGGTAAATACCATCATCGCTTCAGGGTTTTGCGTCAAGGCAATATGGTGATCGGTTTTGCGCATGATGTGCCCTGTGATGAAAAGCTGACCCTCTTTTTGATCCATTAAAACAGGCACCTGTGTTACCACCGGCCGACTTTCAGCATTTACGGTTACGAGCGTTACAAATGGATGCGCCTGCATAAAAGCCAGCACCTCTGCATCATCGGTCGCCTTAAAATGAGGTATATGATACATATGCCGAAGATAGGAAAAGCACGAGCGTGTTTCGGATAAAAAACACGCTTAAGAATCAGTTGATGAACAACTAAATATTAATCTGCTACCATCTCCACCACTTTAGTGGCTTCCATATTCGCATTGCGCATGGCAATGCTGCGTACTGCATGCGCCGTAAATTCTTCAAAGGCTTTTTTGGTGAGCGCGTCATTTCCTGCCATGGCTGGCATGCCCTGATCACCTCCTTCGCGAATAGACTGCACGAGCGGAATTTGTCCGAGAAATGGCAAATCAAACTCTTCCGCTAGGCGCTTTCCGCCTTCTTGTCCGAAGATGTAATATTTATTTTGAGGCAGTTCTGCCGGCGTGAAATAAGCCATATTTTCTACCAGTCCGATCACCGGCACCTTAATTTGTGTTTGTCCGAACATAGCGATGGCTTTTTTAGCATCTGCCAACGCAACATCCTGGGGCGTTGTAACGATAATAGCGCCTGTTACAGGCACGGTTTGTACCATAGTTAAATGAATATCTCCGGTACCTGGAGGCATATCTATTACGAGATAATCGAGTTCATCCCACAATACTTCCGTAACAAACTGACGGATCGCACTGCTGGCCATGGGTCCGCGCCAAACGATGGCATCTTTTTCATTTACCAACAAACCGATGCTCATAAACTTAATACCATATTTTTCCATCGGTACGATCATCGGCTTACCATTCACATCCAGCATCTTTGGTCGCTCACCACGTACGCCAAACATTATGGGAACACTGGGGCCATAAATGTCGGCATCCATTAATCCTACTTTGGCGCCATCTTTTGCAAGCGCCAGTGCGAAATTGGCAGAAACCGTACTCTTTCCTACGCCTCCTTTACCGCTCACAACGGCGATGATATTTTTTACATTAGGCAGTACCTGCTGAGGATCTTTTCTGTTGGAAGAGGTATTAGCAGTAAAATTGACCTGTACTTCAGCATCTTTTTGCACCAGCAGCTGAATGGCATTCACACAGGCATGCTTCATCATATCCTTCATGGGGCATGCAGGCGTGGTTAACACTACGGTAAATGAAACGCGATTTCCATCGATTTCAATATCCTTGATCATATTGAGGGTCACAAGGTCTTTGCCCAAATCGGGCTCCTGAACATTTCGGAGTGCATCCAGTACTTTTTCTTTGGTCATAGGAATAGAGATTTGTTAAAATCGCAGAAGCGCTGCAAAATTAACCAAACTGCACCTTGAAATGTTTAGAACGAAGCCGTTTTACCATTATTTTTGGAGCCCATGAAGCAGTTTGTCCGCTTTTTGATGATTGGCTTAGCCATGTTGCCACTTTCTGCCTATGCGCAGTTTGAGCAAATGAAAGATTCCATTGTTCAGTTGTACGGTGTAGTAATGACGGCCGACAGCTTGCGTGGCATTCCATCCGTAACCGTTAAACTCTACAACCAAAACCGAGGCACCTACACCAACGAGCAGGGGGTGTTTAGTATTGTTGTAATGAAAGGCGATATTATCGACTTCAGTTCGGTTGGTTTTATGAGTAAGAGAGTGGTGATACCACGAAATCTTGAAGGCAACTCATTCAGCATTATACAGCTCATGGTGGCAGATACGGTTTACCTGCCGGCCACGATCATTCGGGCCAGGCCCAGCCGGGAACAGTTTGAAAGGGATTTCGTAAATGCAAAAGTTCCCGACGATCAGTACGAGATTGCCAGAAAGAACATCAAGATGGCCCAGTCACGCATTTTCCAGCAATCGCTGCCCGCAGATGCCGGGGAAGCTTCGCGTTATGTACAGCGACAAACAAGTCAGCGATATTATTACCAAGGACAGCTGGCGCCACAAAATATCCTCAACCCTACTGCATGGGCTGAATTTATACAGGCCTGGAAGCGGGGTGATTTCAAAAAACGGTAATGTTGCTTTTGTTAATTTGCAGCGCCGTATGAATTAAAAATAAAAAAGAATGAAAACGATTGCTGTTATCGGAGCAGGTACCATGGGCAATGGCATTGCGCATGTTTTTGCTCAAAAGGACTTTAAAGTAAACCTCATTGATGTAAATGCAGCCCAACTGGAACGTGCCCTTGCAACCATTGCAAAAAATTTTGAAAGACAAGTAGCAAAGGGAACCGTTACTGCAGAAGAAAAAGAAAAAGCAATCAAGCAAATCACGCCATTTCAATCGATTGCTGAAGGTGTAAAAGATGCTTTTCTGGTGGTGGAAGCCGCAACAGAAAACACCGAACTCAAACTGAATATTTTCCGCGAGATGGATGCACACGCACCTTCAAACTGCATCCTTGCCAGCAATACATCATCCATTTCTATCACAAAGATTGCAGCGGCTACCAAAAGGCCGCAACAGGTAATTGGCATGCACTTTATGAATCCGGTTCCGGTGATGAAACTGGTTGAGATCATTAACGGTTATGCCACCGCTTCGGAAGTAACGGAAACGATTGTTGCGCTAAGCAAGGAACTCGGCAAAACACCTTGTGTGGTGAACGATTATCCGGGCTTTATTGCCAACCGTATTCTTATGCCCATGATCAACGAAGCGATTTATAGTCTTTTCGAGGGTGTGGCCGGCGTGGAAGAAATCGATACAGTGATGAAGCTGGGCATGGCGCATCCCATGGGCCCTTTACAGCTGGCAGATTTCATTGGTCTGGATGTTTGTCTTGCAATACTAAGGGTGCTGCACGATGGTTTCGGACAACCCAAGTATGCTCCTTGTCCGCTTTTAGTAAATATGGTTACTGCCGGAAAACTGGGCGTAAAATCTGGCGAGGGCTTTTACGAGTATACTGCCGGAAGCAAAGAGCTTGTGGTGAGCAAATCCTTTCAAAAGTAGTTTCAAAGCAATTCGGTTGATCGTTTAACCGAAAGCGATCATGGCAATGGCAATTACAGCAAGCAAGATGCCGAGCCAATTGATCTGCGAAAGTTTTTCCCGAAACAGGAACATGGCCACAACCGTGCTGAAAAGCACAATACCCATATTATTTACAGGAATGATGGCAGTGCTGTTACCGCTGTATTGCTTTAACACTTTTACCAAACACCATATAGAAAAGTAGTTGGGAATGCCGATGATGAGTCCGGCCCAAAGTGAACGCGGATCCCATTTCATTTTTCCTGCAGCAATCCCGGTAAGCATAAATATGAGTCCGAATAATCCCGCGACCAAAAATGCACTGATGAGAAAGGCATTTTGATTTTCAGCCTGCAAATAACGCGTTTCAACAAATTTAATCATCGTATCAATCAAACCACTGGCGACAAAAAGAATGAAAGGCAACCACAATAGATGTGTTTGAACAGTCGATTTACCTCCATCTGTCCCGCGTTTAGGCATGCTGGTTAGTATTACCGAAACTAATGCGATGACAATACCGACAACTTTTAATGCAGTAACCGATTCCTGATACAAGTAAATGGAAAAAACAAAAGGGATCACCAGCGAAAGCTTATTCGCAACCGATGCCACTGCAACGCCCATGCGCTGTGCCGTAAAACCAATGATGTTAAACGTTACAATAAAACTAAATCCCATTATCAGCGCCCAAGGCGCCCAACCTTCTTGGAGGGTGGTTGCAGAAAGCGGAAAATGGCCCTGCACAATTGCACCCGTAAGTACGCAAACAAAATAATTCACTACAATAGCTTGGAGCGTTGGTATGCGAAAGCGTTCAATCCATTTAAAAGAAAGGGTAAGCCAAGACGATAATACCACAGAGCCAATTAAATAGATCATAAGATAGTTTAGACAGGTCTGATAATTTGGATGGTATCCGTATCCAATTGAAAACATTGTTCAACAATGGCTTGATTGAGTTGGGGAGCATCAAGACCTTCGCTGATGATGAGTGAAGTATTGGTGATGACACGGGCTTCATCCCAAAAGCCTGCATCCATAAAACTGCTTAGCAGCCTGGCACCACCCTCCACCAATACACTTTGTATTTGCAAGGCATGTAGCTTTTCACCAATCTGCGGCAGAATGGGCTGCTGCGCATCAATTTTGCAATAATGAAGATGACCAGATGCATCTTCTTTGATACCGTTAAAGATGACCACCTTGCCTTTATCTTGAAACATTTTTAAATCAGATGGTAAGCGCAAATGCATGTCGAGCAAAACACGGAGCGGTTGCTTGCTACCCCAGTACCGATTGGTGAGCTGAGGATCATCATACAATGCCGTATTGGTTGCCACCATGATCGCTGCTTCTTCACTGCGCCAGCGATGTACCAGTCGGTTTGTTACTGCATTGCTGATAGATACCCTATCTCCCTCCTTGCCTATTTTTCCGTTGGCAGATGCAGCCCACTTCAAAACAAACCAGGGTCGTTGCTTTTCATGAAAAGTGAAAAAACGCTCGTTCAGCCTGCGACATGCATCTTCTATTACCGGACTGATCACCTTTACGCCTGCATTTTGTAGTTGTGCAATACCCCGACCCTTTACCGCAGGGTTGGTATCGGTACAACCCACCACCACTTGCGGAATTTTGTGTTTTAAAATCAGATCAGTACAAGGGGGCGTTTTGCCATGGTGCGCGCAGGGTTCAAGCGAAATATATAAGGTAGCTTCAGCAATCAGGGATTGATCTTTAGGCTTTACGGAAGCAATACAGTTGACTTCGGCATGAGGACCACCAAAATTTTTATGATAGCCCTCTCCGATAATGCGCCCTTCATGCACCAATACAGCCCCTACCATAGGATTAGGCGCCACCGATTGCTTTCCAAGCAAAGCCAGCTGCAAACAGCGCTGCATATATGTAGCATGCATTTGATCCATAAAAACAATGCAATTTACAATACTTAAGTTTGCAGCATGACCTTTGGTGCGTTGCATGCAAGATTTATTGAAACACTGCAGGAAATTTATCCGCATAGTGAAGCCCGCAATATTACACGCTGGGTATGGGAGTGTATTGCAGATGTAACTCCATCAAAACTGTTGGTGAAACACAACGAAACCATTCCTGCTGCGCTAATAGACAAATTGCGGGGTACACTTGATCAATTAAAGACAAAAAGACCGGTTCAATATGTACTGGAAGAGGCCTGGTTTTATGGATTGCGCTTTCGCGTGAATGAATCCGTGTTGATTCCACGTCCTGAAACAGAAGAATTGGTGGAATGGGTGGTAAAAGATCAGAAAGCGCCGGGAAAGGAAAACGTTGCTGTGCTAGATATCGGCACCGGCAGTGGTTGCATCGCCATCAGCATCAAGCATCAGTTACCTATAGCAACAGTAACGGCAATTGATGTTAGTGAAACAGCGTTGGCTATCGCCGCGGAAAACGCGCACGCACATTCCTGTAATGTAGAGCTCAAAAAAATGAATGCGCTGGATCCTGCGGAAATGAATGCCTTGGGTGTGTACGATGTAATTATTAGCAATCCGCCGTATATCGCACAGAAAGAAAGCGCCGAAATGCATGAAAATGTTTTGAAATACGAACCCGCCATGGCCTTATTTGTGCCCAATGAAGACCCCTTACTCTTTTACCGAGAAATAGCAGCATTTGCGATAAGCCACCTGCGCGAAAACGGGAAACTCTATTTCGAAATCAACGAAAATCTAGGAGAGGCGACCATAGCGTTATTGAAAGAAATGGGCTTTGAAGTAACACTCCGAAAAGATGCGCAGGGAAAAGATCGGATGCTTAAGTGCTCATTGCTGCACGGAAGCAACTGCGTTGGCACCCAATGATTTGGCCACTCTTAAAATGTGAAAAAAATCACCATAATGGGCAGCAGTGTCAACATTAATCACCACCGAAGGTTTTTCTGTTTCCTTTGCAAGAATTTCGCGCAACGCATCTTCCAGCGTTTCGGGCGCAATCATGCGCTGTCCTACATAATACTTACCATCTGCATCTACCGAAACCACCACCGTTTGCTTTGCCTTGGTATCGGTTTTGCCGCGGGGAATGCCGACCTTCATAACATTAGGATTAGCAAGCGTGGAAACGATTAAAAAGAACAAAAGCAAAATAAAAAGAATGTCATTCAGTGCACCGGTATGCACTTCTGCATGAGCTCGCAAACGCTTTCTAAGATTCATATACCGGTGATTAATGAGATGAAGTAGGCTCCTGTAAAATATCGATAAACTCCGCACTGGCAGCTTCCATGCTGTGCACCGTTTTATCGATTTGTGTGTTCAGAAAATTATACCCCACATAAGCGATTAATCCGATGATCAGTCCGGTTGCACTCGTAATCATTTTTGTATAAATACCGCCTGCGATGGTATTGAGCGTGTATTCCCCTGTGGAGGTGATGCCATAAAAAAGCTGAATCATGCCTACAATGGTTCCCAAAAAACCAAACATGGGTGCAATGCCGGCAATTACACTCAGCGCACCAAGGTTGCGCTCTAATTTATACACCTCCAACTTGCCCACATTTTCCATACTTTTTTCAATAGCATCTATCGGCTTGCCAATACGCTGAATGCCTTTGTCGATCATTTTCCCGACCGGACTATCGGTATTCTTGGCAAAATTGCGCGCAGCTGTAACATTTCCGCTGAGAATGTTATCGCGGATGATGTTCATAAAATGGTCGTCCACTTTGCCTGCTTTTTTGATGGCCATCCATCTTTCAACAAATACAAAAACAGCCGCAAGACTCATCAAAAGCAAGGGCACCATCAGCAAACCTCCCTGCAGTAGCAATTCAATCACACTCATTTCCTTGGGGGGCAGCGTAGCAGAAGCAGGTGCTGCAGCACCGGAAATCGCGGTATCGGTTACAGCCTGCAATAAGTAAAGATGAAAAGACATAATCTGATTTTAACAAATGTAAACGTATGTGAGCAATCGCTTCACAATGCAGCAAAAATATTTTCCACAAACAAATATCTGTCCATTCAATACAATACGTCTCCGTACCCTGTTATAAATATGCAAAATATTTAACTGTGCAGTTTGTGTAAAGCATGAAACTGTTCGTAATTTGATATGCTTAAATTATTCATATGCGATTACTTTCTGCCGCTTGCATGATTAGCATGCTTCTTCCCTTTTCTTCTAACGCCCAAGTATTAGAAAAATTATGGGAAACCGATACCGTTTTTAAAGTACCAGAATCAGTGTTATACAGCAAGCATCATGACTTGTTGTTTGTATCAAATATTGAAGGCACGCAGCCCTGGGGGAAAGATGGAGCCGGAAGCATTGGCAAGATGCGCACCAATGGCGAAATCATACAAGCTGAATGGATTAGAGGCTTGGATGCGCCCAAGGGCATGGCGCTGCGTGGCAATACGCTGATCGTTGCCGACCTGAAAACAATTAAAACAGTGGATATCAAAAAAGAAAAAATTATTCATACGCTGGAAGTAGATGGAGCACAAACGCTGAATGATGTAACCATGGATGAAAAAGGGATTGTTTTTGTGTCGGATTCACGCGGCAAAAAAGTTTACCGAGTTGAGCAAAATAAAGCTGAAGTGTTTATTGATAGCACCCACGGACTCCGCGGACCCAATGGCGTACTAGTGTACAAAGGAAGTTTATATGTACTGGATGCAGGTACACTTTATCGTGTACAGTCAGATAAAAGCTTACAAAAATTGGCAGACGGTATGGAAGGTGGTACCGATGGCATAGAAGCTTATAGCAATGATGCCTTTATAGTGAGTTGCTGGGGCGGTGTGCTATATTTTGTAAAAACAGACGGCACGAAGGAGAAATTACTCGACACCCGAAAAGAAAGCATCAACAGCGCAGATATCGGATACAATGCAGCAGAGAAAACGATTTATGTTCCAACTTTTTGGAAAAATAAAATCATTGCCTACCGCATCCAATAAAAAAGCGTTCATCCGATATAGATGGGTACTGAAACAATTAGTACACAATTGGATGAACGCCTTGTATTGAAGAAGCGCTCCTATTAAGAAGTGCCTGCCTGCTTGATCATCAATCCTTGAATTTGCTTCATGGTTTTTTCCATTCCATCGGCACTGCCATCGAGGAAAATCACATTGCCTTTGCCGTATTCTGCAAAGTTCTTGATGGCTTCTGTCCACATACTGAATAAAATTACGTTAGTATCGAGGTTTGCCTGTTTCATCTGCTCCGCAGCTTCTGTCATACCGCGCGCCACTTCCTGACGGAACAATGCCACACCTTGTCCGCGCAAGCGCGCAGCTTCTCTTTCTGCTTCGGCGGCAATTTTAATGGAATTACCCTCTGCCTCTGCAGATTTCGTTTTGGTAATGAGTAATGCCTGACCTTCATTCTCAGCTGCTGCCTTTAAGTTGTTCGAAGCAACTACTTTGCTCATAGAGTCCATCACCACCTGATCGAAAGTGATATCATTGATTTGCAGATCCTGCAAATGATAACCCCATGTTTCAAGCGTATGATCCACCTCGGTTTTAACAAACTCGACGATTTCACGACGTGCACCGAGTATTTCAGCCTGTCGCTTTGTTGCAACAAAAGCGCGGATGTTCCCTTCAATGGTGCGGACAAGCGCCTGCATCAGATCGCGATCGCTGATGAATTTAAATGCCACATTTTTAATGGTTTCCTCATTCTGATCGAGAACCGAGTATAATAACATCGACTTGAAATACACATTTGCCTGATCGATGGTTACTGCTTGAAACTCCAGTTCAACCGAGCGGTTTTGAATGCTGATGCGCTTGTAAATCTGCTCGAGCAGAGGAATTTTAAAATTCAGTCCGGGACGCAACACGCGTCTGTATTTCCCAAACATAGTGATCACTGCAATAGTACCCTGATTCACAGTTACCAACCCGGAAAAAGCGAATAAAAGAAGGATGACCAACCATACATAACCTGAGATGAATTCCATAATGATAATTTGTACGAAGTTACTATTTTAGATCATTTTTTTTCTAGCTTAAGATGGAAGCATTTTCTTCCCATACCTGTACCAGCTCCATCAGCATTGCTACCGACTTTTCCATATCCGCCACACCAATCCATTCCTGTTTGGAATGAATCGCCTGCATACCCGTGAATAAGTTGGGACAGGGAAGTCCCATATAGCTCAGTCGACTACCATCCGTTCCGCCACGAATACTTTCCTTTCTTACCTCTATACCAGCACGCTGATATGCCGCCTGAGCATATTGAACAATATGCGGAAAGCGATCCAACACCTGCTTCATATTGCGATATTGCTCCTGCACCTTCATTTCAAAATGACCACCGGGATAAGCCGATAAAACCTCTTCTGCCATTTTACGAAGAGTTGAAGCATATTCAATCAGTCCCTCATCATTAAAATCACGTATGATCAAATCCACCACTGCTTTTTCTGCATTCCCTGAAAAAGATACGGGATGAACAAATCCTTCGCGCCTCTCCGTGTGCTCAGGGCACCAGCTGTTTTTCGGAAGTTGATGAATAAAGTCTGATGCTATTTTCAACGCATTGATCATCTTTCCTTTTGCATAGCCTGGGTGTGCGCTTACGCCGTAGAATGTAATGTTACATGCATCGGCACTGAAGGTTTCATCTTCCAGGCTGCCACACTCACCGCCATCCAGCGTATATGCAACATCGGCTGCCAATTTTTTCAAATCCAGATGCACGGTTCCCTTACCCACCTCTTCATCGGGCGTAAAAAGCAATTTAATCGCACCATGCCTTGGTGCGGATGAATGCATCAAAGCTGCTGCCATGCTCATAATAATCGCCACACCTGCTTTATCATCGGCACCGAGCAATGTATTGCCTGAACCTGTGATGATGCTTTCGCCAAGATGTGCTTTTAAATAGGGATTACGAGTGATGGATAATACCTGTGAAGGATCATCGGGCAAAACAATGTCGGATCCATTATAGTTTTCATGCAGCAGTGGTTTTACATCTTTACCACTGCAATCGGGAGCTGTATCAACATGCGCACAGAAACAAATTACAGGTACTGCCTTTTCAGTATTAGAGGGAATGGTAGCATACACATACCCAAAATCGTCCATCGCAGCATCGTTAACGCCCATATCTTGCAATTCTTTCACCAACATACGACTCAGGTCTTTCTGCTTTTCTGTGGTGGGCGATGTTTCTGAATGGGGATCACTTTGCGTATCGACCTGCACATAACGCATCAGTCTTTCTGCTGTGCCGTATTTATATGTTTGCTTCATTGATTTTAATTGAGCTACAAAATAAAGAAATCGATATCGGTTTGCGCCTTAAATTATAGTCTCGAACCTATATTCATCCTGCTTTGGTTTTAAATTACTGTTAGGCAAGAACTGGCATAAACATTTTAGCAGATATCCTTGTCGATGCAATACGAATGAAGTATTTTCAAACTGTCGTTTAGAAAAAGGCTCAAACCTAATTTCGATTAAAACAAACAGTATGACAACTAAAAAAATAATAGGTGCCATTGTAGGCGGGGTTTTCATGTTTGTATGGCAATTTTTTTCCTGGTCGGTTATAGATATGCACCGTCCGCAGCAGATGTACACCCCCAACCAGGATACCATTCTGCAGTTTTTGGATGATCAGCTAGCATCTGACGGGGCATTTTATTTACCTACGGTTCCTGAAAGTGCCGGCGCAGAAGAAGCAAACCAATTGTACCAAAAGAATATTGGTAAGCCCTGGGCACAGGTATTCTTTCACAAGCAAATGAAAGACAACATGCTCAGAAATATGCTGCGCGGACTCCTCATCAATATTGTTACCATCTGGCTTTTTGTTTGGGTGGTTGGAAAAATTTCGAATAGCAGTTTCTTAACCGTTCTACTGGCAGCACTAGCTACTGGATTAATTGTATTTTTCAATGAACCTTACACAACGCATATCTGGTTTGAAACTTTCGATTTGAAAGCTAGTTTTACGGACGCGCTGATTAGTTGGGGAATAATAGGACTATGGCTGGGATGGTGGTTAAACCGAAAAGAAAAGTACTGACAAAAAAAGCGCTCCGAAATTCGGAACGCTTTACAAACTGTTTCGGATGAGTTATTCCGTGATGATCAGCGATTTCGGATCAATACCGACAATTTCAATATCAAACACAAGCTCTTTGCCCGACAGGAAATGATTGGCATCGAGTTTTACATGTGCCTCAGTTACTTCAACCACCGTAACGGGAAATTGCTGGCCACTGCTGTTATTCATCATCAGCTGCATGCCTTCTTCCGGAGTAATATGTGGGGGAAAATCGGTACGGGGAAAATCCATTACCATCTCTTCGTTGCGCGGACCATATCCTTCTTCCGGACTGATATTAATTGTTTTCTTTTCGCCGATGGCCATACCCACCACTGCGTTATCGAAACCTCTGATCATCATTCCGGCTCCTACCTCAAATTCAAGCGGCTCACGTCCTGCGGATGAATCAAATTGCTCTCCGTTTACGAGACGTCCACTGTAATGAACGCGAACGGTATCTCCTTTCTTTATTTGCATACTTTTGATTTTGGGCAAGGTACCCGTTTATCGCATGTTATCCTAATTAATTTTGACATATTGCCCGGAGATAACCCCATAAAAAAAGGATCTGATCAAGTTTTTATCTGGAACGCAACGATTCTTAAAAGGAATGAATATTTTCACAGCAGAATACGTCTTTAACGCTCAAATTCATTTTTTATGAAAGCATATCTATTCGCAATTGTGCTACTCTTACATATTTCCTACAGCAGTGCACAATCTAAAAGAGGACACTATACCCGTTCCGGCGATCATGCCATTATGCCGGGCGCAGAACGTTTGAATCAATATCTCCCACTGCTGCAAAACAAACGAGTTGCAGTTTTTGCCAATCATACTTCCATGGTGGGTAAAACACATCTGGTAGATACATTAAAAAAGAGCGGCGTAAACGTGGCATTGATTTTTGGTCCTGAACACGGATTTCGCGGAGATGCCGATGCAGGTGAAAAAATTGGCAACTACACCGATGCACAAACCGGCATACCGGTGGTTTCACTATACGGTAGCAAAAGGAAACCCGGCAAAGAAGATTTACAGAATATTGATGTAATGATTTTTGATATCCAGGATGTTGGATTGCGTTATTACACATATATCTCCTCGCTTGAATATTATTTAGAAGCGGCCATTGAACATGGCAAACACCTTATCGTACTCGACCGCCCCAATCCCAACGGACATTATGTGGACGGACCGGTGCTGGAAAAGCCGTTTCGTTCTTTTATTGGCATGCAATCGGTTCCCATTGTTTACGGCATGACCATCGGCGAATATGCGCAAATGCTCTTGGGCGAAGGATGGTACGATGCTTCGGTGAAAGCAAAAACGCATGCAGATTTCGAACTCAGCGTAATTCCCTGCAACAACTACGACCACACATCGCTGTATGCGCTTCCGGTTAAGCCCTCTCCCAACCTGCCCGATATGGGATCAATTTATTTGTACAGCTCAACTTGCTTTTTTGAAGGCACTGTTTTAAGTGAAGGTCGCGGAACACCCAAACCCTTTCAAATATTCGGACATCCTTCGCTGCCCAACAACATTGCATCACGCTTTGCATATACCTTCACACCGCGCAGCATGGATGGAGCCAAAAATCCCAAACTCAAAGATCAGCTCTGTTATGGTTGGAATTTAAGTGGCACGGATGAGGAAGTGAGAAATCTGGTTGATAATAAAGTACAACTCAAATGGTTACTGGAAGCATACCAGTTGTTTCCGCAAAAAGACTCTTTTTTCCTACGTCCGAAATCCGGAAAAATGGAAGACTACTTTTTCAATAAGCTTGCAGGCAATGCAACGCTTATGCAACAAATCATCAGTGGCGTTCCGGAAGTAGAAATAAGAAAGAGCTGGGCTCCGGGACTTGAGAAGTTCAAAGCCATCCGCAAGCAATATCTTTTGTATAAAGACTTTGAATAAGATTGTACAGTTGTAGAGAACCGATTGACCATCATGGCGAAAACATTGAGAGACTTGAGGATTGTTTTTATGGGCACGCCCGATTTCGCGGTGGCATCGTTGGATGCATTGGTAAAAGCAGGAGCCAATATTGTGGGTGTCGTTACCGCACCTGATAAACCGGCAGGTAGGGGCTTTAAGGTTGCCGAAAGTGCGGTTAAAAAATTTGCGCTTGCAAAAGGCTTGCATATTATGCAACCCGAAAAACTCAAAGACCCCCATTTTATTTCAGCGCTTGAGTCGCTCCATGCAGACGTACAAGTGGTCGTAGCTTTTCGTATGCTTCCAAAGCAGGTATGGCAGATGCCACCCATGGGTACGATTAATTTGCATGGATCATTGCTACCACAGTACCGCGGTGCGGCCCCCATTCACTGGGCGGTGATACATGGCGATAAGCAAACCGGTGTTACTACTTTTCAGCTGCAACATGAAATTGATACCGGCAATATTTTATTACAAGCATCTTTTCCCATAGGCGAAGATGAAAATACGGGATCGGTGCATGATCGCATGATGCATATCGGTGCAGTCCTACTGGTGAAAACCATGGAAGGCATTGCAGCGGGTTCACTTCAGCCAAAACCTCAGAAAACACTGATAGAAGATGAAAGCGCATTACGACACGCCCCAAAAATATTCACAGAAACCTGTCGCATTGATTTTCAGCAAAGCATAGACAAAGTGCACAACCTCGTACGCGGACTATCCCCCGTTCCCGGTGCATTCACTCTGCTGGAAGGAAAAACGCTCAAGATCTTTAAAACGAGCAAATCGTATGAAACACCACGAGTTGAAGCTGGCCAATTTGAAACAGACGGGAAATCCTTTTTGAAATTTGCATGCAGCGACGGATACATTTCAGTGCTGGAACTTCAGCTGGAAGGAAAGAAAAGAATGGAAATACAGGAATTTCTGAGAGGATATCGGTTCGGTCAAAGTATTAATTAGCCCATCGCAACGCCAGTTCAAAATTAGTTGCGCTAATGCCCAGCTGTGATGCAGCAGCATTGCTGATGCGTAACTGCAAATTGCTTTCGCCACTTGTTTCCTGTACACCAGCGATCACTTTTGCATAAACCGATTTTCCATTTGCTGTATTAACCAAATGAACGATGGTTCCTTTTTCAACCCCATCAAGCAACACATAATACTTACCATCGTTCCAACCGCTGTTGCTTTTAAAAATTCCTGCACTGAATATCTGCTGTTCACCTGCAAGCTTACCATTATTGGTTTGGCGATTGTACTCTTCCATAAAAAATCCGGAACCGCCATACATGGTTACAGAAGTTTCCTGTGTAGCGGTTTCAACAGCCGCAATTGTCTTGGGTAATTCAGTTTGCTTCTGAACCATTGGCTCTGCCTTTTTTTCAGCAACAACCGCTTCAGGTAATGTCTCAGTTTTAATAGGCGCTGTGCTTCTAACGGCTTGCGCCATGGAAGCAAGGGAAGATAGATTTTTATCCACTTTTAAATAACCAATAATAAGGCGCTGCCCGGCTTTTACCGACTGGCTGCCCAAATTATTCCATGCTGTCAAGCGGTCTTTGTCCGCCCGATAAACATCCGCGATGCGAGGCAAATTCTCCCCTGCTTTCACCACATGATATAAGGGAACGAACACTTCATTTTCATTACTGCTACCACCTTGATAAAAATTAACTTCATTCAGCGGAATGCGTATTACTTGCCCGATACTAAGTGGAGCATTTAAATCTATACTATTGTAGGGCGCATACACACGCGGACTGATATTGTAAATTCTGCCGATGCTGTAAAAATTTTCTTTAGCACCGATGGTATGATCCAGATAGGGCGCACCGGCTTTATCGAGCTTAACCAATAAAGAAGATTGCTGTGCGTGCACCAGATGAGTGAAACAGCATAGCAGCAGTATGATACAGATTGATCTCATTATTCAGAATTTCACAGCAAAGATGCATAAACCCTGCAAGAATATCCGCTCAAACAATTGAACTTTTCCTAACATTGTGTGAAGAATGGCAAAGCAGAAATTTTATGTAGTTTGGAAAGGCAGGAAGCCCGGTGTGTATCGCAGCTGGGAAGAGTGTAAAGCACAGGTACATGGCTTTGCCGGTCCGGTTTACAAGGCATTTGAAACACTGCAAGCAGCTGAAACGGCTTTTGGAGGTAATGCATGGAAATATATTGGCACCGGTACAAAAGCAAAGAAAACGCCACCTGAAAATATCGGCAAACCTATGCCGGAAAGCATTTGCGTAGATGCTGCCTGGAACAGCGTTGAAAAAGACATGGAATACCAGGGCATCTATTTTAATAGTGGAAAAAAAATATTTCACAAAGGCCCTTTCCGCGATGGCACCAACAATGTGGGCGAATTTTTAGCCATTGTACATGCGCTTGCCTATTGCAAAAAACACGGACTGCATCATACACCCATTTATTCCGATAGCCGTAATGCGATCGGTTGGGTGCGCACGAAAAAATGCAATACTAAACTGGAAGCAACCCCTCACAATTCTGACCTATTTGATTTAATCGATCGCGCTTTGCAATGGCTCAAAGAAAATGCCTATCAAAATCCTATTCTCAAATGGGAGACCAAGGCTTGGGGTGAAAATCCAGCAGATTTTGGGAGAAAATAAAGCGTTGTTTTATTTAGCATGCTTTTCAATAGAACACAAGACAACAAATTAATCATTTTAAAATACGGTATTCCTTGGGATAATAATTGTTGAATCGATTACCGAGACTTTTCAACCAACCCAGTGAAAGCCCTTGATACATCACCCTAATCCATCCCTTTTGCTCGATGTGTAAATCGAAATTTTGCTTACGCAGATACTGCAGTGCCTGTTCTTTATTCAACGTAATACTTTGAACCGTATCCGAAACCAGATCTGATAAAGCCATTGCATGCGATGGCAGCAAATCATCTTTTGCAATGCTACCCAATTCCACCCCTGCGTAGCGCACCCGCAGTTGCTCCATCAGCAATTGAATGGCTTCTACGTGCTTTTTAGGAACAGCTGCCATTTGTGTACCCTGTAAAACAAAATCGATCTCCTCGCTTTGCTTGATCCAAGCAGTCGCGATATTTTTTTGCTGTGCAGGCAAACTCAATTTCTTTTTTGTTCTTAGACTATGCGTATCCTGATGATCTTCCTTTCGAAAAACGGCAAGAAAAAAACCTTCGCCCTGCACTTTATCCGGCCAGCAACGGTAGCCGTAAGTGCCGATGGAGCTAATCGTTTCTGAAATACCCCAGCACGCATCCATCGTCAACCGCTGGGGTACGGCATGCATTTCCTGTGTGAGCCAATTAGCAATAGCTTCATTCTCTGCTTCAGAATAGGAGCAAGTGGAATAGATCAGCAAGCCGTCGGTTTTAAGACAATCCCATGCATCGGCCAGAATACGCTGCTGACGCTGACTACAGTGCTCAACATTTGGTAGGCTCCATTCCTCCATTGCGGCAGGATCACGCCGAAAAAGTCCGCTCCCACTGCAGGGTGCATCTACTACCAGCACATCGGCAAACCCACTGAGTTGTTTAAAATCGCGGGGATCATTATGCGTTACCAATACATTGCCTCCACCCCACTTGATGACATTTTCCCGCAAAACTGATACACGCGACTGAATCACTTCGTTGCTTATAAGCAAACTATCGCGATGAATAAGCGATTGTAATAAAGTGGACTTACCGCCGGGTGCAGCACAAAGATCAATTACCACTAAAGGCTTAGATAAATCTGCTTTTTGTTGCATGGCTTGCTCCAGCAACATACTGCTCGCCTCCTGCACATAATATGCACCGGCATGAAAAAGTGGATCGAGGGTGAAGGATGGTCGCTCACTCAAATAAAAACCTGAACTGCACCAGGGCACAGGATGAAGGGAACATGGCGCATCCCAAACGTTCAGGAAAGATGCTTTTGAAATTTTTTGCTCGTTAATGCGTATTGATACGATCTGCTTACCACTGCTGTGCACTGCTTGAAAAGCATCCGCATCATAACCGGGAATGCCTTGTAGTGATTGTAAGAGTGAAGCGGGTAAATCCAAGCACGAAAGCTTTAATAGAAAAATGATTTGTAATGCATCAGAGATTTTTAACCTCTGCGATCAGATCCTGTAATACTTTTTTTGCATCACCGAAAAGCATGGAGGTCTTCGGACGAAAGAAAAGGTCGTTTTCAATACCGGCGTATCCAGGCTTCATGGAGCGCTTATTGACAATCACCGTTTTTGCCATTTCAACTTCCAATATAGGCATACCATAAATGGGTGATGCCGGATCTGTTTTGGCAGCAGGATTCACTACATCATTGGCACCGAGAATGAGCACCACATCCGTTGTTGGAAAATCTTCATTGGCCTGCTCCATTTCCATAAGACGGTCATAACTCACATCCGCTTCTGCCAACAGTACGTTCATATGTCCGGGCATGCGACCTGCTACCGGATGAATAGCATATTTTACTTCTACACCTTTTTCAGAAAGAATTTTTTCTAGCTCATGACAGGCATGCTGTGCCTGCGCAACAGCCAGTCCATAACCTGGTACAATCATTACTTTATTCGCATAGCTCATTACCACCGCCGCATCGCTGAGTGAAATTTCTTTATAAGCTCCCTGTGCTCCTGCTGCGGCAACTGTTGCAGCGCCGCCGCCAAATGAACCAATCAACACATTTGTGAGCGAGCGGTTCATCGCACGGCACATAAGAATGGTAAGCAAGGTGCCCGCTGCTCCTACCAGAATACCTCCGGTGAGCATCGCGTTATTATCATACAAAAATCCGCCGCAGGCAGCTGCCACGCCGGTAAATGAATTCAGCAATGAAATTACCACTGGCATATCTGCTCCACCAATGGGCAGAACGAAGAAAATGCCATAAAGCAAGGCAATAGCCAACACTGCAT
>CAZDGV010000007.1:35217-86287 GCA_964505195.1 uncultured Chitinophagaceae bacterium
CCAATGGGCAGAACGAAGAAAATGCCATAAAGCAAGGCAATAGCCAACACTGCATAAAAATAGAATAATGGTGATGCGGATGCCGCAAGCATAAGATAGGATGTCAACGCAATCATTGCACCCAGCAAAAGAAGATTGAAAATATGCTGTCCTTTAAAAGCATAATCACCCACCCTGCCATCAAGCTTTCCCCAGGCAACCATGCTTCCAGAAAAAGAAACGGACCCAATGATTAATCCGAGCATGATGATCAACAGACTGCCATTTTGAATGCCTTCGGAAGATGCACTGTGCACCAGATGATCAAACTCCACAATAGAAATCAATGCCGCACAGGCGCCACCCATACCATTAAATAAACTCACCATTTGAGGCATGGCGGTCATCTTTACCTTTTTTGCAGCAAGCGTACCTACAACGGTACCAATGATGAGTGCAGCAAATATCCATCCATAATTTCCCAAGCCCACACCCTGTTCCTGATATAAAAAGATAGTAGCAAAAATGGCAAATACCATACCCACTGCGGCAACCATATTACCTCGCCTGGCGCTTGCAGGGTTTGAAAGCATTTTCAGTCCGACAATAAATGTTACGGAAGCAATGAGATACGAAAGCGCGAGGATATTGATTCCCATCTTAACTATTTCTTTTTTCTAAACATTTCCAACATACGATCGGTCACCACAAAGCCGCCTACCACATTCAGCGTACCTACTATCACTGCTATAAAACCCAGTGCCAAGGCCAGATAGTTGTCGGGTTCTGCCTTCCCCATTACAATGATGGCGCCGATAATGACTACTCCATGAATGGCATTGGCACCACTCATAAGTGGCGTATGCAGCACGCTGGGCACCCGACCGATCACTTCTATTCCCACAAAAACCATCAGCACTACGATATAAATAATCTGCTGATGCTGTGTAAACCATTGTAATAACTGCTCCATATTGAATAAAGCTTATATAAGTGAAGCAACACGCTCATGCACGACTTTTCCATCGTGGGTAATGCAGCAGCCTTTCACCAGATCATCCTCCCAGTTCAAATGCAAGGTTGCTTCTTTTGTAATGAGCAGTTGTAAAAAATTAAAAATATTTTTTCCGTACATCTTACTGGCATCTGCAGGCATGGTAGATGCCAAATTGCTGTTGCCAATAATAGAAACCCCAAAAGCTTCCACTGTGGAATTGTTTTGCGTAAGCGGTGTATTGCCACCGGTAGCAGAAGCCAGATCCACAATTACACTTCCGTTGCGCATACTGCGAATCATCTCTTCAGTAATAAGGATCGGTGCTTTTTTACCGGGAATCTGCGCAGTTGTAATTACGATATCTGCTTTCGCGATGGCTTCGGCAATGCGCGCCTGTTGCTTTTGCTTATAATCTTGTGTTTGTTCTACCGCATAACCGCCTGCCTTAGAAGCATCGGCGGCACCTTCCACTTCAATAAACTTACCACCTAAGCTCATCACTTCTTCTTTTACGGCAGGTCTTGTATCAAACACTTCCACCACAGCACCCAAACGTCGGGCTGTGGCAATCGCTTGCAATCCTGCAACGCCTGCACCCAGTATGAGCACTTTAGCTGGCTTAATGCTTCCTGCTGCCGTCATAAACATGGGAAAATATCTGCCATATCTTTCTGCTGCGAGCAATACGGCTTTGTAGCCAGCCACATTGGCCTGTGAACTCAACACATCCATGACTTGCGCACGCGTAGTGCGGGGTATCATGTCTAAGCTGAAGCTGGTAATTCCTTTTGCAGCCCAATCTTGCATCAATGCAAAATGAAACAATGGCTGAAAAACGCCCAAGATCATTTTTCCTGCAGGAACATCATCGGGTGTATGAATGGCCAGTAGCATATCTGCTTCTGAAAGCACCTGATGGCGATCAACCACCTGAACGCCTTTAGCAGCATAGGCATCATCACTTGCAAAAGCTTTGGCCCCTGCACCACTTTCCAATATTACACGTACATTTTTTTTAAGCAACGCTTCTGCCTCTTCGGGCATCAGCGATACGCGATTTTCATATCCGGGTTCTTTCAGGACTCCTATCGTCATGCAGCTTTGTTTCGAAACAGCAATTTACTGAATATATCAATGCAGCTAGTAGCGAATCGTGAAATGCTGCTTTTCATGTTGTTCCTTTCTAAAAAACACCATTCCAAGGAAAAAAAGATCGATGCTGAGGGTTACGGCAGAATCGTTCCGAATGGCATCCCAGGCCTTTTCCATTTCTGCACTCCAGTGAATATCATCGAAAATCATCACTGTATCGGCGTGGGTAAATGGCAAGATCGTTTTAAAATAACGCAACGTAGGCTCATAGGCATGATTGCCATCTACAAAAACAAAATCTACCAATCGCACTTCGTTCAATACAGATAAAAGCGTTTCATCAAAATGACCGGTAACCAGTTGAACATTGCTCAGTTGCAAGCGCTGAAAATGCTGGTTCGCTATTTGTGCGATGGCATCAGCACCCTCGAGCGTAATGACTTTCGTTTCCTTCCTTGCCGATGCGAGATAAGCAGTGGTGATGCCCAGCGAAGTGCCCAGTTCAATCATATTTTCAGGTTGAAAATATTTTACCATACGAGACAGCAGCCAAGCATATTTGGGCGACTTTAAAGATGATGCTGCGATTTGACGAATACTGCGCTGCTTGGTAAGACCTTTTGAAGATCCGGCACCAAAGTCATTTACATATAAAAGAGTCCTGTCTTTGAAAAGCAGCTTGCGCAATGACTCTATTTCATGCCAATCTGCAGGCTTTGATGGATCGTTGAAAACATTCCGAACCAGCTCATATACAAAAGGTGAGTGAATGCCATGTCCCTTACCATTTTTTGCTGTAAGCATGTACTGTATATATTTAACAGCAAGTTGAGGGATATGGTACATGTGGCAGTGCTTTCTTTATACCCTATCCCAGGTTTGAACGGAAAAGGAATAAGCATGCTTTGCATCCACGCTAAAATCAACCTGATTGACCAACTGCCATTCATCGGGAGCGAGTGCAGGAAAAAAAGCATCTGCTTCAAAATGAGCATGCACTCTTGTTAAATAAATGCGATGTGTGATAGGCAATGTTTGTGCGTAAATTTCAGCACCACCTGCAATAAAAATTTCTTTACACCCTGTATTTTTTGCAATTGCAAGAGCTTCGTCTATGGATGTAGCAAACCAAAGATTTTCCGTTTCGCTTTTCAGGTCTTGCCGCCTCGTTACCACGATATTGAAGCGCCCGGGTAATGGCTTACTGTCAACCGCCTCAAAGGTTTTTCTCCCCATAATCACAGGCATCGCCCAGGTAGTATTTTTAAAAAACTTGAGATCCTGGGGCAAATGCCAAAGCAACTGATTGTTTTTGCCGATGGCATCATTGGTTCCCGCTGCTACAATGTGTGAAATACGCATGTGGTTGCTTGGTTCATTCAAAAATTTCTTTTCCCATATACATCATCCATATTTATACTGCCACTGGTGCTTTAATGGCCGGATGGCACTGATAATTTTCGAGTGTAAAGTCTTCAAAGCAAAATGAAAAAATATCTTTCACTTCCGGATTCACTTTCATGACCGGCAAGGGATAGGGCGTGCGACTCAGCTGCAGTCTCACTTGCTCCAGATGATTGTTGTAAATATGTACATCACCGAATGTGTGCACAAAATCGCCAGGCGCTAAATCACATACCTGTGCTACCATCAGTACCAGCAATGCATAAGAAGCAATATTAAAAGGTACGCCCAGAAACACATCTGCGCTGCGCTGATATAACTGACAACTCAGCTTACCATCGGCCACATAAAACTGAAAAAGGGTATGACAGGGCATGAGTGCCATCTTCGGCAAGTCGGCCACGTTCCAGGCGCTGATGATAAGTCGGCGACTATCGGGATTGCTTTTGATTTGTGCTATCAGATCCTTCACCTGATCTACCACCACTCCATTCGCACCTTCCCAGCTCCGCCACTGCTTACCATATACCGGACCCAATTCTCCGTTGGCATCCGCCCATTCATCCCAGATGCTCACTCCATTTTCCTTCAGGTAAGCAATATTGGTTTCGCCCTTCAAAAACCATAGCAATTCATGAATAATACTTTTGAGATGTACTTTTTTGGTGGTAACAAGTGGAAATCCTTCTGCCAGATTAAAACGCATTTGATAACCAAAAACACTGATGGTTCCGGTGCCGGTTCTGTCGGTTTTTTGCGTACCGTGATCGAGAATATGTTGCAGGAGCTGATGGTATGGTTGCATGGCCGCAAATTACAGGAAAATGCAAGAGATGGTGACCGCGGTAAAGCCTTTGTGAACAAGTGGTGGAATCAAGTCCATCCTTCTCACTTTTTACGGACAATATGCCTGTAGTAGCCAAAATAAAGACCGGTATTATTTACATACATATCCAGGTTGCCAGCTTTACCATTCACTGATACACCCACCCCGATTCCGCCGAGCATGTTCCAGCGGCCTTCAGACTGGTCTGTTGGCGGGAAAATCTGATGATTTACGGGCCTGGATATTCTACGCTCTGTTGAATGATAAACCATTACTCCAGCCTGAAGATAAAGATTCACGATATTTCTCTTATTGAGCGGCACATAATATCGGGCAAAAGGCGAAATGCCTAGTTCAGTGTAACGATCCTGCATCTTCGTTTCACGAATGATTGGTGCAGGGCCGGGACCAGGAAAAATATAGTTTAAGGAACTGTATTTATCGATTAGATGCCCCGTTATTATCTGGCCTCCGATCATTACATTTTTTTCAACCATCCATCCAAAAGTGGGTAATACCAGCGCACCCAATGTACTGAAGCCTTCGGTCATGTCAATCCGAGTAACGGTACGGAGCGGATATTCACCCGCAATGCCTAACTGCACACCCCAGGTCATGGTTCCTTTTTGAAGACGGTCTGAAAAATCGGGCCTAGTGATTTGTTGTGCCAACCCTGAAAAAGTGAATAGCACAAAAAGGCTAAATAGAGAAACCGAAAGCAAACTGCGTTTCATATCTTGAATAGTTGGACTGCCAATATCAACACGTAAATGCAAAGAAAAAAATAAGCGACTGTTAAAAGCATGTAAAATCTGAACTTAAAGACCCCTGCGTTGCATTTCCTTTTTGATAAGGCTTAGCTCCCTTCCTGTTTGTCCGGCCACCGAAGTATTCTCCTGCGCCCTGCGCATGAGATACGGAATGACATCTTTGATGGGCCCAAATGGAAGGTATTTACTTACGCTGAAACCTGATTTTGCCAGGTTAAAAGTGATATGATCACTCATGCCGTAAAGCTGACTAAAATGCAGATGGGGATGATTGTGTGCAATACCCAGTTCATCCATGATTTTTGCAGCAAACCGATTGCTGTATTCATTGTGAGATGCAACAATCACAGCAATCTTATCCATGTGTTCAATGCAAAAACGAACTGCCTCGTTGAAATCATTATCACTACTTTCTTTATTGAGCTGGATAGGTGAAACATAGCCCATTTCCTGCGCACGCTTTCTTTCCTTTTCCATATAAGCACCCCGCACCAGTTTAATACCTAGTAAAAATTGATCCTGTACTGCTGCTTGATGGGATTGCTTTAAAAAGGAAAGTCGATCGTGCCGGTACAACTGTACCGTATTGTAAACAATCGCCTTCGACTGATTATACTTTTCCATCATTTGCATGGTGAGCGCATCCACAGGATTCTGAATCCATGATTCTTCAGCATCTACCAACACGCCTACTCCTTTTTTTTGAGCAAGACCGCAAATCATATTCATGCGATCTACCACCCGCTGCCATTCCATTTGTGCCTCCGATGGCAAGACTCCGCATGCTGCCTCATAACGCTGAAGAAGGTTTCCTGCATGGGTATTCATTGATTCGTGCAGCTGCTCGAGCAGTGAGAAACGAACCAATCCGGTGACCTTAATACTGATAAAAGGAATATTCATCTGTGCGGCAGCATAATCAATCACCTGCATAAACATATCCCGCGCATCATCTTTTTCTGCTTCGCCGTAATCGCCGCCCTCTACACCATAATCTAAGATCACCTGCACCTGATAAGATGCAAGATGATCGACAACTTTTTTGGTTGCTTCCAGGGTTTCGCCGCCGACAAATTGTTGAAAAATGGTATTACGAATCAACCCATTAATCGGAAGCCCGATTTTAATGGCCCAGGGCGTAACAGCCGTTCCCAGTTTTACCAACCAGGGATAAGACATAGATGAAAATAGGAAGTGAGCTTTTTTCAGTTGCCTGTCCGACTTATATTCAAATGCATTTTCAGTGTGCTCGAAAGAAATCTTATGCTGCGCATCCATGAACAATCGTTATGCGCACAAAGATAAACGGAAATACAGCGTTAAGGCATCGGGTTTCTGTAAAAAAATAACCTGGCATTGCGCACCCTACTCGGCTTGCAATCAATGGTCTTGAATTCCTCGCCATCTCTAATTACTACACGAAGATTCATTGGTGAAAAGCGCTTTGATAAACTGATGATCAAAAAATCTATATCCGACTCCTCCTGAACAGGCAGTCTTATTCTCAGGGATTTTTGATTGAAATCGTGCGCATTGATAAGTAGGTTTCCGTTAAGCACCACATGGATGCTGTCCATCCCAGTACTATCGGCTGCTGTGAAATCCAATATCAGCTCCTTACTTTTAACGGGTTGATCAATCAGCGTTTCAACCAGGCGTTCCGCAGGTTCAAGTTCTAGATTTAAACTATCGTAAACCGCATAAAGTTCTTTAAGATAAGTATTGATTTCATCCTCTGCTATTGGCGAAATCACCGAATCGGTTCGAACCAGACGCAGCGATGTTTCCTCGTCATTTAAATCCCAGCCGCCGTTTAACAAAATATCGGTTCCATGGGTTTCGCTACGCAGCTGTATTTCCCTGAAGTTTCCACAGGCGTTGCCGGTATTAAAATCACGCTGTATGTTTTTCCATCGCAACTGTATTCCTTGTTTGCTGGCGTTACCGGCTACAAAAAAATCGCAACCAAAAGATACCCCCTTATCGTATCCCCGTGTGTATATGAGTCCCAACAGATCGGCACGTTGCTGCACCAGCTCCATTCGCACTTTAAGCTTTTGCCTTCCTGCACCTGGACGCATCAATTCTCCTTCCCACTGCCCGGAAAAATCCTGCGCTTTAACCGAAAATGCCAGCATGCATGCGGCAGCAATTCCATAAAAAAACTTCACATCCATGAGAGATGTGAAGTTAAGTATTTGAGGCAATTCGATTATATCGCCTGATGATTGAAGGGCTGCAACACCATTTCGCTTACCACCCCACTTGCGGGCTGCTGGCATAGGAACCAGATGGCTTTTGCCGCTTCTTCCGGACGAATCATTTTATCGCGCTGCACGCGTAAATCAATGGTATCCCAAAATGCAGAATCAACACCGCCCATGTAAATACTGGTAATACGAATATCGGTGCGCTTCAATTCTTCGCGCACACTTTGCATCATGCCTACCAGTCCGTATTTACTGGCACTGTATGCGGCAGCACCGGCCATGGGCACTTTGCCCAATACACCGGGAATATTGATAATCAGCCCTTTTTTCTGCTCCTTCATAGCAGGTAAAAATGCTTTCAAGAGCAGGAAGGGTGCATATAAATTGATATGAATGGTTTTTAGAAATTCTTCACTGCTCAGCTGCTCCAACTGCTTGATGATGCCGATTCCGGAAGCATTCACCAATACATCGATACCTGCATACGCACTGAAATACTGATTTTTCAGTTGCTCCACCGCTTCGGGAAGCGTAAGATCTGCCGCCAACATACAATGAGCAGGAAGCGACAATTCTGTAGCCAGCTGCTGCAATTTATTGTTGTCGCGCCCCGTAATAAACAGGTTCGCACCACTACTGGCAAGCAGCTTTGCCGTATGCATTCCAATACCACCGGTAGCACCGGTTATCAAAACATTTTTTCCCTTTACAGATTCCATAGCGTCGGTTTATATCTGCTGTACAACAAAAGCAAGTTGGAATTGTTGTAAACGCATGTCCGCAGCCACCCTCATTTTTCCACATCAACTGTTTTTAGAGCACCCTTCGCTCAATAAAAACATACCCGTGTGGCTGGTGGAGGAAACTTTATTTTTTCAGCAATACCGCTTTCACCAACAAAAAATCCTGTTGCACCGCGCTTCGATGAAGTATTACGAAGAAAGCTTGCAAAAGCAGGGTTATGTTGTACACTATGTAGCTTCCCTTGAAGCTGAAAGCGATGTGCGCAAACTCATTGCAAAGCTTGATACAGCAGGCGTAAAATCCATTCATTATACCGATCCGACCGATACCTGGCTGCACAAAAGAATACAGCAAGCTGCTTCAAAAGCAAGTATCGCTTTGCATTGTAGCGACTCGCCGAATTTTTTGAACACACTGAAAACCCTCCATGTCTATTTTGATGGAAGAAAGACCTATTTCCAAACAGATTTTTATGTTGCGCAACGCAAGGCACGCAAACTACTCCTGGATGAGGATGGCAAGCCTCTGGGCGGCAAATGGACATTTGACGCGGAGAACAGAGTGAAGATGCCAAAAGGCAAAACACCACCTCGCTTAGATCCTGCACCCTCACACAATACAATGGAGGAAGCCAATCAATATGTAAAGCGGAATTTTTCAGATCATTATGGCGAAACGGATGCATTCATCTACCCTGTTACACACGAAGCTGCTGAAAAATGGTTAGATACTTTTTTGGAAGAACGCTTTGCCGAGTTCGGCACCTATGAAGATGCTATGGTGCAGCAGGAAAACTTTTTATACCATTCGGTGCTTACGCCTATGCTGAATATCGGACTGCTATCACCACAGCAGATACTCGATAAAGCCCTTGCTACGGCAGATAAAAAAAACATACCGCTCAATTCGCTAGAAGGATTTGTGCGTCAAATTACCGGCTGGCGCGAATTTATCCGAATTGTTTATGAGCGAGAAGGCAGCCGGCAGCGCACAAAAAATTACTGGGGCTTTACACGCAAAATTCCCGCTTCTTTCTGGGATGGCAGTACCGGCATCCCTCCTATCGATATCATCATTAAACGCATTTTAAAAACAGGTTACTGTCACCATATTGAACGCCTCATGGTGCTAGGCAACTTTATGTTGCTCTGTGAATTTGATCCCGATGATGTGTATCGCTGGTTTATGGAAATGTTTATCGACAGCTACGATTGGGTGATGGTGCCCAACGTGTATGGCATGACGCAGTTTGCCGATGGCGGACTCATGACTACCAAACCCTATATCAGCGGCAGCAACTATTTAATGAAAATGGGCGACTGGCAAAAAGGCAAATGGCAGGAAGTGTGGGACGGGCTGTTCTGGCGTTTCATGCATGTACACCGCGACTTTTTCGGACAAAATCCGCGATTGGGTATGCTGCTGAATACCTTCGATCGCATGTCGGATGAAAAAAGAAAAGCCCATCTTTCACATGCAGAAGCATTTCTTTCACAACTTGACCAATCTTAAATTATCATGCCCCCTGCTTCCCAAAAAACCACATCAGATCTTAGGAAAAAACCCTGGAACAGAGTGAATCTTCCCGTTTATTCCATCAGCTCACGTAGCGGTGCAGAAGAAAATATGCACATCATCACTTATGCCTCCGCCATCAGCATGCAACCTAAGCGATTTGTTTGCGGGGTATATCACGGCACAAAAACACTAGAGCTGGTAGAAAGAAATGGCAGCTTTGTACTACAGATCCTTGCCAAAAATCAAGATAGATTGGTAACACTACTCGGAAAGCAAAGCGGCAAAAAAATCAACAAAATAGCGCGACTAAAAAAACGAAACCTAGTTGAAGAATGGAATGGCTTTACAGTATTGAGTGATGCGCTGGCGGTGATGCTGCTCAAAGTAGTGGACACCATGGAAGGGGGCGATCACCGAATTTTCCTCTGCGATGTAGTGGCATACCGCAATCAACACAATGGCAGTGCGCTCACTACGGAAGATCTTCGCAAAGCAAAGATTATTCGTGCGTAATTATAATTTAACCACCAGCTTATTTACCTGGTAAGTGCCGGGCGCCACTTCTTCAAAAACAGAACCGAAACGGTGTTTGCGTATATCGGTGCGGATGGCCTGGTACATATGCTGACGGATATAAGCTTCATCCTGTCTTCGCCAATATCCGGTTTCAATGGCAATATCCGTGATTTCAAAATAATGCAAAGGCTTATCAGCTGATTTTAGAATTTCGAGTGCCGCTTCACGAAAAGTAAGTTCATCCAAAGGCCGATAGGTTTCCAATGTTTTGTTCATAACAGCACAACAAAAGAGCAGCCCTTTTGTTTGAAAGAAAGTATTAATACCCCTTATGGAAGCAAGGCTTACCAGTGAAGAGATAGATCGCATTGTTGAAATGGCCTGGGAAGACCGGACTCCCTTTGAAGCCATTGCCTTTCAGTTCGGACTTTCAGAGAAAGAGGTGATTGCGCTGATGCGCAGAGAAATGAAAGCTTCCAGCTTCAGAATGTGGCGTAAAAGAATGAAGGGCCGGGAAACCAAGCACAGCGCCTTACGTTTAAAAGACATCAGTCGGTTTAAGTGCAGCAGACAAAGAACCATTTCGATGAATAAAATATCCAAAAGATGAGTAAGCCGCATTCCTGGCAGTTCCCAACCGACCCAAGTGCCATCATCGAAAGGATACAGCAAATTGATCCCATTCGATATGGTAAAACCAGAAATTTTATCGACGGCAGTGTTACCCTATTATCCCCCTATATTTCCAGAGGAGCAGTCACCCTTCCGCAAATACTCGAAACCGTTTTGCAAAAAGGATACAAACCCTATGCAATAGAAAAGTTTATTCAGGAACTCGCCTGGCGCGAGTTTTTTCAGCGTGTGTGGTTTGCAAAAGAACAGCATATTTGGAACGATCTGAAACAGCCACAACAGGGCGTATTGCATCATGAAATGCCAAAGGCCATTGCAGATGCAAGCACAGGGATCACAGCAATTGATGAACAAATTCAGCAGCTTTATACCACCGGTTACATGCATAATCATGCGCGGATGTATGTTGCAGGTATCACCTGCAATTTGGCAGGCGCATATTGGCTGCAGCCCAGTCGCTGGATGTACTATCATCTTTTAGATGGCGATATTGCAAGCAATACATGCAGTTGGCAATGGGTTGCCGGTGCATTTTCTTCGAAAAAATATATTGCCAACCAGGAAAACATCAATCGCTATTTACACAGCACGCAACAGAAGAGCTTTCTCGATCACCCCTATGAAACCATTTTTAACCAAGGTGTTCCGGAAGCACTGAAAAGCAACATACAACTGGATCTTCATACGGCCTTGTCCGAAATATCAGTTCCAGCAATAGATGCTAACAAAGACATTTGCATCTATACCTCCTACTGGCTTAACCCTACCTGGCGCAAGGACGAAGATGTGCAGCGTATTTTGCTTTTAGAGCCCAAGCATTTTGAACGATATCCGGTAAGCGAAAAAGTACTTGCATTCATCATCGAATTGGCAAAGGCGCAGATTCCTGACTTGAAAATTTTTATTGGAAATTATGAGGCATTGCAACATTTGATGCATCCGCAACAAAAAACATTTTTTATCGATCATCCGCTGCATCGTCATTTTGGCGGCATCGGAGATCCCTACCCTTGGATGTTCCCGCAGGTAAAAGGATATTTCCCTTCTTTCTTTTCGTTTTGGAAAAAAGCTCAGCGCTATTTGTAGTATCAGAGACCGAACAGTCCGCTGTTGAGTGCCTGCAGGGTTTGCTTTTTATGCGCACCTGGTACAAGCATTGAAATATTATGCGGACTGGCACCGTAACTCACCATTTTTACGGGAATGTTTTCAACCGATTTAAAAACACGCTGCAGCATATCCGGCGTTTGTGATATCTGATTGCCTACAATGCAAACAATAGTCTGCTCCTTTTCAACTTCAACATTTCCAAAAGGTTCCAGTTCACGTAAAATTTCAGGAAGGTAGTTATCATGATCAATCGTAACCGCTACTGCCACTTCCGATGTGGTAATCATATCAATTGAAGTGCGATACTTTTCAAACACTTCAAACACTTTGCGCAAAAAACCATAGGCAAGCAACATACGACTGCTTTTTATTTTGATGGAAGTAATGCCATCTTTCGCAGCAACTGCTTTGGCACCCATTTCACCAACTTTTGCCGCAATGGTAGTACCCTTTGCAGCGGGCTGCATGGTATTAAGCAGTTTTACAGGTATGTTATAATGCTGTGCCGGCCAGATAGATGCCGGATGCAGAATTTTTGCACCGAAATATGCGAGCTCCGCTGCTTCATCGAAACTGAGCTGATCAATAGCAATTGTCTTATCTACAATACGCGGATCATTGTTATGCATACCATCAATATCCGTCCATATTTCACAAACTGACGCCTTCACTGCTGCTGCGATCAGCGATGCAGAGTAGTCGCTCCCGCCTCGTTTCAGGTTATCCACTTCCCCGCGTGCATTGCGACAGATATACCCCTGCGTAACAAAAATCTTTTGATCAGGATGCTGCGCTAGCACAGTGGAAAGCCGCTCAGCAATGGATGCCACCTGTGGTTCATCGTTTTGATCGATGCTCATAAAATCGAGTGCAGGTAGCAGCAAGTGATCAATACCCTGTGCTTCGAGGTAACAGCTGAAAATTTTAGTGCTCATCAGCTCGCCCTGTGCGAGGATGTCTTTTTGCAATGCCTCACTGAAGGAAATTTTTAAGATGATATTTAAAAACTCAAAATGCTCACCAATCATACCAATACACTTTTCGCGTATGGGGGCAACAGTCAGTAAGGCTTCAATGAATTGATGATAATGTACTTCCAGCTGATCGATGAGCGTTTTTGCTCCTTGCCGATCACCGGCCGACAATGCATCGCCAATGGCAACCAAGGTATTGGTAGTGCCGCTGAGTGCACTCAGCACCACAATTTTCGCTTCCGTATCGCGGGTTACAAGTTGGGCAACATCCTGCATGCGTTCAGGCTTGCCCACAGAAGTGCCGCCAAATTTCATCACTTTCATCATCATGGTTTTTAAGGCAGGCAATCGTTGAAAAAAAGCACGATTTGCAATCGTGCGCATGCGAAGTTAAAGCTTGCATCCAAATTTTACTCCCAGCTCCGTTAAATCATCCACCACGTTTTTGAGCAGCGGAATACCCTCCTTCATGCGCTTTGCTTCAAAAGCACGTTCGGGATCGCCGGGAACCAGCACAGGTTGTTGTGGATCGATGGGTTTGGCTTCGCGAAAGCGACGCAGCCAGTGATCCATATGCTGTTTAAAATCATCCGCAGGCCGAAACGCATCAATGCGCATGGCACCAAAAAAATGCCCTAACCCTTGACCCGGCTGATTTTCCGGCATGGGTACGTAGGCGGGAAAAGGAGGAACCCATGGACCATAACTGGCACCGCTGAGCAGTGCAGAAAATATATCTACGATGGCACCTAGTGCATATCCTTTGTGACTACCATGCTGATAATCGGAACCAAGTGGAAGCAATGCGCCACCTTGCTTCAGTGCATGTGCATCTTGGGTGGAAGCACCTGATGGCGTTTGCAACCATCCTTCAGGAGCATTTTGCTGCTTGCGTTGTAATATTTCAAGCTTACCGTTGGCAGCAGTGGTGGTTGCAAAATCTGCAACGAAGGGAGGTTCCGCTCCAGCAGGTATCGCCACCGCAATGGGGTTGGTGCCAAGCATGCGTTCAATTGAAAAAGTGGGTGCAACCAATGCGCTGGCATTGGTCATGGCAATGCCAATCATATCATGCTCCAAAGCCATCATGGCATGATGACCTGCAATGCCAAAATGATTACTATTTTGAACACTCACCCAACCTGTTCCGCATTGAGCTGCTTTTTCAATGGCAATTTGCATGGCATAAGGAGCAACAACAAGTCCCAGTCCAGCATCCCCATCCAGCACAGCGGTAGAAGGTGTTTGATGTATGTTTTTTATTTGTGGCTTAGGATTAATGCGACCGGCTTCCCAAAGGCGCACATAGCCGCTCAAGCGCGCTACGCCATGGCTATCAACACCGCGCACATCAGCAGATAGCAGAGATCGGGCAGCGGTAGCTGCATCCAACTCAGAACAACCGATGGAAAGAAAAATGTGGTGTGCAAAATCATACAATCGATCGTATGAAAAATTCGTTTCGCTCATCCCTTGCAGTTTATTCTTCTATGCCTTCAATTATGCCTGTGCGGCAGGACCGCCGAAATTAAATGGCACCTGAATTTCTTCGAGATCATGAATCGCACCATTCGCTGCCTCAAAGCGCTGTACATTTTCGGTGATAGCCTTCATAAGGCGTTTAGCATGCTGAGGTGTAAGAATGATTCTGCTTTTTACTTTGCTCTTGGGTGTACCCGGCATTACATTTACAAAGTCGATCACGAATTCTGCATGACTATGGGTAATGATGGCGAGATTGGCATAGGCGCCCTCCGCCACTTCTTCGCTAATTTCGATATTGAGCTGATTTTGTTGCTGCTGTTGATCTTCCATATGCACAATTTAATGTGCCAAAGATACCTGAAATGAACACAGGTTACACGACAATAAACAGACAGCTGCCAAGTTGGCTTTTAAAACCAAATTAAAACCGCCATAACAACTGAAAACGCAGATCGGTACGCCGATTCCCGGCTATCTCATCCAGCCCCGAACCAACCGTATTGCGGTTGCGGTAGAGCAACTGCGCACAGCGAAGCCAGCAGGTTATGTTTCGTGTTATGTCATATTGCGCATTCAAATACCAGCGGCTGCCATGATCAAAAAAAGCGGGAACAGTATAGCTGTACAGTACATCATTCTCAAAGGCGTAAATGCGACTATCATACCCATCGGTTTCAAAATATTGCAAACGCATACTGCAACCATAGGGCTTCAACTGCGGTTTATAGATAAAGTCGAGAAAAGACAAAAACCCATTGCTTTCTTTGGAACCACCCCAGTCGTACCACATTAGCTCTATTCTTTGTCGCAATACAATCGCTGTATTTATATTCATCTGCATTTGTGTTCGCCAGTTTCGTCGCACTACCCCATTCACTGCTTCTGTTGCAAGGCGTCCGTTATCATTATAATTCACTGCACGCGATTCTATTCTAAAACGCGTATATAGCTGCACCTGCTTATTAGGCTGATAAGTAAGCTGCATTAGATAATCGTAACCAACCGAAGGCGCATCTATCCGATACCTAAGCCAGGGAAAACGATACAAATCTGCGTAGGCCTCGATTTTGAAAGGCGAAGACGGTCGGATTAACGCTCCGATAAAAATACCACGTTCATTACCCGGCATCGTTGCTTCTGTAAAAGCATTTCCGAACAAACTTTGATAACGCTTATCCAAATTGCGATACACGATTGAGAAATCGATTTTTGAATCTACACTCAGTAGCAGTCCGCTCAGGCCGGCCAGCGCTTTTTGATTGTGAACAGCCATTTCTCCAAACCAATGAAGATTCCGCCAGGTATAGCTGAAATCAACACTCATATTCATCATCCGTGTGCCTGAAAATGAAAAAAAATGATAGGGCTGATCGCGACGGATCAAAGGACGACTCAGCACATATTGTACGCCATTCAACCCAAACTGTAGTTGCTTCCAGTGATACTTGATGTTCCCGCCAAATGAAGAAAGCTGCACTGCATTTTTATCGGCCTGTTCGGAAATAGTGCGATGCAAACCTGAGCTGTTCAAGGACGTAATAAACGGGTGCTGCGACACGCTGCTATCGAAATCCAAATTAGCAGTTAGCTTTCGCACCGAAGCAAACAAACTTAGCTCCCACTGCTTTTTACCCAATGTAATTGCAGCACCACGATTAAATTGAAACTCATTAGCAGTATTAAATGGGCGCAGCACAGCTGCCTGACGTTTTATATTCAATACTGCTGCACTTTTGCGAAATGCCATAGCCTGCCATTGTATCAAACCCTGTCCTAGATTAACGCTATAATCACCTAAGGCAATCGTCTTTACAATAGGATGTATATCACGCAAGAATAAATGCGCCGAATAAAAATCAAAACCTGCTTTTTGCGATCCCTTGCCCCATTGTTCACCAGGATCTTTTTCTGCTGTTATGCCATATTGCAACAAATGACTGTGCTGATATTTATACCGCAACAAAAACCGCTCCCGACTTCCGGGATAAAAATTAAGTGTTGAAGTATCGCCGGATAATAAAAATCCTTTTGCCCGCTCCACCGTTATTCCACTACGCACCAAAAGCGTTTGTTCACCTCCCCTAAATCGAGCAATCAATTTGGCAGGAAGGCGTGCGGGATCCCCTACATATACATAAGGTAAAATCCTCTGTATGGTTTCCTGGTCCCAACCGGGAACCGATTGCAATTCATATATAGTAGACAATAATCCCGTTAGCTTTCGATAGCTTAAAAAATGAGCAATCTGCAGCGGACTGAGAAACTGAAAACCCAAGAGCATTTCTTCAGTGGCGATATTCAAATTCAATTTATTGCGCGCAAGCTGTTGCAGGTTTTGCAAATAAGTATCGTCTTCCGTTTCTGCCTCATCTGCTTCGGTAATATTTTCAATCTGTTGCTCAAGTATCGGATTTTCCTGGGCCTGCACTACATGCAGCAAACAACAACACATGTAGCAGAGCCATGCTCTTTTCATGGCATCTGATTTTTAAATCGATAAAGCAATAGTAAGCCAGGAGAAAATCCTAACTGCGGATGAAAGGTTGCAGCAATATCTATTCGCAACTTTTCCCATAGCATGCCGGCACCAAAAAATGGCTGTTGCTGCATCGTATTGATACCGCCCCTTATTAATAATTGCGCTACAGGCTTATACTGAAACCCAATCAAAACAGCCGCCGGCCTGTTTTCTTCTTTGATCATTTCTGCGCTGATATAAAAAAGATCAGAAGCATCCAAACCCAAGCCACCACGAAATACTGTGGCAATCTTTTCGCGCTGAGAACGCTGCAACATTCCACCTGCCGGATTATACACAGCCAAACCGCCATGTAACTTCTCGGTAAAGTGCATCATCAAACCTGCTTCTACCACAACCGCATCTGCACGCACATAACCAGGAATACCAATACGGTTATAATGAAAGCCCAACCCCATATCCAACTTAGTACCAAGCGATCTGGCATAAGTACCGCCCAACTGTGTTTCATGATAAACACCCGATCCAAAATAATTTACCTGCAAAGCAAAATTTCCTGAACCGGTAGGCACCGCCGCAACAATATTGGTTTGCGTGAGGGCATTGAGCATGAAACGGCGCTCTGTATAAATACCTACTGCTTTCTCCTTCAGTTGTGCAAGCACAGCAGGGTTGGCAGAAAAAGAAAAGAGATCAACCATTTTGAAACTATAAGCGCCCAAACCTGTATAAGAAGCATGCATGGGTTGTCGGAGCGACTGAGCCCTTCCCTCAAAGCCAATAAAAAGCAGGAAAGCGACTGCAGAAAGAAGGTGTTTTTTCATGTATTTAGAAAAGTAGTGCAAGCGAGGCGGTCTTTATATTGAATTGTACTGAAAATCTTTGCACAGCGGCCTTATAAAATGCTGTGGTTTTTACGAAGCATGCCCTGTTTTCGGTCGGTCTGATGTAACTTCGCGGCATGCAAATACTCGACGGCAAGCTCGCCTCACGGGCTATAATTCTTGATCTGCAGCAAAAGACACAAGCAATTACAGCGGCAGGAAAACGACCACCCCACTTGGCTGCCATACTCATTGGTAACAATGGCGCCAGCGAAACTTATGTTGCATCCAAAGTACGCACCTGTGCCGAAATTGGCTTTCAATCTACCCTGCTCCGTTTTCCTGAAAGTATCAGCGAAGCAGCATTGCTAAAAGAAATTCAAACATTGAACGAAAACGAAAACATCGATGGCATTTTAGTACAGCTTCCCCTGCCCGCTCATATTTCTGAAGAAAAAATCATTCATCAAATTGATCCTTCTAAAGATGTTGATGGGTTTCACCCAGTAAGCGTTGGAAATATGGTGAGCGGATTACCCAGCTTTATTCCGGCAACGCCTTATGGCATTTTGCTGATGATGGAACACTACCAACTTGAAACCAAAGGCAAACATGCGGTAGTGATTGGTCGCAGCCATATTGTAGGCACGCCCATGAGCATCCTGCTTAGCAGAAACAGTTATCCCGGCAATTGCACCGTAACGCTTTGTCATTCTGCCACGCAAAACTTGAAAGCAATTTGTTTGCAAGCAGATATCCTAATCGCTGCCGTTGGCCGCCCCGACTACATTACAGCCGATATGGTAAAACCGGGAGCAGTGGTGATTGATGTAGGTATAACGCGTGTTCCCGATGCATCGAAAAAATCAGGATTTGCCATAAAAGGTGATGTGAAATTTGATGAAGTAGCACCGAACTGCAGTTTCATTACACCGGTACCTGGTGGCGTTGGGCTCATGACCATTGCCGGACTGATGCAAAATACCTACAACGCTTATTTATATCGTGCTTCATAATTTACTTTCTGCATGACCAATAACGCAAATATGGAAATGTTGCCGGTGATGGAATCTTTTTACACCCTGCAGGGAGAAGGATTTCACCAAGGTGCAGCTGCCTATTTTATACGTTTGGGCGGTTGCGATGTAGGTTGCGTATGGTGCGATGTAAAAGACAGCTGGGATGCGGATCAACATCCAAAGTTTACAATAGAGGAAATCGTAAAAAAAGCGAATGAAGAAACGCAAATAGTGCATGATGCACCAAAACCTATTGTTGTTGTAACAGGCGGCGAGCCACTCATGCATTCACTCGATGCACTTACCGCGGCGCTGCAAGCAGCGGGTTTTAGAACGCATATTGAAACATCGGGCGCGCACTCTTTATCTGGCAAATGGGATTGGATCTGCCTCTCTCCTAAAAAGTTTAAAGCGCCTATTTCTGAAATACTTCCCCAGGCACATGAACTAAAAGTGGTTATTTATAACAAACACGATTTTAGCTGGGCGGAAACCCATGCCGCGGCAGTAAGCCCAACCTGTAAACTTTATCTCCAACCCGAATGGGAAAAATCTGCCGAGGTAACCCCGCTTATCATCGATTATATCAAAGCACACCCTAAATGGGAGCTTTCCCTGCAGCTTCACAAATACATCAACGTTCCTTAAAATTGTAATAACGGAACCGGTTTTTCGTTTGTACCTTGAACAGGATGTTCCGCACAACATATATATACCGCATCAGTAAAGCCATTTTGATATGCATAGGTATGTTTATGTCTGTGCATACTCAGGCGCAGTGGTATAAGCCGGAGGATGTTCCGAAAAAAATTGCTGTTAAATACGGAACTGCACTCAACGAAATACTGCAGCAAAAGAAAGATACCAACGCTATCCAACTGCTGTTAGAATGCATTGAAGCAGCTCCCCGCTTTGTAGATGCATGGTTGTCACTGGCCGGCATTTATGCTGAAAAAAAAGACTATCTAGCATCCGTAACGCATTATCAAAGGGCATTTGAATTGGATTCGGTTTACTGCCGCCCCTTTTTGCTTCCCTATGCCATTTCGCTAGCAGGAACAGGTAATTTTAAGGAGGCGCTTGCTCAAACAGAAAAAATATTTCTATTGCCGGCTGTAAGCGAACGACTCAAAAAAGCAGCGGAATACCGTAAGGCTTGCTTTGCCTTTGCCGTTGATTTTGAAAAAGAAAACAAAAGTCAAGACACCTATTTATTTCTTCCGAAAAACTTAGGCGATAGCATTAATACCCAGGCTTCTGAATATTTTCCTTCGTTAACGGTTGACGGTAACACCCTCGTTTTTACAAGGCGCGATCGTAACAGCGATGAAAATTTTTATATCAGCGAAAACTATGAGGATTCATGGAGCAAGGCAAAGCAACTGCCCGGCGATTTAAATACAAGCGAAAACGAAGGTGCGCAAAATATTGCACAAGATGGTAGCATGCTGGTTTTTGCCGGATGCAATATGGAAGAGGGCGAAGGCAGCTGTGATATATATTTATCTTATCGCAATAAAAATGGCGAATGGGGCCGACGCATAAATGCAGGCACTAATATCAATACCGATTTATGGGAAAGTCAGCCCTGCCTTTCGCCCGATAAAAAAGCAATTTATTTTGCAGCTCGCGATCCGTCGGGTTTTGGAGGAAGCGATTTGTTTGTAAGCTATCAACAACCGAATGGCCGCTGGAGCAAACCCTTTAACCTTGGTGCACAAATCAATACAAAGGGAGATGAAAGCAGTCCGTTTTTGCATGCCGATCACCAAACACTTTATTTTACTTCAAACGGCCATACAGGTTATGGTGGAACGGATTTATACATGGTGCGACGCATGCCCGACGGCAGCTGGGGCAAACCCGAAAACCTGGGCTACCCAATCAACACCATCGATGATGAAAGCAGTCTTGTCATTGCTTCCAACGGCACCACTGCTTATTACGCTTCCGAACGCAGCGACAGCCGAGGTGGACTCGACCTCTATACTTTTGAATTACCCAAAGCGGTTCGTCCGTTTACAACACGCTGGGTGCAGGGACGGGTATATGACGCAACCACCGGTAAAGGACTTACCGCTGCTGTATTATTAACCAGCACCGAAACAAAATTTCAGCTCAACAATGTGCAAACCGATGAGGAAGGCAATTATCTGATTACACTTCCCATTCAGAAAGCATATATATTAAACGTAAACAGAAAAGGTTACCTATTTTATTCCAGCGCTTTCAATCTCAGTGAAAATAAATCCGGCTCCACCTATATTGTTGACATACCGCTCACGCCCATTGCACCTAACGCAAAGATGGTGCTCAACAATATTTTATTTGAAACAGGTAGCTATACCCTTCAATCGGTAAGCACCATTGAGCTTGAAAAATTAGTTACCCTGCTCAAAGAACATCCAGGCGTTATGATTGAAATTGGCGGCCACACCGATAATATTGGAAAAGCACAGGACAATCAATTGCTATCAGAAAACAGAGCCAAAGCAGTAATGAACTATCTACTCTATCGGGGCATCGCACCCATGCAAATGAAAACAAAAGGCTACGGCGCCACGCTCCCCATTGCTGAAAACGACAGCGAAGCCGGTCGGGCACAAAACAGAAGAACAGAAATCAAAGTTTTGAGCGCAACCCTTTAGTATAGCAGAGAAGATTTTGTACTTTGAGGGTAGCTAACAACACCATGTACCCTGATTTGATCTTTCAATTAGCGCTTACCCGTATTCCACTGATTGGACCCGTGCAGGCGCGTATTCTTTCCGATCAATTTGAAAGCGCAGAAGATATTTTCAAAGCAAAATGCAACCTGCTTGAAAAAATAGAAGGCATTGGCACCGTGCGGGCCGATAAGATCCGCTCCTTCTGCGATTTTAAAGCATGCGAACAGGAAATAGCTTTCATTGAAAAGCATGAGATTCAACCGCTGTTTTTAAAAGATCCTTCCTATCCGCAACGACTGCTGAATTGCTATGATCCACCCACCTTGCTATTTTACAAAGGCAATGCCGACCTAAACGCATCGAAAATGATCGCCATTATCGGCACGCGTAACTGCAGCGAATATGGTAAGCAGTTTGTACAAACCCTTTCTGAAACATTAGCACAGCAAGGTGCTACCGTTGTAAGCGGCTTGGCGCTGGGAATTGATGCAGCAGCGCATAAGTCGGCACTGAAAAACAATATCCCCACCATTGGCGTGCTTGCACATGCCATAGACAAGATTTACCCTTACACACACAAATCGCTTGCGCAGGAAATGCTTTTAAACAATGGAGGCTTGCTTACAGAATATCCTTCCGGCTTTGGTCCGGAACGCCATCATTTTCCCACCCGTAACCGCATTGTGGCGGGCATCTGCGATGCGGTGATTGTCGTTGAAACTGGTTTAAAAGGCGGAAGCATGATTACTGCTGAAATGGCTTTCAGTTACAACCGCGATATTTTTGCCCTGCCCGGGCGAAGCACTGATGCCAAAAGTGTGGGTTGTAATCATCTCATCAAACATCAAAAAGCATTGATGATTACAAGCGGGCAAGATCTGGTACGGATGATGAACTGGGATATTCAAAAACCAAAATCGCATGTACAACGTAAATTGTTTGTAACGCTATCAGAAGAGGAACAAAAAATCACACAGGCACTCGAGGCAAAGGAGCAAATGCACATTGATGAACTTTATCGCAGCAGTGGGCTCAGCAGCAGTTTGGCAGCAGCCGCTATACTTAATCTGGAATTACAGGGCATTGTAACATCCTTGCCGGGCAAATGCTACCGACTCTGTTAAACAACGATTTATGGTGCAAAGAAGGCAAATTTTGCTGCTTAAAAAATTGCTTTACCTTTGCACATGGCATCCAAAAACAATCCTACCCGCTCCGGCAGCAAAAAATCTGTTTCGTCTGCCTCCTTAACTAACGAAAAAATTATTGGCGAAGGACTCACCTTCGATGATGTATTGCTAGTGCCCGCCTACAGCGAAGTACTGCCTCGCGATACGAACATCAGCACCAACCTTACCCGCGCTTTGAAGCTTAATATCCCCATGCTTTCAGCAGCCATGGATACAGTTACAGAAGCGAATCTCGCCATTGCACTGGCAAGAGAAGGTGGACTGGGCATTTTGCATAAAAATATGAGCATAGATGAGCAGGCCGCACAGGTAAGAAAAGTAAAGCGAAGCGAAAGCGGATTAATCATCGATCCGGTTACACTGCATAAAGATGCAACCATTGGTGACGCACTGCGACTGATGAAAGAAAACCGTATTGGCGGAATTCCCATTGTAGATGCAGCGAATAAATTGGTAGGCATTCTTACCAATCGTGATCTTCGTTTTGAAACCAACACACGTAAGAAAGTAAGTGAAGTGATGACTTCTGCTAATCTCATCACTGCACCCGAAGGCACCGATCTCAAAAAAGCACAGACCATTCTGAGTCAGCATAAAATTGAAAAACTCCCTGTTGTAAAAAAAGACAAAACACTGGCTGGTCTCATCACCTACCGTGATATTCTGCAGCTGCAAAGTCACCCCAACGCAGTGAAAGATGCTTACGGCCGACTCCTCGTTGGTGCAGCTTTGGGTATTACCTCCGATATGCTGGACCGTGCCGCTGCTCTGCAACAGGTAGGTGTTGATATTGTAACGCTCGATAGCGCACATGGTCATTCCAAGGGCGTGATGGATGCATTGAAACTGCTAAAGAAAAATTTCAAAAAGCTGCAAGTAATCGCGGGTAATGTAGGAACTGCCTCCGGCGCTTTAGCGCTGGCAGCTGCTGGTGCCGATGCAGTGAAAATTGGTATTGGCCCCGGCTCTATATGCACAACGCGTATTGTTGCAGGAACAGGAGTGCCACAGTTAACAGCCATCATGGAAACTGCTGCTGCATTAAAAAAATCAGGCATCCCGGTAATTGCAGATGGAGGCATTCGCTATACTGGCGATATGGTAAAAGCACTTGCCGCAGGCGCTTCTACGGTAATGATGGGTAGCGTATTTGCAGGCACGGAGGAAAGTCCGGGCGAAACCATCATTTACGAAGGAAGAAAATTCAAGCAATATCGTGGTATGGGATCCATTGGTGCAATGCAACAAGGAAGTGGCGACCGTTATTTTCAGGATGTGGAAGCCGGTATTAAAAAGCTGGTACCTGAAGGCATTGAAGGACGCGTTGCCTTCAAAGGCAATGTAAGTGAAATCGTACATCAGTTTACCGGAGGTTTGCGTGCAGGGATGGGTTATTGCGGAGCGAAAACCATCGCAGAACTGCAAAAAGCAAAGCTCATCAAAATCACAAATGCTGGCATGAAAGAAAGTCATGCGCACGATGTAGAGATTACCAAAGAAAGTCCAAACTACTCGCGATAGCATTTACTGCAACCATAAGCGTGAAACATTGAAAGCAAACTTTACTAAACCTGTTTCGCTGTCGATCCTTTCCGGCCTTCTGCTCATTGTAGCATGGCCAGTTTCCCCTTTCACAGCATTCATATTTATTGCGCTGGTGCCATTATTATGGCTCACAACGCTTTCGCTAAACCGACTTCAATACACTGCACTGATTTATCTGAGCATGCTGACATGGAATACCGGCACCACCTGGTGGATCTGGAATTCAACAGCGGAAGGTGCGTTAAGCGCTATTCTTGCCAACAGCCTGCTGATGACCTTACCCTGGCTGGGCTATTTCAGCATACGACAGCATGTTACACCACTGATCGCAAATATTGCCCTCGTTTGTTTTTGGATGGGTTTTGAGTACCTGCATTTGCAAGACTGGGGACTCAGCTGGCCATGGCTTACCCTGGGCAATGTTTTTGCAGATGTACCTGAATGGATTCAGTGGTATGAATATACCGGTAGCAGTGGCGGTACACTCTGGATTTGGATCAGCAACCTTGCTGCATTTGCACTTTTGCGCAATACCGGCAGCTGGAAACAAAAAATATTTTCTGACAATGCAAGATTTTTTTTGTCGCTGCTCTTGTTACCCATACTCCTTTCAAAAGGATTCATGCCGAATGAAAAACAAAAGACGCAACCTGGGAATGTAGTTGTTGTACAACCGAATGTAGATCCTTACAAAGAAAAATTTGCAGAAGGTACGCAGTTAAAACAAATTGAAACACTGATTCGGCTTACTGATTCGATGACCGACACCAATACCCGACTGGTTGTATGGCCGGAAACAGCTATTCCTGTTCAGGTATGGGAAGATGAAATTCCTAGCAATATTTATTATCAGCCTGTTTGGGATTTTTTGGCACGTCATCCGCAAATCAGTATTCTTACCGGAATCGACAGCTACCGTCGAGTGGAAGGAGAAGAAGTAAATGACTTTAGCACCCGTAATCCGGAAGGCACCAACTTTTACTACAAGGCATACAATACTGCAGCATTGCTTAGTGCAGGAAAACAATACCAGCTCTATCACAAATCCAAACTGGTACCGGGCGTGGAAACGCTTCCTTCGTGGCTGAACTGGATGGGAAAAATTTTTGAAAGCTTTGGAGGCATCAGCGGAACACTTGCTACTGATAAAGAGCGTGTAGTGCTGCAACAGCAAAATGGTTTTCACATCGCCCCTGCTATATGTTATGAAAGCATCTATGGTGAATTTCTTACCAGCTATGTGCGCAAAGGCGCCAACGTGATTGGTATTATTACCAACGATGGATGGTGGGGGAATACACCGGGACACAAACAACATATGCATTATGCCCGCCTGCGTGCCATCGAAACACGACGCTGGGTAATCCGCAGCGCCAATACCGGCATCAGTTGTTTCATAGATCCCGCAGGCCAAATTTTCCTTCCTCAACCATGGTGGACGCAAACAGCCATCAGCATGTATATACCGCCCAGCAATGAACAAACATTTTATGTGCGCTACGGCGACTTATTAAGCAAGACAGCGTTGTTCATTGGCTTGATTACACTGCTCTTTCTTTTCAGTAGAATTTGGATCAGCAGAAAGCACTGACCGCGCTGAATTTTCATTAAGTTTACATGCGGATGCAGGCCTATACACATTATAAAAAGATGGGGAGCGGAATACCCGTAATGCTTGTTCACGGTTTTGGAGAAGATGCAAGTATCTGGGATGCACAAACAAAAGCATTAGAGAATGATTGCACGTTGCTTATTCCCGATTTACGCGGTACAGGAAAAGCTTCATCAAGCAGCTTGCCGGCATCACTCGAAACAATGGCAGCTGATTTGTTAAGCATACTCGATACAGAAAAAATACAATCCTGCATATTACTTGGCCACTCCATGGGAGGATACATTACGCTCGCTTTTGCAGAAAAGTATCCTGAACGCTTGCTTGCTTTTGGACTGATTCATTCCACAACCTACGCAGATACGGAAGAAAAAAAAGAAATGCGTCGCAAAGCAATTGCATTTATCAACACACATGAGTCGGCTGCATTTTTAAAAACATCTACACCCAATCTTTTCTCTAAAAGCTTTCAAAGGGAACATGCATCCATTATTGCCAACCTGATCGAAAAAAGCAGTACACTACAACCTTCGGTTTTCATTGCACATTATCAAGCCATCATGGCAAGACCCGACAGAACACATGTGCTGGCAGAAAGTAAAGTACCTGTACTGATGGTAATTGGAAAGGAAGATAAAGCGGTGAACCCTGCTGATGCGGAAGCACAAAGCAAACTCAATCCGTTATGTACTGCAGTAATACTTGATACTGGACACATGAGTATGCTGGAAGCCCCCGAGAAACTGAATCTGCATATAATGAGCTTCATTGATAAAGTATCAGAAGCAACAAGAATTGATTCGCTATGATCAAAAAAATGCTACTCATACTGATAGGTGTTTGTACGGCTTTTGAAATAGCCAAAGGTGGACATATTTCAGGTGGAGAGCTTTATTATAGATATATCGGCGTGGGCAGCACACCGGGTACGCGTGAATATGAAATAACCCTCAGACTTTTTCGTGATTGTACCCCCATATCTGGAACAGGTGGTACAGGTATTGCAGCCATGCCCAGCGTTGTAATTCTTGGTGTGTACGACAATTCCACCAATGCTCCTGTCAATAATGGAATCAGCGTTAATCGAGCACGGCTTGACAACCTCACCCTTTTAAGACCTTTTTCATGTATTGTTAATCCACCCACCGTTTGTTATGAAGTGGGCTACTTTATCACCACCATTTCGCTTCCAGATAACACGGAGGGCTATACCATTTCTTACGAAACCTGTTGCCGCATCAATGGAATAAGCAATGCTACGGACGGCGCCGGACAATCACCGGGAGCGACTTATTCTGCTAATATCCCCGGCTCGCGACGCTTGGGCGCCAATGTAAATTCCAGTCCGATTTTTAGCGTAAAAGATACTGCGCTGGTTTGCCGCGGAAAAAACTTCACGCTTGATTTCAGCGCTACTGATGCAGATGGCGATTCACTTTCCTATAGTTTTTGCAATGCCTTTCAAAGCGGAGGTCCGCGCAATGCAAACGCACGGTTGCCGCAACCACCGCCCTATGGCAGTCTTATTTATTCAAGTCCATACAGCGGCACGAATCCGCTAGGAAGTGAAGTACGCATCAATCCGGCTACCGGACTTATCTCAGGAAGAGCACCATCGGGCGGTATCGTGAATGTATCCGGCGCTTCTTTTTTTGTGGTAAATGTTTGCGTAGATGAATGGCGTAATGGTGTGATAATTTCACAGCACAGAAAAGATTTTATCGTACGGGTAGGCAGCTGTGATTTTGCTGATGCAGAACTTCCTATCAGCATCATCAACTGCGACGGATACACCAATACTTTCGAAAACCTTACAACCAGTTCACTCATCAAAACCTGGAACTGGAGTTTTGGCGATGGAAACACCTCCACTGCAGCCATACCGCAACATACTTATGCAGATACAGGCACCTACAAAGTGCAATTGATTGTAAACAAAGACTCCGTTTGTAGTGATACTGCTGAAACGGTTTTACGCGTTTATCCGGGATTTACTCCAGGATTTGAAGTGAGAGACGGATGTCAAAATCGTCCGATACAGTTTACCGATACCTCCAAAACACGTTTTGGAACGGTAAATTATTGGAAATGGGATTTCGGTAACCCGTCTGCAACCAACGACACAGCACGCATCAGAAATCCACAATACACTTATGCTCAATTGGGCACATTCAATACATCATTGATTGTTGCAACCGACAAAGGATGTATAGATACTGTTCAGAGTAGGGTAAACATCGTTGACAAACCTCCCATACAGCTCACCAACGATACACTCATCTGCACGGCCGACACCTTACAACTCCGCGCCATTGGTGATGGCGTTTTCAGTTGGAGTCCGAATTACATGATCAGCGATACAAATATCCCCAATCCGCTCGTGAGTCCGGATGTTGCAACCAAATATTATGTTACGCTTACCAACGGACCGGGTTGTGTGAACATCGATTCGGTATTGGTAAGTGCCGACCCATCGGTGACACTCACGATGCCGCAGGACACCATCATCTGCCGATCGGATCAGGTAGTACTACGACCGCAAACGAACGGATTGCAATACAGCTGGTCGCCCGCAAATTTGATCCAAGATGCTGGAGAACGCAATGCAGTTACAAGGCCGACGGATCCTGTTACCACTTTTACGCTGATCAGCAGACTGGGCATTTGTAACTCCAGCGGCACTGTAACAGTAAGAACAGTGCCCTATCCTACCGTATCTGCAGGGAATGATGCTATCATTTGTACATCGGAAAGAATTACTTTAAATGCGACGGGAAATGCAAGTTCATTTATCTGGTCGCCTGCACGATTTGTACGTAGCTATAACACAGCCAGCACGGTGGCACAGCCTAACATTACAACCAATTTCATTGTAAGAGCAACGGATAACCTGGGTTGTCCTAAACCAGTTTTTGATACGGTGCTCATTACAGTAGTGCCACCAGTAAATGTTTTTGCCGGCAACGACACGACTGTAGTAGTTGGTCAGCCATTGCAATTAAACGGAATTGGCGCCGTAGGCTTCAATTGGTTTCCGCCCACTTATCTGGACAATCCCAACATCAGCAACCCAATTGCCACTTTCGACGGCAGTCGCGAATTTTTCACCTATGTATTACGCACTACCAGTGCAGAAGGTTGCACAGCCACTGATACCATGACGGTACGGATTTTTAGAACCGCACCTGATATTTTTGTACCAACCGCATTTTCTCCAAACGGAAATCGACTTAATGATGTTTTCAAACCGATTCCGGTAGGCATTAGCACACTGCAATATTTCCGTGTTTATAACCGATGGGGACAGTTGCTTTACAGCACATCACGCATAAACGAAGGGTGGGATGGAATGTTTCGCGGAAGAGAACAAGCACCCGACACCTATGTATGGACAGTAAGCGGCACAGATTTTGCAGGTAACGTGATTACCAAAAAAGGAACCGTGGTACTTATCAGGTAAGAAAGGAATTGCAGATCGAGATTTTACACTTTGATTAGTAAGCTTTCACAGATTTGATCGTTTAATCATAACGATTGTTTATTTTCACTCCATGAGTAAACTCGTTTTTATCACCGGAGCAAGTTCAGGTTTTGGAGCAGCCTGTGCTGAAATTTTTGCAGAACACGGTAATCGCATTATCATTACAGGTCGCAGAGCAGAACGCTTACAAGAACTTAAAGAACGTTTGGAAAGGAAATACAAAGCAGACATATTTACGCTTTCGTTTGATGTACAGCAAAAACAAGCTGTTTTCAAAGCCATTGAAAGCTTACCTCCTGAATGGCAGGATGTAGATATACTAATCAACAATGCAGGGCTTGCTTTGGGTCGTGACTACTTTGACGAAGCAAATCTTGACGATTGGGAAACCATGATTGACACCAACTTGAAAGGATTGCTGTATGTAACAAAAGCAGTACTCCCATTAATGAAAAAACAGCAGGGTGGACATATCATTAATATCGGCTCAACTGCAGGAAAAGAAGTGTACGAAAAGGGGAATGTGTATTGCGCTACCAAATCGGCAGTGAATGCAATCAGCCAGGCCATGCGCATCGATTTATTGCAACAGGGCATTCGGGTAACTGCTGTTCACCCCGGTGCTGCTGAAACAGAATTTTCAGTCGTACGCTTTAAAGGAGATCAGGAAAAAGCAGATGCAGTATATAAGGGCTATACGCCACTCTCGGCATCAGATGTAGCGCAAGTGGTGCATTATTGTGCTACCCTTCCATCACATATCTGCATCAACGATCTCGTTCTTACCTCCACCGCACAGGCCAATTCATTCTACACGCACAAAACAGTGTAATACACGCTTGTATATCAATCAACTAGATCCTTCTAAGGCAACATACATAAAGATTATCCCTTAATGTTAAAGAATTCTTTGATTCCAACCTAAGCAGGCAGGTTGACTGGACTTACCTTGTAAATATTTGTAATCGGCACAGGTAACTCCAATCGAAATCAGCCTATCTATGAGAGTAAGCAGCATTTTAGTTTTTGTTTTATCCTCCTTCAGTATTACACAGGGCCAGGATACACAGCGCCCTCAGGAATGTTACCATCAAATAATACAGTTACAGGCCGACAGCATAAAAAGCCTGCTTAGGCTAGATTCATTTACGCTAATAAAAGAGGCCAGCATATTTATGGAATCAGGATATGAATGGCCCATTATGGCTCCGCTGCAGGCCGATATTTGGTATGAACTTATTTTCATCGGCGACACAGAAAGCAAACTATTGGAATTGAGGATGTACGATGAGCAGGAAAAAGAAGTGATCTACAAAAAAAATTACGGTGATATCAACGGAAACATCATTCGTATTTCCTACCGCTCAAAATGGAATGCTTGGCATATCATCAGACCCGTTCAAATCAATAAAAAGAAGAAGCGAGTATGCGGTTATATCATGCTTTTTAAAAAAAGCATAAACAATAAGTAATTACTGCGCCAAGCTGATATTAATTTGTAATCCGGCACGGGTATTTACCACAGGAGGCGGCGTAGCAATATAACCTACTACCCTATTTTGTTCAAAGAACAAGCGCATGCGCAAGCGATTATTAAGAACATAATCAATAGATGGAAGCAGCGTCAATACTTTTTGTCCGCCTGTAGGAATGGTATTGCGCTGATCCAGAATATTATTGGCGATGGCATTATCGCGGTAAGTAAGATCAAAACGGAAATTGATATCGTTTTCTAACACTTTACTATCGGATTTGCTAAATGGGATTTTAAAAGGAAGTTTTAACCCGCGTTTGCGCCAACCTGCTCCTACCGTTACTTCTACAGATCGCACTTCACTCACCTGATAGTCCACCAAACTTAAACTGATTGTTCTGCTTCTTCCGTAATCGAGTTTTAAATTGAGCTGATTGGTGAACTGTACATCCATCCCTAGCAAAGGCGAAAATCTTTCACTAATGGTAACATTGGGCACCAGGAAATAAGGAACGAAATTATTCGACACCGTATCGACAAATGAAGGGAAACCTAAACCCAATCTATCAGCAAAAAGCAAAGCGGAAGTAAAGCTGTTCATGCTCAGGTTGCTGTTATAAGCATGCGACATAGTGAAATTGGTGAAAATTTTGTCGAGCCCCGGAATGCGACTCAACCCATTATAGGTAATACGCCAGTTGGGTTTTGGAATATACAACCTGAATGGATTGTCATTGATTCGCCTGTTTTCCTGCTTCAATAGCCCCACCGTCCACGGATCCTCATTGGTATAAGCCGCAATAAAAGCCGGGATCAGCACATCCTGTGCATAGCGACCATACCCTTTAAAATATCCGTCGGGTTGTTGTGCACCGCTGTACGGACTAGCAGTACCCAAACGCTGAGAAATAATGCGACGATACGATTCAAAATTGAGAAAAGATTCACCGGGCTGCGTAGGCGAATACTTTCTAAACATCGTTTTAAAAGAGATGAAGGAGATATCAAATCCACCGCCGGCATAAGGACTCAGATGCGCAAACTCACCATTACCAATGGTATCTTTAAATAGCTCAGAATAATTTTTGGAGAAAGAACGGGTTAAACTAATATCTACTGTTAAATCGCGCAGCGGTTCTGCTGCTGCTTCTAAACGAAGCTCCTGCTTATAGCTTTGCGTAAATAAAAAGTTGAAATTAGAGTCGCGCGTCATCCAGTTTCTTCGGGCCGACTGGTTAAGCCAAGATGTATCGGGCTGGCGACCAAATACAAAATCCAGTCCCGGTGCGCGGCTTTGCCAGTTTTGACCAATCGCTACCGGACTCTCGGTAAAGCCCGGTAATCGCGTGTTGAAATTTTCGCTATAGTTAAGATTGATGCGTTTTAAAGATGTAAGTAATTTTCCAAGCACCCGTCCAGCCGTGCCAATTTCCGGTACAGCTCCTTCATCTCTCGCGGCACGCCCCTTTCGTTTGTATGCAGTATCCTGTTTTTGTCTCATCCCTTGCGCGGCATCGCTACGCTGGTTGTTCATTAACTGCATTTCCAAATTGCGCAGCCATTTCGATTTATTATACAATCGCATGAAATCGAGTTGGCCGTTAAGCACGCGCTGTTGTGTGTTCTCAACGATGTTTCCTAAATTGATTGCAAGTCTTGATGCGCCAATCCACTGATAAGTGCTGTTATAATTAAAGCGGAATTCCGTCCAGTCGAGCAAAGGGAATTTCGATACGGGTAAAGTGTAGGAAAGGTTCGCTGATTGACGATAAATGGTATTTCTACCCCCTTTGAGAAAATTGTTTCTCACGGAGTCACGCTTTTCTTTGGTATTGATTCTGCCATCCGGCTCGTCAATACGTGCATTATTTGTTGCTGAAAAATCAACATTGAGCGCACGTGTAATATCCCAGCGCATATTATAGACCCTGTCGAAAGTGAAAAACTTATCATAGGTTTCAGGAATGAGGAACGGACTGGCTGGCACTCCCGGAATTTGCACCTCACGTGCTCTTGCTGCACCAAACTGGCGGTTTACATCTGCGCGAAAACTGAGCAGACTAGGACGATAATTGAAATTAAAATCACGAATCAGATCAACCCATTTGGTTTTTGTTTTGATCACTTTCTTAAAAGGTTCCCAGTATTTGGGCTGCGGTGCAAAGTTATATCCCAAACCTCCGTAATGCCTTTCCATTACATCGCTTTCAATGAGCGGATTACGTTTTTCCGTTTTAGTATATGAATAACTTACATCGAAATTGGAAACATCATACACTTTAGGTTTGCTGCCATTGGTTTTATTCTTCCGCATATTGGTAACATTCACCGTAGTAATGGCAGTATAATCCTGCGCAAAACTTTTCACCGAATCTTTGGCTTCATTAGGAAGTGTTTTTACTTTATCTCTGAAATTAACATCCTGATCATAAGGATCATATTCAGGCGTCATAGCAATTTGAGAGTAGCTTGCATAAAAAGGAATATCCAATCCCACATTTTTAGGCAGCAACTTTCCTAACTGCAGCGAAGTAGCAATATCAACTTGAGAAAAATACTCCCTGCTCCTTTCATTTACGCGCTGTTCAATTGTACCAAAGCCCGCTGTTCTGGTGCCTGCTGAAACTGACACCGTACCTAAATCGGCGAGATTAATATCCATCCTTCCGGTGGCAGCAAAACCACCTTTTTCATCCAAGCCACTCAGTCGGAGTTCATTGATCCATACTTCAGTACATACAGAAGCATTGTTGTCGTTTTTTGGATTTTCTACACCCACCAAAAATCCGCGCACTTCTCCCAGGTTGGGATTGCCCATTACCGTCCAGCGAATGCCTCCTGCTTTGGTCTCAGAATATCGTTGCAATACAGAGCCGTTTCTTCTTAGTTTAAAGCGCACCAATTCATCCAGGTTGATATCGAGTTGATTCGCTGCCGGCCAGATACTGTCTGTTTGCAAAGTGCCCCAACGAGTAACGTTCAGCGGCATTTTCACTTCATAATAGTTATTGATAAAATCCGTACCAAAGCGCACCACGGCCCACACTTCCCCATTACGAAGTATATCAACCTTACCACCACTTTCCGCATGCACAAACATTCTAACGCGATTATATTGGCGCAGATCATGGTTCATCGATTTGAATACAGCCCTGCTATCGCCATCTTGCAGATTACATACTTGCATAGATAGCGCCTGCTCATTCTGCAGAATGTTGATGCCGTTATTGCTCAGCTGCTGAACGCGCTCAATACCCGGAGGAATGCGATATGGAACGGGAAAGCGCTTATCGTTCTCTTCCACATTCACCGCAGTTACATTAAAAGAAGTATTGCCCGTATTTTGAACAGGACGATATTGCCCGGTTGTATCTAGATCAAACTGAAAACTCCGCCACATATTACGCACCAGCTCCAGCTTTCCGAAACGCACTACTACCGAATCTTCAAAGCCGGTAAGGAACATGCGCATAAAACGGATTGATTTAAAATCTGGAATATTTCCCACACGTGCTCCATATTCGCGAATAGGAATGCGGAATAAATACCAGGTTTCAAGTCGCTTGCTTCCATCGGCCAAACCCACTTCCACCTCTCTGCGATCGGCGATATAATTCACCCCTGGCTGCATTTGCGGATTACTTCTGGGAAACAGATCTACTTTGTATTGGAAATACTCTTCTACTTCGTTGAGGGTATTATCTCTGTTCAAATCTTCATTATCGGGAAAAAGTGTAGATGCCGGTGTGTAAGATTGGTCCGGACTGGCAACAGGGCTGTTCCCCTGCGGGCCATTAAAGTTCTTATACCGCGCTAGTATGCCCGCTCCTGCTGTATTGTAGGCATCATCGCGAAAATGCAAGTAATTATCGGAGGACGGATCATTAAACAAACGCTGAAAGGCAGTACCTGTTCCTATATTGTTTCGAAAAGCATTTAAAAAATCAGCGCGACTATTTCTTTCATCCACATCGTTGTATCCGTCAAATCCCACATCCTGTTGTACGCGCTCTTCAATGATGTTACTAAATGCCTGCGCAATTTGAATGGGATTTCGAGGCACCCTGCCCCAGGCGGAAGTATCTTCACGGGCAGGTGTTTGCGTAGTACTCAATCCGTTTTCGTAAAAACGGCGACCATCTTTCATGATGTCTTCCGAAATATTGCCCAGATTAAAATAAAGTTGTCCGCCCGAACTATTTTGCTTTAAGATATACGGATCCTGCACCCAGAACTCGATGAATTCAATGTTGTTGGTTTCAAAATCAATTTGATCGATGGCGCGCATAATACCTCCCCAACGTTTACGGGGTTGCGTAAGTCTGCCGGTAATCGGATCGATGCTGCCGGATGAAGCATCGTAGTTGTATGGACCACGTTCGGTTGGGTAATACGCCATGTCGAATGTGATCAGCTGATTTTGTCCCAGGTCAGGTGTAGCCTGCGGAAAAAGTTCAACGCGGTTCACCAAACGAACACGCGGATCAGAAAGTTCTGCCAGGTTATTGCCCAGCGGATTATTGGGACTTCTGCGTTCTTGCAATACCGGCTCGATATTGTACCATGCCAGCTTTGACCTGTTTTTTCCGTAATCTAGATTGTTAATCAACCCTGCTTCTGGAAACAATTCATTGCCCGCAGTGCCGGTTGCTTTGTAAGGCGTGGAAGCGAGGGTCCAGGATATAAATGGAAAACGCAGGTCGATACCGTTACGGGTTCCTTCAAAGTCGTCGATGTAAATCAGCCCTGCATCACGACCACTTTCTGGTCTAATTTGTTTGGGGTGACCGGGAATAATTTGTGCCGCTTCTCCATATACATTGATGCTTGAATTTTGTCGGGTGGTGTAAAAAGGAAGTGCATCGAGCCATTTGGTAAGTCTTTTCCAATCAGATCGATAACTGAGATCTCCACCCACCATGGTATTACGAATGGGATCATCGCCCCAGTTCATTTTGGTAAAGAAAGGTCGCTCACCCAATCGCATAACTGCAGCACCTAAATTGAGCTGACGCGTAGCGCGCTCAATAGCGCGATAGTCGAGCCGCAATGCCATAAAGTTCCGTTGCTGCATGCCGAATGTGGCATTGTTTTCAAACTGCACATTCACCGGCATATTGGAATTGATGATCGCCTGGTTGAGGATTTTCACCGAACCCAAATTATAATCTACAGTGTAGTCCACATTTTCGCGCAGCATTTGTCCGCCTGCCATTACCGTTACCGATCCGGGTGGCACGTTGAATGCCCCCAAATAAATTTCAGAGCCACCGCCTGCGTTTCGGGAAGTACCGCGAAATACAAAGCGGTTCAGTTGGGGCGATTGCTGTGCTACCCATCGGATAGAATCATACAAAGGATAAAAAAGATATTTTTTACGTAGTTCTATTGAGTCGGTGCCACGAAATGCAAATTCAAGATCACGGCCAAAGGGTTCGAGCAAAGGAAAGATGATGCGACTGTATTGTGTTAACACTGTAAATCCTTCCACATAATCGAAAACACCATCGGGTTGCGGATCATTCTGATTGTTTAAGCGATCGAGATTTACAAGTTCCAGTATGGGCTTACCTTTTTCCTCCCCTTCCGGTAAATATCTTTTTTCTCCACCGCCGGGTTCCTGATACAAGAAATTCAATTTAAAATCTTTGCGCTCCAGCTGTCCAAAGCCCACCGAATACACGTTTTTCATCATCAAATCCCAAATGGGAAGCAGCGGGCGCTGTGAAGTAGCTTTCAGCATTTTCAGAAAAAGTACTTTCTGCGTGCCAGAGTTGTTCGCCGTTGTATCAGGTGTTACATCAATAGAAAATTCGCCCACCTGAAATACTCTTCCGTTTACGGTGTATTGAAAAGCAACGCCCAGCACTTCATCGGGCTGCAATGGTTGCTGGAGTGAAATAAATCCAATTTGCGGATTGAAATAATATTCTTCAGGGCGCAGCTTTCTTGCAAAGGTTCTTTCAAAATCCTGTACCGCTACCAGACCAAGCGACTGCAATCGATTGGTAACAAGTGAAGCATCGCGAAAGCTCGGATCGTTGATGAGTCGCTGATACAGATCGTTGGAATTGTTATTCGGAAAATCACTACCACCCAGCGAAATCACATTCGTGTTGAAAGGATTGCGTTCGCCTAAATCCATCAAGCCCACCACGTTGCGGTTTTCGGTGGTAGATCCTGTTCGGTTAGTCACCCAAACTTCGAGGCGCAATATTTGCACCGGCGTAGTAACCGCAGGCACGTTGCGCATATTGCGGTTGAAGTTGTTACGGAAGTAATGCGCGAGTAAGAAGTGCCGATTCTCTTCATATTCATCAGCTTTTATTTCAAACTGTTGTACGCCGGTACCTCCTTGAAGCTGCATTTGCTGGCGGCTTGCACGCTGATTGGCAACCAGTGCCGTTACATAGAGTTTGCCAAACTGCAATTCTGTTTTCAAACCAAAAAGCGATTGTGCGCCCGGCATCAGTGTACCTCTTGCAGGGAAATTGACATTACCTGCTTCAATACGTTTAAAAATTTCATCGGTGTTACCGGAATAATCGAGCTTTAGTTGATTTTCGAATTCAAAGTTGGCAAGTGTGTTATAATTCACAGGAAAGCGCAGCTTATCTCCGATGCTGGCATTGATGCCAAAATTTGCCTGCATGTCAAAATCAAAACCACCGTTTCTGCGCGCACGTTCGGTGAGGGTGGGGTTTTTGATGTTTTGTCCGAGGTAACCCGCGGTGATGGTAACATCACCCTGTGGGCGAATATCGATTTTCGGGATCCCTGTATTGCTAAAAATCCGGTCGAAGTAACTTTCACGGATCTGAAGCTTAGGGTCATCAATTTTTCTGTTGAGATTAAGTGCCGTATTCAGGCGTCGCCTGAAGTAGTCGGTTTCCATCTGTCGCCCCCTTATTTCATCCATTTCTTCAAAACGGAGGTAGGATGGCTTGCGAAACCAAGTTGTACCAATTTTTTCATAGATGAAATACTGCCTGGTAGCAGGATCATATACGATGGAATCACGAATGGCGGAAGGGCGCTGAAGATCGAAGGGATTGCGAGAAGGAAACTGGATGGGGTCGCCGCGACGGTCGCTGAGCGGAAAGCGTAGCGTATCACTTTGTACCGTTTGTGCCCATAAGGGAACAGTGCTCAAAAGCAACAAAACGGTGAACACAAAGGCCGAAACCAAATCCCACCCCCGGGGAAATGAAGGTTTTTTTACAGTCAACTTCTCAGTAAGCAAATGGTTATCAATACTTTAGGCTACAAACACTTCAAAGCAGCCTTGATGAGCTCCTGCACTTCCGTATATCCGACCCCTCCGGCCCTTGCTTTTTTTATGGCCGATTCTGCCGCTGCACGTGCGATGCCGAGCGCTGTCATAGCATGTAACGCATCTTGCTCTAAAGTATTGTAAGTCAGGGTAGAAATATTCCCATCCGCGCTTGGTTTTGAGAGTTTATCCTTGAGCTCCAGCACAATACGCTGAGCCGTTTTTTTACCGATGCCTTTGATGCTTTCCAAGAGGGTTTCGTTGGCGCTGAGAATGGCCTGCGAAATTTCTGCCGGCTGAAGGGAAGAAAGCATCATTCTGGCGGTTGAAGCACCTACTCCACTTACACTTAGCAGGTGGAGAAACATCTCTTTTTCAGCTCGATCAAAAAAACCAAACAACAGGTGAGCATCTTCCCTAACCAACAGGTGAACAAAAAGCTGTCCTTCTTCAAGCGACTGAATGCGGCTGTAGGTATGCAAGCTCACCTGCACCTCGTAGCCCACACCATTCACATCTACCAACACCGAAGTAGGTGTTTTAACGACAAATTTTCCTTTCAAATAGGCGTACATAGGAACGAAAATAACTGAATTTGATCACAAAACTGCTTGCATGCAAATGCCTTAACTTTGTCGACCCTTACACACATCGGTAACTTATTCTGCATGAAACAAAACCTAACAGCAGCCATTACCGCCGTTGGTGGCTATGTACCTGAAGACAAACTCACCAATTTCGATCTCGAAAAAATGGTCGACACCAATGATGAATGGATTCGCACGCGAACCGGTATTGAGGAAAGAAGAATACTAAAAGGTGAAGGGCTCGGCACTTCCGATATGGTTGTACCTGCCGTGTTGGAAATCTGCAAAAAAAGAGGAATCCGTCCCGAAGAAATCGACTGCCTGATTGTAGCAACCGTTACGCCCGATATGGTTTTTCCTGCTACTGCCAATATTGTATGCGACAAAATTGGCGCGATCAATGCATGGGGCTTTGATATGTCGGCCGCATGCTCCGGTTTTTTATATGCGCTTACTACCGGGGCAATGCTCATTGAAAGCGGACGCTATAAAAAAGTAGTAGTGGCCGGTGCCGACAAAATGAGTTCAATTATCGATTACAGCGACCGCGCAACCTGTATCATTTTTGGCGATGGTGCCGGTGCTGTATTGCTTGAACCAAGCAATGAGGGTGTGGGCGTGCTCGACAGTATTTTGAGAAGTGATGGCAGCGGACGATCTTACCTACACATGAAAGCAGGCGGATCTTGCAGACCGGCCTCTATGGAAACCGTTGCCAACAAAGAGCATTTTGCATATCAGGAAGGTCAGGCCGTTTTCAAATTTGCCGTGAAAGGCATGGCAGATGTGAGTGCAGAGCTGCTAGAGCGAAACAACATGACAGGAGAAGATATTGCCTGGCTGGTGCCGCACCAGGCCAACCTCCGAATCATCGATGCCACCGCCAACCGCATCGGCTTGCCGAAAGAAAAAGTCATGATCAATATCCAGAAATACGGCAATACCACCGCAGGTACCATCCCACTTTGTTTGTGGGAATGGGAAAATCAGCTCAAAAAAGGCGACAATCTAGTGTTATCTGCATTTGGCGGCGGATTCACTTGGGGTGCAACGCTGATTAAGTGGGGATACAACACTGTTTAATACACTGCCCTCAAACAGCTTTTATCTATTCTTTTAGATAACATCTGATACCTAAAACTACTTCAATCGAATGCGGGCTACTTAAGCAAATAAAAAATAAAGCTTCGCGCCATTTAAAATGCTAATGCAGGAACACCACAATAGATATACCCACAATGAAGAATCAGCAGTTTGCTTGTTTATGATCATTTACCATACGGCTTGATATACTCAAACTTAATTTCGATTTTCTAAATAGGCTGACCCAGACCCTTTAATTGTAAATAAACATTTCATAAATTAAGCTTCAAGCCTTAGAATATGAAGAGACATCAGCGCTACTTCTTGTCAGGAAATTTTGGAGGAATACCTGAAAAATTCCAGTACGTTTCAATTTCCCTTCCTGTGCGTTTAACTCGTGTACGCACACGATAACCAATCTTCAAATTCCACGAGTCATGCAAATCGGTATTGAGTCGTATTAACAGAACCCTTTTACCCTGTTGCTGCCAATAACGCTCCAAAGCATAAATATTATCCCTAAACTCTCTTTTGGCCTGCATATACTTTGCCCATCGCGCAATTACAACATATTCGTACTCACTGGTGGGTGGTACACTTTCGCTAAAGAGAAAACGTAATTGTGCCAACCGATGAGACAATGTTACGGAGTCATCACTGCAGGGCAAAAAACGTGTATCAAGCGAATCTTTCCAAAAATGGAATAGCGCTGCTTCGCAACTGGCAGCCTCTTCATCTTGCATTTGCAGACACCTTCGTCTACCGTCGGAGCCATAAAGCTCAAAGCTTCCTTCAAAAGACAACACTTCTAAAAACGCTTGTGCCCAAGATGAATCTTTGGCGTCGAGTATAGCATGCAAAGTTTGGGCAGTGTCTTTTAACTTTTGTGAAACAAAGTATCGTAAGGTTGCATCAGTTTGCACAACTGGATCTTTAACTCCAGATACGCGCAATAATACCCGGCTGCAGGAAATAGAACCGATTGATATAAAGAAAATTAAAAATAAAATCAAGCTTCTACACATAAAATAAAAGTAACACTTAGAAAAAATTAAAGCTGTTAAAAATAATTACACTTAGAGCTTTTTGTTTTAAAGATTCAATTTCTGCGACCTATACAAGCGTCATTATTATAAGTCATCGATTAAACCGCTAATAGCAATAATGCACTTATTATAATGTAACCCTAAAAATGATCAAGTATTTATTTCCTATGAATTTTTTAAAAAACAACTATGTGTGAACACGCTTTATAGAATATACACGAAATATAGTTATGTCTACATCTTTATAGGCGTACACTTGCATGCCAAATAGTTTATGTTTAAATTCACTATATAAAAAGTAACCGATGGCAAAAAGCATTGCTAACACTTATTGTAGAACAGAAAACATTGAATAAGATTTATGTGATCAGAGGTGAAAAAGCAATGTTAGATTTAGACCTTGCAGCAAGATATGGCGTAGAAACAAGACGACTGAATGAGCAGGTGAAACGGAACTTAAAAAGGTTTGCCAAGGACTTTATGTTTACGCTTACTACGACAGAATTTAAAAACTTGAAGTCGTAATTTGCGATATCAAGTTTACCCGGTGACAAGCCAACCTGGGGCGGCAGAAGAAAATCACCTCATGCCTTTACAGAACAGGGCGTAGCTATGCTGTCGAGCATTATGCTTTTCATTTACTTGCTGATCCACTGCATTTTACTTCAAAAGCCTTATATATTCAATGAAATCCGTTGCCGGTATTTTCTCCACCCCCAGCTGTCGCATCATGGTTACTAACTGTCCGCGATGATAAGTGCTATGATTACACACATGCATCAACACCTGCCAGGCTTGTTGCTTGTGCAGTTCTCTCTTGGTACTTTGATAGGTAAACTGATGCAAAAAAGCAGCTTCCGTACTTTGATCAGCCCAGTTTTTCCATAACATCGACTGCTCCATCAACCCATGGATTACTTCATTGGTGTTCGGATTGAAATTCTCACTCGGTATCAGCAATCGCTCATGCAATTTTAATCGTTGCCACCAGATACTTTCGGCATCCCACAAATGAAGCAGCGTCGCATATAAATTGGGGAAACTGCTGGTAACCCATTCCTGATGGCGATGCGTATCCATCTCCAAAATGGCATTGGTAATACGCTGGTTGGCCCAGTAATTGTATCCTGCATATAGCTGCATCATTGGTTTCATAAATGGCACATTTCAGAACTGAAAATTACTGCATATTTCCTCTTACTTTTATATGTCTTTTAGCAAGGGTGGCCCTATGCTGAAAATAGTCATTTACAATACGCTTTAAACCCATTTGTATGGATCGCAATACACGCATTATACACGAGAACAATGTAAAAGATCCAAGTCGCGGCGTGGTATCACCGCTGGTTTTGGCCACCAGCTTTGAACGCGGAGATGACGGCATTTCACTACCCGGAGGATATTTGTACTCCCGTTACGACAATCCCAATCGCCATACCCTGGAAAGCAAGCTGAACATGATGGAAAACGGAGCCGCTTGCATCAGTTTCGCATCCGGACTTGCAGCGGCTACAGCCGTTTTTCAAAGCCTGCGCAGCGGAGATCATATTTTACTTCCCGATGATTGCTACTTCTCCGTTAAAACGATTGTCAATAAGCTTTTTGCAGGTTTTAACCTTAGCTGCACTGTGGTGGACATGTCGGATATCAAAGCAGTTGAAGCATCAATACAAAGCAATACCAAGGTGATTTGGATAGAAACACCTTCGAATCCCATGTTGAAAATAGCAGATATCGCTGCGCTGGTAGCACTGGCAAAAAAACACCAATGCTTTACCGTTACCGACAACACCTGGGCTACGCCTTACCATACACAACCGATTGATTTTGGAATAGATATCGTTTTGCATTCTACCACCAAGTATATGGGTGGACATAGCGATATTTTAGGCGGTGCTTTAATTTTTCGGGAGATGGACGAGCGCTATGAATTCATTCGCGCGCATCAGCAATATGGGGGCGCAGTTCCTTCGCCATTCGATTGCTGGTTGCTTTGCAGAAGTCTGCAAACTTTTTATGCACGCATGCCTTTGCATAATGAAAATGCAATGCAACTGGCACAATACCTTTCCCAACACGCTGCCATTCAAGAAGTATTGTATCCGGGATTAGCCTCACATCCGCAACATGCACTTGCTTCAAAACAAATGAAAAATGGCTTTGGCGGCATGTTATCTGTTCGTTTAAAAGCGGGAAAGGATGCAGCATTGCAACTGGCAACTTCACTGAAACTATTTGCTCATGCAACAAGTTTAGGAGGGGTAGAAAGTTTAATCGAACATCGCCAGTCGACCGAAGGCCCTGACACCAAAACACCAGACGATTTACTCAGGATTTCAGTGGGCATTGAAGCTGTTGCAGACCTGATCGCAGATTTTGAACAGGCACTGGCGAAAATCTGAAACACTTTTTATTGCGTTTGAAACATGATTAATTAAATAGCTATGTCGATTCATATTAGAAGAGCAAAAAAAGAAGACTGCCCTCGTTTATTAGAGCTTGTGAAAGAGTTAGCACTGTATGAAAAAGCACCGGATGAAGTAACCGTTAGTTTATCCCATTTTGAGGAAAGTGGATTTGGCTCTCAGCCCGTTTGGTGGGCTTTTGTAGCGGAAGAAAACAACACCATTTTAGGTTTTGCACTTTACTACATCCGATATTCTACCTGGAAAGGACAAAGAATGTATCTGGAAGATATCATTGTTACTGAAGCCGCACGCGGACAAGGCATTGGCAAAATGCTGATGGATGAATTGATTATTGAAGCGCGTGAAAAAAAACTCAACGGTATTGTATGGCAGGTACTGGAATGGAATGAACCTGCTATTCGTTTTTATAAGAAATATCAGGCAAGTTTTGATGCAGAATGGGTGAATTGCAGCATTGCTGTTTAACAGAAACGCAGCATCAATGCAATTTCTTTTTTCGCATCAGCTTACGCCATCGGTTTGCGCTTCTTTATGAATCTTTCCAATTAACCCCTGCAACACTTTACCCGGGCCAACTTCCGTAAATCGTTCTGCCCCATCCGCCACCATGGCTTGTACGCATTGTGTCCATTTAACAGGACCGGTTAATTGAAGAATGAGATTCTCTTTAATTTGAGCCGGTTGATCTACCGCCTTCGCAACTACATTTTGGTAAACCGGACAATTCGGCTGATGAAACACTGCCTGATCGATAGCGGCTTTGAGCTCCAGCTCGGCTTGCTTCATCAGCGGACTATGAAAGGCACCGCCCACAGGCAGCAATAATGCGCGCTTTGCGCCCGCCGCTTTCAATGCTTCGCAAGCTTTTTCAACACCCGATTTACTACCACTGATCACTAGTTGACCGGGGCAATTATAATTGGCAGGGACCACCACATCATCAACGCCCGCACAAACTTCTTCCACTTTTGCATCATCTAACCCAAGTATAGCCGCCATAGTACCTGGTTCAGCATCGCAGGCAGCCTGCATGGCTTTGGCACGTGCAGCTACGAGCATCAAAGCATCTTCAAATAACAATGCGCTATTGGCAACCAATGCGGAAAACTCTCCTAGTGAATGTCCGGAAACCATATCAGGCTTAGCAGAGGGCATATTTTGAAAAGCAGCGATGGAGTGTATAAAAATAGCAGGCTGCGTTACATTGGTCTGCCTAAGTGCCTCTTCTGTACCGCCAAACATGATATCAGAAATCCGAAAACCCAAAATGCTGTTGGCTTTTTCAAACAACGCCCTTGCAGCTTCACTGCCTTCGTATAAATCTTTTCCCATGCCGGGAAACTGAGATCCTTGTCCGGGAAAAACAAATGCATGTTTCATAGCAATAGTTTATGGGCCAAAAATAAAGAAGTCTGCTACAAGAATTGCAGCAGACTCCAGAATGTTTTGCAAAGTAAAATCAGCTCAGCTTCGCAGAAATCAGTTTTAAAAATTCACTGCGGGTAGCCTGCTTTTGAAACTCTCCGTAAAACGCAGAAGTGGTAGTAACAGAGTTTTGCTTTTGTACGCCACGCATCATCATGCATAAATGCTGCGCCTCAATTACCACCGCAACACCCAGCGGATTCAGCGATTCTTTGATGGCTTCCAGAATTTGCGTGGTAAGGCGCTCCTGTACCTGCATGCGTCTTGCATAAACATCCACCACGCGCGCAATTTTGCTTAGTCCGGTAATCCATCCATTAGGGATATATGCAATATGTGCTTTACCGAAAAACGGGAGCATATGATGTTCGCACATACTGTACAACTCAATATCTTTTACGAGCACCATTTCGCTCACTTCTTCGTGGAACTTTGCAGAAGCCAAAATGGCTTTGGCATCCATTTGATACCCCTGTGTGAGATATTGCATAGCTTTTGCAACGCGCTCAGGAGTTTTGAGCAGGCCTTCTCTTTCGGGGTCTTCGCCGAGCAGATCAATGCATTCACGATAATTTTCGATGAGTCCGGAAGTAATTTTTCCTTCGTACTGCTCAACCTTATTGTATGCCATAATTGGATAATTTCATTTTTATACAGGATATTCTACAAAATTGCGCGGCGTTTCATAAAGTCGCACCTGCAAATCATTTTGCTGCGGAATATGCGGACGCAGTAAATCGTGAATTACGATCACAATATTCTCCGCAGTGGGATTAAGGGTTTTAAACGCATCAGTATCGAGGTTCAGATTTTTATGATCAAATCTTTCAACCACATGTTCCTGAATCAAATCGCTCAGATGCTTCATATCCATCACGTAGCCGGTTTTGGCATCAGGAACACCCGTAACTTTTACAATCAGCTCGTAATTATGACCATGAAAGTTGGGATTATTGCATTTGCCAAACACCGCCTGGTTCTGCTCAAACGACCAGTCGGCATTGTACAGCCGATGCGCTGCATTAAAATGCTCCTTTCTGTAAACGGCTACTTTCTTATCAGACATGAATACGTACTTTATGCGATGATAGCATTGCTTCTGCTACCAATAAGCTACTAACAAGTTACTGCTTTAAATGTTCAGTTGCCGAAGTATTCCACGTAAATACGAGGCGTTTCGTAAAGTTTAATGCAATGGAGCGCAACGCCGGCAGGTAAATAAGGTGCAAGACGATCCCAAATAGCGATGGCCAAGTTTTCGGTTGAGCACATCTTACCCTTTAAAAAGGGCACATCTAAATTCAGATTCTTGTGATCCAGCGCATCAATTACATGAGTATGAATGAGTTGGCTAAGCTGTTTTACATCGAAAAGAAAGCCGGTTTCAGGATCTGCCTCACCACGAATGGTTACCAGCAACTCGTAATTATGGCCATGCCAGTTTTGATTGGCACATTTACCAAAAACTTGCTCGTTCTGCTCATCCGTCCAGTTGGGATTGTAGAGTCGGTGGGCTGCGTTAAAATGCTCAATGCGTGTTAAGTAAACCATGCTTCACTTATTGAATCACCGCTGCGTCGGGAGCGGAATCGGAGGGCAAAGGTAAGGGAATATCAACGGACTATTGCATAAGAATCAAAGCATGGATTGAAGGAATTGCGCCTAATTTTGCAGATATGAGCGTTTTAATCGTTGCTGCAACTGCCCTTGAAATTGATCCCTTCATTCGCCATTACCAACAGGTTACTGGAAAGCAATGGAAGCGACTGGATATTGAGATCATGATTACAGGGGTGGGATTAACAGCTGCCTCATACCATATTACACGCCATCTACTTCAATATCGGCCCGATTTTGTGCTGCAGGCCGGCATTGCTGGCAGTTTCTCCAACAAATTGCAACTCGGTGAGATAGTGGCAATCAAAAAAGATACCATTGCGGATGCCATGGTGAAAGAAGATCGTCAATACCGCTCCGTTTTTGAATTGGGATTATTAAGTAAAAATAAGTTTCCCTATAAAAATGGTTGGCTGCAGAACAACCCTTCCCTACTAAAACAATTTTCGTTTAAAAAGGCTACCGCCATTAGCGTAAATGAAATTACCACAGGAAAGGAGAAGATAGATTATTACCGGCAGCGCTATCAACCCGACATAGAGAGTATGGAAGGCGCTGCGCTGCACTATATATGCAATATGGAACAAGTTTCCTATCTGCAACTAAGAAGCATTTCAAATAAAGTGGGAGAAAGAAACAAAAAGAAATGGCAAATACAAAAAGCAGTTGAAAACCTAAATGCTGCCATCATACGCTGCATGGATCAACTTGATGCTGAAAAATAATTTTGATTGACTCATGGAATACAGTCTCGGATTTTCCCCCTGCCCCAACGATACCTTCATTTTTGATGCATTGGTGCATCAGAAAATAGATACTAAGGGAATTCGCTTCAAGGTTTATCTCGAAGATGTGCAAACCCTGAATGAGTGGGCGTTGGAAGGAAGATTGGATTTTTCAAAAATCAGTTTTGGCACCTGGCCATTGGTGAAGAAGGAATATCGATTACTAGAGGCTGGCGGTGCCATGGGTTATGCAGTTGGACCTTTGCTCATCAGTAAAGGTTCCAAGCCACAGAATGTAGAAACATTCGAGACATTGGTTGAAAAAAGTACAATTGCGCTTCCCGGAAAACATACTACGGCGCATTTCTTATTTACACATGCTTTTCCGAAAGCACAGAAAAAAAGCTTTCTCCCGTTTCATGAAATTGAAGAGGCTGTTTTAAATGGAAAATTCGACATGGGTGTAATTATTCACGAAAACCGGTTCACCTACCAAAAGAAAGGACTACAGCTGATGGTCGATCTCGGTTCGCTATGGGAGCAAAAAACCGCACTGCCCATCCCGCTGGGAGGCATAGTAGCGCATCAACGCATAAGTGAAGGGATTGCCGCACATGTAGACTACCTAATATCAAACAGTATTAAAGCAGCTTGGCATAATTATCCGAAACTACCAGAATTTGTTCAAGAAAACGCACAGGAAATGGATGAAGTAATAATGCGCGAGCATATTGAACTATATGTAAATCGGTTTTCAGAACACGCCGGAACTGAAGGTGCAATGGCAATACAATACTTGTTAAATGTTTGCGAAATGATGGACAGGAATATTTAAAGATTAAGCGCAGGCTTATCTTGTCGCTTTTTTTGATTTTATGCAAAAAGCTTTGATATTCATTGGCTGCATTTTATGGGGTTTGCTGGCGCAGAGTCAACATACTACACCCCCGAAAAAACGGATTAAACTATTTGTAGATTGCAGCAACACCTGGTGTGATCTTACCTACATTCGAACGGAAATTAATGTAGTAGATTTTGTAATCGATCGCATTGCAGCAGATGTGCATCTCCTGATTACTTCACAACCCATTGGCAGCGGTGGCGAGCAGATACAATTGATTTTCTATGGCCTGAATCAATATGCAAAACAGAACAGCGACACCTTACGCTGCGAAACCTTACCACTTGCTACTGATGCCGAACGAAGAGCATTGATGGTGCGATATATACAAGCAGGACTTACCCCCTATATTGCAAAATCCGGCTATCTAAATGAGGTGACCATCCAAACTAAACTGCAGAGTGATTCATTACAAAAAGAAAAGAGCGGGAACCAAACCACGGTCGATAAATGGAATTATTGGGTTTTCAGCGCCCGGGCAAATGGCAACTTTAGTGCCGATCAAAATTATCGCTCCCGTAACTTGGGTGGACGGTTATCAGCAACGCGTGTAACGGATGATTTGCGGGTCAGCTTTTCAATGAATGGCAACGACGACAGAAATCTGTTTGTTATCAGCAACAATGAAATTACGGTACGGAACCACAGCTTAAACTTTGAGCACCAGATTGCAAAAAGCATTAATGAACACTGGACGATAGGCTATGATGTGTCTGCTACGCAGGCAACTTTTACAAACATTAAAAGTCAGGTGTATTTCAGCCCGGGCATCGAATACAATATTTTCCCTTACAGCAAGGTTAATTCTAAATTGCTAACTATACGGTATGGGCCCGATATCCGGCGGAACGCATATTACGATACTACGATTTATCAAAAAACAAAAGAGTGGCTAACCGGACACAACTTATCAGTGAATCTTTCTTTAAATCAGAAATGGGGTACCGTGTCAACAGGCATAACGTATCGCAATTTTTTCAACAACTGGAAATACTTAAATCTATCGTTTAACACTTTTGTTGACGTTCGACTTACAGGAAATTTATCTTTTAATGTCTTCGCCCTCCCTTCAATTGTTCGGGACCAGGTGTTTCTTCCAAAAGGAAGCGCATCTTCAGATGATGTACTTGCACGCCGTCGGCAATTACAAACCAATTTTAACTTCTTTATGGGCTTTGGTATTACCTACCGCTTTGGAAGCATTCTAAATAACTTTGTCAATCCACGTTTTGGAAACAGTGGCGGCGGAATGTTTTTCTTTTAAGCATTACAACCTTACCGAAGTGCCACACGGCTGATTGAAAATCATCAACACATCCCTGACTGAAATTGAAAAAATTACTTTTTTAAAGCAGCAGCGTATGTTTCCAGGCAACGCTTGCGTGCCTGCTCATGCACCACAATTGGTTTGGCATAGTTAAACTCTTCGAACTCAGGCACCCACTTGCGTACATATTCCAGCTTAGGATCAAATTTTTGCGTTTGGGTATACGGATTAAAAATCCTGAAATAAGGTGCTGCATCACAACCGCTGCCCGCAGCCCATTGCCATCCGCCGTTATTGGCTGCTAAATCAAAATCGAGCAGCTTTCTTGCGAAATAGGCTTCGCCCCAGCGCCAATCGATTAGTAAATGCTTGGTAAGAAAAGATGCTACGATCATACGCACCCGATTGTGCATGAATCCGGTGGCATTCAGTTCGCGCATGCCGGCATCTACAATAGGATAGCCCGTATTTCCGCTGCACCATTTTTCAAATTCTTCCTCATTGTTTCGCCACGCAATAAAATCATATTCTTTTTTGAACGATTTCCCCTCGCCTACCTGCGGAAAATGCCAAAGAATCATATGGTAAAAATCTCTCCAGATCAACTCGTTTAAAAAAGATTCATTGGATGCCAGCGCCTGCCTTGCCAGATCACGAATACTGATCGTACCGAAACGAAGATGAACGCTTAATCTGCTTGTTCCTCTGATAGCCGGATAGTCGCGCTGCTCCTTGTATTTTTGGATGATTTCACCGGAAATTTGATCGGCAGGGAATGTTTCCTTCACCGGTATAAAGCCCATTTCTTGCAGGGAGATCATAGGCGTGGGCTTTGCTTTTAAAAACCCCGCTGATTTCTTTTCAGAAGGGAAAGAAGGCAGTCCCACTTCTGCAAGCTTTGCTTTCCACTTCCTGCTATAAGGCGTGAACACGGTATAAGGCTTGCCATCATCTTTTACCACTTCCGATTTTTCAAAAATCACTTGATCCTTAAAACTCACAACCTCAACACCTTTGCGCTGCAGCTGATCCGTAATTTTTTGATCACGCTGTATGGCATAGGGTTCATAATCGTGATTTACAAACAACTTGCGGATATGATATTTTTCAAGCAGCTCTGTAAAAACAGCTGCTGGTTTTCCATAATGTACTTCTATGTCGGAGCCCTGCGACTGCAATTTTTCCTTGATCGACTGAATCGTTTGATGAATGAATGAAACCCTTCGGTCATCCTTATCCTCCAGCAGATCCAATATATCCCGATCAAAAATAAACAGAGGAAGCACCGGCAGTCCATCACTCAGCGCATGATACAATGCTGCATGATCATGAAGCCGTAAATCTCTCCGCAGCCAGCATAAATTGATTTCCTGTTTCATAAGCCATTTAACATTCCAAAGCAGTGAAAGTTCATTGAAAAAGGGGGCGGACAACCTGGTGATAAATTTCGGCAGTTATGTGATTGCCAAACAAAACTTGATCCATGCGCTTCACCCAGCGAATTCCATGTATTGCATTGCTGAGAAATACTTCATCGGCATCAACAAGATCTTCTGCACTATATGCCCCCTCCTCTACCCTAAATCCAATCGCAGGCAGCTGATCGATTAAATAACTGCGCATCACCCCTGCCACGGGCGCTTCAGTAAGTGCAGGAGTATAAATCACCCCATCTTTAATAAAGAAGATATTAGCAATGGTACTGTCTGCAAGCCGACCATGCTGATTCAATACCAAACAGTCGTTCCATCTTTGCTTTTTGCCATATTGCGCGGCAAGGGAATAGAGCAAATAATTGTTGCTTTTAAGATTGGATAGCGCATCACAACTCTTCGTGCAACCGGCAAATACCCCAATGTCTAATCCGTTTAAATTGAATTCAGCTCGCGGTAAATTCCAACATTGAATAAGATAGTGCAGGGAATCTGCCTCTTCCCATAGGGCGCCATCTCCCTTGAAGCAGGTAAGACGGATCCGCGCATCTGAAGCAATCCTATTTTTCAGAAGGAGCTTATCGATCTCCTTCAAAAAAGTATCAGCCTGAACATGAGGCGGAAACGACATATCCAATACCTGCATGCCATTGTGAAGCCTTGTAAGATGGCGCTCCCACAAAGCAATGCCGTCGCTTGTTTTTCGCATGGTTTCAAACAAACCCTCACCATA
>CAZDGV010000008.1:0-49809 GCA_964505195.1 uncultured Chitinophagaceae bacterium
GTATCAAGCGCAGCCGGGAAAATGGAATGCAGCACAGCAGCTGCGCCATGTATATATATGTTTACGTCCCATCAAGATCGCGACATCGCTCCCCCGCTTTCTTCCATTGCTGCTTTTTGGTTCAGCGAAGAAAGCAATCAGCAGCTACCATGCGCTGGTGGAGGCCTATCAGGAAAAACTAAGGCGGGGAGGCAAAGCCCCATTCATGTATGTACCCGGCAATGCAAAAGGAGATGTAGAAAAATCGATACAGGCGCTAAAAGATCTGGTAAACAGCTTGTGTGGGCGAGTTGCATCGTATGATGAAGCAGCATTGGACCATATCGTACTGCCGCATCCGCTTTTAGGCAAGCTGACGATGCGCGAATTACTCTATTTCGCCATTTATCATGTGGGGCATCACCATCAGCAGTGCAAAGCAGGGCTTGGCAGCTAAAGGAGTGTTTTGTTTAGCAGGCATAAGCAACAGCGTCGCAGTAAAATCGCAGCTGCTTTAAACCCAACAAAAATGATCTGCCCTGCAAGCCGAACACTTGCGCCGGAGGACACACAAAAGCCCGACAAATTTTTGTCGGGCTTAGAATTTGAATAGATTAACCGATCTTACCGCCGCGTTCTTTTTCGCTTGATCATTTTTTTCAACTCTTCAACCGTTTGCTCCAGTTCTTTAATACGCTTCTCTTGCATGGCAAGCTTATAGCTATGCACCTCGTCATAATTAACCGACATCATCCCTTCATTGTCTGTTTGCACCGCATCTGGTAATATTTGTTGAACCTCCTGAGCTAAGTAGCCATAGTGCTCTCTGTTATCATTTCCATTTTTCCAACGAAATTGGACAAAGTCAATATGATCATCACTAGCCCAATTCTGGAGTACATTTTTAAGCCTAGCATCTGAACTTGAATTATAGCTTGTTGCTCTGACATTCCCAATGACATGAAGAGGGTCAGCTGGTGATGTCGTACCTATACCTACATTTCCACCTGCTGATTGCATAATCAAATTATTATAACCAGATGCTACGTTATCAAAATATAAAGCATTTTCCCAACGAGCTCCATTCCAATATTGGAACCTTAATCCTTTACCACTTGTTCCTGCCTGTTGGTGTGATCTTAAAATTAAATTGTTAGCATCTGTTGTTTGCACATAAGCATCAGCACCTGATTTAATAGATATATTACCTGCAACTTCTAATCGAGTCCCTAATGTAATATTTGTCGTACCTATACCTACGTTACCTGACGAAGAAATACGCATTCTTTCAGCTATCGTACCAGCGCTATTGGTCATAAAACGTAAAATTCCTGATTCATCGCCATCTGTGTTATTTTCTTTTAAAGCACTAATAACAGCTCCTGAAGTGTAAGCTCCCGCAGTATTGTATTTAAATCTAAACCCTATACCCACATCCGGGCTTGAACTAAAAGCTTGATTTGATGCCACCCTCAACGCATTCAACTGAGAACCGTTTGTCAGAATTTCCAATCCGGCATCAGGTTCCGTCGTACCTATACCCACCTTCCCATCATCGCGAACCAGCAGATTCGTACCATTAGCAGTTCGTACTCTTAACGCAGCAGTAGATGAAGTTGTACCGGAACCTACTACATCCAGTCGGGTGCCGGCGGTTGGACTTGCAGTACCAATACCTACCTGAGCATGTAAGTGGGTGGCAAACATCCATAAACTAAAAAAACAAAACGTAGAAAAATAAGCAAAGGTTTTCATCTTGGGATGAATTTAAAATTTAACGGGGCAAAACTACTTGTCCCTTAAAAATCAAATTTATTTAATCAAAAAACGCTATGCCTTTACTTTTTTGTAAAAACTTGACCTATGTCAAGAAACTGAGGGGCTAGAACTGCGCCGGCGACCTACAATGCGCGAGTAGGTTTCTTCACGGATGCCCAAAAAAGAAGCGATATACTTTCTCGGCACCAGCGCTGCCTTATGTGGATAGGCCTGAAGGTAGAGTTTACACTTTGCTTCGGCGGAAGGAATGCGCGCAATGAATGCCCGAAACTCTGCATCCTGATAGTAGCTGGTAATTACTTTACGAATAATGGTATTAAATACCGGAACTGCTTCGAAAAGCCGCTCCAGCATTGCTGCGTCCAACTGTAATAGCGTTGCTTGCTTTAAGACCTGAATATTTTCAACGGATGCACGCTGATGCAACATACTGTATATAGAAGTAACCAGCTCACCATCTACCGAAATCCAAGTGGTGATTTCCTTGCCTGCCTCTTCCATAAAAGCGCGTATTATGCCCTTGTGAATGAAATAATATTGATCGCACACCTCTCCCGCACGCAACAGATAATCGCCTTTATTAAGTGTTTTTATTTGGCAATGCTTTGCAAGAAAATGCTTCACCTCCGCTGGCACGGGATGATGGGCGGCAAACATGGCAACCAAACTATTGATGAGTGAAGCGTTTTTTCCCTGCATGCAGCTTTGGCAATTACCTTTACAATTTAGGGAATTATAAGAACTACCCTTAAAAAATATAACTTACTGCCTCTTCTGCACGGCTAAACCAGCAACATACCTCTAAAATAAATTACTATTAAGGATCCAAAGCATAGCGAACAAAACTAAATAGCAGTTTTAGTCACTTTATGCTCAGTAAGCACAACAATAAAAATCTCAACACTAATATCTATCTGCTAACCTCCACCCTACTTCCTCTTCACCTCTGAAGAATCAATACTCAATCCACGCTGCATGTCTTTCTGCAAAGAATCGATGGCGCCAATGACTTGTTTTACCTGCGTGTGCGGCAAGCTGCTCTGATCCAACACCACCTTAATGGCTTCCAGATTTTTCCAATGGTATTGCGCCTGTTCTTCCGTCATGCGAAACTGATAGTAGCGAATGCTGCTGAAACCCATCAACAACAATACGCAAAAAGCAATGATTGTTTTTTTCATAATTGATTTGTTTACATTTTTTAATAACATGAAATGCCTACCACTACTCCACTGGCATTAATTCTGATGGCACCTCCTCCGCTGATATTGTACCAGCTGGTGCCATTGCCTTGCGTGTAAAGTGTAGTAAGTGTTTTGTCGGTATAACACCGCGTTATATTTAATTGCAGCAAGTCGGTATCCAGCCAAAGTAGCTGCGGATAACTTGCTTGTGCAACACATGCAGCTTGTCCGGCCGTGGTAGCAATCAGCACGCTTCTAAAATCACCGCGTATCAGCAGTTGATTATTCGGCTTTTGCAATATGGTAGCATAAAGTCCGTTTTGGAGAGGCACTACGCCGTAGGTGGTCATATTTATTTTTGCAACGCCTTGCAAACCCGTGGGCAGGTTTCCACTACTGTTGAATCGAGCTAATAATCTTCCATCATTGAAAGCATCCCAGGTAACGACACGATTATTTTCCATATCTGCCCATCGATTAAACAAATAAATGGTATTGGTTTTTGCATTGGCATCGCCGCGTCCGGCACCACCATAATAAATCATAGGAAAAACTGCTACAGGCGATTCAGACACATCACTACCATCTCCACTACCGCCTCTGTATTGCGCATTTACAGGAGATGATACAAAAATTGCACACCATAAAACAAGCATGCATGTTATATGTGAAAACGCCAACATGATGCATTAATTTGATCTGCGCTTTTTCCTTTTGAATGCATGCTGCTTGCTTACTTTTATTTCAGCTTCCAAGATTTCAATTTTCTTTTCCAATGCGCGCACTTTCTCAACCAATAGCTCTGTATAATTCAGCGCCAGCATGCCATCACTTTTTTGCATCACCTGATGCGGATTTCTTTCTTGCACTTCTTGAGCTATATATCCAGTATGCACCAGCTCATCGCGCTTATCCTTCCAGGTGAAATAGACAATATCTCCATCCCGCTTAATAATGTCCTTTTGCCTTATATCAGAAGTTTCAAAAAATGCTGCAGCAAGTACTGATCCAGTAAATTCAACTTGTCCACCCGAAGCCGCCCTGAATGTAGCACGCAGCGTATTATTGGTACTAATGATGAGATCATTGTTTTCTCTTTGGTTAATGACAGCCTTTCCATCTGCATCAATGCCTAAATCAAACCCGTCAGCGGCAGCTTGACCTGTTACTGATGAAGTTATTTTAAGGACAGCGCCACCTGAACCACGATCTATATGCAATGCGCTAACGGGGGCAGCAATACCTAAGCCCATATTGGTGCCATCATCTACCAACGATGAATTGATTACAGAAACTGGATTTGTTGCGCTAAACTTGAGTAAATAATTGATTGTTGGTGCCGTTGCCACAGCAATACCCGTATTGGTAACGGTACCATTGGTTGCATTGTAGCTAATGCCAGCTCCCGCTTTCATGAAATCTTTTTTTGCATAAGGCAATAACATTGCAACAGTATCCCACTTTTCAATATAGTTCGAAAGCATGGAGGCAGTGTCGCTGATATTAACTTTACTATTAAAACTATTCCAGTCGGCCGCTGATAACAAACCCTGTTGCGATGCACTTGCAGTTGCGATATTCAATGATAACTCACCTGCTGAGGTTACGGGTGAACCGCCGATGGCGATACCGACGGTACTCGAAGACAAGCCCACACTCGTTACGCTTCCTACGCTAAAACTTCTGTCAGCGCTTAAATCCAACTCCGTTCCGTTTATTGTAATCTTTCGCGATAACGGCACACCACCCAAACCTTCAAGGTTATAAGTTGGAATGTTTAATGTTGAACCGTTGAAAGTTGCAGCGCCACTATTGCCCGTTGCAGATAATGTAATTGTGTTTTGCTTGCTGTTGAAAGTATTCCAGTCGGCGTTTGATAACGCACCCGTTGTACTCGTACTCGCTAGTGTAAGATTCAATTGCTGACCAGTCAGTAACAAACCATTTGCATCCGCACCAAGCGTTAATGCATCATGCGTAGGAATTGTCCAGCTACGATCTGCACCCAAATCCAAAACAGTACCATTGATGTTAATAGTGCGTGAAGTTGGCACACCACCCAAACCTTCAAGGTTATAAGTTGGAATGTTTAATGTTGAACCGTTGAAAGTTGCAGCGCCACTATTGCCCGTTGCAGATAATGTAATTGTGTTTTGCTTGCTGTTGAAAGTATTCCAGTCGGCCGCTGATAATAAACCCTGTTGCGAAGCACTTGCAGTAGCAATGTTTAATGTAAGCGTGCCTGCGGAAGTAACCGGCGATCCGCTGATACTAATGCCGCCAGTAGGGGAAGACAATCCCACACTCGTTACTGTTCCACTGCTGCTTGGCATGCTAGTCCAACCCAACAACCCACTGCCATTGGTGCTTAATACCTGTCCACCCGTTCCATCAGATGAAGGTAAAGTATAGATGGTAGACCCTGCTGCGGAAGAAGGCATCAAGCCAACAAAACCCGAACTGCTTCCAAGTAAACGAATAGCACCTTTTAAATCAAGTGCAGCCCCAGGAGTAGAAGTACCGATACCAATGTTGCCGTCATCGCGCACTAAAAAAAGGGTGTTGCCCGATGCATTTTTCACATGCAGGGCTCTGGTAGCAGCACTGCTGCCACTACTTTTTATTTCAAGCTTACTGTCGGGTGTTACCGTGCCGATTCCCACCTGTGCGTTCAAGAATCGACTACAACACAAAAGTGTCAGCACCAATAGGATACGGGACATGCATCGGGTGTTTTGGACTAGGAATACGGATTTTATAAGTACTTTATAATTATAAAGCCTAGGTAAAATACTAATTAAATACTATAAAAACAAGAGTAGGAGAAAAATCACGTGAAACCAAATGGGAAAGCACCAAGTCAGGTCAGCGGTCAGACGCCACCCAGCACAAAACGAGTGGATCAAAAAGCCGATATGAGAGTGAGAGGGCTACACCCCCCTCTTTTGCAACAAAGGCGGAAATAGTACCCTCCTGGGCATTGCCCTCGATATGCGTTATGCGCAGATGCTCCTGAAAATTTACCTGTCCCAATCCGTACCATTTAAACAGGGCTTCTTTTACCGACCAGCAAAGGGTAAGCAGTGTTTGCTGCGGAAGCATCGCATGCATAGTATGCAACAATTCCAATTCATCGGCATGCATGAACTTGTGCTGCACTTTAAAAATACGTGGCGAAGCAATTTCTGCATCGATGCCCACACGCTCGTTGCTGCTTACAATTGATGCCGCAAAGTTGGAAGCATGCGTGAGTGAAAAATGATAAGTGTCGCAAGGCAAATAGGGTTTACCTGCCGGAGTCACCTGCATTGCATGAATAGGAAAATCAGCATAGAGTTGCGTGAGCAAATGGCGGGCCGACAAATACTGCAGCCTCCGTTGCGGATGCAGGGTTGGCGGCGCTTGCAAATGCGAAGTTGCAAAGAAAGATTCCGGCTCTTCAATTTGCCATAACCCAATGCGGGTCCTACTGTTGATACTATGTTGATAAATGAGCGGCATTTCCTTTGGTCAAATCTCGCGCATTCGCTGAAATTGAGCCGGCGAATCTACAACAGTAAATGATAAATGTTTTGTTTCTATGATTCTTTCTGATCAGCGCATTCTTGAAGAAATGAAAAAGGGCACCATTGTAATTGAACCCTACCAGCGTACCTGCCTGGGCAGCAACTCCTACGATGTGCATCTGGGCAAATGGCTGGCTACTTATAAAGAGCATATTCTGGATGCGAAAAAACACAACCAGATTGAGTATTTCGAAATACCTGAGGAAGGCTTTGTGCTGTACCCGCATATCTTTTATTTGGGCGTAACACTGGAATACACTGAAACGCATGCACATGTCCCTTTTCTGGAAGGCAAATCATCTACCGGTCGACTGGGTATTGATATCCATGCCACCGCAGGAAAAGGGGATGTAGGATTTTGCGGCAACTGGACTCTAGAAATTTCTGTAAAGCAGCCGGTGAAAGTATATAAAGGCATGCCCATTGGTCAGCTGATTTATTTTCCGGTGGAAGGTGAAATTGAAGTGAAGTACAATCAAAAAGGCAATGCCAAATACAACCAGCAGCCCGATAAGCCCATTGAAAGCATGATGTGGAAGAATGCTTTTTAAATAAATGGTGACAACATATTAAAGTCCGTATTTCCGATCATAGGCAATCAGCCAGGTAACCACTTCACTGTAACTGCTGAGCCCTTCTTCCTGCCGATTGGCACGCAAGTACCAATCGTAAAACCAATCCACCCACTCGGTGAGAAATATGCGATGCCTTCTATAAAAATCACGGTAGCTGCGCAAATCCGCTCGCACAGCGGGATGCAGGGTTTGCACTATTTTACTTGCTGCAGTGCTATCTGCTGCCTGTAAATTACCGGCCGCATACATGAACATATCTAAGTAAGTTGCGTATTGTAAGGACGCATCATTACTCCAGGCTCCTACTAAAAAAGCTACAAAATTCGCTTCGCTTTCACTCGCATAACCCAGCTGATGCGCAATTTCATGACAGGCAACAAAGGGTTGTACTACTTGCGGACCTTTTACATTCAGCTGCGCTTCGCCGGTAAAAGGATTATAATACCCTAAAAAGCCCACATAATTTCCCACCGTTCCAAACAGCGATGGCTTGATGGACGGATACCGATATTTCAAAAATGAAAACTTTTTTTCTGCGCGACGATATGCGGCGAGAGCCGATGCTTTTATACGCGCTTCCTGCAGCAGCGTATCGCCACTAGCTATACAACGCTGCTTCGCATCATTCACCCGCGCTACCAGCAGTCGGTTGAGTGATAGCAGCGCTTCGCGCGAAACACTGTCTTTTTCTATTTGCAACTGATACGCTATACCCAATCGGTAATAATTCATCCCCCAGCACAGATAAAAATATACCCAGCAAAAAAGCAACAGGGAAAAGATATTCAACAGCGGACGGAAAACGGTTGCGGTATCTTTTGTTTTTTGCATCAACGCGCGAACAAAAACCACCAGCTGCCAAAGCAGATAGATGCCTGCTGCACTATACAATAGATCGCCCAAACTAAAGGGCAAACTGCCAAAAAAACGGCGTTGCCAGGATGCCAGCAGTGGAAAAAAACGCGATGCATACCCCTGTTCCAGCCACTCGGCATAGCCCATGGCCACCCAAATGGCCAGTGCCATGATGGCAAGCGCTGTGAGGACCACCCAACGGAGCATATTTCCCGCTTTCATGCCTCAAATGTAGCTTTCCGGGTCTAAATCTGTGCAAGCGGCCTCCTAAACAGCCGCCCGATCTGTTTTTGCCCATATCCAATATTTGCCTACCTTTGCAAACTCTTTAAACCCGGGAATGAAAAGCCGTCGTGAATATGAAATTGCGTTTGTGGGTCTGAAGCCCGGCTTTCATGCATTCGGATACGAAATAAGAGATGATTTCTTTGAAAAGCCCGAACAGCTCGATTTCAAAAACTGTAAGGCACACGTAAAGCTGACCCTCGAAAAAAGCAGCAACTTCATGATGCTGACTTTCGAAATCGGTGGAACGGTGGAAGTGGCATGTGATCGTTGCGGCAATAACCTGCCGCTCGAATTGTGGGATGAGTTTGAAATGCTGGTAAAGATGACCGACGAGCCGGAGAAGATGAATGAGGAAGAAGAGAATCCGGATGTGTTCTACATTGCAAGAACTGAAAGTCATCTGGATGTGAAAGACTGGATTTACGAGTTCATCATTTTGAGCATACCGATGCACAAAATGTGTTCGGAGAGCGAAATGGGAGGCCCTCACTGCAATAAAGAAGTGCTGGAAAAACTGGCAAACTTGAATCCGCAGAAGGCCGACAACAAGAATATCTGGAAAGGTTTAGATAAATTCAGAAACGAATAAAATTGAATGTATGCCCAATCCTAAACGCAGACACTCACAGCAGCGCGGTGCTAAGCGTCGTACGCACTATAAAGCAGAAACCGTAACCCTCAGCAAAGACACCACTACCGGTGAATTGCATGTACGCCATCGTGCGCATGTAAGCGAGGGCAAACTCTACTACAAGGGGAAGCTGGTTGCTGAGAAAGCACCTGCCAAAGCCTGATGTTTTGTTTGAATGACTCCCTCCCATGATCATTGGTATTGACATGATGGGTGGTGACTACGCGCCGCAGGAAGCGGTGAACGGAGTGACCCTTTTTTTAAACGAACTTTCCTCCAACGTTACCCTTTGCTTAATTGGCGATGAAGCGCAGCTCAAACCTGCCTTTCAACATCGCATTGCATCTCTGCGCTTTGTGCACACCACTGAGGTGATTGACATGAGCGACAGCCCTACCCGCAGCTTGCGCGACAAACCCAATGCATCCATCAGCATCGGCTTTCGTATGCTTGCAGCGGGTGAAATTGATGCATTCATCAGCGCGGGCAGCACCGGCGCCATGATGGTGGGCGCACTTTATTCTTTGAAAGCCATCGAAGGCGTGCTTCGTCCAACCATCTCCACCGTCATTCCTAAAATTACCGGCGGCTACGGACTGCTTCTGGATGTTGGACTGCTGGCAGATGCCAAGCCCGAAAACCTCTTACAATGTGCCATTCTGGGAAGTTTGTATGCACAAAATATTCTGGATGTAGACGCTCCAACAGTAGGACTAGTGAACATCGGTGAAGAAGAAAGCAAAGGAAATATCCTCGCACAGAACACCTATTCCCTGCTCAAAAACAGTCCGCTCATCAACTTCATTGGCAACGTGGAAGGAAGACAAATACTTGCAGCCAAGGCCGATGTAATGGTATGTGATGGCTTCACTGGTAACGTGATTTTAAAACTCGGCGAATCGATTTACGATATCGCCAAATGCCGCAACCTGCATGAAGATGAATACTTCAAGCGCTTCGACTTTGAAAACTATGGCGGCACGCCTGTGTTGGGCGTAGATAAGCCCGTGATTATTGGCCATGGCATTTCTACCGGCAAAGCATTCAAGAATATGATTCATCTTGCCATCAAAATGATTGAATCGCGCCTGCTTGAAAAAATCCGCGATCGCTTTATTACCGCTGAGTAAATCTGCTCAAGCAGTATTCAAAACAATACATCTTAAAACAAAAAATCCCCCGATTGCTCGGAGGATCTTGCTCTGTGATCCCGCTGGGACTCGAACCCAGGACCCATACATTAAAAGTGTATTGCTCTACCAACTGAGCTACGGAATCGCATCGGTAAAACCGCTGCTCCCATTTTTTGGGAGTGCAAAAATAAGCCAAAATCAATAGGCCCCAAATTTTAATCTCGATTTATTCTAAAATGCTGCGATCTGTATTTTTTTGAGGCGCGCTCCTCACCTATTTTTGTACGCAGCGCCTGAAATCATGCGTGTGAACAGGTGCGTTTAGCGCGCATAAAACGACCGTATTATGAGTTATTTCAAGGATAAAATCGTAGTGGTAACGGGTGGCAGCGATGGTATTGGCAAAGCATTGGTAGAAACCTTGCTGCAGCAAGGAGCGAAAGTGGCTACTTGCGGAAGAAATCACGATAAACTCTATGCCCTCGAAAAAAACAATGCGAGACTACCGCTGCTAACACATGTAGCAGATATCAGCTTAGAAAGCGATTGCAAGCGATTCATAGAGCTGGTGCTGAAAGAAATGGGCGGTATCGACATTCTGATCAACAACGCAGGCATTTCCATGCGGGCACTTTTTAATGATACCGCTATCGACACGCTGCGCAGGGTGATGGACATCAACTTCTGGGGCAATGTTTACTGCACCAAATTTTCACTGCCCTCTATCCTTGAAAGAAAAGGAACAGTTGTAGGCATTTCGTCCATTGCCGGCTATCGCGGACTACCGGGCCGCAGCGGTTATTCTGCATCCAAATTTGCCGTGCAAGGCTGGATGGAAGCATTGCGCACCGAACTGCTGCACAGCGGCGTAAATGTGATGTGGGTTTGTCCGGGCTTCACCAGTTCTAATATTCGCAATGTTGCGCTCAACAGCGATGCGAACCCACAGGGCGAAACACCCATGGACGAAAGCAAAATGATGAGCGCCGAAGCATGCGCATCACATATTTTAAAAGCTATTGAAAAAAGAAAGCGTACGCTCATCCTCACCTTCACCGGTATCCGCACCGTATGGATGAACAAGCTGCTGCCGCAGCTTACCGACAATATGGTTTATAAATTTTTCTTTCAAGATGGTAAACTCGTGAAATAGCCTACAACCCAATGGGATTTGCTATATTCGTTCACACAAAACTGATGACTTGCCCCTTTTAACACTGACATCTGATATAGGCAGACAAGATTACCTGGTAGGTGCCGTAAAAGGTCAGTTGCTGCAAATGAATCCGCAGCTGCAGCTGGTGGATATTACCCATGAACTTTCGCCTTTCAATGTGCCGCAAACAGCATATGTATGCAGGAATGCATTGCAGCAATTTCCGCCCGGCAGTTTCCATATGATTCTGGTAAACTTGTTTGAGAAAAAACCCGAGCATATGCTCGTAGTGAAACATATGGATCAGTATCTGCTGCTGGCAGATAACGGCCTCATCACGATGATCCTAGAAGAAATTCCCAAGGAAATCATTGCTATTCCGCTCGACAAATCCAGACCGCGCAACACCTTGCTCTGTGTTGAAACCTGGGCAAAAGCCATCAAAGCGATTTTGGAAGGCCAACCCCTTGCTGCGCTGGGGAACAAAGATGTATCGATTGAAGTGCGTAATCCCCTACGCCCGGTTACCACGCTTCAATACATAGAAGGACAAATTATTTTTGTTGATCATTTTGAGAATGTGATTGTCAATATCACCCGCGAAGCTTTTGAAGAGCAACGCAAAGGCCGCAGCTTCCGCATTGTTTTCAAACGCGATGAAGTGATCGATCGCATCAGCGAAACCTATGCCGATGTGCCCGAAGGAGAAAAGCTGGCACTTTTCAATGCGGCTGGCTATCTTGAAATTGCCATTAACAAGGGCAATGCTGCGGGCCTTTTTGGTCTCACCGGCTTTTCTGAAAAAAACATCGGTCAGTATGCGCAGTCGCGCCTGTTTTATCAAACCGTACGGGTGTTTTTTGAGTAAGCAATTACCTGTGCCAAACCTTCCCCATCACAACAGAAAATACGCATGTGTTAAAACATCGGATCGAAAAGTATATCTTGCCTCATCTCCTTATTTTTGCGAACCCGCATAGCGGTACCAAAACCAAGTATTTATGAACTTCAACAGAATCAACAACATTACCGGCTGGCTCATCGGCCTTTTTGCAAGTGCCGTGTATATTCTTACCATGGAGCCAACGGGCAGCTTGTGGGACTGCGGTGAATTCATTTCATCGTCGTATAAACTGGGCATTCCGCACCCTCCCGGAGCACCGCTATTTGTAATGCTGGGAAGAATGTTCACCCTGCTCACGCCGGGTAATCCTGCGCTGGGCGTAAATATGATGTCGGCCATTTCAAGCGGCCTCACCATCATGTTTCTATTTTGGACCATTACGCATTTCGCACGCCGCATCGTAGTGAAGCTGAACACCGAGCCCGATGGTCAGCAATTATTTACCATTATGGCGGCAGGCGCCATCGGTGCACTCGCTTATACATTTTCCGATTCATTCTGGTACAGCGCGGTGGAAGGCGAAGTATATGCCATGTCATCACTGTTTACCGCCATGGTATTCTGGGCGATTTTGAAATGGGAACACGAAGATGCGCTTGCAGGAAACGACGATCATAAACGCACACTGGCCGAGCGCTGGATTGTTTTGATATTTTTCCTGATGGGTCTGAGCATCGGCGTTCACCTGCTAAACCTGCTTACCATCCCTGCCATTGTAATGGTGTATTATTTCCGCAGATACCAAGTAACCCTGAAAGGAGGCATCATTGCATTTTTGATTGGATGCGGTATTACCGGCTTCGTACAAAAAGCAGTGGTGCAGTGGTCCATTTCGCTTTCAGGATGGTTCGATAAACTTTTCGTGAACGATTTCGGTTTGCCTTTTTTCAGCGGCTTCATCTTTTTCTTCATTGCCTTATCGGTTTTACTTGCTTTTGGAATTCGCTGGGCAGGAAAAAACAACTACCGCTTCGTGCGCGTAGGGCTCTGGAGTTTTGCATTTATGCTGGTGGGCTATTCCACATATATCACTACGCTCATTCGCTCTGCTGCCAATCCCGCCATCGACATGTACAATGTTGACAATCCCATTTCGCTGGCAGGCTATCTTGGTCGTGAGCAATACGGCGATTTTCCGCTTTTAAAAGGACAGGTATTCACTGCATCACCCATCGAATATGAAGAAACAGGTGATGTATATCAGCGCGTTGGCGACAGATATGAAATTGTGGGCAAAAAACAAAAGCCCGTTTACGATGAAAGTCAGCAAATGATTTTCCCGCGTATCTGGGATGCCAGTGAAGAACAAAATCATGACATCTTTTACGGACAATGGCTGGGCATCAACAAAATGAGAGATCCCCAAACAGGTAAAACCTCTTGGGAGCGTGATCCCGACATGGCGGACAACCTGAATTTCTTTTTTACTTACCAGATCAACGTAATGTATTTCCGCTACTTCATGTGGAATTTTGCCGGTAAGCAAAATGATGTGCAGGGCTTGGGCGAAGCAAGAAACGGCAACTGGAGCTCGGGTATATCTTTTATTGATAATGCCAGACTGGGCAATCAAAAGCTGATGCCCGACTCACTGAAAAACAACAAAGCCAACAACAAATTATATCTGCTGCCTTTTATACTCGGTGTATTAGGTTTTATCTTCCATCTGCAGCGCCACAGAAACGACTGGATTATTACCAGCCTGCTGTTTTTCTTCACCGGACTGGCCATTGTATTGTATCTGAATCAAGCAGGTCCACAGCCACGTGAACGCGACTATGCCTATGTGGGAAGTTTTTATGCTTTCGCTATTTGGATCGGTATTGGATTTATACAAATTAAAACATGGTTTGAAAATGTATTGAAAGGCGCTGTCGGCAACTACGCAGCAGCTGCACTTTGTTTGCTTGCCGTGCCTGTATTGATGGCAAGCGAAGAATGGGACGACCACGACCGCAGCAAAAAAACATTAGCGAGAGACCTTGCAATCAGCTACCTGGAAAGCTGTGCACCTAATGCCATTCTTTTTACAGTAGGCGACAACGATACCTACCCGTTATGGTATGCGCAGGAAGTAGAAGGTATTCGTCCGGATGTGCGGGTAATCAATACCAGTCTCTTGGGCACCGATTGGTACATCAACCAGCTGCGCTATAAAGTAAACGAAAGCGCACCGATTGATGTGATTTGGTCGGCCGATCAAATTGCGGGCGACAAGCGCAATGTGGTTTACTTCATCCCCCGTTCACAAAACGATACAACGGTGCAGGATTTGTACGACATGATGAAAAATCAATGCGGCAGCGATGATCCTTCCAAGCAATACAGAACGCAGGATGGCGAGCTTCTGCCCTATTTCTACAGTCGCAGAGTTTCGCTCCCTGTAAATAAGGAAGCTGTGATTGCCAACGGAACCGTGAATGCAAAAGACAGCATTGAAGACCGTGTAGTGTTTGATATACAAAAAGGATACCTTTTCAAAAACGATGCAGCCATTTTGAATATCATCGCCGCCAACCAGTGGAAGCGCCCTATTTACTTTACCACACCCGGACTGGGCATTGGATTTGAGCCTTTCCTGCGTCAGGATGGACTTACCTTCCGCCTGGTACCTGTTACCAATGCAAGAGAAACGGTGAATATCGACTGGATGCTTGATAAAGTGATGAACAAGTTTCGCTTTGGCAATGCAGACAAAGACGGTGTGTATTATGATGAAGAAAACAGAAGACACCTGTTGAGCATTCGCAATGCACATGTAATACTTGCCATGAACCTAGTTGCCGCAGGCAGAAAAGAAGAAGCCATCAAAGTATTGCGCCATTGCGATAAAAATATTCCCGATAAAAACATGCCCTACGGGATGTCGTCACGCTATGGAAACGACAGCAATGAAAAGAGCATCTATTTTGCAACCGTTGCCTACCAGGCAGGTGATGCCGAACTTGGAAAGCGTGTAGCAGATGCCGTGAAGAAAGATTGCGAGCAACAGATGGCTTATTATGCTTCGCTCAAAGAAGATCAGATCGGCTCCGTACAAAATTATGAGTATCAAACAGCCCGCCAAATGGTGGAAATGATACAAAATCTCATGAAGCAGTACGGCACTGCCAAGCCGGCTACCCCCTAACAATAAGCTTCCAAAGCAATATGTAAAAACCCCGCAAAACGGGGTTTTTTATTTGATTGTTAAAATGTGAAAACATCACATAGAATGTACAACAAGTCATACAGAGATCTGTGAATTTCATGTAATTTGGTGCGCTATGATGGGTTATCGGTTTACGGGTTTCAATGCCGCCGGTGAGGGCAAGTCGCGCTTTGAAAAATTGCTCGACGTCTTCACGCAATTATTAACTTATACCAGCGGCGATGCTTCCGAAGCATTGGACTGGATGAATCAGCTGGACAGAAAGTATCAGCTTACCGATAGCGAATATGGCATGGGGGATTTTATCGATGATCTGAAAGCCAACGGTTATCTTTCAGAAAACGAAGCAACAGGCGCATTTCAAATTACTTCCAAGGCAGAACAAACCATCCGCAAAAAATCGCTGGAAGAAATTTTCGGTAAACTGAAAAAAAGCAAGAAAGGATCGCATACCACGCGTAAACCCGGACAAGGAGATGAAATCAATCCCGAAACCAGGCCTTTTCAGTTTGGAGACACGCTCGAACAAATTGACTTTACCAATTCCATCCGCAATGCACAAATCAATCATGGCATCGATGCATTTCAAATGCGGGAAGAAGATTTAGAGATTCGTGAAACGGATTTCAAAACACAAACTTCAACCGTACTAATGATCGACATATCGCATTCCATGATTTTATATGGCGAAGACCGCATAACACCGGCGAAAAAAGTAGCGATGGCACTCAGTGAACTCATCACCACCAAATATCCCAAAGACACTTTAGATATTGTGGTGTTTGGCAACGATGCATGGTCGGTGCAAATTAAAGACCTTCCCTACTTACAAGTAGGCCCCTATCATACCAACACCGTTGCGGGACTGGAAATGGCGATGGAATTATTACGCCGAAGAAAAAATCCCAACAAGCAAATCTTTATGATTACCGACGGGAAACCCACCTGCTTAAAAATAGGCGGGCGCTATTATAAAAACAGTTTTGGACTAGATCGAAAAATCACCAATCGCTGTTTGAATTTAGCCGCGCAGTGTAAAAAAAGAAAGATTCCCATCACCACCTTTATGATCGCATCCGACCCTTATCTGCAGCGTTTTGTGCAGGAATTTACCGCAACCAATAACGGGAAAGCATTCTTCGCTTCGCTCGATCGGCTGGGCGCATTTATTTTCCGTGATTTTGAAACAGGGAAACACAAAACCGTATTCTAAGCATTGAAAGAAATTTATATGAAGCAATTACCGGTAACACTGGGCGAATTAAAAAAGTCGGGCTATCAACCGAAGACAATTAAAGAAGAAATCAGAAGCAATCTGATTAAAAAACTCAGGCAGGGCGAGAATGTGTTTGAAGGCATTCTGGGCTATGAAGACACGGTGATTCCCGATGTAGAGCGGGCATTGCTTTCACGACATAATATTTTATTTCTCGGCTTGCGCGGACAGGCAAAAACAAGAATGGCGCGGCAGATGGTTGATCTGCTCGATGAATATATTCCCATCGTAGCCGGCTGTGAGCTGAATGATGATCCCTTCCACCCTATTTCACATCAGGCACAAGAACTGATTGCAGCCAATGGTGATGACACCTTTATCCACTGGCTGCATCGCAGTGCCCGCTATGGTGAAAAACTGGCAACGCCCGATGTGAGTGTGGCAGACCTGATTGGAGATATCGATCCCATCAAAGCCGCCAACCTCAAACTCAATTTTGCAGACGAGCGGGTGATCCATTATGGAATCATTCCCCGCAGCAATCGTGGCATTTTTGTTATCAATGAAATTCCCGATTTGCAGGCGCGTATTCAAGTAAGCTTATTTAATATCTTGGAAGAAGGCGATGTGCAGATCAGAGGATTTAAATTACGTATGCCGCTTGATATTCTGTTTGTATTCACAGCCAACCCGGAAGATTATACCAACCGCGGATCGATTGTAACTCCTTTGAAAGACAGAATAGAAAGTCAGATCCTCACCCACTATCCCAAAAACATCGAAACAGGCCTTGCCATTACGCAACAGGAAGCAGCCATTCATCCTGAACAATCTGCCATTGAAACAAGCGATCTGGTAAAGCGGATCATTGAGCAAGTTGCTTTTGAAGCCAGACAAAGTGAATATGTTGACAGAAAGAGTGGCGTGAGTGCTCGCCTCACCATTTCAGCGTACGAAAATGCAGTCAGCACCGCCGAGCTACGCGCCATTCAAAACAAAGAAAAAAATACACAGGTATGGATGAGCGATCTGAATGGAATCATACCATCCATTACCGGAAAAATTGAACTGGTGTATGAGGGCGAACAGGAAGGCCCGTTACAGGTGGCATACAATTTACTAGACAAAGCCATACGCACACTCTTTGTGCAGTATTTCCCGAATCCGGAGCGCTTCAAAAAAAGAAAGCAGCCACAGGGAAAAAATGAAAATCCCTATCGCTCCATCATTGCCTGGTTCGATCAGGGGAACAGCATCAGCTTACCGCATCAGCTGAGCGATGCAAAGAAAACAGCCAAACTCTATGAAGTTGACGGACTGCATGCGCTGGTGAAAAAGCATTACAAAAATGCAGGTGAAAGCGAAGCTGCTTTGCTAATGGAATTTGTGCTGCACGGACTTTCTTCCTACTCGCTCATCAGCAAAAAAACATTGGAAGGCAATACCGAATTTAAAGACCTGATGGGCAGTATGCTCAACGCCGGCGCAAACGAAGCAGAAGATGATTTAGATGGTGAAGATTTCACTTGAAAAACCTTTTAGAAATTAAGCAGATTGTTTTAAAAAGGTAGCGCTTACGTTAAAAAGCATTTTAAACGCAGTTGAAAATACTTATGCATTTCTCAGGTTTCTGCATTACATTTAGCATATAAACTTTCCTTATGAATTTATTCGTTGCCGGTTTGCCTTATGATTTGGATGATGCGGAGCTGGAAGAGATTTTTGAAAAATTTGGACCGGTAGTATCTGCGAAAGTTTCCATAGACCGCGACACCGGCAAGAGTCGTGGCTTCGGATTTGTGCGCATGCAAAATACAGAAGACGGCAAACAGGCTATTGAACTGCTCAATGACATTCAATTAGGGAAAAACAAAAAGCCGCTGGTAGTGAAAGAAGCCGAAGACAGGCCCCCCGCATCGCGAGGCCGCCAGGATGGCAACGATCGTGGCGGTGATTACAGACCGCGCCGTTTTTAATTGCGCAGCTTCTCCCCTCACTGCATTATTTAAAACTCAACCACAAAGCCAATGCTGGGCAGTCTTGAGCCACTGTCGCCCGGTATCAGCACGGGAATTGCCAGCTGTCGGTTATTCGGAGCTTGTAAATCACCGAAGACACCCGGGTTATACGCAGCACCTGTACGCGTGGCAATCGTATTATCTGCGTTTCTTTTCAGTGTAAGATTAGGCTGTGTAGGATTAATGCTATTGTAAAAATTCTGCACATCCAAAAACAAATCCAGCGCCCATTTTCTAAAGTTCCATTTTTTATCGAGACGTAAGTCTGCTGCATTAAACGCACGCAGACGCTGCGAATTGAGCCGATTGAAATCCAACACTGCTTCGTTGGTAAAAGGATAGTTTTCCAAACTTGCAAATTCATCGAAGGGCGTAAAGGGAGCACCACCTTGAAAACGAAAGCGAATACCCAATTCCCAGTTGCGACCAAATTTATACCCGCCCGTAAATGAAAGCAGATGGCGGTTATCCCATGCAGATGCGATATAGGTTTTGGGATCAAGTCCGGTAAACAAACTATGATAATAAGTATAAGCAAGAATACCGTAAAAGTTTTTGGTGAGGCGTTTCTGATACATGAATTCTACACCATAGGTTTTCCCTTTGCCAATGCTGGTAATGCGCTCATTGCCGAGTACGCCAAAATCGCCTCCCAAATTAGCAAGTGAGATCCCCTTTTCCAACGATACAGGATAACGATCATATTGCTTGTAAAAACCCTCAATGGTAATACGGGTTGAACGCTCGGGCTGCCATTCAATACCGGAAACAATATGATCGGAGCGGATATAGGCGATGTTTTCATTAACAAGTAGGCCGTTCTGTCGAAAACCTAGCATGGTATAGGGCGGAATTTTGTGATAACGTCCTACGGAGGCATTCAGGTTAAGTCCGGAAGAAACGCGATACGATGCAGACACCCTTGGAGAAAGCGTACGCCATAATTCATTTCCACCTTGCATGAATGTATTGCCATCGGTGCGCAATCCGGCAGACAACAAGAGTCGATTATTGATGAAACGTCTGTTTGCCTGAAAAAATGCACCGTATCGAAAAAAGTTAAGATCAGATGCATAGTCGATCAGCAAACCCGGACGGCGCTGAAAGGTTTCATTTTCATAGTTCGCCAAAACGCCCACCAGCCCGGAGCTCAGCTGCCATTTGCCGGCGGTAAAATTGATTTCATAACGCAGTCGTGTTTCATCCTCCACGGATTTATAACCAAGTATGCGCTTCGATTCATTACCTTCTTCATTGTTTTCAAACTTATCAGAGCGGTTGGTAAGCCGGTTGTTGCTCACAGCCAGTAGCCAAAATCCGTTAGAAAGCGTTCTGCGCCATGAAACACCAACTGTATTAGTACGCTGCGTATTTACAGGAATACGATCGAGAATGGAAAGCTGCTCCAGTGTTGGATTTTCGGGCGCTTTCAAAGTAAAATTATCAATGGCTCCTACACCAATAAAGTTGAGTTCATTTTTCTTATCGATCTTATGGGTAACCTTATACTGATAATCCCAGTAATCGGGCAAGAAGGGCAATTCAATCAGCTGAAATAAGAGCTGCAGATAAGACCGCCGTACCGATGCCAAAAAAGTAGTGTTGCCATTTTTCTTTCCCAAAGGTCCTTCCGTTGTAAGCGCCACCTCGCTGGCACTGAGACGTAAATTGCCCTGCACTTTTTCCGCGTTGCCTGTCTTCTGTTTAAACTGCAACACTCCGGAAAGGGGATTATCGTATTTGGCAGGGAAAGCCGAAGTATGAAGCGTTACACTTTCGATAAATGAAACATTGAGCAAACCCACCGGACCACCGGCAGCACCCTGCGTGGCAAAGTGATTGATGGAAGGAATTTCAATGCCATCGAGATAATATACGTTTTCATTGGGAGCGCCTCCGCGAATGATGATATCATTTCGGAAACCTACCGAACCCGATACACCGGGAAGGGATTGTACCACTTTGGCAATATCGAAATTGGCGCCTGGATATTTGGCAATTTCATTGATGCCCAAGCTTTGAAAAGAATTTACAATGCCCGTCGGCTTGGAGAAACCGGGACGTATTTCGATGGTCGCCAGTTCTTTGTATGTCTCTTCCAGTTCAAAATTAATTTCAGACGCATTTCCTGAGGTAACAGGAATATCAAATTTTTGCTGACTGCGATAACCCTGTGCCGTGGCTTCCAGGTTCCAGGCGCGGGTGGGCAGTGATCCAATTCGGTAAAGGCCATTGCTATCAGAAACTGCAGCATATTCCGTTCCCATAATGCGGAGGGTAGCGCCGGCGATGGGGGCCTGCGTTTTAGCATCTCTTACCACACCGCGGATGACCCCGGTTTGCTGAGCAAATGAATAAAGGGTATAAAGCTGAACGACTACAAAAAGGAATAATCTGATTTTCATGATTTTGGTTTCAAATGCCTGATACTCAAAAGGGTTAATAATAATGGAATGTTAAACAAAGTTTCAGGCGGTTTGTTGTAGTATTATGCAATTTCGATTTCCTCTTTTCTGTATTGTATTTTTCCTGATTGGCCATTTTGCAAATGCACAGTCTGCCGGCAATATCACCCTCAACGTACACCACCAAGGCGCAGAAAAAGGATTTATGATGGTAGCCCTTTACAAAAGCGAGGACGGCTTCCCCAATATTCACCAAAAAGCAATTTTACAGTTAAAAGAAGCCACAAAGTCGAAGGTCACTACGATCCGGATGCAATCGATTCCTTTTGGCAATTATGCCATCGCCGTTTTTCACGATGCAAACAGTGACGGAAAAATCAATTATAATCTGCTGGGCGCACCTACGGAAGCGTATGGCTTTTCAAACAATGCACGCAAGATGTTCAGCGCCCCCAGTTTTAAGGAAGCTATGTTTCGTCATACCGGCGAAACCAATCTAAAAATTGACATAAAATAATAACCTTCTTTATAACGGATCTACATCGGGAACAACCACTACCGATTTGAAGGCAGGCTGCTGGTGCAGGATGGCAATTTGATGCAAGATCGCATCACGACTTTGCTGAATGCTTTGGACTGCTTTCGGAATTTTAAAAAGCAACTCCATTAAATACTGGTTGCGGATGCGGTTCACCACCGGCGCTGCAGGGCCAACCATATAAGATCCCAGCTGCGGTTTTAACTGTGCGGCAAAGAAGCGTGCTGCACCCTCTACGATGTCTTTGTTCTTGTGCCGAAAAGTGAGTTTGATAAGGCGACTAAAAGGCGGATAAACAAAGATCCTTCTTGCCTCTATTTCTTTTTCAAAGAATTGCTGATAATCGTGCTGCTGTACCAACGGCAAAACTGGATGTTGGGTATTCATCACCTGAATAATCACTTTTCCCTTTCCATCTTTCCTTCCTGCCCTGCCACTCACCTGCTCCATCAGCTGAAATGCTCTTTCGTTCACCCTGAAATCTGCAAAGCTTAGCAAACTGTCGCCATCTAAAATGCCTACTAAACTCACATGTTCAAAATCGAGCCCCTTTACAACCATTTGTGTACCCACAAGTATATCAATGCGCTGCTGTTCAAACTGCTGAATCAAGGTTTCATGGGCATGTTTTCCGCGTACCGTATCTAAATCCATCCGGGCAATTTTAGCAGCAGGAAACAATTCCTGGAGATATTCTTCAATTTTTTCCGTACCAAAACTTTGCTGTGAAAAATCATGACTGCCGCAAGCTTCACAATGTACCAACGGCGTATAAACGGTGCCGCAATAATGACAATGCAGCTTGTGCGAAAATTTATGATAGGTGAGTTTTACATCACAGTGCCGACATTGCGGTATCCAGCCACAGGCTTTACAAATTTGAAATGGAAGATAACCGCGACGGTTTTGAAAGAGGATGACTTGTTTTTGATCAGAAAGCGCTTCCATGATAGCAAGCTGCAGCGCTTCAGAAATCATCACCTTTGTTTTTTCCTTCTGCATCTGCGGCTTGGTATCTACTATTTCAATTTCCGGAAGTGATACACCTCCGTAACGCTCCATGAGCGAAACGAAACCATACTTGCTTTGAAACGCATTGAATCGACTTTCAAGAGATGGTGTAGCACTGCCCAGCAATACTTTCGCGCCCACTGCCCCGGCATAATAAATAGCTGCATCACGGGCATGATAGCGGGGAGCGGGATCGTGCTGTTTGTAAGAAGTATCATGCTCTTCATCTACCACTACCAACTGCAGATTTTTAAAGGGAAGAAACAACGCAGACCTGGCACCAAGGACAGCCTTGAGCTCTCCGGATTTTACTTTGTTCCAAATTTCAATGCGTTCATTCTGACTAAACTTGCTGTGATAAATTCCAATATACCCGCCAAAATGCTTTTGGAGTCGGCGAATAATCTGGGCTGTCAGTGCGATCTCAGGTAAAAGATAAAGCACCTGTCCGCCCTTTTTGATTTGCTCCGCAATCAGCCGTATATAGATTTCTGTTTTACCGCTTCCCGTTACGCCTTGCAGCAAACACACCTCTTTCTCCTTAAAAGCAACTTCTATTGCATGCAGCACTTTTTCCTGCAGTTGACTAAGTGTAAAATCAATATGTAGTGCCTGCGGCAGATAGGCAATGCGATCTACTTCTCGTTTTTCGAGTACCAAAATACCTTTATCGACCAGTCCTTTCAGTTGCGCATCATTGGCACCGCTTTTTTCAAGCAATGCCTTTTTAGTTACAGTACCTTCCGTACGTATAAAATGAAGATAAGCCAACAATAATTCGAGTTGCTTTGGAGCACGACTCCAGCTATTGAGCAATGCAGCTAATTTTTCTTCATCGGAAAAATCAGGATGAAGAGTCACAAAACTTTCCTTGCGGGGAACATAGGTTTCTTTCAATGACTCCCAAACAAAACATATTTTTTTATCGAGCAGACGTTTAATTACAGGATACACATGGGTAACGTCCAAGATCTGCTGCACTTCCGATAGGCGGAGTTCTTTGCGAATCTGCAAGGCCTCACCCACCAGGTATTCATCGTTATCAAGCGCACTAAGATCCTCGCCAGCTTCTTCATTATAAACAAGGATGCTTTCACTGCTGAGTTTAAAATGTGCCGGCAAGGCAGCTGCCATCACCTCTCCTTCGCTGCACATATAGTAAGTAGCCAACCACTCCCAAAGCTGAAGCTGGGCAGGATATAGCACCGGCGATGCGTCGAGCACGTTCAGCAATTGCTTTGGTTCAAAAGCCGCAGGCTTTTCATTGTGAATACGCTTTACTATACCGGCATATTTTTTTTGCTTGCCCAATCCCACTTCTACCCGCATGCCAACCTGCAGTATAGGTAAAAACTTCTCTGGAATAAGCCAGGTATAGTTTTTAGGTAAGGCAAGCGGTATGATTACTTCAGCGTACATAGAATAGCAGTTCCATTTAATAACTTAGGCATGATCTTACTGATGAATCCATGATGCTTTGTACTCAAGCAATTTACGCTCCATGAGTTGATAAACATGTTGCTTATAGTCTTCCAGCGTTTCAATACTGTATCCAACCGGTGACACTTCTTCCAGATAAACCGTACGCAGGGTACCCGGCTGCAACGTAAACAAGTTTCTATAATGCATGAGATCATAGGTGTCGAGAAACAACAAGGGCTTGATAGGTGTTTGTGTTTCAATAGAAATACGAAAAGCACCATCGTAAAAACGCGCCAGCGGAACCGGCTTCATATTAAAAGTACCCTCCGGTGCCAGTGCTATGGAAATACCCTGGGCAAGGACCGACTTGAGTTTCTGGATGCTTTCAGCGCGGTGCTCAGCATCGCTTCTGTTCACCGTTACTACCGCCACTTTATAAATAAAACCGAAAACAGGATACTGCACCATTTCAATTTTACCCAGAGCACGCATGTGTTGTCGCACCGCCTTCACCAGTTGCGGCACATCCAAATAGGAAATATGATTAAAAACAAAAATATAGTTGCGGTTGGGATCAACGGGCTGTTCTTCCACTTTCTGATGCCGAATTCCAATTAAAAAAAGCCAGGTATCAGACCAAATTCTGCACAGTGCATACACCCAATTACCTCCCGTGATGCTTCCAAAAAAAGAAGCGATGATCACAAAAGGAAAAATCAGAATCATCAAGAACAAAAAAAGCACGAACGCATACAATACATACAGTAAACGAAGCGGATAGAGCAAATATTTCATGTACGGATGGTTTAACCCTGCACACCATTCATCGTATCCGGTACATCTTGACAGCTAAGCGACCGGCAAGGCAGAAAAAATGAATTCAGTGCTATGCAATAATATCATTTTTTTGGGAGTCACTTCACGAAAAGCAGGATGATACAGGCTTGACGGGGCTTTCGTATCTTTGCCGCCGCATGGAAACAAAGCGTAGTGTCGCCTTTCACACCCTGGGCTGTAAGCTCAATTACTCCGAAACTTCTACCCTCAGCAGACTGCTGAACGGTGCAGGCTTTGAGAAAAGGGATTTTGATGAAAAGGCAGATGTATATGTCATCAACACCTGCTCGGTTACGGAAAATGCCGATAAGGAATGTCGTCAGCTCGTACGCCGCATACAGCGTAAATCGCCAGAAAGCATGGTGGTAATTACAGGATGCTACGCGCAGTTGAAGCCCACTGAAATTGCTGCCATACCTGGAGTGGATCTGGTTTTGGGTGCAGCTGAAAAATTCAATATTGTAGAGCATATCCGCTCCTATACCAAAGGCGATTCAGCTAAAATATGCAGCTGTGATATTGATACCGTTACCGACTTCCACGCTTCTTTTTCCATCAACGATCGCACCCGCACTTTTTTGAAAGTACAGGACGGCTGCGATTATAACTGTGCGTTTTGCACCATTCCGCTCGCCAGAGGCAAAAGCAGAAGCGATCGCATTGAAAATGTAGTAGCGAATGCTAAAACTATTGCAGCCAGGGGATCCAAAGAAATCGTTCTCACCGGTGTAAACCTGGGCGATTTTGGAAAAAACGCAGAAGGCGATCAAAAAATATCCGCACTGCAACGCGAGGAAGATTTTTTTGCGTTGATACAGGCACTAGATGAAGTGGAAGGCATTGAACGTTTTCGCATTTCATCCATTGAGCCCAATTTACTTACACACGATATTATTCGCTTTGTGGCAGAAAGCAAACGCTTCATGCCCCATTTTCACGTACCACTGCAAAGCGGAAGCAATGCCATACTAAAAAGCATGCGCAGAAGATACCTGCGGGAGCTTTACGAAGAGCGGGTTGCATGGATCAAAGCAGCGATGCCGCATGCATGCATCGGTGCTGATGTGATTGTAGGTTTTCCCGGCGAGACCGATGCGCATTTTCAGGAAACATTCGATTTTTTACATCGCTTGGATATTTCTTATCTCCATGTGTTTACTTACTCGGAAAGAGATAACACCCATGCACTGAGTATTCAGCCAACTGTTCCGGTTCATATACGCAACGAAAGGAATAAAACTCTGCGGAATCTTTCCTTCATGAAAATGCAGCATTTCTCATCCCTGCATCAGGGAAGCACCCGTGCTGTTCTTTTTGAATCGGAGGAGAAAAACGGAATGATGGAGGGATATACCGACAACTATATTCGCATTACAACGCCCTATCGTGCAGCCTGGGCAAATCAGATTGTCGACTGGAATCTATCGTGAGGAGCCAGCCAGATCCTGAATATTTCTTTGCAGAATGGTTTCCATTTTTAGATGGGCGTCTTTTTCATGCATCAGCAGATCTTGCAGCGTTAAGCGTGCCAGCAGTGATTCTACCGAAAACTGTACCATTCGCCAAAGCGAGCGCGTTGCGCAATCGATAGAATGTGTGCACAAATTACTGATACCGGTATGCGTATCACAGAAACCCTGATCGTATAATTTACCTCCAAGAGCAATCAAAACATCATTCAGGATAATTTCCTGAGCTGGCTTGCTCAGCACATAGCCACCTTTTGCACCGGGTGTACTTTTAATGGTACCGGCCATCCTCAAAGCACGACACAACTTTGCTACATGGGGCTCACTTAAGCCCTCTGCTTCACTCAGCTGCGGTATGCTCATGCCGTTTTCCTGTCCGGCTGAAGCGATGCGTATGAGTACCCTTATACCGTATTCTTCTGTTGCCGTGATTTTCATGCTTCGGGAGTTTGCGCCAGTGGGTCGATCTGATAGGTTTGAACAAAATAATTTCTCAGTGCCTCCCTATCTGCATCGGTAGTAGAAAAGGAACAATGCTGATTGTAACATGCAATCAACGCATCAGCAATCGTGCCCGCGTCGGTGGTTTCAATTTGATGACGCTGTAGATGCAATAACACCTTGCCATCTTTTAGTACAATAATATTGGGCGAAGAGGGCGTAACACCGGCCAAATATTTCTGCCTGAAATGAACCACTGCGGCCTTTTCCATACCGGCAAATACAGTTGCCTTTACATCGGGCACTACATGATTGAAAAAGCTCAGCAAAGCACCCGGACGACTTACACGGGCACTACAGCCGCACACACTATTTAATACTACTAATACTACTTTGCCGGGGTTGCCACCCACTACCCGATCAATATCCGCAACATCCATCATCTGAATAAAGCCTATATCAGCAAGCTCTTTGCGATAGGGAGCCACAATCTGCTCCGGATAACTGGGACCTTCATTTCCCATCAGCTGATCAATTGATATCATTGCCATTTTTCAAATCGTTTATATTATAAAAATCCAAGTTCAAGTGCTGCCACTTCACTCATTCTGCTTTTGTCCCATTTGGGTGCCCAGGTAATCATCACATTTACATCCTTCACACCCGGTACTTCGCGGATTTTCTGATCTACTTCCACGGGCAAACTTTGTGCAGCCGGACAACTAGGCGCAGTGAGCGTCATGGTAATCTGCACATAGTTTTCATCGTTGATGTCGATGCCATAAATGAGCCCCAGGTCATATATATTCACGGGCAACTCAGGATCGAATACTTTTTTCAGTTGTTCAACAATGGCCGTATGCAGTGCTTCTTTCTCCATGTTCGTTTTTATGCGGAATTCTTTGCCAAATAAGCCATGGCATCGAGCTTCATTTGTTTTACCATACTCAGCAGTCCGTTACTGCGCGTTTGCGCAAGATGCTGTTTCATACCAATGGCATCGATAAAATCGAGTTGCGCATCAATGATTTCTTGCGGCGCATGGCCACTCAGCACTCTGATGAGCATGCTTACCAGCCCTTTTACAATTACGGCATCACTTTCTGCACGGTAATACACTTTCCCATCGCGAAAATCACTCACCATCCACACCGTACTCTGACATCCCTTGATCCGGTGTGCTTCATCTTTGAAAGCAGCATCAAGCGGTGCGAGCTTTTTACCCATGTCGATGATGTATTCATATTTCTCATCCCATGTATCAAACAGCGAAAACTCTTCTATGATATCCGCCTCAATTGCTGCTATGTTTTTCAGTTCACTCATTTCAATAACCGTATGGCTTTTTGAATACCTTCAATCATCACATCAATTTCTTCCTTGGTATTATACATCGCAAAGCTGGCACGCGTTGTACCTGGAATACCAAAACGAGCCATGAGCGGCTGCGTACAATGGTGCCCGGTACGTACCGCAACCCCCTGCTGATCGAGCAGTATGCCCAAATCCTGCGGATGCACCCCCTCCACCACAAAAGAAGCCACACTCACTTTTTCAGCTGCAGTACCGATCAGTCGGATATCTGATATTGAACGTAACTGTTCAGTAGCATAATGGAGCAACGCGCTTTCATGCTTGTGTGCTGCCGCTTTTCCGATGCGCGTAACAAAATCCAGTGCTGCTTTCAATGCTACGGTATCGGCAATATTGGGCGTACCTGCTTCAAACTTGTAAGGCAAATCATTCCAAGTGCTTTTTTCAAAAGTCACTTCACGAATCATTTCGCCTCCTCCCATAAACGGTGGCATCTGCTCGAGGATGGCGCGCTTTCCATACAACACGCCCATGCCCGTGGGACCATAGACTTTGTGCGCACTGAAAGCAAAAAAATCGCAATCGAGTGCTTGCACATCAATATCCAGATGCACGGCACTCTGCGCACCATCCACCATCACCACCGCACCTGCCTTATGAGCAGCATCGATGATCTTTTTTACAGGATTGATGGTGCCCAAAGCATTCGATGCATGTACTACGGAAACGAGTTTGGTGCGTTCACTCAGCAATGCATGAAAAGCTTCCATATCAAGTGTGCCATCCTCCAGTACAGGAACCACGCGAAGGATCGCTCCATTCATTTCGGCAATCAATTGCCATGGAACAATATTGCTATGGTGCTCCATACCCGTGATGATTATCTCATCGCCAGCTTTCAAGTTCGTACGCGCCCAGCTATATGCAACGAGGTTTACGCTTTCCGTTACGCCTCGTGTGAAAATGATTTCTTCGCGGTGTGCGGCATGCAAGAATTGCTGGACCGTATCACGGGTGGCTTCATAGGCAGCAGTTGCCTCTTCAGCAAGCGAGTGAATACCACGGTGAATATTAGCATTATAGCGACTATAATAATCGGTCAGTGCATCGATTACCGACTGCGGCTTTTGGGTAGTAGCGGCATTGTCGAAATACACCAATGGCTTTCCCTTTACCTGCCGCGACAGCACAGGAAACAGCTGCCGAATGGCTTGCAGATCAAAAGCGACTGATGTTGACAATTCACTCATTCATCTTATTTTTTACCTCGAAGCAATTTAGCATGCACAATGGCAGAAAAAATAGTGTCCTTTGTGCATTCATTTGTGCCCTTTGTGGTTACATTTTACAGTTCAAATCCAAGGCGATCAGAAATAATCTGATCGGCATAAGTACGAATCGGCTCCAGCTCAATCTTATCTAAAATTTCTATAGCAAAAGCATGTAGCAACAATGCACGGGCCGCTTTTTCACCTACACCACGTGCACGGAGATAAAACAGCGCTTCATCATCGAGACGGCCTACAGTACAGCCATGCGAACACTTTACATCATCGGCAAATATTTCAAGCTGTGGCTTGGTATTTACCGAAGCAGCATCGCTGAGCAACACATTTTTGTTGCTTTGATATGCATTGGTTTTCTGCGCTTCCTGACGCACAAAAATTTTACCATTGAAAACGCCTGTCGATTGCTCATCCATGATGCCTTTATACAATTCATTGCTGTAGCAATGCGGCTTTACATTATCAACGATGGTGTGATTATCGACATGCGTATTACCCTTGATGCAGTACAAACCATACATATGACTTTCACAGCCGGGAGCTTCCATTACAATGTTTAGGTTGTTGCGTACCATTCCGCCGTTCAGCGTAAGGGTAACACTGTTTACTTTGCTCACTCCTACCTGACGGATATGTGTGGTAGCCGCACGACTGCTATGGGTTGCTTCATTCTGAATTTTAATATAATCTATCACTGCATTTTCCTCTACTACAATTTCAGCTACTTTATTGGTGAAACAATCTGTGGTGCCTACTGAAACGGCCTCTTCTACCAGATATACTTTCGCATTGGCCTCTACATGCATCAGCAAACGAGGTTGTGCAAGCACATGCGCTTGGCGTGCATCATTGATATAATAGAAATACAGCGGATGCTGCAGCACTTTGTTTCGCTTCACACAAATAAAAATACCCAGATGCGCAAATGCATTGCTGAGTGCGTTGATACCATCTTTAAGATAACCGGCGCTGTGTCCGAGATGCTTGGCGACCACCTCAGCGAATTTCCCTTCTGCGGCTTCACGCAGTGGGAGCAATTCAAGCTCCTCTGCCGGAGAAAGCAACTTGGAAAGCTGTGGCTGATAGATGCCATTTACAAATACCAGTTCATTGGCTTGCTCAGCACCCGGCAGTCGAAACGCTTCCAATTCCTTTTGCGTGAGTGCAGGTGTAGCAGCAAAATCAAATGACTTGTTCAGCACACCACTGATGCGCGTATATTTCCACTCTTCGTGCTTTACCGTTGGAATACCCATGGTAGCAAGCTGAGCTGCACCCTCGCCGGTAAAATGCTGTAATGCAGGGGGCATATTTTTTTGCTCCTGCTGGTATTGATGTTTTATCTGTTCGATGAAATCCGACATAGTAGTTTTTTTGATTGATCAATCTTACACCGCTGCTTCCATTTCTGCCTTGATGAAATCATATCCTTTTTCTTCCAACTCCAAGGCCAGTTCTTTGCCGCCACTTCTTACGATGCGACCCTTGTATAACACATGTACATAATCGGGAACAATATATTCCAACAAACGCTGATAGTGTGTAATCACAAGCGTGGCGTTGTCTTTGCTGCGCAGCTTGTTCACCCCTTCCGCCACAATTCGCAGTGCGTCGATATCAAGACCGGAATCGGTTTCGTCCAGTACCGCCAGTCGGGGCTCAAGCATGGCCATCTGAAAAATTTCATTGCGCTTTTTTTCACCACCGCTGAATCCTTCGTTGAGTGAGCGACTCAAGAGCGACTGATCAATATTCACCATTTTCATTTTCTCTTTCATCAGCTTTAGAAATTCAACCGCATCCATCGGCTCGAGTCCGCGGTATTTGCGTGTTTCATTCACTGCTGTTTTGATAAAGTTGGTAGTGCTCACGCCGGGAATTTCAACGGGATACTGAAAGGCAAGGAACAATCCTTCGCGGGCACGGTCTTCCGGACTCATTTCAAGCAAGTCTTTATCCAAAAAGCTTACCGAACCTCCGGTAACTTCATAATCGCTGCGACCAGCCAGTACACTGGCGAGGGTTGACTTACCACTACCATTGGGACCCATGATGGCATGTACTTCCCCGGGCTTAATATCGAGGTTGATTCCTTTTAAAATTTCTTTTTCTTCAATGCGTGCCTGTAAATTTTTTATTGACAACATAATATGAATGTTTTAAAAATGATTTGAAATAATTATCCCACACTTCCTTCTAATGAAATAGCAAGCAACTTCTGTGCTTCCACGGCAAACTCCATCGGCAGCTGATTCATCACTTCTTTAGCAAAGCCATTGATGATGAGCGCCACGGCTGTTTCTGTATCAATACCGCGTTGATTGCAATAGAAAATCTGATCTTCCCCGATTTTTGAAGTGGTAGCTTCATGCTCCACCTGTGCGGTATTATTTTTCACTTCGATGTAAGGGAAAGTGTGAGCCCCGCACTGATCGCCCAGCAGCATTGAATCGCACTGTGAAAAGTTACGCGCATTCTCAGCGTTCTTTCCAACCAATACCAATCCGCGATAGCTATTCTGACTAAAGCCTGCTGAAATACCTTTTGAAACGATGCGGCTGCGGGTATGCTTACCGAGGTGCATCATTTTAGTACCTGTATCAGCCTGCTGACGATTATTGGTTACGGCCACACTGTAAAACTCACCCACGCTGTAATCACCTTTGAGAATTACAGAAGGATATTTCCAGGTAACAGCAGAACCGGTTTCCACCTGTGTCCAGCTGATTTTGGAATGCGCCCCAGCGCAGATACCACGCTTGGTAACAAAGTTGTAAATACCGCCCTTCCCTTCTTTATCACCGGGATACCAGTTTTGAACGGTAGAATATTTTACTTCCGCATGATCCAGTGCAACGATTTCAACCACGGCAGCGTGCAGCTGGTTTTCATCGCGCATAGGCGCCGTACAACCTTCTAGGTAACTCACATAACTACTTTCTTCAGCAACAATAAGGGTGCGTTCAAACTGACCAGTACCGGCCGCGTTGATGCGGAAGTAAGTGCTGAGTTCCATGGGGCATTTTACACCTTTAGGAATATAGCAGAAACTGCCATCGCTGAATACCGCACTGTTGAGCGCGGCATAGAAATTATCTGTTACGGGCACAACAGATCCTAGATATTTTTTTATTAGCTCCGGATGCTCCTGGATAGCTTCGCTCATGCTGCAGAAGATGATGCCCATTTCAGCCAGCTGATCCTTGAAGGTTGTTGCAACCGAAACCGAGTCGATCACAGCATCCACGGCTACACCGGATAGACGCTTTTGCTCATCCAGTGAAATACCGAGCTTCTCAAAAGTAGCACGCAGCTCAGGATCTACTTCGTCAAGACTATTCAGTTGCTTTTTCTGCTTAGGCGCGCTGTAGTATTTGATGGCTTGAAAATCTACCTTCGGGTAAGTAACATTAGGCCATGACGGCTCCTGCATGTTCAACCACTGACGGTACGCTTTAAGTCGCCATTCAAGCATCCACTCCGGCTCATTCTTTTTAGCACTGATGAAACGAATGATATCTTCATTCAACCCGGGGGGCGCTTCATCCGCTTCAATGTCGGTAACCCAACCATACTTGTACTCGCTCAGTGCTGTTTGCTCCAGCGTTGTCATCATTTCACTCATGCGTCAAATTTGTTTAATTAATCAATTGAAATAATTCAACAACCAAAATCTGTACGCAAAAGTACAGATTCGTTTGTACAAAAAAGTATAAAACAGTTTCGAATGTGGAAAAAAAGCTAAATAGGAACATTTATTGAGAAAGCAGTACAGCCAGTCGCGCCCGAAGTTTTTCCGCAGAAGGCAGTACGGCTGCCTCTAAATCCATGTTCATGGGTATGGCCGGAACGGGTAGCGCACCCATTACTTCTACAGGCGCATCTAGCCAGTTAAAACACTGATTATTAATACGATGTGCTATGGCTTCTACAAAAGAATTGTAATATTGTTCTTCGGTAAGCACGAGGCATTTTCCATGCTTCCGAACAGTATTAAAAACCAGTTCCTCATCCAAAGGATACAGGGTACGAAGGTCCACGACCTCCACCTGTCCGTTGAACGCAGCGGCTGCCGCCTTGGCCCAATACACTCCCATGCCATAGGTAATCACACAGCAAGATTGCCCCTCTTCTACCCAATCTTCATCTGCGGCCAAAACGATATTGGCCTTGCCCAAGGGTAGCACATAATCCGATGCCGGCTCCACCGTACGCGCTTCTTCCGTGCCCGGCACTTTGCTCCAGTAGAGCCCCTTATGTTCCAACATCACCACCGGATTGGGATCAAGGAATGCGGCCTTCATCAAGCCCTTCATATCCGCCGCATTGGAAGGATAAACTACTTTAATACCCTTGATGGAAAGCAAAGTGGTTTCCACACTGCCGCTATGATAGGGACCGCCACCACCATAGGCACCGGTAGGTACCCGAATAAGTGTTTGAACGGGAAACTTTCCGTTGCTGAGATAGCAGCTTTTGGATATTTCGGTAACGAGCTGATTCAAGCCGGGATAGATATAATCGGCAAACTGCACTTCCACAATAGGCTTCACGCCCACCGCACTCATACCTACCGTTGAGCCAATGATATAGGCCTCTTGAATGGCTGTATTGAACACCCGGTGATCGCCAAATTTTTCTGCCAGCGTTGCAGCTTCGCGAAAAACACCTCCCAAACGCCTGCCTACATCCTGTCCGTATAAAACAGCCTCAGGATATGTTTCCATAATTTCTCTGATGGCGAAGAGTGCTGCATCCACCATCATTACTTTCTCGTTGCCTGCAGGACTGCGCTCTCCGGTTTCTTCAGTAACAGGGGTTGGCACAAATACATGCTCTGTTACCGTTGCGGGATCGGGCGACGGAGCAGCCACTGCTGCGTTGAATTGTTCCAATATGAAACCCTCTGCTGCTGCATATATTTCATCAAGCGCTGAGGCATCGATACCACGGCTTAAACAGAGTTGTCGCATTTGCGGAAAGGGATCGTCTTTTGCATGTTTTTCAAGATCTTCGGCACTGCGATAAAATTCTTTCCGCACACCGCTGGTATGATGATTCAGCAAGGGCACATGTGCTTGCACCAGATATGGTCCACCCTCGGTGCGTACATGCTCTATCACATGCTGCATCATCAGATAACTTTCCTCAAAATTGCTACCATCTACCCGCATACGCTTCATGCCCGGAAAGCCCGCAGCATATTCGTATGCATCCATTGCCCTGGCTTCCTGCGCAGTAACGCTGATGCCCCACTGGTTGTCTTGCACCAAATAAATGATAGGGAGCTTTTTTAAAACAGCAAACTGAAACGCTTCGCTAACCTCTCCTTCCGTAATACTGGCATCTCCAAGGGAACACACTACAACAGGCAATGTTCCATCTGTGCCTCGGCGAAAATGTTGCGCGTTGATCTGCTGGAGATATTGCAAGCCCTGTGCAACACCGGTAGTGGGAATCACCTGCATGCCGGTTGCACTGCTCTGATGAATGATTGTGGGCTTATCGGAACTGCGATGGCTTGGGTGTGCATAATATTCTCTTCCACCGCTAAAGGGATCATCTGCCTTTGCAAGCAATTGCAACATCAGCTCATAGGGTGAAAAACCAAGCCCCAGCAAAATACTTTCGTCGCGATAATACGGACTAACAAAATCATGCGGTTGCAAGTGAAAAGCCGCCGCAAGCTGAATGGCTTCATGTCCGCGAGAAGTGGAGTGAACATATTTACAGATAGCGCGATTACTTTCATAAGTGGCCGACATATGCTGAACATAGCACATGAGCTGATACGCTTTTCGTAAAACCTGCTTTGATAACATAAAGGCAATCGCTTGAAGCGCAAAATTAAAGCGAATGGAACCAAAAAAGTCAGCACCAAGAGTTCTTATGCAGTAAAACGAAATAAAGATTATTTCACCTCCAGCTCAAATACACTCTCATCTTCCAGAAAGCCTTCCAGAATATCGCCTACTACACACTCTCCTACTCCTTTTGGTGTGCCTGTGAAAATGAGATCGCCAATATTCAATGAGAAGAATTGTGAAATATGTGCAACGAGAAAATCGAATCCGTAAATCATTTGAGCCGTATTGCCCATTTGCACCAAGCCCTTGTTTTTATACAAGCAAAAATTGATATCATTCATCTTCATTCCTGCTTCGATGGGCATGAACTTTCCCACCACGGCCGACTGATCCCAGGCCTTGGCCTTTTCCCATGGCAACCCTTTTTGTTTAAGCTGCTGTTGCAGATCACGCGCTGTAAAATCAATACCAACCGTCATGGAATCATAATAACGGGATGCGTGTTCCTCCTGTATATACTTTCCGTTTTTACATATATGCAATACCACCTCGGCCTCGTAATGTAGCTCATTGGTAAAGGCAGGATAATAAAAAGGCGTATGCGGCTGCAACAACGCACTTTTGGGTTTCATAAAAATGACAGGATCGTCGGGGATTTCATTGCCCAGCTCGCGTGCATGTTCAGCATAGTTACGTCCTACACAAAAAATTTTCATGGTATTAAGTTTAACATTCACATTTCAATGCAATTCACAGGTGCAGAAGAACGCTTCAAAGGGAGGAATTTTCTGTGGAAGACGAAGATAAATCATGCATTCCAAAATTCATATACTATTCGGCTGCTGTATAGCGATTCACGGTGTTCATGGTTTTTTCCATACCAATGAGCACAAAAGATTCTATAGCAGTTATGCAATAATCCATTTTCTTCAACACAATGGGCAGCTCCTCGGCCGACCATTTACCTAAAACAAAATCCACCTGTCCCCCTTTTGGAAACTGATTGCCAATGCCAAAGCGTAGGCGCGGATAATCCACCGTTAGCAATTGCTCCTGAATGCTTTTTAAACCATTATGTCCGGCATCGCTGCCACCGGGACGCAACCTTAATTTTTCAAGTGAAATTGCCAGATCATCCACGATTACCAAGATCTGCTCAACGGGTATTCGTTCTTTATCCATCCAGTACTTCACCGCCTTACCGCTCAGGTTCATATAAGTGGAGGGCTTCAGCAAAAAAAGCTGCTTGCCTTTCAGCTTTACTTCGGCCACATCGGCAAGCCTGTCTGTTTTAAAAGCAGCTCCATGTTTGGCGGCAAAGGCGTCCAATACATCAAAGCCGATGTTGTGGCGTGTATGCGCATAGGCATCACCAATATTTCCCAGGCCAACCAGTAAAAATTTCATGCAAGGCAAAATTAAGTTTATGCCTTCAATAAGAGCAAAACAAACCGATCGTATGCGAATTTAAAACCACAGAAAAGCAAAAGAGGCTGTTGCAAAAATGCAACAGCCTCTTTCAAAAATGATAAGCAGATTATTTCTTTTCTGCGGTAGCTTCTTCTTGCTTCAGCTGACGCGTCATTACAACAGAAGCGATGGGAATACGGGGAGAGTTCATGATTTCCATGTTTTCTGCCTGAATATCTTCCACGCGAATATTGCCGTTTAGCTCGAGTGATGTAAGATCTACTTCAATCGCTTCCTTCAGATACTTGGGAAGGGTTTTTACTTTCACTGCTTTGAACTTGATGATCAGCTTTCCACCATTTTTAACACCGATGGAGGCACCTACGTATTTCAAAGGAATGGTGGCGATTACTTTTTTATCTTCTACCAGCTCTAGGAGGTCAACGTGCGCCAGCGCATCGTCCACTTTATCGAACTGTAAATCTTTCAGGATGCAACGGTATGTTTTTCCGTTCACCTTTACTTCTGCAATCTGGAAATCGGGCGTGTACACCAGCGACTTAAACGCCGGAGCGGGAGCGTAGAAATTAATTTCTTCGGAGCCTCCGTAAATTACACCAGGCACGAATCCCTGAGAGCGAAGTTGACGGGCGGCTTTTTTCCCGTTGTCGGTCCTCAAGGCACCCTCGATAGTAATTGTTTTCATTTTTATGTTATTTAATTGTTTACAAATGTCTGCGCTGGCTGTGCACGAATAAGCTTGTGATGCTCTTGTTTTCGTAGGCGTTGCGAATGGCTACTGCAAACAATTCCGCCACACTCAGCACTTTAATTTTCGATGTTTCCTGCTTAAGGGGTATAGTATCACAAACCACCAACTCCTCCAGCACGCTGTTTTCGATGTTTTCGTATGCTTTACCACTCAGCACGGGGTGTGTACATAGCGCTCTTACACTTCGTGCTCCTTTCTCCTTCAGCAAGGCTGCGCTTTTGGCAAGCGTACCACCCGTATCGCATATATCATCTATCAGCACTATATCCCGATTCGTTACATCCCCTATCACCACCATGCTCGAAATTTCATTCGCCCGCTTTCTGTGTTTATCGCATATTACCATTTCGGCTTCAAAATAGCTGGCAATTTCACGAATGCGGTTGGCACTTCCCACATCGGGGGCCGCAAAGGTAAGGTTTTCAAGCTTCAAACGCTCAATATAAGGGATGAAAATGGCCGAAGAATCAAGGTGGTCAACGGGAATATCAAAATACCCCTGAATTTGGGCGGCGTGCAAGTCCATGGTAATCACCCTGTCTGCCCCAGCGGCTTCCAGCATATTGGCAATCAGCTTGGAGCCAATAGCCACCCTGGGTTTGTCTTTCCTGTCCTGCCGCGCAAATCCGTAGTACGGAATCACGGCAATGACTTTGTAGGCCGAAGCACGCTTGGCCGCGTCGATCATCAGCAACAGTTCCATCAAGTTATCGGTAGGCGGGAAAGTTCCCTGAACCAAAAACACAAAGTCGCCCCGAATGCTCTCCTGAAACACAGGCTGAAATTCACCATCGCTGAAACGCTGTGTGTTGCTTTTTCCAAGCGGAGCGCCAAATTTTTGGGCAATTTTTTCGGCAAGGTAGATGGATGTAGTGCCGGAGAAAATTTTGGCTGTCGGATTCATGATGCAAGAAGTTAAAGCAGGTAAAATGTGCGACGAAGATAAGCCCTTCAAAGCAAGTTATGAATGCGCTTGCCCATTTGTGGGAAAAAGATCATAAGGCCTTCCGGGCTGACTGTAAAAACACGAACCAAAATGAAAAAACCGGTACATAAAAAACGGGATTCAACCTTGCAACTCCCACGCTTCAATAATATATTCAGCAATGCTATCCTCCCGAAAAACCATAAAGCATTGGGCGGCAGACGATCAGCCCCGTGAAAAGCTACTGCTCAAAGGTGCAGCATCACTCAGCAACTCCGAACTGCTTGCTATCCTGATACATGTGGGCACAGCCGAAAAATCAGCAGTGGAGCTGGCCAAAGAGGTACTCGAACTATCTAAAGGAGATTTAAACCACTTAGGAAAACTCAGCATTCGCGAATTCACCTCTATCAAAGGCATCGGTGCGGCCAAAGCCATTACCCTGGCTGCCGCACTGGAGCTGGGCAGAAGAAGGCAATCGGCTGAAAGCCAAAAAACCATCATCAAAGAAAGCCGCGATATTGCGCTTTACCTCCAAGCACAACTCAAAGACCAAACCAAAGAGATCTTCGCGATTGTACTATTGAACAGGGCAAATATGATTACGCATCTTGAATGGATCAGTGCAGGCGGTATCACCGGCACCGTTGCAGATCCACGAATCATTTTGAAAAAAGCGCTCTTACATGAAGCAGTGGGCATCATACTTTGCCATAACCACCCTTCTGGAAATTTAAAGCCCAGCAAGGCTGATGAAGACATTACGCATAAAATTAAATCGGCTGCGCAGCTGCTGGATATCCGCTTGCTGGATCATATCATTGTAAGCGATCAGGGTTATTTCAGCTTTGCCGATGAAGGCATGATGTAACGTCATACAGACTTCCTCAAAAAAAATGGCTGCCTGTTTTACACAGACAGCCATTTGAATAATGCAATTTTTTTTTAGAAAGGCAGATCATCCGATACCTCTCCGGCTGATGCCGGTGCCGGACCGGAAGAGGCTGATGCGGCTGGTGCGCTATAACCCGCATTGCTGTTTTCTCCTCTGCTTCCCAGCAACTGAATATTCAGTACGCGCAAAGAAAGCGATGCACCCGATTTGCCATCCTGTGTTGTATAAGTTCTCACTTCTGGTGTACCTTCTACATATACCTGTGTTCCTTTTTTCAAATAAGGTGCAATACCCGTGCGCTCACTCCAGTATGCGCACTCAACCCAAATAGTCTTTTCTTTTTGATTGCCTGAGCTGTCTTTGTACTTTTCTGTGTGGGCCACGGTGAAGTTCATCACATTTTTTCCGCTTACATTGTTCACAATGCAGTCTTTGCCCAAATTGCCGATGACTTGTAACTTAATCATACTTTACTTTTTTAGCTTAATAATGGTAGAAAGAGCAATATACAGTTTTTTGGCAAGAAAAACGAAGTCTTGTTCAAATATAGCTGCACACTACATGCACAAGATTACGCAGTGTCAAAGGTTTTGCTGAATTTAACAGCGTAATGACGACCAAAGTAATCATACCCGATCTGATACAGGATGGCCCGCTGGTTAAAGCTGAGATTTTCCCGGATGTAGAATCATTTCTCAAGCTGAAAAATTTTGGCATGCCGGAAAGTTTTGCCCCCGTAAAAATGCTGATTGATACCGGCTCGAATATCTCAGGCTTGGATCAGGAAATTATCAGCGTATTACAACTACCTGCACTGGATGCGGAAGATGAATGGGTAACCGGAGAGTCGGGCACTTGGCAGGTGAAACGTTATGGTTGTGTGTTATACATGGATATATTCCGTAAAAAAGCGCTCAATATAGAAGTACTCTCGGGCAACTACAAACAAGCGGGCTTTCACGGCGTGTTGGGAAGAGATGTTTTACGCTTCTGCCATTTTCGCTATGATGGCATCAACAATCAATTCAGCCTTTCTGCAAAAGGCTTCTAGCAATTCCACCCAAGACCATCCCTGAACATCGCTGCATTTATCGTAATTTTGCACATTCATTTTTTCACAATGAGTCGTAAAGGCAAAGTATTGGTAGCAATGAGCGGCGGTATCGACAGTACCGTGGTGGCACTCATGCTGCATGCCCAAGGGTATGAAGTGGTAGGCATTACCATGAAAACCTGGGACTATGCCGACAGCGGCACAACGAACAAAGGAAAAAAGGAAACGGGCTGCTGCAATCTTGATAGCTTCAACGATGCCCGCCAGGCAGCTGTAGAGCACGGCTTTCCGCATTATATTCTTGATATCCGTGACGAATTCGGGGATTTTGTGATCAACAATTTTGTGGATGAATACCTCAACGGGCGCACACCCAACCCCTGCGTGCTTTGCAACACACATATCAAATGGCGTGCATTGCTGAAGCGTGCCGATGCGATGGACTGTGAGTTTATTGCTACCGGACACTATGCAAAAATCCGCCAGCATGAAAACGGTCGCTTTGTAATCAGCAAAGCCGTGGATGACACAAAAGATCAAAGCTATGTGTTGTGGGGACTGGAGCAAGATCTGTTAAGTCGCACTTTACTCCCCCTTGGCGGTTTTCGCAAAACCGAGATACGCCAAATGGCCCACGATATGGGCTACCCTGAGCTGGCGAAAAAGAATGAGAGCTATGAAATTTGTTTCGTGCCCGACAATGACTATCGCGGGTTTTTAAAACGCAAGGTAAAGGGACTTGAAGCGCAGGTTGCAGGTGGTGCTTTTGTAGACAAAAACGGAACAGTGTTGGGACAACATAAAGGATACCCCTTTTATACCATCGGCCAGCGCAAAGGATTGGATATTACCTTCGGCAAGCCGGTATATGTAACGGAAATTATTCCTGAAACCAATACCGTGGTGTTGGGCGATGAAGCAGATCTGAACCGCACCGAAATGAAAGTGGCCAAAATCAATTTGCAGAAATACGAAAGCATCACGCCCGGAATGGAAGCTGTTACTAAAATCAGATACAAAGACGCTGGTACGCTTTCAAATTTATATCCCGATGAACAGGGCAATATGCGCGTGCAGTTTTATGATGATGCAAAAGGCGTAGCTCCCGGACAAAGCGCTGTTTTTTACGAAGGCGATGATGTATTGGGTGGCGGCATTATCATGCGCAACGCATTGCAACAGCAATAATTTTTTCATCCATGCTATACAATTCCCTTTGGCTGTTGGCATAAGCCATAGGATTGATTAATTTAGCTGCATGCCTGCACAGCGAACAATGATGCGCTTTCAATCTTTCTTATTCCTCGCGGTTATGCTGCTGTTGGGCTGCTCCGAAAAAGAAACCCTCAGTCTGCCTAAAACCACCGACTATTTTCCACTGGCGGTGGGCAAATACATCACTTACCGACTAGATTCGACAGTGATCATTAACAGCGGACAAACCATTGTAACGAGAAGCTATCAGGCAAGAGATCTGATTGATGCAATGGTAACGGATAATGCAGGCAGACCCGCCTTTCGCATTCGCAGAATGCTGCGCGATACTGCGGGCACAAAGCCCTGGCAAGACAATACCACATTCATTGCCACAGCGGTAAACAATGGATTTGAATACTGGGACAATGGACTGCGCTTTATCAAGCTGAAAGACCCTGTTCGGAATGAATTTAGCTGGAAAGGCAATAGCTACATTGATACTTACTCGCTCAACAGTGAATTGAAGTGGATGGATGGATGGGATTACACCTATCAAAATGTGGAAGCTCCTTATACTTCCGGTACACGCAACTTCACCAACACGATTACTGTGTCGCAACGCAATGAAACGCTCGGCAATATCAATAACCCCAACAGTTTCAGTGAAAGAAATTTTGCCTTAGAAGTATATGCGAAAGGAACTGGCATGATTTATAAAGAATTGCTCCACATCGAATACCAACCTCCTGCTCCACCCCGCAATTTTGGCTTTCGTGTTGGATTTGGCATCAAACTAAGGTTCATTGAAAGCAACTGGTAACACATTTACACGCTTTCAAAAGCAACCATAATAGATTTGCACTAGATTTTTTTCAGCAAGGCGGCAAACATGGTATCAGCTTTCATCGCATAGCCTTTGATGATTTGTGCTTCCACTTGTTCCATGCCATGATGCGTACAAATCCAGCTTACATTGCCCTCATTCTCCTCGCGAAAAACGGAGCAGGTAATATAAAGCAGATAACCGCTTTTTTTAATGGCAGGAACCACATGGCGCAGCATCTGCTGCTGCAATGAACGATAGTATTCTATCCGATCTGCATGAAAATATTTGAGATTTTCGGGTGTTCGCCCCCATGTTCCCGATCCGCTGCAGGGCACATCGGCAACAACCAAATCGAATGACGCCTCCGCTAACGGAGGCGGCTCCTTCGCAAGATCTGCAACCAATGATTGGTATCGTGGAATCCCAGCTTCTTTAAAACGTGTTTTCAGATTCGTCAAAATAGTTTTGCGCACATCTGACACCGTTAGATCCATGGTTGGGATAAGATCATATAGCATGATTGATTTTCCGCCACTGCCTGCACAGCAATCCCAAACTTTGATGTTGTGTGGAAATGCTTTTAAAAGTGGCGCGACCAATGTTGCGGTTCGCTGAGAGCTGAAATCCTGCACTACTGCTTCTTTATTTACTTGCAATACGCGATCTACGGGGGTTTCATTGGGGAGGGCCAAACAATTTTCAAAAGGCTCCTGCATTGCAATACCGGCTTCTGTCAGTTTTTGTTTCACCCTCTGCATAAAGCCGGGACGGATACGCAGAAAAAGATCGGGCTGCTGTAAATGTGCAAGCGAGAAAGCTTGCGCATCGATTCCTTCACTCAGTTCTTCACAAAATGGAAAGGGCTGAAAAGCATTTGTTGGGCAGCCCAGTACTTTTAATTTCGCTTCTATGCTTTTATCTGCCATCGCATTCCATTCCGGACGCAAAGCATTTAAAAGCTCCGTTTGCACATTCGATACCAGAAAATATCCTGCAAGTATTTGCTCCTCCATAGATAGCCCCTTCAAGGCTTGACCCGCTCTGAAATAGCCGTAGCAAAGCGCAGCAATCTGCTTTCGATCGCGCCCACCGTATTTTCTATTTGCATTGAAAAACATTTTCAAATACAACGCAAAGGGAAGTCCGTCATCATAACCATTTAGCAGGTGCAATGCTGTTTGCAGATAGGATGAGAAGCGTCGCATAGTTACAAAGAAAAAGAAAAAGCGACAGTGTTATCACCGCCGCTTTGCGCTATTAAAAATTAATTTATGTGCTATAGTTCCAGCAAGGCTTTCAAAGGATCTTTCCCAATGAGCAGCTGTTCCGGGTGCTCGAGCAATTCTTTTACACGCACCAGAAAACTTACACTTTCACGACCGTCGATGATGCGATGATCGTAACTCAATGCTAAATACATCATGGGACGAATTACTACCTGACCATTAATGGCCATGGGGCGCTCCTGAATTTTATGCATACCTAAAATAGCGCTCTGAGGCAAATTGATAATGGGCGTGCTCATCAGCGAACCGAATACCCCTCCATTGGTAATGGTGAAGGTGCCGCCTTGCAGCTCTTCCAACGTAAGCTTATTGTCGCGCGCTTTTGCAGCCAGTGCTACCACGGTTTTTTCTACATCGGCCATGCTCATGCTTTCCACATTGCGCATTACAGGCACGGTAAGCCCTCGTGGCGTAGATACCGCAATGGATATATCTGCATAATCATGATACACAATTTCATCGCCATCTATGTATGCATTCACCGCAGGCCACTCACTCAATGCAACCGCACAGGCTTTTGCAAAAAAGCTCATGAAACCCAGATTTACGCCATGCGATTCTTTGAACTTATCCTTAAACTTAGATCTGATTTCCATGATACGCGTCATGTCCACCTCATTAAATGTGGTGAGCATGGCAGTGGTGTTCTTGCTTTCAACCAGTCGGCGAGAAATGGTTTTGCGCAAATTGCTCATGCGCTCACGACGCACTTCGCGGCTATTTAATTGCTGGTTGGCAAAAGCCTGTTTGCCGGGTTGCGAAAGTGCTTCCAGCACATCGTTCTTAAGAATTTTTCCGCCTGCGCCGCTGGGTTTAATCTGTTGCAGATCAGGTTTTTTATCGGCGATGATGGCAGCTGCAACTGGTGTTGCTTTTACATCATTGGATACAGCAGTAACAGGAGCAGTGCTCACTGGTGTTGGCGTAGGAGTAGCTGCGGGTTTTTCTGCAACAGGTGCCGGTTCAGGTATGCCTGCCGGTTTGCTTGCTTTGTCATCGATCTGGCATGCCAGATCACCAATTTTCAACACATCTCCTTCCTTGGCAATATGTTTCAGCAAACCCGACTGCTCTGCATTGATTTCAAAAGTGGCTTTTTCACTTTCCAGTTCAGCAATCACTTCGTCGCGCTCAACCCATGCGCCATCGTTCTTGGTCCATTTCAGCAAGGTTACTTCGTTGATGGACTCTCCTACGGGCGGTACTTTAATATCGATCATAACAAATGATTTCTTTTCAGGTAATCTATGCGTTAAATTGAAAATGCTGTATCAATAATTTCTGCCTGCTCCTGCAGATGTATTTTTTGATAACCCGTAGCAGTGGCTGCGCTGGGCTGGCGACTGATTACACCATAGGAGAAGCTACGCAGGTTCATTTGCAAAAACCAAGCAGCCCCCATGTTGAGCGGCTCTTCCTGCACCCAAAACCAGGTTGCCTTACCATATTTACGGTGCAATGCAAGCAGTTGTTGCTCGGGCAATGGATACAATTGCTCTACTCTCACCAAGGCAACATCGTTGCGTGCATCTTTTAGTTTCTTTTCTAACAGATCGAAGTAGATCTTACCACTGCAGAACAGTACTTTCTTCACCTGTGCGGGATCTGGCTGCGCGGGATCATCCATTACTTCCTGAAAACTACCCTCTAAAAATTCCTGCTTCAGCGAATAAGAACCCGGGTGGCGCAGATTTGCTTTAGGCGAGAAATTAATCAACGGCTTTCGGAAAGGCCATGCCAGCTGACGGCGCAATGCATGGAAGAAATTGCCAGCCGTGGTAATATTGGTTACCACCATATTGTTTTCCGCGCACATTTGTAAAAAGCGTTCCATCCTTCCGCTACTGTGTTCAGGCCCCTGCCCTTCATAACCGTGCGGCAGAAGCATTACCGTGCCGTTCATGCGATTCCATTTCTGCTCACCGGCAGCAAGAAACTGATCAATCATCGTTTGCGCACCGTTGCTAAAATCACCAAACTGTGCCTCCCACAACACCAAGGCGTGTGGGTTGGCCATTGCATAGCCATATTCAAATCCCAGCACTCCATATTCACTGAGTAGAGAATTGTAAATTCTAAAAATCCCCTTTGCTCCATCAATCGCACTTAATCTGCTGTAAGGCAAGTTGGTCACCTCATCGCGCAGCACTGCATGGCGATGCGAGAATGTGCCCCGGCCTACATCCTGTCCGCTCATACGCACATCATTGCCGTCGAGCAGCAAAGTGCCATAAGCCAACAATTCGGCAGTAGCCCAATCTAGTTTTCCTTCCGTTTCAAAGAGTTTGATTTTATCCTGTATAAGTTTCTCAACCTTGCGCAACGGCTTGAAATCAGAAGGCCATTTCATGATGGCAGAAAAAACTTTTTCAAAAGCAGCTTTATCAACGGCAGTAATGGGCGACTTAAGAAAATCTTCCGCACCGGCATGGCGAAGCGACTTCCACCACATTTCGGGCTGCTGATAATGATAAGGCAATGGCTTTTGCTTCACTTCATCCAGGCGCTCCTGTAAATCAGCCCAGAATTTCTTCTCCATATCTTTCGCCATATTCTGCGCATCGGCTTCGCCGTTTTGCAATAGGTACTGCGTATATACTTCACGCGGATTAGGATGCTTATCGATCAACGCATAAAGCTGCGGCTGCGTAAACTTGGGATCGTCGCCTTCGTTGTGGCCATGCCGACGATAGCAAACCATATCGATAAACACATCGCTGTTAAACTCCTGTCGATAGCGCGTTGCAATTTCAACGCATTTCACCACTGCTTCGGGATCATCACCATTTACATGAAATACTGGCGCCTGCACCATCGCAGCTAATGAGGTGCAGTAATCGGAACTGCGCGCATCTTCAAAGTCGGTTGTAAAACCAATTTGATTGTTGATTACAAAATGCAGGGTGCCTCCGGTATAATATCCGTCGAGCCGACTCATCTGCAATACTTCATACACAATACCCTGCCCCGCTACTGAAGCATCGCCGTGAATGAGTATGGGGAGTATCTGATCGAAATTACTTTCATACAGCACATCTGCCTTGGCACGCGCAAAGCCTACTACCACGGGGTTTACGGCTTCCAGATGTGATGGATTGGGCATCAGCTTGAGATGCACGGTTTTACCTCCCGCAGTTTGCAGCTCGCTGCCGTAGCCCATATGATATTTTACATCGCCGCTGCCCATAGTCTGATCCACACTGGCAGTACCTTCAAACTCACTGAAAATTTGCTCATAGGTTTTGCCCATAATGTTGGCAAGTACATTCAACCTGCCGCGGTGCGCCATGCCAATTACCACTTCATGCACTGCATGTTCAGCAGCAGTGTTGATGATAGCATCGAGTGCAGCAATGGTAGTTTCACCACCTTCCAGCGAAAATCTTTTTTGTCCGATGTATTTGGTATGCAGAAATTTTTCAAAAATGACACCCTGATTGAGCTTTTCTAGAATTCTGCGCCGCTTTTCAATATCGAGTGGCTTTTTGAAATGCTGTTCAATTTCGGTTGTTAAGAAATCGATCTTACGCTGATCGCTAATGTATTTGAATTCAACCCCTACACTGGAAGCATAGGCTTGCTGCAAATGAGCAACGATGTTACGCAGCGTTGTAGCACCAAGTCCCAGTAAACTACCCGCGTGAAAAGTTTGATCCAGATCTTTTTCAGAAAAGCCGAAAAAAGAAAGATCCAGATTCGCGCCTCTGTCTTTGCGGGTACGAATAGGGTTGGTTTTGGCAATCAAATGCCCCTTATTGCGATAGCCAAGTATTAAACGATAAGCATTGATTTCACCCATCCAGTTTACATCGCCCGAAGCCGGAGCAGCAGTGGTACTTGCAGCGGCACCATTCAAGCTATGTCCGACCGCAAAGTCGAACCCCTCAAAAAACTTTCTGTATTCGGGATCTACTGAAGCAGGATCCTTCACAAAATCGCGATAAAGCTGTTCGATGTACGAGGGGTGAGCGTTGGTGATATACTGAAAATCTTTCATGCTACGGCGATGCAGTTAACGGTAAAAATGAATGGCGCAAACCTACATCATTTTAAGCAAGGAAGCTCAGGAAACCCGCTGAAAATGCGTTAAAAATATGTTGACAAACAGCATACTAGATCCGTTTTAAAAACCATCGGTTCCAGATGGGTTTTGGAATGTCACTGAGGGCTAATCGCCTGATTTTTTGGACTAAACCCGCTCACAGGAACGGTAAAACCAGCTTTTCAGGGCATATTTTGCGGAAAAATGAATTCGATACTCAGGAAATCTCATTTTTTCCCCTACCTTTGCCGTCCGAATTTAAAATCGATATGGCAAATCATAAGGCTACCAAAAAGGATGTAAGACAAGCTGCCAAGCGCAGAGATCGCAACCGTTACTACGGTAAAACCACCCGTAACGCAATCCGTGATCTGCAGGCATTGAAAACCAAAAGCGAAGCAGGCGATAAACTGAAAGATGTTGCGTCGATGATCGACAAGCTTGCCAAGCGTGGTGTTATTCATAAGAATAAAGCCAGCAACCTGAAGAGCAAACTCACCAAGAAGGTGAATGCCCTCGCCTAAAGCGCGCACATCAAATCAAGATATTAACCCGTCGCACTCCGACGGGTTATTTTTTTGTCAAAAACAACAGGAGCCACTTAATTTTAAACACTGAATCTATACGCATATGAAAAAGTCATGGATCCTCGCCTTCGTTTTGATTGCTTTTCAAACGAGTGCACAGCAATACATTACTCCCTATGAGCAAAGCAAAGGAAACGAAACCGCTACCTATGCGGAAGCCATTGCATTTTACCGCCAACTGGATGCGGCTTCGCCTAAAATAACCTTGAAAACCATGGGCGCGAGCGATGCGGGCCTACCCTTGCATCTGGTGATGGTTTCTTCTGACGGCAGCAGCGATCCGGCGCAATGGCATCGTCAAGGCAAGGCCGTGATACTTGTGATCAATGGCATACATCCTGGAGAGCCGGATGGCATCGATGCCAGCATGATGCTTGTGCGAGACATTGCGCTCGGAAAAAAACAATTGGCAAAGCATACAGCACTCGCCATCATTCCGGTTTACAATATTGGTGGTGCACTGAACAGAAGTGAAACCTATCGAGTGGATCAGAATGGCCCAAAGGCTTTTGGCGCAAGAGGAAACGGACAAAACCTCGACCTGAACCGCGATTTTATCAAATGCGATTCGAAAGAGGCGCTCTCTTTCACTGAAATTTTCCATTTTGTCAATCCCGATATCTTAATTGACAACCACGTGAGCAACGGTGCAGATTATCAGCACACGATGACACTGCTCACCACACAGCACAGCAAACTCGGAGGAGCAATGGGAGAATATCTAAACAAGGAGTTTGAGCCAGCCATTTATGCTGAGATGAAAAAAAAGGGATGGGATATGATTCCCTATGTGAATGCATTTGGAGACAATCCGTCCACCGGCTGGTCGGCTTACTGGGATGGACCACGCTATAGCAGTGGCTATGCTGCACTCTGGCATTGCTTTTCCTTTGTACCGGAAACACATATGCTGAAGCCCTACCCCGAAAGAGTTGCAGCCACTTTTGCACTGATGGAAAGTTTTATTGAATATGCAGGAGTCAACAGTGAAAAAATCAAAACGCTTCGTGCAAATACACGAAAAGCAATCAGCACACAAGTTGCTTTTCCCATCAGCTGGAAAGCAGACAAATCAAAATGGAGCGAAATCAGTTTCAAAGGTTTTGAGCCTGGAAGAAAAACCAGCGAAGTATCAGGTCTTCCAAGATTATACTACGACCGCAACAAACCTTTTGAAATGCAGGTGAAGTTTTTCAATTTTTTCGAACCGAATACGGTGATTAAAAAACCGGTAGCCTATATCATACCACAGGGATGGTGGAAAGTGATTGAGCGACTAAAAGCAAACCGCATTAACATGCAACAGCTGAAAAACGATACCAGCATTTGGGTGGAAGTCTATCGCATTGAAGACTACAAATCATCTCCCCGCCCCTATGAAGGGCATCATCCAAATAGTGAAGTAAAAATCAGCAGCAGCATCAAGCAGGTAGCATTTCGTAAGGGCGATTGGTTTATTCCTCTCAACCAACCGGGCAATCGTTTTTTGATGGAAGTGTTAGAGCCGCAGGGCGATGACAGTTATTTTGCATGGAATTTCTTCGATCCCATTCTGCAGCAAAAAGAAGGATACAGCAGTTACGCTTTTGAAGATACTGCTGCTATCTTGTTACGTGAACATCCTGATTGGAAATTGCAGCTCGATGAAAAAAGAAAAAGCGATAGCTCATTTGCAAAAAACGCATCGGCGCAACTCAACTTCGTTTATCAGCAATCACCCTATTACGAGAAAGAGCATTTGCGCTACCCTGTTTTTAGAGTAGTTCAATAAATAGTCGAAACAACTTTTTGTTCGATATCAAGCAGATGGAGTTGGGCGGATATGAGCCCGACAAAAAAACAAGATCGCA
>CAZDGV010000009.1:0-32512 GCA_964505195.1 uncultured Chitinophagaceae bacterium
GAATGCACCATGGCAGTCATACAGTATCGACCGAATTACTCAACACTTACGATGCCCAACTTTCCGAAGCTGGCGATAAGATTTTTGCAATGAGGAATGCATTTCTACCTGATTTTTTTAAATGGGTGGCCAGTTTCTATGCGGAAATTTCGAATGAGCAGGAAAAAACTGCTTTTCAGTACGAAAGCAAACTACAGGAAACATCCATGGCTGAGCTGCTATCGCAAAACCGAGAAAAAGATATCTATACTCAAAGAACCGGACAGGGCATTCACCGCGATGATTTATTGTTACTTATGAATGAAGCCCCTTTTCGGAATAATGCATCACAGGGACAGAAAAAAAGTTTACTCTTTGCGCTTAAACTCGCTGAAGCAGAAGTGATGCACATCAAAAAGGGATATGCGCCCGTATTGCTGCTCGATGATGTTTTTGAAAAGTTGGATGCACAAAGAATGCACCAGCTGCTGGCCTATGTGTGTAAAAAAAGAGATGGACAGGTATTTATTACCGACACGCATAAGGAGAGAATCGGAAAACATTTCGAAACATTAGGCGTATCATATCAGTTGATTGAGTTAACAGGAGATCAAAGTCAATAAATTAAAGGAAGATTTCAGTTACTTTTGAACCATGGCAGAATTATCCATACAGCAAGCCATTCAGCAGTTTCTCGACAAAAGCAAACTGAAAGGGAAAATGCAGTCGCTCCAAATTCACGATGTATGGGGCGAACTGATGGGCACTACCATTGCGCGCTATACCGACGAAATTCAACTGATTGACCACAAGCTCATCATAACTACCAGCATGGCGCCCTTAAAACAAGAGCTGGTGTATCAACAAGAAAAAATACGAAACCGCATTAATGAATATTTCAACGAACATGTGGTAAGAGAGGTGATTATTCGCTAAGCCCAAGCATCATTATATCTTTTAATTATCGGCATCATCTTAATAGCTGATTACACTCATAAACTTGATGGAACAGACTGAAATATTTTGAGTGCTCATTCATTCAAATAAACCGGTCATGTCTCAAAAAAACACCTTCAAGATTGCACACGAGCACCAGGAATGGGGTTCGTCAATCGAAAACTTACACATTAAAATAAGCGCACTACAGGACATACTAACACAACTGGCAGTAGGTATGGAAGATGATGCATCGCTGAAACAGGTAGCGCATTTTCAGAATCAGTTCATCATACAGCGCAATCACATTGATGAGGTAGAACACGCCATACACCTTCACATTGATCGTTTTGAAGCGGGGGCTAAAAAAGAAATACAGGATCCCACTAATTCGCTTAAAAAGGAACACAAAAGCATTCCGGAATCCTTAAACGAACTTTCAAGCACCTTGATCGCACTTGAAAAGGAATTAAAACATTTCGCAGAACAATCAGCTGGATAAAAATTAAGAGCGGATTCGCACTCTTGGATCTATCATAGCATATAGAATATCTGCAAGCATATTCATGCAAACGAAAATAAAAGCAGCAAAGAGTACTGCTCCCATTACTACGGGGTAGTCGAGTTTTTCAAGTGCATCAACCGTAACTTTTCCGATGCCCTTCCACCCGAAAATATATTCAACGAAAAACGATCCGGCAAGCAGTTCCGCAAACCAACCGGTAATAGCTGTGATAACAGGATTGAGTGCGTTGCGCAAAGCATGCTTCCAAATAACCGTGCGCTTGCGTAATCCTTTTGCCACGGCGGTGCGAATAAAATCATGATTCATCACATCCAACATGGCACTTCTAGTAAGCTGCGTTATAATAGCGAGGGGACGGATACCCAGCGTGATGGCGGGCAGAATAAGGTTTTGCAGACTGAGTATTTTTTCTCCCGTTGCGGGATCAAACTCAAACCAACTGCCTGTCATATACAATCCCGTAAAATCATTTAGTAAGAATCCGAAAATCCAGGCAATCAGGATGCCCATAAAAAAAGAAGGCGCCGAAATACCGAGGATGCTGGCAAAAACCGAGGACGTATCGAGCCAAGTGTCTTTGTTTGTTGCCGCAATCACGCCTAAAAAAATACCCAAAACAGTAGCAATGAGCATAGCGGCTGTTGCCAGCATGATAGTGCCGGGCAAGGCATCACGTAGCACTTCCATCACCTCTTTTTTGGTTTGATAGCTGCGTCGCAAATAGGGCCATTTGAGTCCTACTTTCGTTTGCGCACCAATAAAAATTCCTTTGAGTTGCTTTTTGGCTATGTCATCTTCCGTGTGTACAGCAATCGGGGAAATATCATTGCAATACAATACAAATTGTTTCCATCGTGGCTGATCTAAATACAGTTCCTTTCTGATATTGGAAATGGTTGCGCTGTCGCCCGTTTGTCCCAACACCAAACGCGCGGGATCACCAAAACCCTGAAACATCCAAAACACCAGCGTAACAACGCCTGCCAATACAAGCAGTCCGTAAGTGAGTTTGCGCAGGAAATAGTTGATCAAGGTGATGTTTTTATTGCGTTGCTTTTATCCATACATCGATTTGATCAAAGTCAGCTCCACTCCACTTCTTGCGTACCACAGGACCTTCCATGGCATAAATCACAGGAATGGCACGCGCTGCTGTTTTAATAGCTGTTACATCACAGGATAAAATGTGAGCCGCGGTGATCGCTTTGTTTTGAGCAAAGAATGAGATTGCTTTTTGTGGCTGTCCGGTAACCACCAACAGGGACTGTGATTGTGCGATGTTTATTGCAAAGCTTTTCCAAGCCGGATCAGCTTCCATTTTTTCAAAGTGCTGAATAAACAGCAAAAAGTATTTTCCGCTTCTATTCAATACGGGCAAAGTAGTATCAATACCTGACTGCGTTTGCAAAACAAAATCACGAATGGGAGGCTGATTGTTTTTTCCACGCTTTACAAGTACCTGTTTGCGGTCGATAAATTTCCAGGTGCTGTCGGGAAGCGCTTCTACAGAAAACTCCTGTTGCTTACCATTCTTTTCATAAAAAAATCTTATTTCAAATACATCGGGAATCGCATTGGCTGGCATTTCCATTTGCTCCAAAAGATTGTTTCCTGCTTTGAAGGGAAGACAGTCGATGATGGGCAAGTGTTTCAGCACATACCATTGTAAAGCCATGCTAAGCAACAGCGAAGTAAAGAAAATGGATAAGGAGGCAGTCTTATTGAAAATGGGTTGTACCCGCTTTTGAAAAATGAAAATGAAAACAATCATGCATAGAAGGATCAGATCCTTAATGAAAGACTCCATTGGCAGTAAAGGAATGCAATCCCCGAAACATCCGCAGGCAGTAATCTTTCCGGAGAAAACAGCATAGCCCGTGAGAAAACTGAAAAAGGTAATCAACAGTAACAAGAGCGCGCTGAACAATCGCATTTGCCAGCCAAGCAGCAGGGCAATGCCGGCAACAATTTCAAAGGCAATCATACCCACAGAAAAAGGAAGACTGAGCTGTATTAACCATGTAATATGCAGCGCTTCCATAAACTCCTCCATTTTATAGGAGAGTCCGATGGGATCATTCGCCTTAATCAAACCAGAAGCAAGAAAAAGCAAGCCGGTTACCCAACGAAAAATATGCAGCAGCCTGATCATGCATCATGTTTTCCTTCTCCGATCAATATCAGCGCAAATACAGCATAGTTGATGATGTCCAAAAAATTGGCGTCAATCCCTTCACTGATAAGCGTCTTTCCCTCATTGCCGATGATCTGACGAATACGTTGGAGTTTTGAGAGAATCAGATCTACAAAACTTTCCTGGCTCATTTCACGCCAAGCTTCGCCGTAGTCGTGATTTTTATCGAGCATGAGCGCCTTTGCCATTTCCGCAATGCGATTGTAATGCGAGCCCACTGCAACAGCATCCAGCTCTTCAGGCGCGGCCGTTTCTAGCTGCAGCTGCATCATACCGATGATGCCATAATTGAGTATACCGCGGAATTCCGAACTAATTGTATCACCAATTCGCTGCTCTCCTTTTTCCTGGATTGTACGAATTCTTTTGGCTTTGATGTAGATCTGATCGGCAATGGAAATCGTACGGTACACCCGCCAGGAGGTACCATAATCTTTGGTTTTCTTAATGAAAATATCTTTACAATCGTGAATTACCTGTTCGTACTGCTCAATGGTATCTTTAACTTGCATGCGTGGGTGATCTAAGAATATTTCAAAAATAAGCATAAGCACAGAATGTTTACATTGAATTGCAAAGGAAAACTGCTAACCATTACAGAGCCGGTGGTGATGGGAATCATGAATATAACACCCGACTCATTTTATGGCGGAAGCAGAATGCAGGGTGAAAATGCCTGGATTGCTGCGGCAGATGCCATGCTTAAGCATGGCGCGTTCATATTGGATATTGGTGGACAAAGCACCCGCCCCGGCAGTACAGCCCTCGATGCTGCTGCAGAAAAAGAAAGGGTCATTCCTGCCATCCGTACCATTCATCAACATTTTCCGGATGCAATCCTCTCAATAGATACTTACCACAGCGCAGTAGCAGCAGCTGCAGTGCAGGCAGGAGCTTGCATTGTAAACGATATTAGTGCGGGTAATATGGATCCGAAAATGATTCCGCTAGTAGCTGAAATGCGTGTACCTTATATTGCCATGCACATGAAAGGCACGCCTGCCACGATGGATCAACATGCTACTTATGAAAATGTAGCCATGGAAGTGCTCGATTACTTTATTGCAAAAACGCAAGAACTGCAGCAGGCAGGCATCCAAGATGTGATCATCGATCCGGGATTTGGATTCAGCAAAACCGTTCAACAGAATTTCGAACTGCTTCAAAACCTGCACCTGCTAAAAGTGCTTGAAAAGCCATTGCTAGCAGGGCTTTCTCGCAAATCGACCATTTGGAAAACATTGGGCATAACGCCCGATGAAGCACTGAACGGAACCACTGTACTCAATACCCTTGCATTACAACAGGGCGCCTCTATCTTAAGAGTGCATGATGTAAAAGAAGCCGTTGAAGCAGTTCGCCTATATCAAGCGTTTCAGAAGGCCTAACCAAATGAATTACTGATTCCCGCCATTACCCTGCGCATTAGAAGGCATGGGTGGCATTTCGGGCATCTTTGGTGCATCCTTGATATCCAGCACTTCAATTTCGAAAATCAGGTTTTCGAACGACTGAATACGCGGTGGTGCACCCTGCTGTCCATAAGCCATCATGGAAGGAATAAAGATGACTCCTTTGCCTCCTTTTGCAAACTGGCGCACACCCTCTTCAAAACCGGGTATGGCACCCATTTGGCCGATCGTGAGCGGAAGCGGATCGGTATGACCAAAACTGGAATCAACATTGGAATCGAACGCAACACCTTTAAAGTTCTTACCGGTGTATTTGATGCTTACTTGCTTTCCGCTGTCGGGAAGCGCTCCTTCACCTTTTTTCAACACCTGAACATAAACACCCTTTTGTGTTTTAACAGCGTTGATTTTATTTTTTTGCAAATGAGCTTCAATGGCCTGCACCTCACGTTCTTTTTGCAGCTCGAGTTCTTTGTTGAAGTCGTTCTGTGCCTGAGTAATATCGGAGAAAGATTCAATTACACGCAGAAATATCTTTCGCTTCTCACCTTTTTTAGCGCCCGGCATTGCACCACCCATCATCTTCGAAAGGGTATCCATGCTCTGCACCACCACAGCACTGTCGCCCACACGCAAAAGTTTAAAAATTTCTGATACATCATAAGGTCTGCCTACGCTATCTACCATATCATAGGCAGGAACGCGACCATAGGTTTCATAAAAAACAGAATCGCCCATTTTGCCAATAACCTGGAATTTCACTACCTGACCGGGTTTTAAGGCATCGCCTTTTTTGCCAGGAATGATTTTATAGAGCAGTCCGGATTTGGTTTTCTTGAAATTATCAGCACAGGATGTTGCCATCAATGCAATGGCAGCCAACATAAAAACAAATGAAATTTTTCTCATGATATGTATTTATAAAAAATTATTGAAGTTCATTTTGATAGGTTCGGATCACTTCCTTAAAACGCTGCACATTCGCCTCTAAACTCTCATCACTCTCTCCTCCCGCAGCATTGTAATGACCTCCTCCATTGAAATGATTACGGGCAAATGTATTGCAGTCGAACAATCCTTTACTACGAAAACTCCATTTTCTTTTCTCATCGCGGTCAATTACCAGGGCTGCCAGCTTAATACCTTGTATACCTAAAGGATAGTTTACCAGTCCTTCCGTATCACCGGTTTTTATTTGATAACGTAGCAAATCCTGCTTAGTTACCCATATAAATGCGGTATTAATATCATAGTACAACTCCATGCGATGCAAAAGCACATGGCCGATAAAACGAAATCTGTTCTCTAAAAAATTATCATAAATATGCTCGTGAATTTTGGTATGCTCCAGTCCTTCTTTCTTGAAATGCGCAATCATTTCATGTACCGATGCAGTGGTAGAGGAGAAACGAAAGGAACCGGTATCGGCCATGGTGCCGGCATACAAACACTGCATTGCGTCAATAGAAAGATGTACCGACAATCCGGAATGCATGATGAAGTCGTACACCATTTCGCAAGTTGAGCTTTTGCCTGTATCGCTGATGCCATATACAAACTGATCTACCTGCGGCTGACGGTGATGATCGATGAGAATTTTAACCGCCGGTGTAACCGACAAAATTCCCGCCATATGTTTGGTACGGTCGAGCGTGTTGAAGTCAAGACAAAATATCCAATCAGCTTTTTCCAGCAGTGTTGTACAATGCGCTCGGTTGCTTTCAAAGTCGAGCACTGTTTCGCAGCCGGGCATCCAGTTCAAAAAACCAGCCCAATTGGTAGGAGCAATTACCTGCACATCATGCCCAATGCTTTTAAGAAAATGATACAACCCTAAGGAAGAACCCATGGCATCCGGATCGGGCTTTTGGTGGGTTGTAACTACCACCTTGCGAGGCGAGGACAAAAGAGGATATATTTCGCTGACGGGCTTCATATAAGTGCTTGCAAATGTAAACGTTCAGGGCAAGACCACCAATTTGTGCAGCCGGTTGCAGAATTAGTGCTAACTTTGCGGCCGCAAACATTGAAATAACCACAATACATACATTATGAGCAACAGAACCTTAACAATGATTAAGCCCGATGCAATGAGAAAAGGAGATGCAGGAGGTATTTTAGACATGATCCTAAAAGCAGGTTTCCGCATTGTGGCTTTGAAGCAACTAAAGCTGAGCGAGGAAAAAGCGGGTGAGTTTTACGCCGTACACAAAGAGCGCCCCTTTTATGGCGAGCTCGTTTCTTTTATGAGCAGCGGCCCTATTATTGCAGCCATTCTGGAAAAAGAAAACGCCGTTGCGGATTTTCGCAAACTGATTGGCGCTACTGATCCCGCGAAAGCAGAGGAAGGCACCATTCGTAAAAAATTTGCAGCATCTGTTGGCGAAAATGCAGTGCATGGAAGCGACAGCGATGAAAATGCAAAAATTGAAGGCGATTTCTTCTTCAGCAGCCTGGAAAGATTCTAATCAAGAACATACTCAACGAAAAAACTCCGGCATACCGGAGTTTTTTTTATGCTTGATGCTATCAAAAGAATCTCACTTTAAAAATTTAGAGCAACTCAATCACCATGGCGCTGGCTCCACCTCCACCATTGCAAATGCCGGCAGCACCATAACGTGCCTTGTTTGCTTTGAGCACATGTATTAAAGTTACCAAAATACGCGCGCCACTTGCTCCCAGCGGGTGGCCCAATGAAACTGCTCCCCCATGGGCATTCACTTTGGAGGAATCGAGCTGCATGCGACGGATATTTTCGATACCCACCACCGAGAAAGCTTCATTCAATTCCCAGTAATCGATATCACTCATTTGCAATCCTGCTTTGGCAACGGCCTTGGGAACAGCAAGGGAGGGCGATGTAGTAAACCATTCAGGCGTTTGTTCGGCATCGGCATAGGATAATATCCTTGCAAGCGGTGACAAGCCCAGCTCGTCCGCTTTATGTCGACTCATCAGCAGCAAGGCAGCAGCACCGTCGTTCATGGTAGATGCATTGGCCGCTGTAACCGTACCATCTTTAATAAAAGCAGGCGATAGCGTAGGAATCTTTTCAAATTTCACCTGAAAGGGTTCTTCATCGCGCTCCACTTTTACCGGATCGCCCTTGCGTTGAGGAATTTCAACCGGAATCACTTCCTCAGCAAACTTTCCGTTTTCCCAGGCCCACTGCGAACGCTTGTAGCTTTCAACGGCAAAAGCATCCTGATCGGCACGCGAGATGCCGCAAGTGCTTGCACATAATTCGGCTGCATGACCCATCGCTTTTCCATCGTACACATCGGTAAGACCATCTTTTGCTAAACCGTCAATAACTGTGTTGTTTCCGTATTTGTTCCCCCAGCGCATACTTTCAAGATAAAAGGGAACATTGCTCATACTTTCCATGCCACCGGCAACCACTACTTCAGCATCGCCGAGCATGATGCTTTGTGCGGCCATGGCAACAGATTTCATGCCGCTGGCACAAACTTTGTTTACGGTGGTACAGTTCACATGGTCGGGAAGACCGGCAAAGCGCGCTGCTTGTCTAGCAGGCGCCTGTCCCAGATTCGACTGGATTACACAGCCCATGAGCACATCATTCACCTGCTCAGGCTGTACAGATGCTTTTTCAAGCACGGCACGGATGGCTGCAGCACCCAGCACGGGCGCAGGAACTGTTTTTAAAGCACCCCCAAAACTACCCATGGGCGTGCGAACGGCAGAAACAATCACAACTTCATTCATATGGCATAATTGAGGCACAAAGATAAGCAGTGCGCGTTTCTATTGTAATGATCTGTTGGTAAGATCTGTTAAAGTATAGGTGCAACTCCTTTAAAAACTGCCTTTGAAAGCACTTGCAATGAATCTGTTTTAATCATAAAAACCAAGGGGTGCACTATAGAAAATACGTATTTTGCAAACTAAGATGCGACCAACAGCAGTCAAAAAATTAACTGTGGTATGGTTTCCCCAATTTTGCATCAGCAGCCATCGTAAAAAATGATTTCACAGCAAACCATACAACAAATTCTTAGCAGAATCGATATCATCGAAATTGTGGGCGGTTTCGTGAAATTGAAAAAACGCGGCACAAATTACCTGGGCCTATGCCCTTTCCACAACGAAAAAACTCCCTCCTTTACCGTTTCGCCCACCAAAGAAATTTACAAATGCTTTGGTTGCGGAAAAAGCGGAAATACCATCAATTTTTTGATGGACCATGAGAAGTACAGCTATGTAGAAGCCCTGAAATGGCTAGCGAATAAATACAATGTAACGGTTGAGGAAACCTATCAGAGTCCGGAAGTTCTGCAGCAAAAACAAACAGGCGACAGTTTATACATCATCAACCAGTTTGCTCAACAGTACTTCAGCGAGCAACTCTTTGAAACGGAAGACGGAAAAAATATTGCGCTTTCTTATCTAAAGGAACGTGGCTTTCGGGAAGATATCATCCAAAAATTCCAGCTGGGTTTTTCGCCTGTACAACGCGATGCCTTTGCAAAAGCAGCATTACAAAAACAATTCAATCCCGAATTGCTGATCAAAACCGGTATTGTTGTAAACCGCAATGATGTACTGACCGACAACTATCGCGAACGCATCATTTTTCCCGTGCACAATACCACCGGAAAAATCATTGGTTTTGGGGCAAGGGTGATTGGCAAAAAAGAAAACGCACCCAAATACATCAATACGCCTGAAAATGAGATTTATGTAAAAAGTCGCATTTTATACGGCTCGTATTTTGCAAGACAGGCCATCGACAAAAACGATGAATGCCTATTGGTGGAAGGTTATACGGATGTGATTGCGCTGCACCAGGCCGGCATTGAAAACGTGGTTGCCAGCGGTGGCACTTCGCTCACCCCCGATCAGCTGCGCCTCATTCGAAAGTACACGAACAATCTTACCATACTGTATGATGGAGATGCAGCAGGCGTGAAAGCGGCGTTGCGCGGACTGGATTTAGCTTTAGAAGAAGGACTGCATGTACGTGTTGTACTGATACCCGACAAAGAAGATCCCGATAGCTACGTTAATAAACTGGGTGCTGCTGCATTTACCGAGTTTGTACAGCAGAATAAAAAGGATGTAATTCTATTTCAGCTGGAAGTGATGTTGAAAGATGCCGGCAATGATTCGGTAAAGAAAGCCGAAGTAGTGAACCAGGTGGCAGAAACCATCAGTAGGATTAACAAAGCGGAGGATTTCACTAGACAGGAAGATTATATACGCCATTGTTCCTCTCTGCTTAAAATTGATGAAGCCGGACTGCACACCCTCGTAAACAAATTTATTCGGGAACGGATCACCAAGCTTGAAAACAAGTCGGACACAGCCATGGTGACGACAGGAGGTGATGTACAAATTACTACCAGCCCTGCTGCCGATGAAGCGGTGATGGAACTTTTGCAGAAAGATGGCTTGCAAGAGAAAGCATTTGTACGTTGTTTGCTGGAGTTTGGCTTGAAGCTTTGGGACGATTCTCAAACCGTAGCTGATTATATTTTCAATGAAGGTATAGACCTCGACATGATCGACGATCCCAAGTTGCAGCAAGTAATTCAACTGTATCAGCAATGGTATAAAGAAGGACTGGAACCGGGACCACGTAGTTTTCTTTACCATGAGGATCAGGAAATAAACCATACCGTAATCACCATTATGGAGGTAGCGTACGAAATGAGTCCGAAATGGAAAGAGCGTTTGGGAAGAGCCCCTATTACACGTGAAGAAAGCTATCGTGAAGAAGTACATTCGGTACTCACCTATCTCAAGCTCCGAAAAATTAAGCGGATGATGGATGAAAATCAGCGCGACATGGAAAGGCCGCATAGCGCCGAAGAACTGGCTACGCTGATCAAAACACACCAACATTTAAAATCACTTGAACAAGAGCTGACCCTCGCACTGGGCACAGTCATCTTTCGATAACAAGTAGCAGTGAGCTATTTGAAACTAATCCAATTCTCGGTTTCGAAAAAGGTACGCAAGCAATATGGCCGAAAGCGTTCCCAAACACATTCCCGCCACAACATCATCTAAAAAATGCTGCCCCAGATAAATTCTTGAATAGCCCGCAAGCAATGCAGCAAATAAATAAAGCAGCTGTAATCTTTTTTGCTGGGTAGCCAGCGCAAGCAAGGAAGCAGTTGCAAATGAAGTGGTGGTATGCCCACTGGGAAAACTATTCTTTCCTTTATGCAGCACGCCATCTACCGAATGCACAAATGCTGTTTTTTCAAAATACAGACCTGGTCTTGGACGTTGCTCAATGCTTTTAATTACCTGCACAAGCAAACCGGAGAAAAGAAACGTTAAGATGAGTAATGCGGGTAGTTTTCGCTGTCCAAAAGCAAACAAAACCAGGGCGAGCAGGATGGTAAATAAACCATCGCCCAAGTAAGTATAATATTTAAAAAAAAGATCACCTATCCAAGAGTGCTGCTGATTGAGCTGCATAAAAATCTCTGCTTTTGGCATCAACCATAACCAAAATAATGCAGCGAGGAAGCTGATGAAAGCACCCCAAAAAAACCAGTTTCTAACAGGCGGATTGTATTGCCAGTTCATGATTGCAAAGCTACTAGCTGCCACGCAGCATATCTGAATAAGATTCTGTTAAAAGATCAGCAGGTTGGATATTCCATGACTGCATGTAGTGATTACACTGAGCATGAAGCTCCGCTTCTCCCCTTGTTCCATCAGCATCAATGGCTTCAATTTCGGCAAAGCATCCCAATCCTTCAACGCGATCCAGATGAAATTTTACATTGTCGATGAAATAAATCTCACGCGTTTTTTCAACCACTACATCTGTTTGCAGCGCTTGCTGCAACAGATCGTTAAGTGTAGTATCATCAGCAGAAACCGGATGCAGAAAAACTTCACTTTTTTTAGGCCCCGCCTGATTATTACGGCGATAAAAAATCAGGGATCGCTCAATATTACCTTGTCGCAATTTGAGTCTCCCTTCCGACACTCTGAAATAAGTGTCTTTCTGATGATCAATGCCTACAAACCGGGCCTGGTTTGCTAGCAAGAATGCACGTAATGGCTCCAAAGAAGCAACGCGTGCTTTGATTTCAACATTTAAATGCATAAAAAAGGGCCGCGTTAAAGCGCGACCCTGCAAAAATAATTGAATTAAAGACTATGCTTCAGCGGTATTTAATTTTGAAGTGCGCGTTCTTCTGGTTGCTTTTTCAGCAGCAGCGGCAATAGCACGATCAAATCGCATGGCTGTCCATACATGATCGAGGTTTACCTCTTCGCAGGGTTCATATCCACACTGACAAAGAAACTGCCAGCTTCCGTCGCGATTTAAATCGCTAACAATTTTGGAAGTGGTTTTAGGAAAGGCTACCCAAAATTTAGATTGCGAGGCTAGCGCAGGAAGCACATCTTTCAAAATGCCGTTGAGCTGGTTGAGATTGACAGCAAAGACGAGTGCAAAATCGATTTTCTTACTGCGCAGTAAGGGGGTAACATTTTTAGCGAAGGAACGCTTAACAAATTGTTTTTCGATAGAAGAAGGCAACCCTTGTATGAGTAAGTTTTTTTCGTCGTTCAATTGCAGTTTATCCAACAATGAAAGAGACATGCCTAAAAGTTTTAATGAAAACTAAAAACGGACTGCAAAGTTAAGCAATTGTGAAGTGCATGCAAGCTTATGTTGAAGAATTAACCAGCAGGCATGAAACAGCGCCTGAAGCAAATCGTGCATTAAAGATTGCAACTATCTGAAAATGTATTACTTAGCAGATGCCTGATAATAGCGCATGGCCTCCTGAATATAGCCTTTCATTTTAGCGATACGGGTTGCATCGGAGGGGTGTGTGCTCATGAACTCAGGTGGTTTTTGTCCGCCTGCGGCAGACATCCGCTGCCAAAAAGGAATGGCTTCTTGTGGATCATACCCAGCCATCGCAGCAAAAATGAGTCCGAAACGATCGGCTTCCAGCTCTTGCTTACGGGAAAAAGGCAGCATCGCTCCCAAGTTGGTACCGATGCCATAGGCCTGCAAGAAAATATTTTGGGTTTCAGCGGGCTTATCTGCCAGGGCAACCTGCAAACCAATACTGCCCAACTGCTGTACCAAACCCTGACTCATACGCTCATTGCCATGTAGCGCAATGGCATGAGCAATTTCATGTCCCATCACTACTGCCAAACCGGCTTCATTTTCTGCAACGGGCAAGAGGCCTGCATACACAGCAACTTTTCCGCCCGGCATACACCAAGCGTTGATTTCAGTGTTTTGTATTAGATTAAATTCCCAGCGATACCCATCGAGCAAACTTCCCTTGCCTTGTGTTTCGTAATATTGTTTGATAGCGGCAGCAATGCGCGTGCCTACTTTTTGCACCATCGCCGCATCATTACTTCCCTTTGCGTTCTGCACCTTCGCTTGAGTAAGAAACGAACGATACTGATCGGAGGCCATATTTTGCAGTTCATTTTCCGGGAGCAGGAGCAGCTGACGCCTTCCCGTAACCTGATTTTCAGCACAGGAGAGCAACAAGAATCCAGAAAGGAGAAGAAAACAAAATTGATCTAGGCGCATCATACCAATTTATTTTGCTTGCACTAAATTAATTTCAAAAAAGTCAAAACTCAAAGCTGCCTTGTTAATCTTTCTTTTCCCGGTTATCTTTTTTATGGAAGCTGAATTTATTTTCAGTGCCTTTTAAAAGCCGTTTAATATTGGAAATGTGCGCAGCAAAAACGATGATGGCAGCTATGGCAGCAAACCAGCGCATATAGGGCCGCTCATCGTTCACCGCAAAAAACACACAGACGGCAAAAACCAAAACTCCCATCAGCGAAGCCAGTGAAATATATCGGGTTACCACCACTACCAAAACGAATACCAATACCCCAATCAATGCTGTCCATGGCTGAATTGCAAGCACTACACCAAAAAGGGTAGCAATCCCCTTCCCTCCCCTAAAACCGGCAAACAAGGGAAATATATGTCCTAACACAGCCGTTAAACCCAGCATTAGCTGCCATAGCATGGTTTCACCGCCCATCCAGTAGTCCAACGTAACTTTTGAAGCAAGCGCCACCGCCAACCAACCCTTGAGCATGTCAATCAATAAAACAACTAATCCGTAACCTGCACCCAATACACGAAAAGTATTAGACGCCCCCATGTTCTTACTACCGTGTTCGCGTATGTCAATGCCAAAAAAAATACGACTCACCCATAATGCCGTGGGCACGGATCCCAATAAATAGGCATAGATAAAAAGAAGCAGTTCAAACATGAACAGATGCTTGTTTTATAAACTGAATAGCACTCCAATCTTTTTCGCTTGTGCTTTTTACGGGCACGAGTCTATATGAAGCAGCCGATGCTTCCAGCAAATGATTTTCATCAACATAAAAACCACTCACCAATAAGATGGCTCCATCATGCATGCAATGTGCAATGGCTTCCATGTGCTGTAGCAATGCAGAGCGGGTAATATTAGCCAATACCAGATCAAATTTTTCTGTTGCAGGAGGATGATCATCGCGCAGAGCGCGTATGCAATTGCAATCATTACATGCAATATTTTCAATCGTATTTTCAATGCTCCATGCATCATTGTCGATCGCTACAATATCGGTTGCACCCATTTTTTCTGCAAGAATAGCGAGCACGCCTGTACCGGTTCCAAAATCAAATACTTTTTTATCCTTCATATCAAGCTCCCGCATCAACTGCATCATTTGTAGCGTGGTGGCATGATGGCCGGTACCAAAACTCATTTTCGGCGTAATGACAATATCATAAGGCAACCCCGGAATGGAATCATGAAAAGAAGCGCGTATCGCTGCAAAACCCGGCAATACTACCGGCTCAAAACTTTGCTCCCATATTGCATTCCAATTCTGTGGTTGAACGGATGCTTTTGTATAAACAAGATTAAAAGTTGAGACGATACTACTCAGTATTTCTTCCTGAAAATCTGCTGCCGGCACAAATGCAGCAAGTGCATCTTCCTCTTCTTCAAAGCCTTCATAACCCTGCTCTGAAAGCATTGCCACCAAAACATCTGACATGCCGGGTGCCAGCTTCGAAAAACTGATTTTGAAATAAGTGTCCATAAAAAAAGGTCTTGCTGTTGCAAGACCTCAAAGTTCTGTGTTTTATTTAAGATTCGAAAGCAAGCATTATGCCTGATCCTGCTGCGGTGCGCCTCCACCATTTTCTGGCTTGGGCATGAGCGCTTTGCGACTAAGTTTAAACTTGCCGGTTTTATGATCGATGCCAATCAGCTTCACTTTCACCATATCGCCGATTTTAAATACACCTTCCATGCTTTCCAGTCGCTTCCAGCTGATTTCGGAAATATGCAGCAATCCTTCTTTTTTGGGCAGGAACTCCACAAACGCACCGAATTCCTTAATGCCTTTTACAGTGGCTTCATACACACTACCAACTTCAGGTACAGCAACAATGCCTTTCACCCAAGCAACTGCTTTTTCCAGTCCTTCTTTGGCCGGAGAGAAGATGCTCACTTCGCCGTAGTTACCAATTTCTTCTATAGTGATGGTCGTTCCGGTTTCACGCTGAATTTCCTGAATCACTTTACCCTGTGGCCCGATCACTGCACCGATAAATTCTTTATCGATAAACAGTTTTTCCATTCTTGGCGCATGTGGCTTCACTTCTGGTCTGGCCTCAGCAATGCACTCATACATCGCATCCAGAATATGCAGACGGCCTTTTCTTGCCTGCTCCAATGCTTCACGCATCACATCCATGCTTAATCCGTCTACTTTAATATCCATCTGCACCCCGCAAATACCGCGACGTGTTCCGGTTACTTTAAAGTCCATATCACCCAGGTGATCTTCATCGCCCAGGATATCGGTAAGAATCGCATACTTTCCATTTGCTCCAGATATAAGCCCCATTGCAACACCACTCACATGTTTTTGCAAGGGTACACCTGCATCCATTAATGCAAGCGAACCGGCACAAACGGTAGCCATAGAAGATGACCCATTCGATTCGAGGATATCACTCACAACGCGCACGGTATATGGGTATTCGCTGCCAGGCATCATTTGCTTGAGCGAACGGAGTGCGAGGTTACCATGACCTACTTCGCGACGACCGGGGCCACGCATCATTTTCACTTCGCCGGTTGAAAATGGCGGGAAGTTATAATGCAGAATGAATTTAGAGTAATCTGATTTTGCAGCGCTTTCAATCAGCAATTCATCGAGTTTGGTACCCAATGTTACAGTTGTAAGTGATTGCGTTTCACCGCGCGTAAACAAAGCAGAACCGTGCGGTGTGGGCAGTGGTTCTACTTCCATAGCCAGGGGACGCACTTGATCGAGCTGACGACCATCCAAGCGGATGCGGTCTTCCAGAATCATATTGCGCACTACTTCCCATTTCAAGTCTTCGAAATATTTCTTTGCCAGTTTTTTCTGCAGGTCGGTAGCTTCTTCTCCAAAACTTTCCACCACCTGTTTTTTCAGTGCATCAAAAGCAAGCGAACGCTCTGCTTTACCGCTGCCCGATTTTGAAATCTGATAAATTTTATCTTTTGCCAGGGCGATCACTTTCTGGTTAACTTCATCGCTACCCTCCGGCTTTTTATAGTCGCGCTTACCCTTTACCCCTACTTTCTCGCGCAGCTCCTGCTGGGCTTTAATTTGTAAGCGGATAGCATCGTGTGCAATTTCGAGCGCCTTGATGAGATCCTCTTCACTACACTCTTGTGATTCACCTTCCACCATCATCAGGTTTTTTTCTGTTGCAGCGATGATGAATTCTGAGGTTGCTGTTTCAAGCTGACTGCGACTGGGGTTCACCACCAGCTGACCGTCAACATTTGCAATGCGTACTTCAGAAATAATTTCTTTGATGGGAATATCAGAAACTGCCAGTGCAGCGGATGCAGCCAAACAGGCCAGCGCATCGGGCATTACTTCAGCATCAGAAGATACAAGTGATATCAATACCTGCACATCGCATAGATAATCTTCGGGGAACAGTGGACGCAGTGCGCGGTCAACCAGGCGGCTGGTTAAAATTTCATAATCATTCAGTCGGGCTTCACGCTTAAAGAATGAACCGGGAATGCGACCGGCTGATGCAAATTTTTCCTGATAGTCTACGGATAAAGGAAAGAAATCCTGTCCTTCACGAGGTTCTTTATTGGCAACAACCGTAGCAAGCAGAATACAATTGCCTTGGCGTACGGTTACAGCACCATCGGCCTGACGGGCCAATTTGCCGGTTTCTATGGTTACAATACGACCTTCGCCGAGATCGAATGATACATTGATGGGTTGGGATAACATGGTATAAAAATTGGTGGAAGACGGCAGGACAAAATCCATTACCGAAAATCCGTTGGTTAAATGAATGAGGAATGATCTTAGGTCCTAAACAAAGAAAACCCAACCGAATGAACAGTTGGGAATACTATGGTTCAGGAAATGAACATTATTTACGTAAACCGAGTTTCTCGATGAGTGCACGGTAGCCCTGAAGATTCTGCTTGCTCAAATAAGTGAGCAGGCGCTTACGCTTACCTACCATTTGTAAAAGGCCTCGGTTAGAGGAATGATCCTTCTTGTTTTTTTGCAGGTGCCCTGAAATATCAGTGATGCGCTCTGTGAGCATAGCAATCTGAGCTTCAATGGATCCGGTGTTTTTTGCAGAACCACCGAAATTGGTGAACAGGGTTGACTTTTTTTCTTTTGTTAAAGTTGACATCTCAATTTTTTTTACATCCAAAAATATTCTTCTTATATGTGGCGGCAAAGGTAGGCCAAATTTCGATTTCAGCAAAAGTTTTGGCCATTTAGGGGCATGAAACAAGGGATTTTTGCTTACTTACAGCCCAAAAAGGGCATTTTGAAGCGTATCCTTCTTACCGTTACCAACGATCTGCGTTACGACCAGCGGATGGAGCGCATCTGCTCCAGTTTGGCGGCTGCGGGCTATCGGGTAACCTTAATTGGACGAAAAGGAAGCCATGCGCCACCACTGGCCCAGCGACCCTACCGACAAGTACGGCTTCGCTGTTTTACCCCTTCCGGGCCCCTTTTTTACATTGAATACAATCTCAGGCTGTTTTTCGCCCTGCTTATAAGGAAGGCTGATTGCATTGTGGCCATTGACCTCGATACCATCTTACCCTGCCTTTTTGTAAGCGTGCTTAAAAAAAGCAAAAGGGTTTACGATGCCCATGAGCTATTCTGCGAAATGAAAGAAGTGGTCACCCGCCCTTCCCGCTACCGTTTCTGGAAGGCCATTGAGCAATTTGCAGTGCCGCGCTTTCAGCATGGGTACACGGTCAATGAACCCATTGCTGCTGAATTTGCAAAGATGTACGGATCACAATACGCCGTAATACGCAATCTTCCCTTTCAAAGGCAACGAAAAGCCATTTCAGGTAAGAAGGATTACATCCTGTATCAGGGTGCGGTAAATGAAGGCCGCAGTTTCGAAACGCTGATTCCTGCAATGCAATATGTAAAGCTACCGCTGTGGATTTGCGGTGATGGCAACTATATGGCACAATGCAAAACACTTGTGCAGCAATACGGACTTTCAGAGAAAGTGCTGTTTAAAGGCAAGGTTCCTCCTGAAGCACTTTGGGAAGTAACGCAGGATGCCTTTGTAGGCATCACCCTATTTGAAAACAAGGGAAAAAGCAATTACCTCTCGCTAGCAAATCGGTTTTTCGACTACATACAAGCGGGGATCCCTCAAATCTGCGTAAACTATCCTGCATACCAACAAATGCTTGAAAAATATCAAGTTGCGCTCGTCATCGAAGATCTTTCTCCCAATACAATTGCGAACGCACTCAACCTTTTGATCAGTGATGATGTTTTATATGCGCGCCTCGCAAACCAATGCAAACAGGCAGCACTTGAATACAACTGGACCAAAGAAGAAAAAAAACTAATTGCCTTTTATCACGCACTGATTTGAGCTTTCACCTACATATTGTATCCTTTGATGTTCCCTACCCAGCCGATTATGGTGGTGTGATTGATGTGTTCAATACCATTCAAACACTTCATCGATTGGGCATTGCCGTTCATTTGCATTGCTTTGAATACGGCCGTGGCGAACAGCATGTACTCAAGCAGTATTGCACAGAAGTGCATTACTACAAAAGAAGCACCGGACACAAAGGTTTTTCACTCAACATGCCTTACATCGTTGCATCCAGAAACTGTCCGGAGTTGTGGGAACGTTTGGAAGCAGATGATTACCCGGTGTTACTAGAAGGCATTCATTGTACTTACGGACTGGCAGCCGGACTGCTTAAAAAGAAAAACGTTTTTATTCGTCTTCACAATATTGAATCGGCTTATTACCGACAACAAGCAAAACACACCAAGAACCTGGCCAAGAAAACCTACATGTTTGCGGAAAGTATTTTGCTTAAAAGCTATGAAAAGAAAATTGCTGCACAATACCCCGTTATTGCGCTATCAGCATGCGATGCAGATTTTTACCGAAGGCAATTCCACACTAAGAATGTGATGCATATTCCGCCATTTGTGAGCTGGCAAAATGTTGCAGCACATGCAAACAGCGCATCTTTTGCACTTTACTTCGGAAAGCTTTCCGTGCCGGAAAATGAAGCGGTTGCTACATGGCTACTGAATGAAGTGTTCGATAAAATATCGATACCATTCGTAGTAGCAGGAAAAGATCCTTCCCCAGCGCTGGTATCGCTGGCACATCGTCAACAGCATACATGCATTGTCGAAAATCCAACCGAAGCAGATCTGCAGGAATTAATTGCAAAAGCGCAGTGTTGTGTTATTCCCTCTTTCACCAATACCGGCATCAAACTCAAATTGCTCCATGCCCTTTTCAGCGGCAAGCAGGTAATTACCAATAAGCAAATGGTTGAAGGAAGCGGACTGGAAAACCTATGCGCAGTAGCTGAAGGCGCGGAAGCATTTAAGACAAGCATTCAGCAATGCTTTGAGAAGCCTTTTGGCGAGGAAGAAAAAAATCAGCGCGCAGAAATTTTACTGAGCCAATACAACAACCTTGAAAACGGAAAACGCCTGATCGAATTTATACAGCATTCACTTCAAGCAACTTCCCTCCCTCAGTCTTAATGGTACGGGCAGGAAATTTATTAATAACCATGTAATCGTGTGTAGCCATCACCACTGCAGTGCGATAATCGCGTGAAATTTGAAACAGCAGGTTCATGATTTCATCACTGGTATCCGGATCGAGATTACCGGTAGGCTCATCCGCTAAAATCAATTTAGGCGAGTTCAACAATGCGCGAGCTATATCTACCCTTTGTTGTTCGCCACCGCTCATTTCAAAAGGAAACTTAAAGCCCTTCGACTTTAACCCCACTTTCTCCAGTACATCATTGATTTTTTCTTCCATCAAACGCTCGTCTTTCCAACCTGTGGCCTTAAGCACAAAGCGCAAGTTTTCATGTACGTTTCTATCGGTAAGCAACTGAAAATCCTGAAATATTACGCCCAAGCTCCTGCGCAGGAAAGGAACTTTTTTCCAATCCATTTCCCGAAGATTAAATCCCGATACAGTGCCTTCGCCTTCTGTTAAAGGCAATTCGCCGTATAAAGTTTTTAATAAGGAAGATTTTCCGGTTCCTGTCTTCCCGACAAGGTAAACAAACTCACCCTCGTTCACCTGCAAGCTAACATTGTTGAGAATAAGGTTGGCACTCTGATATATGTTAACGTTTCTGAGTTGTATAATCGGAATCATATCGGCTGTTTAAACAAAAGTAAAATGAAAATAGCAGTTTCAATGAGATCGCTGACAATTTTTGATTGCAAGCATCAAAAGCAAGTTTATTCGAAGTGCTTTCAAAACTGCAAATGTGTTTCCGGCAAATGAATATCGAGGGTTTTAGCTGCTGCAGCTTCTACCCTTCCAATTACCTGTGCCGCTACACCATACTTCGAAGCAATCTTTATCATGTCATCAGCATGTTCCGCATCGGTATAAATTTCCATGCGGGTACCCATGTTAAACACCTGATACATTTCCCTTGCATCGGCTCCGGAAGCATCTTGAATCACATTAAAAATAACAGGTGATGCAAATAGATTGTCTTTGACGATACGCATCGGTCCTGGCAAATATTTCAAACACTTGGTTTGTCCGCCACCGCTGCAATGAATAAGTCCATGTACGGCATCAAAGTGCTGCAAGAGGATTTCTCGTATAACCGGAGCAAAACTTCTTGTAGGCGACAATAACAGTTTTCCGACAGCAATTTTCTCCGCATTTTCTGTAGCAATTACATCCGTTAAGCGGTGCTTGCCAATATACACCACGGCATCATCGAGGGTGGATTCGTAAGACTCCGGAAAATGGGTTGCATAAAATTTGCTCAACACATCATGTCGCGCACTGGTGAGTCCGTTGCTACCAATACCGCTGTTGTAGTTTTGGTCGTAATTGCAGGTGCCAAATCCGGCAAGTCCGATGATAACATCGCCGGGGGCGATGCGTTCATTGGAAATAATTTTTGCTTTGGGCCAGCGTGCGGTCATGGTACCGTTAACGGCGATGGTGCGAACCAAATCCCCCACATCAGCGGTTTCACCGCCGAGGTAATGAATATGCGTTCCCATATCGCGCAGCTGATCAAACAACTCGGCTGAGCCCTGAATGATTTGCTCCAGTACTTCACCGGGAATACGGGATTTGTTGCGGTCGATGGTGCTAGAAAAAAGGATTTTATCATAAATACCCACACAAAGCAGGTCGTCGAGATTCATCACAATGGCATCTTGCGCAATGCCTTTCCACACCGATGCATCGCCGGTTTCCTTCCAGTACAAATAAGCCAAAATACTTTTTGTGCCCGCACCATCAGCATGTGTTATGTTTACCCACTTATCATCGCCCCCCAAATAATCGGGATACAATTTGCAAAAAGCATGCGGAAATAATCCTTGATCAAGCTGTTGGATTGCCTGATGCACTTCTTCTTTCTGCGCAGATACCCCGCGCTGGTGATAGAGCGACATGTTGCGGATTTGCAGTCAAAACTACTGCATCTTATCACCGCCACAAAATGATTAGATTTGCAAGCCTTTAATTGAGTACATGAAGGTTTACAGGAATTTAAACACCATCCCCCATTTCAACCATGCCGTTGTTACCATTGGCACTTTCGATGGTGTACATGTGGGTCATCAGCTGATCATTCAAAACCTGATTGCAGAAACAGAAGCAAGCGGCGGTGAAAGTCTGCTCATTACCTTTCATCCGCATCCACGCAAAGTGGTTTACCCCGATCGCAGCTTGATGCAACTCAACACGCTGGAAGAAAAAATTGGTTTACTAAAAAATTATGGCATCCATAACCTGGTGGTTGCTCCCTTCACCAAAGCGTTTTCCGAACTTACTGCCATGCAGTACATTGAGGAATTTCTGGTAGACAAGTTTAATCCCGCTGTAATTATTATCGGCTATGATCATAAGTTCGGTAATAACCGAGAGGGTGATTTTAAACTGCTGGAAGCACATGCGCAAAGGTTCGGATACCGCGTAAAGGAAATGGACGAGAAGCTGGTGAATGATGCCATCGTTAGCTCCACCCGCATACGGAATGCACTGGCGTCAGGCGATGTTGATACTGCAAATCGCGAACTGGGATATAGTTACTTCTTCACCGGCATGGTGGTTGATGGAAACAAATTTGGCAGAACCATGGGATTTCCTACTGCCAATCTTGAAATCAATGATGCCGACAAGCTGATTCCCGGAAACGGAGTGTATGCCGTTACAGCCCGTTTGGAAGGCGAAGAAAAGATTTACAAAGGCATGATGAATATTGGCATCAGACCTACCGTTGACGGTACACGCAAAATAACGGAAGTACACCTGTTCGATTTCGATCGAGATATTTACGGACGCCATCTTACCGTTTGGCTGCAAGCGTATATTCGCAGTGAAATTAAATTCAGCGGAACGGAGGCCTTAAAAGCACAATTAGCTACCGACAAGCAATCTGCCATTCAATGCTTAAACCATTTGTAATGTTACCTTCTGTAAACCCCACCACAACGCAATCCTGGAAACAACTTTCTGAACATGCTGCAAAAATGAAGCAGGTGCACATGCGGGATTTGTTTCAGCAAGACAAAGAACGATTCAGCAAGTTCAGCAGCTGTGCGGAAGACATTGTATTTGATTTTTCTAAAAACATCATTCAGGAAGAGACGCTGGATCTATTGCTGGCACTGGCAAAGGAATGTGGTGTTGCCGAAGCCATTGATGCTATGTTTAGCGGCAGCCCCATCAATCATACTGAAAAGAGGGCCGTACTGCATACCGCACTGCGTAATTTTTCAGGCAAGTCCGTATTGGTGAACGGGAAAGATGTTATGCCCGATATCCAAAGGGTGCTGCAACAAATGAAGGATTTTTGCAGCAGCATTCACAGCGGACAACACAAAGGATATTCAGGCAAAGCGATCCGCTACATTGTAAACATTGGCATTGGCGGTAGCGATCTGGGTCCGGTGATGGCAACAGAAGCACTCAAGCCTTACTATGTAAAAGGCATTGAAACTTTTTTTGTGAGCAATGTGGACGGCACACATATCGCCGAGACATTGAAGAAAATAACACCCGATGAAACCCTGTTCCTAGTTGCTTCGAAAACATTTACCACACAGGAAACCATGACCAATGCATTTACTGCAAGAGCATGGTTTTTGGAACATGCGAAAGAAGAAGCACATATTGCCAAACATTTTGTTGCATTGTCAACCAACGAAAAAGCGGTGACTGAATTTGGGATCGACAAAGCCAATATGTTCGAATTCTGGGACTGGGTTGGAGGCAGATACTCACTGTGGAGTGCGATTGGCCTGTCCGTTGCGCTCACAATTGGTTATGATCAGTTTGAAGCGATGCTGAAAGGAGCATTCCATGCCGATGAACATTTTCAAAAGGAACCCTGGAGCAGAAATATTCCGATGGTGATGGCGCTGCTAGGAATTTGGTACACCAATTTCTGGGGTGCGAAAAGCGAAGCCATTCTCCCTTACGATCAGTATATGCATCGCTTTGCCGCATACTTCCAGCAGGGCAATATGGAAAGCAACGGAAAATCAGTTGACCGCAATGGTGAAAAAACAACCTATTCCACCGGGCCCGTAGTTTGGGGCGAACCCGGCACCAACGGACAACATTCTTTTTATCAATTGATTCATCAAGGCATGCATTTCATTCCCTGCGATTTTATTGCACCGGCAATTAGTCATAACGCCATTGGCGACCATCATGAAAAACTGATGAGCAATTTCTTCGCACAAACAGAAGCATTGATGAACGGAAAAACCCGTGAGCAACTGATTGCAGAGGGAGTGCAAGCAAATCTGATCCCTTACAAAGTTTTTGAAGGCAACCGCCCGAGCAATTCATTCCTCATCAAAAAAATCACCCCTTTTACGCTAGGAGCATTGATCGCGTTCTACGAACATAAAATTTTCGTACAGGGTATCATTTGGAATATATACAGCTTCGATCAGTGGGGTGTGGAATTGGGCAAACAATTAGCGAATACCATTTTACCCGAGCTAAAAAATGATGCAAAAATTGAATCACATGATGCATCTACCAATGCATTGATCAATCTTTACAAATCGTTCAGAAAATAACTGCTGCGTTTAACCCCATAAGCTTGTAGGATACGCACCGGCTTTCACCAATTGATCAACGCTTTGTTGCACACCCGGAGCATCTTCCTTATAAGTTACGCCAAACCATTGCGCGCTGGTAGGAATTACATTGATAACACCTTCGCCGGATTTGATGTATTCATCTGCAACAATCGGAATAAAAAACTCCGACTTTTCTTCTTTGCCCTGTTCCGCCAAAAAGCGATCAAACAAAGTAGCGGTTAAGTTGAATATCGACGGATCGAAGCACCAGAAGTTCATGCTAACGCTGGAATGATATGGAACAGCATGTTTACCGCTTGCATCTTCATACACAATCGCATCCTGCTCTGCGTATATTTTGGTGCGCTCTGCAATGCTTACCAAATTACCTGATGCATCTACTTCGCATACGCCCCTGCTTACCGTTCCATTCGGACTGAGGGTTTTAGACAAATCGTATCCAATGATGGCCTGCTTATTTTTACTGCATTGCTGCGTGAGAAAAGCAGCTGCTTTTTCAAAAGCATCTCTGCCATAAAAATCGTCGGCATTGATTACCGCAAAAGGTTCCTTAATGGCGTCTTTAGCGCATAGGATAGCATGGGCAGTACCCCAAGGCTTAACGCGGCCTGAAGGAATTTCAAATTGCTTGGTATGTGATTGCAAGGATTGATATACGTAATCGGTTGCAATGCGACCTGCAAGCTTGGGCTCAAATATATCTTTGAAGGGATCAGCAAAATCTTCCCGAATAATGAAAACCACTTTTCCGAAACCGGCACGAATAGCATCGTAAATGGAATAGTCCATGATGGTTTCACCGGAAGGACCGAAAGACTGAATCTGTTTCATGCTTCCATAGCGGGAAGCCATACCTGCGGCCAGAATCAATAAGGTAGGTTTCATGAATTGGTTATTTTTGAGCGCTGCGAAGATAGCAAAGAAATGCAGTGCGAGCGAATGCTGAAATTACCCCCCGTTATTAAGGTCCATTCCATTCAATCCGGATTTCCGGATGCAAACGTTGAAACATTGGATATTGCAAGACTTGATCGCATTCACCCCATTGTTTCCGGCAATAAAATCTTCAAACTCAAGTATAATATAGATGCAGCCCGCGCAGCAGGCATGAAAGGCATCATCACGATGGGCGGCGCCTGGTCGAACCATCTTGCGGCCACTGCGGTTGCATGCGCTGCAGCAGGACTAAAATGCATAGGACTTGTAAGGGGTGAAGTAACCGACAGCAAGAACACTATACTGAAAACCTGCACTGAAAACGCAATGGAATTGCAATCGGTTGCGAGAGAAGCATTTCATACGGATACTGCGCCGGTTAAAAGCATCCTTGCAGCCCACCCGGATTATTTCTTTATTCCCGCAGGTGGAGATAATAACGAAGGCGAAAAAGGTTGCAGCGAAATTTTATCATTGATACCAAATGCTGAAATCTATTCACATATTATTTGCGCAATGGGCACAGGAACAACTTTTCGTGGACTGGTTCAAAGTGCCCGCAAACACCAGAAAGTAATTGGAATTCCTGTTTTAAAAATTCGCACAGGAGAACAATCTGCTTTCATGCTGCAGCATGGCAATGCAAATGGTGCTTGTGAAAAGGAAATATTCTATGGCTTTGCCGGAAAGGGATATGGAAAAAGCGATGAAGCATTACTGGAATCGATGCGGCAGTTTTACGAATACACAAAAGTCCCTACCGATTTTGTTTACACAGGAAAGCTGATGAGGGCAATACATGAATTGTTAAAAAATGATCTGCTGCCCAAAGATGCCCGCATGTTGGTAATGCATACAGGGGGATTGCTTGGAAACAGATCCTTAACCAACGAAATATTCCATTGGGATTGATCTTATATTTGCAATCATGCGATCGGCTAAACAACAAAACATATTTCTTTTCCTCATCATTGGCTTATTGCTCTTTTCTTTTCAAAATGTTCGTGCACAAATAAAGGACACCCTCCCTGCTTTTAGCGTAGTTAGCAAAGAAGGCACCATTACCATTTCCTGGATTAACCGCTTCTCTCAGAATTTGTCGCAGGTAAACGTGCAGCGTTCCAAAGACAGTTTAAAAGGTTTTGTAACCATCCATTCGCTTCCCAATCCTGATTTGCGCAGTTTCAGCTATATCGACAAAACAGCAAAGAATGATTCTGCTTTTTATCGCGTATTCATTCTTTTCGAAGGAGCGAATTATATTTTTTCTCCTTCAAAAAGGCCATTTCGCGATACGACAAAACCCGCTAAGCCGGCACAGGTGATAACTGTGCAAAAAGACAGCACTAAAAAAGCAGTGACAGCAACAACGAAAAAAGAAAATGCAAGTGCCGTACAAACAGCAACAACGGCAGTGACAAATAATGCAAACGTTGCAACAAAAACAGAACCTGAAAAACCGCCCCCACCACCACCTAAAAAAGTATGGGTTCCTTCACCTTTTGTTTTTACCGGGGATGACGGCAATGTCGTGATTTCCCTTCCCGATGCAGCCAAATGCAAGTACGAAATCAGGTTTATGCGGGAAGACAGCAGCTTCCTTTTTCGCATCCCCTCCATCAAAGAGCCATTCGTTAAACTTGATAAAGTGAATTTTCTTCAAGCGGGATGGGTGTTTTTTGCATTGTACGACGGAGAAACGCTGATTGAGAAAAATAAATTTCTGATTACAAGAGATTATTAAGCTGTGGTGAGTGTTACTTCAAACACCTGTTCAAAAGCTTTTTTTACCACCTGCTTTGCCGATTCAAAGTCAACCCGCTCCCCCAACTCTTTTTCCATAGAGGTTACCTGTTTGTTTTGAATGCCACATGGAACGATGTAATTAAAGTAGTTGAGATCAGTATTGATATTGAATGCAAAGCCGTGCATGGTGATCCAGCGACTGCAGCGTACACCCATGGCGCAAATTTTTCTTTCTCTGCCGGGGATAGTCGCATCGAGCCACACGCCGGTTTCGCCTTTGCTGCGTTCTCCTTTTAACCCATAATGCGCAAGCGCAATTATAATAACTTCCTCCAGATTACGTAAATAACGACCAATATCGGTGTAGAATTTTTCAAGATCCAAAATAGGATAACCCACTATTTGCTGCGGACCGTGAAACGTAATATCTCCTCCCCTGTTGGTGTGAAAAAATGCAATATTTTTTTGTTTGCGCTCTTCATCGCTAATAAGCACATGCGACAAATCGCCGCTTTTCCCCAGTGTATAAACCGGTGGATGCTCTACCATTAAAAAATGATGCCGGGTGGGTGCATCCACATCGGTTTGCTGCTGCATGCGGTGTGCTGCTTTTAATTGCAAATTATCCTGAAGGAGCTGCTCCTGCATATCCCAAACGGACTGATAATCCATCACACCCAAATCCTGAAATGCCACCTGCTGCATCATACCTGCAAAGCTAAAGCATCTCACCTTCATAATATCCCGTGGCGTTCAGCAGCACAAACGCTAATTTTGTAAAAAAAATGGATGGCAGAGGAAAGCATGCTGGATCAGGATAATGAACTGGAAAGCGGAGATGGCGCAGAAACGCTGTACGAGCGGCATCGCTATATCGTTGACAAAGGCCAGGAGCCCATTCGCATCGATAAATACCTTATGTCGCGCATTGTAGGTGCAACACGCAACAAAGTACAGCAAGCCATTGAAGCCGCATTTGTGCTGGTGAATAATGGCCCCATCAAATCAAACTACAAGGTAAGACCGGGCGATGATATTGTGATGTTGTCCGATAGTGCACCGGAAGAACGCGAGATTGTTCCTGAAAACATTCCGCTCCAAATTGTTTTTGAAGATGATCACATCATGATCATTAACAAACCCGCAGGAATGGTAGTACACCCGGGCAGCGGAAACTATACCGGCACGCTGGTAAACGGTGTGGCATGGCATTTAAAATTGCAGCAGCCAGATGTTTCAGAAGCAAGTTTACCGCGCTTCGGTTTGGTGCACAGAATTGATAAAAACACAAGTGGCCTGATGGTGCTTGCTAAAACACAGGAGGCAAGTTTTCACCTTTCAAAGCAATTTTTCGACCATACGGTAGAACGACGTTATCACGCATTGGTTTGGGGCGACTTTGAAACCCATTCAGGAACTGTGAATGCGCATATTGGAAGACATCAGCGCTTTCGAAAAATCATGGCTGCCTACCCCGACGGCGAATACGGAAAAGAAGCTATTACCCATTACCAGGTGATAGAATCTTTTGGTTATACCTCGCTGGTGGAATGCAAGCTTGAAACCGGAAGAACGCATCAAATTCGCGTGCACATGCAGCATATCGGACATCCGCTTTTCAACGACGAGATGTACGGTGGCGATCGCATTGTAAAGGGAACTATTTACACCAAGTACAAACAGTTTGTTGAAAATACTTTTGACGTATGTAAGCGCCATGCACTGCATGCCAAAACACTTGGCTTTAAGCATCCCAAAACACAAGAGTGGATGTTTTTTGAAAGCGATATTGCTGAAGATATGCAGCGTGCGATCGATCGCTGGAGAAATTATGCTGCTACGCGACAAATCAATACTTGAAATCGAATAGAACGGCGGTAAACACGCCTCGTTCTCTTTTTTTGAAAGGCACATCCCAATCGCCAGTATAGCGAATAAGCGTAGGTACCTGTAAGCCAGCGAAGCGCTTGAGCTCTACTTCCATATTCACATCAAAGTCATATACACCGGCATTGTAGCGCATGCGATAGGTTTTCCCTAAAATATTCATATCGCTCACAGCCAGCCAGGTTTTCATTTCATCAATCACAATTCTGCTTCGCTCCGATGCAGAAAGACCGCTTCTTGCTTTTACTTCAAACAAATAGCAATTTTCACCCTGGTATTCCACCAAATCGATTCTGAAATCATACAGCTGCTGCATATTCTTTTCAAATACACCCAGCTTGTTTCCGATAAAAGGAATTCCCGGCACAGGAACACCCGGAAGGAAGAAAAGCATTTTTAATTGCTCTTTATGTTTATCCAGTCCACGCTTGCCTTTGAGATCGAAAATATTTCCCTTTACAATATTGGTTTCATTACATACCGTATCACGGGCAAACATTATACCCGCATACATCGATGCGGTATAATAGTTATAATCGCCACTTGCATCGTAAAAATCGCCGCTGTGCTTTTCTTCGAGCACTTCAGTAAAACGACAACCCCTTTGAGCATACTGGCGGGTGCGACTGTTCAGCGATGCCTGTACACCCCCTTTTTTATTGAGCATGCGTACATCGTTGATGGCATTAAATTTCAGAATACGGAGGTTACGGAACGACTTATAAAAACCCGTATCTGTTTTGACCCTGCGAATAAACGCCGGCACATTGATATCGGAACGAACAATTACCTCGCTTAGCTGAATCAGGTTTCCTTCAATCACTACGGTTGAATCCTGCGTCATTGCATACTGAGGCAGCAAAGAGAGAGAATAAAGAAAAAGCAGCTTACGCATCATGCACGGGGGTAAATCATTTTATAATCAGCACGCACTTTACCCTTGGATATGTCGTCCAGTTTGCCTTTAAGCAATTTACGCTTAAGCGGTTTCAAATGATCTATAAACAACTTGCCATCTATGTGATCATATTCGTGCAGAATGACCCTTGCTGTGAGGCCGTTGAAAGTTTTCACCTGCTCTTCCCATGCAGCATTACGGTATCGGATGGTTACTTCGGCGGGACGATACACATCTTCACGAATTTTGGGAATACTCAAACAGCCTTCCGTGTAAGGCCATTCTTCACCCTGAACCGATTCAATATGGGCATTGATAAATGTTTCTTTAATGCCGGGCGCATCGGGATAGGTAAAGCTCTCCTCTTCTTCCATGTTTTCAAACATTTGCACACTGTCCACCACAAACAGCCGAATATCTCTATTAATTTGAGGTGCAGCTAATCCAACCCCGCTGGAAGCATACATGGTTTCCCACATATCATCGATCAGTTTCGACAAATCGGGGTAATCGGCAGGAATATCCTTGCACATTTTTCGCAACACATCGGCACCGTATGCAACTACGGGAAGAATCATGGGAATGATGATTTAGTTTTCAATTTGCATGACGCGTTAAGCATGCACGCATTGCAAAGATAATGCATGCAGCGCTGTAATGCTGATCAGCGCTTCTGCATATACTCTTGCAGCAAGATGGTGGCGGCAATTTCATCCACCAGTTTTTTATCGCGGCGCTGCTTTTTTTTCAAACCCATCTCCAGCATCGCATCTTTAGCCATCTTGGAACTGAAGCGCTCATCTACGGTTTCTACGGGTATTGTGGGGAAGTGTTTTTGTAAACTGCGAATAGCCTGCTGTACCAATGGCGTAGCATGGGTAGGCGAATCGTCCATATTCAAGGGCATACCGATGATAATCCGTTCCACGTCTTCCTTTGAAAAATAATCTTTCAGGAAAGCAATAAAATTGCGGGTTTCAATCGTGGTGAGTCCGGTTGCAATGATCTGCAGCGGATCGGTTACCGCCAATCCTGTTCGCTTTGCTCCGTAGTCAATTGCAAGTATTCTCGGCATATCCGCTTTTCAGGATGTAAATAAATCGATGATCACAAGTACGGCAAAAACCAAACTTGCAATACCATTGGTAGTAAAAAAAGCAATATTCACTTTGCTTAGATCGTCCGGCTTCACCAAACGCTGCTGCAGCACAAGCATGGCAGCGAAAAACACCATTGCTACGATGTACCAAACTCCCATATTCCCTACAAAGTAGGTCAGTATAAGCAGTAGCACAACCGTTGCATGCAGCATGCGACTAACCAGCAGGGCTTTCTCCCCGCCCAGGGAAGCAGGAATAGAAAACAATCCTTCACTGCGGTCGAACCCTGCATCCTGCAAAGCATAAATGATGTCAAATCCACTTACCCAACAAAACACCATACAGGAAAAAAGGATCGGCAGCCAATGGAAGCTGCCCGTTACCGCCAAGTAGGCGCCGATGGGTGCAAGGGAAAGTCCCAAGCCTAATACAAAATGACATAAAACAGTGAATCTCTTGGTGTAGCTATATCCTAAAACGACCAATAAAGCAACGGGCGAGAGAAAGAAACACAGTGTATTGATCAGCCAAGTGGTGGCCACAAACAGTAAAGACGAAATGATGGTAAACCAAAGTGCGCTGTTGGCAGATATAATCCCTGAAGGAATTTCACGAATGGCAGTACGCGGATTTTTTGCATCGTAATGCCGGTCGAGGTAACGATTGAATGCCATGGCAGCACTTCGCGCAAACACCATGCAAAGCACTACCAGTGCAAGTGTGAAGAGATAAAAACTGTTATCGATATAAACATCCTCCGCTTCCATTTTTAGATGATGAAAACCCAGCACCACACCAATCATAGCAAAAGGCATAGCAAAAATGGTGTGCGAGAACTTAATCAGTCGCAAGTAATTTCCAAATTGAATCATATTTGTTCAATCGTTGTTGAATGTAATTTTTGTTGCACCAGCTGCCAAAGCAATACTCCTGCCGCTACGCTGATGTTAAGGGAATGCTTCATGCCAAACTGAGGAATTTCTACACATCCATCGCAAAGCGCCAGTGTTTCAGCCTCTACCCCCTCTGCTTCATTACCCAAAACAAAAGCAATTTTTTCACTACCGCCCCAGGTGAAATGCTCCAGCGATACACTTTCTTCCGCCTGCTCCAAAGCACAGATGCGATAACCCTGTTCCCGAAGCTGTTGAATGGCAGCACGGGCATCGGAAAAATATTGCCAGGAAACCGATTCGGTAGCACCCAATGCCGTTTTGT
>CAZDGV010000009.1:32612-41418 GCA_964505195.1 uncultured Chitinophagaceae bacterium
GCATCGGAAAAATATTGCCAGGAAACCGATTCGGTAGCACCCAATGCCGTTTTGTTGATTTCGCGATGCGGCGGCTGCGGCGTGTATCCGCATAAACAGATCGCTTCAATGCGAAAAGCATCCCCCGTTCTGAAAACACTTCCCACATTCAGCATACTGCGAATATTTTCCAACACCAATACCACGGGGTGTTTGGGAGCCGTTTTGTACTCCTCCGCGGTTAATCGGTTCAGCGCATCCATGCTTTTTTTACGCATAGCGCAAAGGTAATGGCAAAGCCTCGAATCACCCATCCGTAGGCAAAACTGTACCTTTGCAAAAACGCAATAAAGAAAATGACGACATTCGAAGCGCTTGGCATTGAGGAAAGACTGCTAAAAGCGATTACTGCATCCGGTTTTACGATCCCCACTTCCATTCAGGAACAAGCAATACCCGTGCTGTTAAGCGGCACCAAAGACTTTATCGGACTGGCCCAAACGGGCACCGGAAAAACAGCCGCATTCGGTTTACCGCTGCTGCAATTGATTAATGAAAAAGATGCCTTTCCACAGGCATTGATCGTATGCCCCACCCGTGAACTTTGCATGCAAATTGTAACGGAACTTGAAAAGTTCAAAAAGTTCATGAAAGGAATCCAGGTGGTTGCCGTTTATGGCGGCACTTCTATTGGAATGCAAATCAGGGATATTAGAAAGGGGGTACAAATTGTGGTGGCAACGCCCGGCCGACTGATTGATTTAATCGAAAGAAAAGCCATTGATCTGAGCCGCATTGAATATGTGGTGCTCGACGAAGCAGATGAGATGTTGAACATGGGCTTTCAGGACGATATTGAATTCATTTTACAGAATACCCCCAAAAAAGAAAGTACCTGGCTGTTCAGCGCCACAATGCCGCCGGAAATCAGAAAGGTGAGCCGCAAATACATGCGCGAGCCGGTTGAGGTGACCGTAGGAAAAGTAAATACGGCAAACAAAAACATCGATCACCAGTACTTTATCACCAATTCACATCACCGTTACGAAGCCCTGAAGCGCTTGATCGATTTCAATCCGGGAATCTATGGCATCATTTTTACACGCACCAAAATGGATGCGCAGAATATTACCGAAAAGCTCACAAGAGAAGGTTATGATATTGATGCACTGCATGGCGATTTATCGCAGGCGCAGCGCGACAGTGTAATGAAAGCCTTTCGCGAAAAAACCTTGCAGCTGCTGATTGCCACCGATGTGGCAGCGCGCGGCATAGACGTGAAGGAAATTACCCATGTTATTAATTATGAGCTGCCCGACGATATGGAGGTATATACCCACCGCAGCGGAAGAACAGGAAGAGCCGGAAAAACGGGTATTTGTATGAGTATCGTACATAGTAGAGAGGTCGGAAAAATCAGACAAATTGAGCGAATTGTTCAGTCGCCTTTTCACAAACTTGAAATCCCCAGCGGAAAAGATGTTTGTCGCAAACAGTTTTATGCGTTCATGGATAAGCTCATCGAGACAGATATCAGCAACGAAGCCTACGAAACCTATATGCCCATGCTGCAGGAAAAATTTGCAGACATCAGCAAAGAGGATATTTTAAAACGCATGGCTGCGCTGGAGTTCGACCGCTTTTTGAAATATTACGAGAACGCAGAAGATTTGAATTTGCGTGAACGAGGCAGAGATTTTGATAAGTTCAGAAAAGATGACCCCCGTGATCGTCGCGATACGCGCTCGAGTAAGCGTGATACTGCCGGCCGTGAGTTCAAGGGCGGTAGTGGCTTTACCAAACTATTTGTAAACCTCGGTACAAAAGACGGCTTTTATAAAGCCAGCTTTCTGCAATTCATTTTAGATATGAGTGATCTGCGCAAAGATGCGCTTGGCAGAATTGACATGCGTGAACTCAACAGCTGGGTGGAAGTTGACAAAGGGGCGGCACGCCAAATGATTTCCTCTATCGATGGAAAGAAATTCAAAGGCAGACGCATTCGTATGAACGAAGCCGACAGCAGATAAGCGGCACCCCGGCAGTGAAAGCACTTTTGCTGTTTGGGGCAGTTCAACTAACTTTGCCGCTGTTCAAAAACACTCATCCGTTCAACTTATACAAACACAAACAATGGCATACGATGTAATTGTTCTAGGAAGCGGACCCGGCGGATATCCTGCCGCTATTCGCGCCTCACAACTAGGTTTAAAAGTAGCGATCATCGAAAAGGAAAGTTTAGGAGGCGTTTGCCTCAACTGGGGATGTATTCCTACCAAAGCACTTTTAAAAAGCGCTCAGGTGTATGAATACATGAAACACAGTACTTCCTATGGCATTAATGCCACCGGTGTACAGCACGATTTCGGCGCAGTAATCAAGCGCAGTCGCGGTGTGGCCGACAAAATGAGCAAGGGCGTTCAGTTCCTCATGAAGAAAAATAAGATTGATGTGATCATGGGTTACGGAAAAATTGCCGGCAAAGGGAAAGTACAGGTAAGTTCCGAAGATGGAAAACAACAGATGGTGGAAGGAAAATACATCATCATTGCAACGGGTGCGCGTAGTCGCCAATTGCCTGCAATGCCCATAGATGGAAAGAAAATCATCGGCTACCGCGAAGCAATGGTACTTCCTTCACAACCAAAGAGCATGATTGTAGTAGGCAGCGGCGCCATCGGTGTTGAGTTTGCCGATTTTTACAACAGCATGGGCACCAAGGTGACCATTGTGGAATACATGCCCCGCATTGTACCGGTGGAAGATGAAGACATTTCAAAAGAACTAGAAAAGCAGTTCAAGAAAAAAGGCATCGACATCCTCACCAACAGTGAAGTAACAGCCGTTGATACTTCAGGCACCGGTGTAAAGGCAAAAATTAAAAATGCCGCTGGCGAAAGTGTTCTGGAAGCAGATATCCTGCTGAGTGCAGTAGGTATTGCAGCCAATATTGAAAATATCGGCCTCGAACAAACAGGTATTAAAACTGAAAAGGGAAAAGTAGTGGTGGACAAATACCAGCAAACCAGTGTTGCAGGAATTTATGCTATCGGAGATGCCGCTCCCGGACAAGCCCTGGCACACGTTGCGGGCAAAGAGGGCATCAATGCTGCAGAGCATATCGCCTATCTTGAAAAGAAACACCATCATGCTCCCGAGGGCATGGATTACAACAATATTCCAGGATGTACTTATTGCAGTCCGGAAATTGCAAGTGTCGGATACACAGAAAAAGCAGCCAAAGACGCGGGCTTTGAAATTAAGGTGGGCAAATTCCCCTTCATGGCCAGCGGAAAAGCAAGTGCCGCAGGCAGTACCGAAGGTTTTGTAAAAGTAATTTTCGATGCCAAATACGGTGAATTCCTCGGAGCACACATGATTGGCAGCAATGTTACAGAAATGATTGCCGAGGTAGTAGTGGCAAGAAAACTCGAAACCACCTACCATGAAATTCTGAATGGAGTGCACCCGCACCCCACCATGAGCGAAGCCATAAAAGAAGCAACTGCTGCTGCTTATGGCGAGGCAATCGATATTTAAAGTATCATTTTTCAAATTACAACCCTGCTGATAGCAGGGTTTTTTGTTGTATGAAATCCGATAGCGTTTGGTTGCATTTTTGTAACGAACTTTATCACCCAACCCAATAACATGAGCAAACGAAAAAACTATATTTCCTGGGATGAATATTTCATGGGTGTAGCGTTGCTTTCTGCACAGCGAAGCAAAGACCCTTCCACACAAGTGGGCGCCTGCATTGTAAATGATAAAAACAAAATTGTTGGAGCGGGTTACAATGGCTTACCTGCCGGATGCAGCGATGATGATTTTCCATGGGATAGACAGGGAGATTTTCTTACTACCAAATACCCCTATGTATGCCACGCCGAACTCAATGCCATTTTAAACAATATTGGGATCGACTTACACGGGTGTCGTATTTACACAGCACTATTCCCTTGTAATGAATGCGCCAAAGCAATTATTCAGTCAGGCATTCAACAGGTGATTTACTTGAGCGACAAATATGCCGACAGCGATGCAAGCAGAGCTTCCAGGCGCATGTTGGAAACAGCCGGTGTTACTTGTAGAAAAGTTGAAACCAAGATCGGAGCGATTATGCTTTCCTTTACGGATGCAAACATATAATGCAATGGTAACTTTGTACATTCAAACCAATTCATAATGCGCAAGTATATACCACTCCTGTTCATTTTCCTGGCCTGTAACCAAGCTGAACAACAGGACAATGAAAACACTACTGAGCTGAATGCGCCGGAACAGATCAGCTATACTGTTACGAATATTTATAAGCACGACAGCACTGCTTTTACACAAGGACTGGAATACCGCGATGGCTTCATGTATGAGGGTACCGGTCAACTGGGTGCATCCAAACTGTTTAAAAAGGAACTACAAACGGGAAGCATTGTAAGGAGTCATGCCTTAGAATCCAATCTTTTTGGAGAAGGGATTACCATTTTGAATGATAAAGTTTATCAGCTCACCTGGCAAAATAAAATCGGTTTTGTATATCAGCTCAGCGATTTCAAACCGCTTCAGCAGTTCACCTATCAGATTGATGGCTGGGGACTTACCAACGATGGTAAGCATCTGATTGTAAGCGACGGTAGCAGTTCTTTATACTTCTGGGATCCAACTACTTTCAAAGAAGTGAAACGCATCAGCGTACAGGACAATCGTGGATTGCGAAACAATCTAAATGAGCTGGAGCTGATTGATGGATACGTATATGCCAATGTGTGGCAAACAGAAGAAATATTAAAGATTGACACTGCAACCGGAAATGTGGTTGGGAAAATGGATTTAGCAGGTTTGCTCCAGAAGAATACAGGAATTTATCTCAACGATCCGGATAAAGTACTCAACGGCATTGCATGGGACAGCAAGGGAAAACGACTTTTCCTCACCGGCAAATACTGGCCACGCTTGTTTGAACTTAAATTTGCGCCTTAGTCTTTTGTTTCCTCCGCTGCTTCCACTACATATATCAGCGAACTGGTATATTTTTTACCGAATAAAGCATGCAAATTACTTCTGCAGCCCTCTACCAAGGCAGAGAACCTACTACCCTTTCGGTATTCCTCGCTCTTCAAAGCAATGTAAAACGCATCGAGCCACATGGGTAAAATGGCAGTTACTTTCAGCGCATTACGTTCCATTAAGCAACGCATAGAATCCGGCGAAAAATGATAGAGATGTCTGGGTACATCGTATGCAGCCCAGCTTGCTCCGTAATGCAAGGCATCCTGACTTTCAACATTGGGCACTGCAATAAAAAGTTTGCCCTGGGGCTTTAACAGGCGACGTATTTTCGACAGATAGCCATGTAGGTCGTGCACATGCTCCAATACATGCCACATGGTGATGATATCAAAACGCGCATCGGGCAATTCAAACAAATGAGCAGAAGGATGCAAGGATAACTGAAATTGCTGCTGCGCGGCATCTCTTGCAGTATCAGCTGGTTCCAGTCCGGTTACATCCCAGCCTGCTATTTGCATGGTATGCAAAAAAGCTCCCGTACCGGCACCAATATCGAGCAAGCTGCCTTTTGAAGTAGCTGAAAAACGTTCTATCAATCTGCGCTTTTGCAGTAATGTGAACTTTCTGGCAAGCATATAGAGTTTGCTCACCGCATCTTTTGCATGTTGCTGGTGGGAAATATATTCATCCGACTGGTAATATCTTACTATGGAAGTTTCGCAGGGCGGATGATGGGTAAAACGCAGGCCGCAATGCTTGCAGTCCGCCAACTGAAATACTTCACCACTAACCGCGGCATCGAGTACATCCATCGCAAAAACAGTATCGCTGGCGTTGCAAAGCGGACAATGAGACATTGTAGGAGCAGCATGCATATCCTGAAAAACTTTATGGTAATTCCCGGTAAGTGGAAGGCGCCTCTTTGGGTTGTATAGGATGAAAGAATGAATGATGATCTGATTGCGCAGGATGCATGGTTTTAAAAGAATACCAGGCGCCCACTGCAATAAAAAGCAAAAGGATAGCTGCAACCCACCAGTAATCTTTACGCTCAGGAGAAGCTTCGGAAAGCATTGCCTCCATTTCTGTACTAGTACGTTCCGTTTCCCCTACGCGCACCATATGTGCTTCCTGCTCACGTATTACTTTTTCAGCATGCTGAGGTTTGAAGAATGCCCCCGTGTTCAGCAGGCTCTTGCATTGAATTTCGCCGGAAGCAGTTTTCTGAAGCGAACATAGATCCTCCAATAAAAATGATGTATCACTCAAAATGGCTTTCTGAATATCAGCTGCAAAAGCATCTAAGTCGTTACGAACCTGTTGCGGATCGATGTTTTGCATTTCTGCCAACCACTCAACCTGCAATGACATTTTAGATGCATCAAAAGGAATTAAAATGGTTTCGTAAGTGGGCGGAAAAAGTTTTCGCTCAGGAAAATCCAATACAGCAGCAACCGATTTTGCCTGCAGTGTTCCGATGCCCGGCAGAGAAAGCGCATGAAAATGAAAAAAATATCGACGCAGCAAATCCAACATCTTATTGCTTTTGGTCAAATGTAAGACGAATTCCGCCAAGGACATTCAAACCCAATACTTCGTAATTATTCCAGCGCTGATAACGCTGATTGAATAGATTATTGCACTGAAGCCAAAGGGCTACTGTTTTAGAGGCTTTGTATTCAACACCGGCACTTAGGTCGATTACATTGCGCAAGCGCTCGATGGTTTGCGGCAAAAGAAGCACCTGGGGTCCACGCCATATAAACAGATCCGACTTCACCGTGATGCGTTCAACAGGTTTCCAGCGCATATTGGTTTTTAATTGAATCGGCAGCATATGAAATGCTTTTTCATAGGTAAGCGGCTTGAAAAAGCGAAAGATCTCAATACCGGCTCTTACATCGAGTTTGTCTTGCTGTATATAAGACAACTCACCCATCGTTTGAATGGCATCTAAACGCGTTTCGTTCAGCAAAAAAAATCGGGAAGGGAAAAAGCTGTTTACAAATAGCGGCGCATGGTGCATACGCATAAAACCGCTTGTGAGCCGATAATTGATTTTTTCTGTAATGGCGCCCTTGAAACCGGCATAGAGTTGAATGGTGCGTGTGTTGAACTGCATCATGGGCGCCGTGATAAATGGATTCTGTGCGACCATCCACTGGTAATTATTTTTGCGCACATTGCCTATCCACCCCATCGTAAAAGTTGTACGCTGGGAACTAAGCGGAACATCCAGCTGTATATCTGGCAGTAATACAAAACTGCCATTGTCCCAAGTGGGACGCACCCCTATTCTTCCTTTCAGGCTGGGCGTATGTACTTGAATAGCAGCATTGGCCCACAATACATGGTTGTTAAATGTAGCAGCATCTGATCTAAAGCGAGTAAGATCTGCTTGACCCCGCATCAGGAAAGAAAAACTGCGGATAATTTTTTTCTCAACCGGCAAATCGATGATCGCATTGGTTTCTGCTGCGCCAAGCTGATCAGAAAAAAACTGCAGCTTCAGTTCGGGGCGGTAGCTGATACCATATTTACTGATCATACCATTGCGTATTCCTGTAACAACGGAGAAATCCCGATAATTTCGCCGCAGAGAATCTTTCGGGATATTAATTAGATTAGGATCCGGCCCGTACAGAAAATACTGATCATTGCGATAGGACAGCTTTCCATACAGCTCCATATTTTGCAACTTGGCACCAAGCTGCGTTTCAAGCTTGGTATTGCGATATTGTTGCAGAGGTAGGTTACCACGCTGTGCTATGTGATCGCCAAAAACATGCCAGTAAGCACGGTCGGTTTGCGCAAGCGTAAGCGCGAACGCTGCGGTGTTGCCTCGGAAATTACCTGCTCCTATTTTCACAAAATTGCGCTTCATTTGATTTCCGGCAGTATCGATCTGCAAAGCCAGCGGCTTGAGTGTAATAGGCTGCAGCAGCGGCATCCATTGGGGCGCAGGCAGCGGATAGCTAAGGCCTTTTCTGATTTCAGCCGGCGGAGGCGGCGTAGCATTAAAAAGAATTTTTGCAGCGGGCATCAGCGAAGGCTTAAAGGAGGAAGTAACCTGAATGGTTTGTCGCTTTGTACTGTCCTGCCCTTGCATAGTCAATGCAGCAACACAACAAAAAAATATGGTTATGCAAAAACGCATCATGATCATGTTTTTAATTTTCCACTTTAGACCCTTTCTTTTCAGCTTCATTCACCATCGCCAACTTTTCGTTGGCTTCCTTTTTTAATGTTTCATCCGCGGCATTTAACGCCACACTTTGAAAAGTAGCTTTGGCGTTGAAAAAGTCTTTTTGTTTGAAATAAACATCACCCAGCAAGATATAGGCACGCGTAACCCAAAAATCGTAGGAGCCACTTTTGTTGATCACTTCAAACGCGGATTTTTCCGCTGCTGGTATATTTCCGGTTTCAAAATGTATTTCGGCGATGCCATAGCGCGCTTCGGCAGCCCAGGCTCCTTTGTTTACATTTAATACATTTTTGAAAGCCTGGATGGCAGCTTCAGCTTGTTTTTGCATTTGCAGATCTCTTGCAATGGTAAGGTTGGAAAGCGCCCTATCATCTGCCCCGATATTTTTTTGCTCCAGCAGCGCTTTGGCAAAAGTAGCGGCCTGTAAAAACTTTTTTTGCGGATAAATGCTTCGTATCAAACCGCGCAATGCCTCTAAACGATTGGCATCGGTGGTGGCCGCATCTCGAAGCGACAGAAAATAGCTTTCGGCTTTCGGGTAATCTTGCAAATCAAAATAGGCAGTCCTTGCAGCCAACAGGGATGCTTGCTCCAGCCAGGGACTACTACCCT
>CAZDGV010000009.1:41518-44081 GCA_964505195.1 uncultured Chitinophagaceae bacterium
TAGGCAGTCCTTGCAGCCAACAGGGATGCTTGCTCCAGCCAGGGACTACTACCCTGCGCAATAACATATTCATAACCGGGCAATGCATTTTTCCAGTCTTCCTGCTTTGTATAACAACTGCTTCGATAAAACTGCGCCTGCAGGGCGTAATTGCCGGAGGGAAAGCGACTCAGGTACTGGTCGTATAGTGTGATGGCATTTGCGCAGCCACCCTCATTCATTTGTACATCCGCAGCGGCATATGCAAGTGAATCAGCCTCGGCTTCTGCCAGCTTTTTCCCAATCGTTGTCAAAAAATCAGCATAGGCCTGTGGCTTACCCACCTGCACATAGAGGGAACGCAGGTTTTCGAGTGCATCTTCCGCTGCTTCTGAATTGGGATACTGCTCTGCCAGCTGTCGATAGGTAGCAACGGCCTCGTCATTGCGATTGGTATTATAATACGCGATACCCAGCTCCAGCATGGCACGCTGTTTCAGGTCGGCCGCATACTGGTTTTCCGCTACTGCTTGCAGATATGGAATGGCGGCAGAAAATTGTTCGGCCGACATATAAGTAGAGGCGATTTCCATTTTTGCAGCAACATTCAGTGATGAGGCAGGAAAGCGATTTTGTAACTGCTGCAACAGGTCTATTTTGGCTTTGGCGTTTGAAATACCCAGGATGATGGCCTGCTGATACAGCGCATAGTCTGCACTGCTCCACGAAAATGCAAGCACCTGCTCATATATTTTTTGTGCCGCTTTGTAATTCCGTAGCATGTAATAGCAGTCACCCAAGCGCAAGTAAGCATCCTGCAATAGCATCGGCACATCGCGTGTAATATTGCCGGTTAGCTTCTGAAAATAGGTTAGGGCTTGTGCATAATTCTCTGTTTGTAAATAGCAATAGCCAAGATTGTAATTGGCTTCCTCCGGAGCAGCTTCCCCTTGTCCCTTATGATTGGTTTGTAAGTAACTATTAAAAAAGCGAATCGCTTCATCGGCTTTGCCATTGCGCATGGCGATCTCTCCTTTCCAGAAATAAGTGAGCGGTAAAACAGATGCATTATTCTTCTGCAATAACACCTTACTCAGCAACTCATCTGCACGTGCAAAAAGCTGATCATTGATAAGCTCCGCAGCACGGCCGTAAAGTATAACAGGATATAATTTTTTTGTTTCCTCTGTTGGGTTGTCGAGGGTTTCCAGTAACTGTAAGGCTTCGCGGAAATTGCTGGTGGCAGAAAGTACCGCAACCAGCAATTCAGTTGCTTCCTGTCGCATGGTACTCGAGGGATACAACTGCAAAAACTTTTTCAATTCACTTAGAGCAAGCCCCTGATATCCGAGCTCATAAGATAGCTTGCTGTAATAAAACAAAGATATTTCACGCTGTGCTGCGTTGCTGTTATTCGCCGCACTGAAACCAAAAGCATTACGCGCATTTTCCTTATCTCCTTTTTGCAAATACGCTTTGGCCAGCAAATACATCGCTGCCTGACTCAATGCATCATCGCGCCCGCTGAGTTGCTGAAAGCCCTGAATGGCTTTAGCATCGTTGCCGGTTTCAAAATATGAGACACTTAGCTTGTATTGATCTTCCCGGCTGATCTTCTCTACGCCTGCAGCATACTGCTCAAGGTATGGAAGCGCATTTTTAAAGTCCTGCTGCTCATAATAAATATGTCCCACCAGCTGTCGCAATGCGCCGCCGTAAACAACATCTGCTTTCTTAAGTGCTTCCAAAGCAACTTTCAACGCCTTTGCTTTCTGATCGCCGGCATAATAAATAGAAGCAATATAAAAAGGTACAATACGACTGTAAGTAGGATGCACCATGAGTGTATCGAAACTGCGGAGTGCATCAGTGTAATTTCTTTCTGCGAACAGAATAAAACCAAAGTAATAATGGGCATCCGCTAGCAGCGCATGATCTTTCACCTGCAAAATGCCAGCTAAAAGCGGCTTGGCAGCAGCAAAACGCTGGAGATGAAAAAGAGAATAGGCTTGTCGGAATTTTGAAAGTAAAATCTGTTCATTGCTAAGATGAGCAATACCTGCTTTTTCGTAGTAAGTGAGCGATTCGGAAAAATTTTCTTTTCTAAAAAAATAAGCGGCCAGTTCAAAACTCAGCTGCTGCACTTGTACAGTGTTTTTTTCAACTTCAACAAACTGCTTGGCAGGCACTACTGCCTTGGGATCATTTTGCTTGAGGGCACAGGCCAGCAAATAAAATTTCAAATCCTGTATCAGCTGATATTGATTAGCAGATTCCGGCGCATCTATCCCTGAATAAAGACGCTTAAACAGTGGCGCAGCAATATGAATCCGATCCGCTCGGTAATGCGCCAGCGCTTCCTGATACAAAGCTTGCGGATCGGTTTGTATAGCTGTAGCCTGCGCATTGGCGACAAGCGCAGCACAGCAAAGTATCATCCCGAGCAGAATATATTTTTTGAACATGTGCTTCAGCATCATTGCAGATTGGCAGTAAAGGTAACCAGGATGGCAATGAACGAAAGCATTGGATGTTTTTTGTGGATAAAAGAAACGCATCCGTTAATTTTGATGCAATTAATCGC
>CAZDGV010000009.1:44181-47847 GCA_964505195.1 uncultured Chitinophagaceae bacterium
GATGTTTTTTGTGGATAAAAGAAACGCATCCGTTAATTTTGATGCAATTAATCGCATTCTCATGAAAAAACTATTGTCGATCAAATACAGTGCTACATCATTTAACATTTCATTGTTATTGTTGCGCCTTGTACTGGGCGCTACTATGTGCATAAACCATGGCTATCCCAAACTGCTTCACTTTGCAGAACGCAAAGATGGGTTTATGAATTTCATGGGACTCGGAGGACCCACTTCCCTCTCGCTGGTGATTTTCGCCGAATTCTTTTGCGCTATTTTTCTCATGATCGGATTGTTTACGCGCTTTACACTTATTCCGCTTATCGTTGTGATGTCTGTTGCCTTTTTCAAATCGCATGGCGGACAATTATTCGATGAAGGCGAATCTGCAGCTATTTTTCTTTCCGGCTATATCGCCATATTACTATGCGGACCCGGAAGAGTAAGTGTTGACGGGCTTATCAATAAATAAACTATGCTTGAATCCACCACGCAGGTGCGGGTCCGCTATGCAGAAACGGACCAAATGAATGTTGTATATCACGGAAACTATGCTGCCTACTTTGAGGTAGCCCGCACAGAAGCCATCCGGAATTTTGGCATCACCTACAAAGCCATGGAAGCAATGGGCGTTGCCATGCCCATTGTAGAGCTACACATCAAATATCTCAGACCGGCACATTACGATGATCTGCTGACAATTAAAACTACACTCAAGGAAATGCCCACCGACCACCGCATTGAATTTCATCATGAAGTGTATAATGAAGAACACAAATTGCTCACGCAGGGTCGCGTAGTGCTTTACTTTGTTGATACCACCACCAAAAAGAAATGCACTATTCCGGAAGCATTAAAAACACTTCTGCTCCCCTACTTTAGCTAAATGCCAGAATGCATTATACCTGGTTATAATCAGGTCGCCATTGACGGATCGATTCCTTAATAGCTTTTGCACTGAGTTTTTCATCTACTGCTCTTTTGGCCAGCGCTTCCAATTCTTCATCCGAAGCAAAACGAAGCGCAATAATCTGCCCCATCCGCAGGCGACTGTCCATCTGCTTCCCCGTTAACACATAGTAGCGAAAACGCTCTTCTGCACGAATGGCTTTATCATGTGCACGTAATGCGAACATGCGGACATAATAAAACATACTGATGAAAATGATGGATGCCAAGACCAGTAAAGCGGCACTATAAAAATTTTCAGGGGCTGCCTGAAGCAGGTTTACAATCGATCCGCCCAGCAAAGCAAGGATGGCGGCAGAAGTAACATAATGAAAGCCCGGAACATAGCGAACATGGTTTTGGAAGTTTTGCGTCGTCATAAATGGTATTTTTGCGCCTTAAATTACATTAAACGGGCTGAATGAAAAAAGTATTTGCCGCTATTCTAACCATCGGTGATGAGTTGCTGATTGGTCAAACAGTTGATACCAACAGTACATGGATGGCCCGAGCACTGAATGAAATTGGGGTGTGGGTAAAAAGAAGAACTGCCGTAGGCGACGACTGGGATGAAATTTGGAATGCACTGGATGAAGAAAGCACCCATGCTGATATTATATTGATTACGGGAGGATTGGGGCCCACCGCCGATGACATTACCAAGCCGCTGCTCTGCAAATATTTTGGTGGAACGATGGTGGAAAATGAAGCGGTAAAAAATCACATCATCGATATTTTCACCCGCATGAAACGCCCGCTGCTTGATCGTAACCTACGCCAAGCAGAAGTACCGGATGTTTGTACAGTACTTTTCAACAAAAGAGGTACCGCCCCGGGCATGTGGTTTGAAAAAAACGGTAAAATTTTTGTATCCATGCCGGGCGTTCCGCACGAAATGAAAGGCATCATGGAACAGCATGTACTTCCGCGCTTACCGCAACATTTCACCATGCCGCATATTCTGCACCATACACTGCTCACAGCCGGTGCAGGAGAATCTTTTATTGCAGAACGACTCCAAGGTTTCGAAGCCGGCTTACCTGAAAATATGAAACTGGCTTATCTGCCAAATTACGGCATGGTGCGCCTACGCCTTACCGTTACCGGAGAAGATAAAGCATCCCTGCAAACAAGCCTGAACCATCATTTTGAAATATTAAAAAAAGAAGTGGCAGATCTGCTGGTGATCGACCGGGATGAGCCGCTGGAAAAGGCATTGGGAAACTTGCTGAGAACGCATGGTAAAACCGTTGCTACTGCAGAAAGCTGTACAGGCGGGTATATTTCGCACCTCATCACCTCCATTGCCGGCTCTTCTGATTATTACAAAGGTTCCGTAATTGCTTATGCCTATGATGCAAAGGAAAAATTACTAGGCGTTAACCACCCCCTCATGTTAGAAAGGGGTGCGGTGAGTGAGGAAGTAGTTACTCAAATGGTAGCGGGGGTATTGGAGCAAACGGGAGCTGATTTTGCAGTTGCCACCTCCGGCATCATGGGGCCCGGTGGGGAAACACCCGACAAGCCCGTAGGTACCGTGTGGATGGCAGCCGGATCTGCCGATAAGATCATCGCCAAAAAAGCACATTTTCGCTTCGACCGCAAAAAAAATATCGAGATAACGGCCAACCACGCCCTGCACTTTTTATATGAGTTTATTCGAAAAGAAACTGCAGCAGCCGATTCCGCCTCAAATCTTTAACTTTGGAGCGATTGTTTGTCATGAACGCAGCTTATTCGTTCATGCGCGGAATTTATCAAATGCACATAAAATATACCGAATATGGCACTTGTTGATCTGGTAATGCCAAAGATGGGAGAAAGCATCATGGAGGCAACCATTCTTCGCTGGAATAAACAAACTGGCGATACCGTGAAGATGGATGAAACCGTTCTTGAAATTGCTACCGATAAAGTGGATAGCGAAGTGCCCAGTACTGCCGAGGGTGTGCTGGAAGAAATTCTTTTCAATGTAAACGATGTGGTACCGGTAGGTACGGTAATTGCTCGCATTCGTTCTGCTGGTAGTGCTGCAGCAAGCGCTCCATCTGCAACCGTTCAGGCACCTGCCCAGCGCAACCCCCATATTCAAACTACCAACGTGGTGGAAGAAGTGCCTTATCAACCCGCAGGCGCAAATATTCCCCGACCTGCAGGCGGAGTTCGCTTCTACTCTCCCCTTGTGCTGAATATCGCCGCACAGGAAGGGGTAAACATGAGCGAATTGGAACAGATTGCTGGCACAGGCAACGAAGGCAGGGTTACGAAAAAAGATATTCTACAATACGTAAGTCAGAAACGTTCAAAAGGAACTTCAGCGCCAGCCGAAGAACTGCGGGTTATTCAGCCTGTTAGTCGCGTTGAACCCAACACGCAGGTAGCTACTACAAGTGCTGCCCCAACCATTTACAGTGGCAGTGTTGAAATCATCGAAATGGATCGTATGCGAAAACTGATTGCCGACCATATGGTAAGAAGCAAGCATACCAGTCCGCATGTAACCAGCTTCACCGAAGCCGATGTAACCAATTTGGTACAATGGCGCGACAAAGTGAAGAAAGATTTCGAAAAACGCGAAGGCACCAAAATTACTTTCACGCCGCTTTTCATTGAAGCCATCGTCCGCTGTATAAAAAAATATCCGCTCATCAACAGCTCATTGGAAGGCGATAAAATCATCGTTAAAAAAGACATCAACATCGGTATGGCAACGGCGCT
>CAZDGV010000010.1:0-3328 GCA_964505195.1 uncultured Chitinophagaceae bacterium
TCCCTATCGGGGATCGATAAAAGTCCTGCAGGTTTTGAAAGTGCAATCCAGTCGGCGGTTTCAGCGAGGATTTCAATATTATTCTTCATCCCGGTTGGCAGCTTTTTTCTCTTCTTTCTTTTTAACGAATGATTTGTTGAGGAATTTCAGCAGACGCACTTCTTTTTCACTCAGCTCGCGCCATTTGCCGCGGTCCACATTCTTTTTGGTGAGGTTTGCAAACATTACGCGGTCGAGTCCTTTCACGTCATATCCCAAATGTTCAAACATGCGTCGTACAATGCGATTCCTGCCGCTGTGAATTTCAATACCGATCACTGATTTGTCTTTCGGATCAGCATAGCCCAGTGCATCGGGTGCAATAAAACCATCTTCCAGCACTACACCATCGAGTAGTTGTTGAAAATCGGTCTTCAGCAGCGGCTTATTCAGCTTGGCTTCATACACTTTCTTTACCTGATAGCTGGGGTGAGAAAGTTTTTGCGTCAATTCACCATCGTTGGTGAGCAGTAACACACCTGTGGTATTACGGTCGAGACGACCCACGGGATAAATTCTTTGTGTGGTAGCACCTTTTAAAAGATCTAAAACGGTTTTGCGACCCTGCGGGTCATCAGAAGTCGTGATATAATCTTTTGGTTTGTTCAGCAGAATGTACACCAGTTCCTTTTGGGGGACAACTTTTTTGTTGCCACATTTCACGATATCTGATTCCTGCACTTTGAAGCCCGGCTCGGTAACGGCCTGGTTGTTCACGGTAATTTTCCCTTCCTTGATCAGCGTTACCGCTTCACGGCGCGAGCAAATGCCTCCATGTGCAATGTATTTATTCAGTGGCATGGGAAACAAAGCTTTAGCTTCGGCTTTTACTGCCGCCGAATCGCTTGCTTTCTTTATTCCTTTAACTGTGCCGCCTCGCTTTTTAATTTCAAGCTGTTTCTTTTCTTCAAAGTAGGCGTTTTTTTCAACTCTGGCTTTTCGCTTTGCCTGCTTGAATTCTTCTTTTTTCTGTGCGTTGCTTTTGGGCGTGTAAAACTTTTGAAAGTTCGTTTTTTTCATGTGATCTGTTTTGCTGTTTTTCAACAGGAGATGAATAGATATGCTTGATGGCTATTGCGTTTTGTCAGCCGTTACTAAGTACCTCTTTATTTGCCAGCTGTCCGCATGCTGCATCAATGTCTTTGCCCCGACTTCTTCTCAGCCTTGCATTCACCCGGTTTCTGTCGAGGAATTTCATGAACGACTGCGTGGTTGCTTCATCGGGCTTTTCAAATCGTGCCGCATCAATGGGATTGTATTCAATAATATTCACCAAATCAGCGGGCACCTGTCTGTAAATTTTAACCAGTTCTTCTGCGTCTTTCTGTCCGTCGTTGAAATTTTTGAACAGAATGTATTCAAAAGTGATTTCGTTTTCTGTTTGCTTATAAAAGTAATTGAGTGCTTCTATCAATGAAGCCATGCTGTTCGTTTCATTGATCGGCATAATTTCATTACGCTTAGCATCGTTCGGTGCATGCAGCGATAAGGCAAGTTTAAATCGCACTTTGTCGTCGCCTAGCTGTTTAATCATTTTTGCCACGCCTGCAGTAGAAACGGTGATGCGTCTTGCACTCATACCCAGTCCGTCAGCTGCAGTGATGCGCTCTATACTTTGCAATACGTGTTTGTAGTTTAGGAGCGGCTCGCCCATACCCATGTATACGATATTGGTGAGTTTACGACCATACACCCGCTCGCATTGCTGTTGTATCAGCACCACTTCGTCGTAAATTTCATCGAAGGTGAGATTCCGAACGCGGTCCATATAGCCGGTAGCACAGAACTTACAAGTGAGCGAGCATCCTATTTGCGAAGAAACACATGCGGTGAAGCGATCTTCTGCAGGTATTAGTACGCCTTCCACCAAATGTCCGTCCCAAGTACGAAAGCGGCTTTTAATGGTGCCATCTGCACTGTATTGAGTCGCATCCACGGTAAGTGCAGGCAAGCTGAAATGTTCGCCCAGCTTTTGGCGCAGTTCTTTGCTCAGATTGGTCATGTCGGCAAAAGAATGAGCATGTTTTTGCCAGAGCCATTCCCAAACCTGTTTGGCTCTGAATGGCTTCTCGCCCAATGTGTCAAAGTATTGCGCTATTTGCTCCAGTTGCAGTGTGCGGATGTTCTGCTGCATGGTGCAAAGGTACGCCAGGCAGTTGGTTTGGCCCTTGTTCTTTATTTTTGATGCATATTGCCTGTATATGAATGAAGTTTTTGTAATTGATGCGGTGCGCACACCTATTGGAAAATACGGTGGTGCTTTGTCGGCCGTGCGGCCGGATGATTTGCTTGCACATGTGCTGAAACAGCTCTTGCAACGGAATCCGAATGCAGATCCTCAAGCAATTGAAGATGTAATTGCCGGTGCAGCCAACCAGAGCGGGGAAGACAATCGCAATGTGGCGCGTATGGCAGCATTGCTGGCAGGCCTGCCCGTATCGGTGGCGGGAAACACGGTAAACAGATTGTGTGCAAGCGGCTTGCAGGCCATTATGGATGCAGCACGCACTATTCGGTGTGGAGATGCTGCACTGATGCTTGCCGGAGGTACAGAGAGTATGAGTCGTGCACCATTTGTAATGCCCAAGTCCAACCAGGCATTTGGCAGAGAGGCAACCATATATGATACAACACTTGGCTGGCGCTTTTTAAACCCACGCCTTGCTGAAATGTATCATCCTTATACCATGGGCGAAACAGCAGAGAATGTTGCACGCAACTGGAAGATTTCCCGCGAAGCGCAGGATATGTTTGCCATGCAGAGCCAGGAAAAATATGCTGCAGCATTATCGGCAGATAAATGGAAGGATGAGATCGTACCGATTTCAGTTCCTGTTGGGAAAAAAGAAATGAAACTGGTAGATGCCGATGAACATCCCCGACTTAGCACACTTGATCAGCTTGCAAAACTAAAGCCCGCTTTTGCTGCCGATGGCACCGTTACGGCGGGCAATTCCAGCGGTATCAACGATGGGGCAGCTGCATTGCTGCTGGCAAGTGCTGATGCGGTAAAGCAATTTAACCTCAAGCCCATGGCGCGCATTGTTTCCATGGCGGTTGCCGGCGTTGATCCTGCCACGATGGGTATCGGTCCGGTGCCTGCCACTCAAAAGGCATTGCAGCGTGCAGGACTTTCCATTGATGCACTCGACTTGGTAGAACTGAATGAGGCTTTTGCATCGCAAAGCATTGCATGTATGCAGGATTTAGCACTTGATCCTTCGAAAGTGAATGTTAACGGAGGCGCGATTGCGCTGGGCCATCCCCTGGGTTGTAGCGGTGCGCGCAT
>CAZDGV010000010.1:3428-47235 GCA_964505195.1 uncultured Chitinophagaceae bacterium
TAATTCTTCCGAACCAATGATTACAGCATAAGCGATATTTTTTCGCTCTGCGTATTTAAACTGCTTATCAAATTTCGCCTGCTCGTGATAGAGTTCGCAGGAAACACCTTTTGAACGAAGCTGTTGCATGAGCTGCATTGCTTGCATACTTTCGGCTTCTCCCAAATTGAAAAACAAACATTGTGTGCCATGCTGCACATCGGGGGGGAAGCGTTGCAGCTCTTCCATCACGTCATAAATTCGGTCAACCCCAAATGAAATACCTACTCCCGGCATATCGGCTACGCCAAAAAGTTCGGTGAGGTTATCGTAGCGTCCGCCACCGCCGATGCTTCCAATCTTTACTTCAGCAGGTGCTTTGGCTTCAAAAATAATGCCGGTGTAGTAGTTGAGGCCACGTGCTAGCGTTTGATCAAAATACAAATGCACATCCCTGCTACAATGCTTGAGCAGAAAATCAATTTCTGCAATACCTTCCTGTGCTGTTGCATTGTTTTGGAACAGTGTGCTGATTTGATCGCGCTTTTCCTGATTGCTTCCAGCAATATTGAGGTATTTTTCAATCCATGTAATCTGCTCTGCATCAAAGCCCCTTTGCGCGAGCTCTTCTTTCACTTTCTCAATGCCAATTTTTTCCAGCTTATCGATGGCTACGGTCATTTCTGTGAGCATTGCTTCTCCGCCACACTGCACAGCCAAACCGGCTAGCAGCTTGCGCGAATTGATATGCAGTTGATAGTTTTGTATATCCAGTCGGGTAAACACCTCATGGTATATAGATGCCAGCTCCACTTCATTGATCAATGATTTGCTGCCAACTACGTCGGCATCGCACTGGTAGAACTCACGGTAGCGACCTTTCTGCGGCCGGTCGGCACGCCACACAGGCTGAATTTGATACCGTTTGAAAGGAAAGCTTAGCTGTCCATGATGCATTGCTACGTAGCGGGCAAAGGGAATGGTAAGATCATAGCGTAAAGCCCGCTCCGTTATTCCTTTGTTGGTGCGACCAGCCAGCACCTGTTCAAAATCGGTACGAGCCTGTTCGTGTTTAGCGGGTTGCTCTAATCCGTTATTGAGTATTTTAAAAATCAAACGGTCGCCCTCCTCTCCATATTTCCCCATCAGTGTTTCCAGGTTTTCCATGGCCGGTGTTTCCAGCGGCTGAAAACCATACAAAGCAAACACCTCGCGGATGGTGTTGAAAATAAACTGACGCTTGCGTACCACCTCCGGTCCAAAATCGCGGGTGCCCTGGGGAACTGATGGCTTGTTCATGCTCATGCTTTGTGTGGGGTTAAGAACTTTATGATTGTTTTTCGTTTTGGTATGTTTCGATGATTTGCCTGCATGCATCGTCTATCATTGCAAACACTTCGTGGTAGCCTGCTTCAGTTCCGTACCAAGGATCGGGCACCGAGAGATTTTTCCCCGGTTGGGTTTCATTCAGCAGTAGATCAATTTTCTCTTCCATCCAGTAATTGCCTGCCATCTGCTTCACATCAGCATAGTTGCTGCTGTCCATCACCCAAATCCTGTCGAACTTTACAAAATCATCTGCGCGAAACTGCCTTGCCCGCTGTGTGCTGATATCGATTCCATGTAAGGCTGCTACTTTGGTGCTCAGTTCATGCGGTGGTTCGTTCACATGCCAGTTTCCGGTACCAGCACTGTCCACTAGCCATTTGAGCCCTCGCGCCGCAGCACGGTGACGGAGAATTCCTTCCGCTAGGGGGCTTCGACAAATATTGCCTAAACAAACCATCAGCATCTTCATGCCTGGCAAAAGTATTGCAATTGGCAGAAAATGTGTTTGAAAGGCATTGTTGGAAAACATGGAAAAAGGGTAGCTAATGCATCTTATACGTGAATTTATGAAAACGAGGCAAGGCGAATTTGTAATGAAAACCCTTGCTCAGTAAGCCCTGGCATGAAAATTTGTTTATCTTGCCTGCCCTCTGATATGAAACCAAAGCATATTTTAAACAACTAGCCCATGCATGTAAGAGCCTTATTTGATATCATTATGGGTCTTATTTATCTGGCCGTGGGCATTTTTCTTGCCATTTCCAAATACGTAGGCATTCAGTTTCATTTTCCGCCCCCAGATGTGGCCACCATTTTTGGCATTTGCAGTGCCGTCTATGGTGCGTTCAGAATTTATCGGGGCATTAAAACACGCAAGACGGAATAAATGAATCGGATAATACCTATTCTATTGTCGGGGTTGCTTTTGGTATCCTGCGGAATGTTTCGGAAACCTGAGGTGAAAGATTCGCAGTCGGAAGGAATCATTTACATAAGGGTTGATGAATCGTTCAAGCCCATCATAGAAGAACAAATCAGGGTGTATCAGTCGTCTTTCCCAAAAGCAAAAATTATCGCTACTTACAAAGCAGAAGCAGAATGCTTCAACGATCTGATGAACGACTCCGTTCGAATGGTAATTGTTACCAAGAAGCTCTTACCCGAAGAATCTGCTTACTACAATGACAGTTTGGGTTTATATCCGCAAAGCGGCATCTTGGCTTACGATGCTGTAGCATTGCTTTTGAATCGCGATGATCCGGATTCCGTGTTAAGCATTGCTGATGTGCAGGCGCTGCTGCAGGGTAAAAGCCAATTGCCATACAGGCCTGTGTTCGACGGAGTGCGGGCTACCAGCAATGTGCGCTTTGCCTTAGATTCCATTTTGAAGGGTGCGCCCATGCAAACTGCCGGCATTACCGCCGCCCCTAATAGCTGGGAAGTGGTGCGTTATATTGCTGCCAATCGCGGATATCTGGGATTGGTGGGTGTAAGCTGGATTGGTAATCCCGAAGACCCCGAGCAGGTTAATATGCTGCGCAAAGTGAGGATGGCATGGCTTCCCTGTCGCACTTGCGAGGACACACTGCTGTACACCAAACCCTGGCAGGAAGAAATTTTAACAGGGCATTATCCATTTACCCGCGGTATTTATTACATAATCAAAGAAAATTATGCAGGTTTGGGTACGGCGTTTGTCAACTTTATGAAAAGCGAGCGCGGACAGCTCATTTTTCGGAGAGGCTATCTGGTGCCGGCACATAAGACCTTTGTGGAAAGAGAAGCAAAAATTAATCTTGTTAAAACAATAAAATAATATTTTTACGTCCCTGATTTTGTCACATTTCAAAGTTCGTAGCATGAAACAATGGTTAAGTTCAGCAGTTTTGATGTTTGTAATGGTGCAAGCCGCTTTCGCGCAATCGCTGGAAGAAGGCAAAAAGTTCATGTACTATGAACGCTTTCAAAGTGCCAAAGAAGTGTTTTCCAAGCTGGTAGCTGCTAAGCCCAGTGATGCAGAAGCCATCTATTGGCTCGGTCAAGCCTACCTGGGTTTGGATGATGTTGCCAATGCCCGTCAAACTTATCAAAGCGCCATTGCCGCCAACAGCAATTCGGCTTTGTTGCTTGCAGGCATGGGGCATATTCAACTCCTTGAAAACAAGACAGCCGAAGCACGCAGCAGTTTCGAAAATGCCATCAGCATCAGCAAGGGCAAGGATATTGAAACTTTCCATGCCATTGGTCGTGCCAATGTAAATGCTAAAACCGGCGATTATCAGTATGCGGTAGCCAAGCTGCAACTGGCCACTCAAATCAAGAATTTCAAAGACGCATCTGTTTACCTGACCATGGGCGATGCTTATCGTAAGCTCATTGATGGTGGTAATGCGGTGCTTTCTTATAAAAATGCATTGAGTCTCAACCCCACATTGGCTGCTGCTCGCCATCGCGAAGGGTTGATTTATGAAACACAGAAAAATAGAGAATATTTTCTTCCTGCTTTTGAAGAGGCAGTGCGGATGGATCCCAACTATGGTCCTGCCTTGTACTCGCTGTATGCTTACTGGTATTTCCGTGATGTAACCCGTGCGGAAGATTATCTGAATCGTTACATTGCTGCTATCGACAGCGATCCGCAAAATGATTATTTCCGTATCGACTTAAAATATGCTTCTAAAAAATATGATGAAGCGATTCGTGAAAGTGAAGCATTGATCAGTAAGCTGGGTGAAAATGTGGTGAAGCCGCGTATTTACCGACTAAAAGCATACAGCTATTTTTCATTGAGCGATTTTGCCAATGCCAAAGCGCAGCAGGAAATTTTCTTCCAAAAAGCAAAGCCGGAAGACATTGTTCCACGCGACTTCCAGCTGCAGGGCGACATTGCGGCCAATACCCCCGGCAGTGAAGCAAATGCATATGCATCTTATGAAAAAGCCATGCAGCTCGATACCGTAGAAGAGAACAGGCTCGATTATATGCAGCGGGCTGTTGAACTTTCTAAAAAAATGAAAGACAAAATTGCGATTGCCTACTGGCAGGAAAAAGCATACTGGGCGAAGAAAACCCCCAGCAACGTAGATATGTACAATTTGGGCAGAACCTTCTTCGATGCGGGTGATGCGAATTTTGGCTATTATGCCAAGGCAGACAGTGTATTTGCTGTTTATACCGAAAAATATCCTGCTCAGCCCTATGGCTGGTACTGGAGAGGCAGAAGTAACTGGAGCATCGATACATCCATGATGAATGGCATGGCCAATCCTCATTTTGAAAAATTCATTGAAGTGGCCAGTGCCGACAAAGACTCTCTTTCGCTTCGTCCGCAGGTGAAAGTGGCTTATAAGTACTTCATTGGGTATGAAATTTTTGTTAAGAAAGATTACCCCAAAGCCATTGAATATTGCGATAAGATATTGGCAATTGACCCCAACGACAAGGATGCTGCCGAATACAAATCAAGGCTTTCGCCAAGAACTCCGGCAGCTACACCCAAATCGGCCACGGATCCCAAAACAGGCAAGCCCGTGGGCAATAAGCCGAGTTGAGTAACTGAATTGTTAAATTAGATTTTAAATCCCCTCGGAACTTTACAACCGGGGGGATTTTTTATGCAGGATACTGCGGTATTTCACAGGCACTGTCTTATTTTTGCGCTCGCAAAAAAACCTTGTCCATGAACATTTGGAAGTTTCTACTCCAGGTCAACACAAGTTCAGCTACCAGTGATGTGAACAATGCCTTCAATTATGTTCCCATTGCCATCCAAATCATCTTCGCGGTGGGTTTTGTTGCGCTGATGTTTGGGCTTTCACATTTGGTGGGTCCCCGCCGTGCCACATCCGATAAACTGGAGAATTTCGAAAGTGGTATTGAAATCAAAGGCAATGCACGCCAGCCCATGGCAGTAAAGTACTTTCTGGTTGCCATTCTCTTTGTTCTGTTCGATGTAGAGGTGATCTTCTTTTATCCATATGCTGTAAATTTTAGGGAACTCGGCTGGGAGGGATTTGTGGCAGTGCTCATGTTTGTGGGCTTTTTTGTGGCTGGGTTCTATTACATCATCAAAAAAGGAGCCCTCAACTGGGAAGATTAAGAAGGGATTTGCTGAAAATCAGCAGGTTGACTTCAAACTTTGATCTTCCGGTGTTGTTAATCTCTAAAAAATGACCTTTCATATATAAACTTTTTGACTATGTCTCGTCCGGTTCGCTTTAATATCAATCCCATCCCCGCAAATATCAATGGCCATATCGGCGTGGCTGATATGCCTGATGGTTATTCGGGAGAAGGGTTTTTTACCACTAAGCTGAGTGAAGTGGTGGGCCTGGCACGTAAAAATTCTATTTGGCCCCTGCCTTTTGCTACTTCCTGCTGCGGCATTGAATTTATGGCAACCGCCGCTTCGCATTACGATATCGGTCGCTTTGGTGCTGAGCGCATGGCGCATACTCCCCGCCAGTGCGATTTGCTGATGGTAATGGGCACCATCGCCAAAAAGATGGGTCCTGTTCTCCGTCAGGTATATCTGCAAATGGCAGAACCGCGCTGGGTGCTTTCTGTGGGTGCCTGTGCTTCCAGTGGTGGTATTTTCGATACATACAGTGTGTTACAGGGGATTGATCAAATTATTCCGGTTGACGTTTACGTTCCGGGCTGTCCTCCCCGCCCTGAAGCCATCATTGATGGCGTTCTCAAAATTCAGGATCTGGTAGGACAAGAAAGTTTGCGCCGCAGAAACAGTGAGCATTATAAAGCGCTGCTGCAGAGCTACGGTATTGAATAAGGATGAAAAGCAGCCAACCAAAAAAATGAAGCCATGGCAGTGAGCAATGAACAAATAAAAAATAAACTGGTAGAAAAATTCGGTGATCAGATATTTGATTTTTCCGAGCCCTATGGCATGCTCACTTTTGAAGCGCCCAAAGCACTTAACTTAAAAGTACTTCAGTTTTTATACGACGACGAAACGCTTAAGTTTCGCTTTCTCACCGATCTGCAGGCTGTTCATTATCCCAACGATGCGGGCAGAGAACTTGCGGTGGTGTATCATTTGCACAATTTGCAAGACAATGTGCGGATTCGTTTTAAAGTGTTTACGGATATCAAACAACCAGACGTATATACAGCCACGCAACTCTTTGCTACGGCCAATTGGATGGAGCGTGAGACCTATGATTTCTTCGGCGTCAACTTTGTAGGCCATCCCGATTTAAGACGCATTTTAAATGTAGATGAAATGGATTACTTCCCGCTGCGGAAGGAATATCCGCTGGAAGATCAGTCGCGCGTGGATAAAGATGATGAGATGTTTGGTAGAGGAGGAAACATTTAACGTAAAGCCGAATCATTATTATGTCAGATCATATTTTATTACCCGAAGGTTCTATTGAAAAGCAGACCACCACACTCAATCTGGGTCCCACACACCCGGCCACGCACGGCGTGTTTCAGAATGTGCTGGAAATGGATGGAGAGCGTGTGCTTTCTGCCGAACCAACAGTGGGTTATATTCATCGTGCGTTTGAAAAGCTTGCGGAACGTAGGCCATTGTATCAGGTAACGCCTATTACAGACCGATTGAATTATTGCTCCAGCCCCATCAACAATATGGGCTGGCATATGACTTGCGAAAAATTATTAGGGGTACAAACACCCAAACGCGTTGATTATTTGCGAGTGATCATCATGGAGCTGGCTCGCATTGCCGATCACTTGATTTGTAATTCCATTGTGGGGGTTGACTCCGGCGCGTTTTCCGGCTTTCTCTACGTGATGCAATACCGCGAACTCATTTATGAAATTTATGAGGAGATCTGCGGAAGCCGACTCACCACCAATATCGGTCGCATTGGCGGATTCGAGCGCAATTTCACCCCCGTTGCATGGCAAAAGTTGGAGCGTTTTCTGCGCGAATACCCCAAAGTGCTGAAAGAATTTGAAGATCTTTTTACACGCAACCGCATCTTTATGGAGCGAACCATCGGTGCCGGTCCTATTTCAGCGGAACGAGCACTCAACTATGGGTTTACCGGTCCCAACCTGCGTGCTACAGGGGTAGATTATGATGTACGTGTGCATACGCCTTATTCATCGTACGAAGATTTCGATTTTACCGTACCGGTGGGTACTACTGGCGATTGTTATGATCGGTTCCTGGTACGTAATCAGGAAATGTGGCAAAGTCTTTCCATCATCGAACAGGCTTTCCGCAAAATCCAAAATATGAAAGGTGCAGAAGCGGAAGTATATCATGCCGATGTGCCTGAATATTATCTGCCGAAAAAAGAAGATGTATATACGAGTATGGAAGCGCTGATATGGCATTTCAAAATCATCATGGGTGAAATTGATATGCCCAAGGGCGAAGTGTACCACAGTGTGGAAGGTGGTAATGGTGAGTTAGGTTTTTATCTGATCAGCGATGGTGGCAGAACGCCATATCGACTTCACTTTAGAAGACCATGCTTTATTTATTATCAGGCCTATCCGGAAATCATCAAAGGTGCAATGCTCAGTGATGCGATCATCACCATGAGTAGTTTAAACCTGATAGCCGGTGAGCTGGATGCTTAATGCAGAAATACGCAACGAAACATTGAAAAAGCGAACATGAAATTTTCAGAACAACAACTGGCAGAAGTAAAAGCACTCATAGCACATTATCCGGAAGGTAAGCAAAAGAGTGCACTCATTCCGCTGTTGCATATGGCGCAGAAAGAAAATGCCGGCTGGCTTAGTGCAGAGGCGATGGATTATGTGGCTTCACTGCTGGGTATTGAACCCATTGAGGTGTATGAAGTAGCCACTTTCTACACCATGTTCAATCTGCAGCCTGTGGGTAAGCATATTTTCGAAGTATGTCAAACAGGTCCGTGCATGCTGCGTGGCAGCGATGAGCTCATTGCACATATTCGCAGTAGGCTGAATATTGGTCCGGGTGAAACCACCGCCGACGGTATGTTTACACTGAAGCTGGTAGAATGCCTGGGAGCCTGTGGCTATGCACCCATGATGCAGTTGGGTGCCAACTATCGTGAGCATCTTACCATTGAAAAAGTGGATGCCATGATTGAAAAGGCAATACAGGGAGAAATGATTTGACGATGATAAAGGAACCGCATATCAAAAAGCTGATCCTCACGCAATGGGCAATTGCACTATTGCTGATGATTGCTGCACGATACCTGAGCGATGATCAACTGTTATCGGTAAGCTTTATATCAATGGCAGCAGGAATTGGTTTCGTTGTTTGTATACAGATGATATGGTTCAGTTTAGCTAAAAAAAAATAACCAATAGCGCAGATGGGAAGAAAATTATTATTGGATAAAGCAAATGTTGAAGGCATTCGTCATTACGATGTGTATCGCCGCGAAGGTGGATATCGTAGTGTGGAGAAGGCATTGAAAACCATGAGTCCCGATCAGGTGGTAGAAGAGGTAAAGAAAAGTGGCTTGCGTGGACGTGGTGGTGCGGGTTTTCCTTCGGGCATGAAGTGGAGCTTTTTGGCGAAACCGGAAGGAGTGCCCCGCTATTTGGTATGCAATGCCGATGAAAGTGAGCCCGGTACCTTCAAAGACCGCTATCTCATGGAATTCATTCCCCATCTGTTGATTGAGGGAATGATCACTGCATCCTATGCACTTGGTTCGAATAGGTCATACATTTATATCCGCGGTGAGTACTGGTGGGTAAAGGAAATTCTGGAGCAGGCAATACAAGAGGCGCGCAACGCAGGTTGGCTGGGAAAAAATATTCTGGGCAGCGGGTTCGATTGCGACATATTCGTGCAGCCCGGTGCAGGTGCTTATATCTGTGGCGAGGAAACTGCTCTGCTTGAATCGCTTGAAGGAAAGCGTGGTAATCCGCGTATCAAGCCGCCCTTCCCTGCGGTAAAGGGTTTGTGGGGTTGCCCAACGGTGGTGAACAATGTTGAAACCATTGCCGCTGTGGTGCCCATTGTAAATGAAGGAGGAGATGAGTATGCGAAGATTGGTATTGGAAAATCTACCGGAACCAAACTCATATCTGCTTGTGGAAATATCGTAAAGCCGGGTGTGTATGAAATAGAAATGAACATTTCTGTTGAAGAATTTATTTATAGCGATGAATATTGTGGCGGTATCGCCAATGGAAAGAAGCTGAAAGCATGCATCCCCGGTGGATCTTCTGTGCCCATTCTTCCTGCCAATCTGTTGCTGAAAACGGCAAAAGGTGAAACCCGCATGATGACCTATGAAAGTTTGAGTGATGGTGGTTTTGCCACTGGTAGCATGATGGGTAGCGGTGGATTCATTGTGCTGGATGAAGATCAGTGCGTGGTTAGGCACACATATACGCTAGCGCGTTTTTATCGTCATGAAAGCTGCGGACAATGCTCACCCTGTCGCGAAGGAACCGGCTGGATGGAAAAGATTCTATGGAATATTGAAACAGGAAAGGGAAAGATGAGTGATATCGAGCTGCTTTGGGATATCCAGCGTAAGATCGAAGGAAATACCATTTGTCCGCTCGGCGATGCTGCAGCATGGCCGGTAGCGGCTGCAATTCGTCATTTCCGTGATGAATTTGAGTGGCATGTAATGCATCCTGAAGAAGCACAAACAAGAAACTATGGTTTGGCACAGTATGCCAGTCCATTAGTGCCAGTTGAATAAAACAATTTCACGCAAGCATGCTTGCGTAAAAAACTGATAAGATGAGCGAACAGAAACCATTAATGAAAGTCACCATCGACAATATCACTGTTGAAGTGGAGCCGGGCACTACTATTTTGCAGGCAGCACGTAAAGTTGGCGGTGAAGTGGCGCCTCCCGCGATGTGTTACTACACTAAGCTGAAAGACAGCGGCGGTAAATGCCGCACTTGTTTGGTGGAAGTGGCACAGGGTTCTGCTGCTGATCCCAGACCCATGCCGAAGCTGGTAGCCAGCTGTCGCACGACCGTTATGGATGGCATGGTGGTAAAAAATATTACCAGTGAAAGAGTGCTCGATGCACGCAAAGGCGTAGTCGAGTTTTTGCTGATCAACCATCCGCTCGACTGCCCCATCTGCGATCAGGCAGGTGAGTGCCATTTGCAAGATTTAAGCTATGAGCATGGTGTAGGTGCAAGCCGCTTTGAATTTCAGCGCCGCACTTTTGAAAAACATGATCTTGGTCCATATATTCAGCTGCATATGACGCGCTGCATTCTTTGCTATCGCTGTGTGTATGTAGCCGATCAGGTTTCAGACAAGCGTAAGCACGGCATTCTACAACGGGGCGACCATGCCGAAATTGCAACCTATATTCAAAACAGTCTCGACAACGATTTCATTGGCAATGTGATTGATGTTTGTCCGGTAGGAGCACTCACCGATAAAACCTTCCGCTTTAAAAACAGGGTATGGTTTACCAAGCCCGTTGATGCGCATTGCAGCTGCGAAAAGTGTGCCGGTAAAGTGCAGTTGTGGATGCGTGGCGATGAAGTGTTGCGCGTAACCGCTCGTAAAGATGAGTGGGGTGAAGTGAAAGACTGGATTTGCAATACTTGTCGCTTTGAAAGAAAAAAAGTGAGTGACTGGGTAATAGAGGGGCCTAGCCAGGTGAATCGTCATTCTGTGATTTCGCAGGGGCATTATGTTGGTTTACAAAAACCCCAGGAAACCATTAAAAAAGTAATGAATGGCCGTGATCCCAAACTGCTCATGAATATACATGAAGTAAGTGAAGTGAATAAAGTAGAGCTCAGTGAACTGAAAGGGCCTGCTACATCACAAACATTTAAAACCATCAAGCAAGAAGATAAAGCTCATGGATAATTTTATTTTGGCAATCGACCTGGCGCTGATCATAGAAAAATTTGTTTTCATTACGGTGATTATCCTTACATCGTTGGTCATTGCTATGTACACCACTTACGCAGAACGTAAAGTGGCGGGCTTTATGCAGGATCGCCTTGGCCCCAACCGTGCAGGTCCCTTTGGATTATTGCAGCCTCTGGCAGATGGGTTAAAATTGTTTTTTAAAGAGGAGATCATTCCCAATAGCGCGAATAAATTTCTGTTTGTACTAGGTCCGGCGCTCGCAATGATCACCGCCATGCTCACAAGTGCAGTAGTGCCTTGGGGTAATAAAGTAGAGCTTTTTGGAAGAAGCATTGAGTTGCAGATAGCCGACATTAATATTGGTATCCTGTACGTATTTGGGGTAGTGAGTTTGGGTGTGTACGGAATTATGATTGGCGGCTGGGCTTCTAACAACAAGTATTCGCTGATGGGCGGATTGCGTGCTGCATCTCAAATTATTTCCTATGAGCTGGCAATGGGTATTGCACTGATTGCTTTGCTGATGGTTACCGGCACATTGAGTTTGCGTGAAATGGTGCAACAGCAAATGAACGGCAACTGGAATATTCTCTATCAGCCGGTTGGATTTTTGATTTTTTTGGTGTGCGTATTTGCCGAGTGTAACAGAACGCCATTTGATTTGCCCGAAGCAGAAAATGAATTGGTGGGCGGATATCACTCAGAGTATTCATCAATGAAGCTGGGCTTTTATTTGTTTTCTGAATATGTGAACATGTTTATCGCCAGTGCGGTGATGTCGAGCTTATATTTTGGAGGCTACGATATGCCCTTTGTTGATGAAACACAGCTTAGTGCCAATGTTGCTGCCATTGTAGGAGCCGCAGCACTGCTGATAAAAATTGTTTTCTTCTTGTTCCTGTTTATGTGGGTGCGCTGGACGATACCGCGTTTTCGCTACGACCAGCTGATGAACCTGGGCTGGAAAGGATTGATTCCTTTGGCATTGGCTAATATGCTCATTACAGGAGCGGTTGTGCTGTTTTTAAATTAATAATTGTGTGAGTGAGCAGTAGGAAACTATTTTAAAAAGAAAGTAAAACGAACGAAACATACCATGAACGCATTAACATCGAGAGCAAAACAAGTGGATCGCAGACCGCTGAGTTTCATGGAGCGTATTTATCTCCCTGCGATTTTAAAAGGTATGTCGATCACATTACGGCATTTCTTTAAAAAGAAGGTAACCATCAATTACCCCGAGGAGAAGCGCCCTTTTAGTCCGGTGTTTCGCGGACTGCATATTTTAAACCGCGATGAAGAAGGAAGAGAGAACTGTACGGCATGCGGATTGTGCGCCGTTGCTTGTCCGGCTGAAGCCATTACCATGGAAGCAGCAGAGCGACTTCCGGGGGAAGAACATTTGTATCGCGAAGAGAAATACGCTGCCAAATATGAGATCAATATGCTGCGCTGTATTTTTTGCGGCTTATGTGAAGAGGCTTGTCCGAAAGACGCGATCTATCTCACCGAAACTTTTGCACCTGCCAATTTCAACCGCAGGAGTTTTATTTACGGTAAAGACCATCTGGTGATACCGCATCCGAAACAAGATTCCGAAGCATTTGCAAAGGCAAAAGGATTGATTGACGAGCGAAAAGAAAAAGTAAAAACAGAACAGAACGCCTGATTATGAACATTACTCAATTATTATTCTGGAGTTTATCTGCCCTAGCCATAATTGGTGCGCTGATGATGGTGAGCAACAAAAATCCCATTTATAGTGTGCTGTGGCTAATCGTTGTGTTCTTTGCAATTTCCGGACATTATATTTTATTGAACGCCCAGTTTTTGGCCGTGGTAAACATTATTGTTTATGCAGGGGCCATCATGGTGCTTTTCTTGTTCGTGATTATGCTCATGAACTTAAATGCAGATAACGAACCGCAGAAGAATAAGTGGCTCAAATTTGCCGGAGTGATATCGGGAGGCAGTTTGTTGTTGATCGTAGTGGCAGCACTGCGCCAGTCGCAGGAAATGGCTGCGCAGCAGGTGAATCTTACTGGAGGAAAAATTGGACTAATACATAATCTGGGTCAGGTATTGTTTCGCGATTATGTATTGCCCTTTGAAATAAGCAGTATACTGTTCCTAAGTGCTATGGTAGGGGCAGTGGTGATTGGAAAGAAAGGAGATTGATCAATTTATTTGTAATAAAACCGACCTGTGGGTCTGAATATGATGCCGATTAATTACTATATCATGCTTGCGATGGCGCTTTTCTCCATTGGAATCATTGGAGTGCTTACGCGCCGCAATGCCATCATTATTTTTATGTGTATTGAGTTAATGCTTAATGCGGTAAACCTTTTACTGGTAGCATTCTCCAAATTACATTATGGAAGAGTAGCTGCATTTTCACCAGAGGCAACTACCGGAACGGAAGCGCAGCTCTTTGTGTTTTTCATTATGGTGGTGGCTGCAGCGGAAGTGAGTGTAGGACTGGCAATTATTGTTATGATGTATCGGAATATTCATTCGGTGGATGTGAATTTTTTGAACAGGTTAAAACATTAAGATCAATCGAGCTTGCATATATCATGCGCGCTCATATAATATAGGTTATGACAAAACTGGTTGCATTGGTTCCCTTGTTTCCGCTGATTGGTTTTTTAATCAACGGCCTGGGTAGGAATTATCTTTCTAAGTCGGTTGCGGCTTTCTTGGCCAGCACCATGGTATTCACTGCTTTCATAGTAAGCTTACTCGTATTCAATGATGTGCGCTTGGCAAATGCAGAAACCACCATTATCACTCTTTTTGATTTTATTCGTACAGGAGATATTTATATCCCCTTTGCATTTCAGGTGGATGCACTTTCTGCACTTTTCCTTTTAGTGATTACCGGTGTTGGATTTCTCATTCATCTCTATTCTGCAGCATATATGCATGAGGAGTCGAGCGATCATTACGCCCGCTATTTTGCTTATCTCAACCTCTTTGTGTTTTCAATGCTCTTGCTGGTACTCGGAGCAAACTACCTAATCATGTTTATTGGTTGGGAAGGAGTGGGGCTTTGCTCTTATCTGCTCATCGGATACTGGTTTAAAAATCAGGAATATGGTAATGCGGCTAAGAAAGCATTTGTGATGAACCGCATCGGTGATCTTGGATTTTTACTTGCATTGTTCTGGATGCTGCAGCAGTTTGGTTCACTCAGTTTTTCTGAGGTTTTTGCAAACGCGCCCAATGCAACCACAGCTGCTATCACAGGAATTACGCTACTGCTCTTTGTAGGTGCTACAGGCAAATCGGCACAAATTCCACTTTACACCTGGCTGCCTGATGCCATGGCTGGCCCTACGCCCGTTTCGGCGCTTATCCATGCTGCTACCATGGTAACTGCAGGTATTTACATGATTGCACGCAGCAACCTGCTGTATGTATTGGCTCCTACCAGCATGACGGTAGTTGCTGTAATCGGACTTGCTACTGCTATACTTGCTGCGAGCATTGCATTGCGACAAAATGATATCAAAAAGGTTTTGGCTTATTCAACGGTTAGTCAGCTTGGCTATATGTTTTTAGGCTTGGGGGTTGGCGCTTTTACCGGTGCTGTTTTTCATGTAATGACGCACGCTTTCTTCAAAGCACTTTTGTTTTTGGGTGCAGGCTCGGTAATTCATGCCATGCATCATGAGCAGGATATTCGTAAGATGGGCGGATTGGCAAAGAAATTGCCCATAACGCATCTTACTTTTTTACTGGGTTGCATTGCCATTGCCGGCATTCCTCCGTTCAGTGGCTTTTTCTCAAAAGATGAAATACTCATGCATGCTTACGCAGCGCATCCAATTTATTATTACATCGGCATGGCAGGTGCGTTGATGACTGCTTTTTATATGTTCCGTTTGTATGCCATGACTTTCCGTGGGAAGTTTCGCGGCAGCGATGAACAGGCGCATCACCTGCATGAAAGTCCCTGGCAAATGACGCTTCCTTTAATCGTGCTGGCAGTGCTTTCGGTGGTAGCAGGTTTCCTCGGAATTCCAGAACTCTTTGCGCACGATGCGCATAAGCTGCAAGCATTCCTCGCGCCCATTTTTGCAACGGGAAGTAGCTATATGGAAGCACATGCTGTTGATCATTCCACCGAGTGGGTATTGCTTGGTACAAGTGTTGTGCTCATTCTGGGTATCGTTGCTTTTGCATGGAATCGCTTTGCCAAGCATCCTGATCTTCACACCGCCAGCGGCTTTGGTAAAATACTTGCTGAAAAATGGTATGTCGATGAACTCTATGCCGCCATCATCACCAAGCCCATGCAGTTGCTTGCCGGCTTTCTGAATCGGGTAATTGAAAAATCAGGCATTGATGGTTTGGTCAATGGTGTTGGCAGATCAGTTCAGTGGAGTGGGCGACAGCTGCGTTTGTTGCAGAGCGGACAGGTAGGTAGTTATGTGTTGTGGATGGTACTCGGTATGCTGCTGCTGATTGTTGTATCTGTATTTAAAATTTTCTAATTCAACCGGAATATGATTGCATTATTACTGATATTGATACCTGTTGTTGGCGGAATCGCTGCATGGATACTCCGGGGCGAAACCATGATTAAAACATGGAGCTTGCTGGTATCGCTTGCATCCCTCGCAGTGATGTCGGTAGGTTTGTTGGGAGGACTCACCCCTGCTGAAACAACTTTCAATACAGCCTGGCTGGGCCAGCTGGGAGCTTCTTTTTCACTGCACATGGATGGTATCAGTGCTGTGCTTTGCTTGCTTACGGTACTGGCGTATCCGCTGATCTTACTTTCAACCTGGAACAATACTTACAAAAATAGTGCGGCATTTTATGCGCTGATGCTGCTTGCTCAGGCAGGTATCATGGGCGTTTTTCTGGCCTATGACGGATTGCTGTTTTATTTCTTTTGGGAGCTCGCACTCATACCGGTTTACTTTCTCAGTTCTATCTGGGGAGGTGAGCGACGGATTGCTGTTACTTTCAAATTTTTCATTTATACTTTCGTCGGCTCATTGCTGATGCTGGCAGGGTTAATCTATCTCTATTATCAAACACCAGATCAGTCTTTTGCTTGGTCATCGCTGAAGGCAGTTCAACCGACAGGCATAAAAGGTGCATTGGTGTTCTGGTTCTTCTTTATTGCATTCGCAATTAAAATGCCCATCTTTCCTTTTCACACCTGGCAGCCCGATACCTACGAGCAATCGCCCACGGCTGTTACCATGGTGCTGAGTGCGCTAATGGTGAAGATGGGTTTGTTCGCGGTAGTACGCTGGCTTATTCCGCTTTTCCCCGCTGCTGCAATTGCTTACGACAATATCATCATTGGTTTGAGTGTGGTGGGCATGATTTATGCCAGCTTGCTTGCTTTGAAACAGGATGATTTAAAACGATTGATTGCCTACGCATCAATTGCGCATATCGGACTTATGGCTGCTGCGCTGTTTTTGAACAATGAAGTAGCCATGCAGGGTGCTGCCATTCAGTTTTTTAGTCATGGTGTGAATGTGCTGGGCCTTTGGATCGTGGTTGATTTTATCGAGCAAAAAATGGGAACGCGTAAAATGAGTGAACTGGGCGGATTAGCAACCAAAGCACCTGTGCTTTCGATCTTGCTAGTAGTGGTGTCGCTTGCTAATGTGGCGCTTCCCCTCACCAACGCATTCATTGGAGAGTTTCTCATGTTTAACGGGCTATACAAGTTTAATGTTTGGTATGCAGCCGTAGGCGGACTCAGCATTATTTTTTCAGCGATCTATACTTTGAATATGATTCAGAAGCTTTGCTTCGGAACGGTATCTGCAGCAACACAATCTGCCGTAGATCTTCCGCGCAGCGCTGCTTTTAGCATGGTTGTGATTGTAGTAGCCATTTTTGTTTTTGGCATTTATCCTGCACCCTTTTTTGAAATGACCAAGGATGCAGTTGCCGGCATGATTACCTTTTTTACAAAGCAATAAAACGAACTGCATAACATGAACGTGATTCTTTTTTCGGCGATTTGGGGTTTGGTGATGATGTTTTCAGGCATTTTCATCCAAAAAAAATCTGCAGCCAAGGGTGTTGCTTTTGTAGGCGCATTGTTGCTGCTGGGCGCTAATATTGGTGATATGCAGGGCCTCACCTTACTCACAAGTGATTTCAACGGCATGTTGCTTTTCGATCGCTTTGGACATCTGTTGCTCACTGTGCTAATTATTTCACTGCTGTTTTATTTCTTGCTTAGCGCAGACGATATTGAAAAAGTGGGCAATCATCCCTATGAGTATTTCACACTGATCTTTTTCGTTTTCGCAGGTATTGGGCTGGTGACTTATTTCAATCATCTGCTGATTTTGTTTTTGGGCATTGAAATCATTTCTATTCCCCTTTATATACTTACGGGCACCGATAAGCGGAATCTCAAGAGCAATGAAGCTTCATTGAAGTATTTTCTGATGGGAGCTTTTTCAACCGGTATTATGCTCATGGGTATCGCTTTGTTGTATGGAGCACATGGTACTTTCCGACTGGAAGGCATCAATATGAGTGACACGCAAAATATTTTACTGCTCACTTCTATGGGTGTTGTACTGATGCTCATTGCTATGTCGTTCAAAGTGTCTGCAGCTCCCTTTCACTTTTGGACGCCCGATGTGTATGATGGTGCTCCTACCGTGTTTACAGGTTATATGGCAACCATTGTAAAAGCAGCAGGTTTCATTGCCTTTCTGCGCCTTTTTGAAAATGCTTTTGGCAGCATGCCCGCTGTTTGGCAAACCCTGCTTGCTGTGCTTACCGCACTTACCCTTTTTGTGGGAAATATTACCGCCGTATTTCAGCAGAGCGTAAAACGGATGTTGGCTTACTCAAGTATTGCACAGGCGGGCTTTATGATGTTTACCGTATTTGCCATGAACGATATGGCAAAACAGGGCTTGTTGCTTTATGCCGCAGCGTATTGTTTAGCTACCCTTTCCATTTTTGCCGTTTTGGCCAAGATGAAAGATTATACATTCGAAGGGTTTAACGGCTTTGCAAAGCAGCAACCCCTTATTGCAGGTGTACTTGCCATTTCTGTGTTTTCATTGGCAGGCATTCCTTTAACCGCAGGCTTTTTTGCCAAATATTTTGTGGTTGCCGCGGCAGTTAAAACGGGTTTGCATTTTTGGCTGATCATTTTTGCCGTTGTGATGGCAGCAGTGAGCGTTTACTATTATTTCCGGCTGGTGCAGGCCATGTACTTTAAAGAGGGCGAAGCACAAACGCTGGAAGTTTCTTCCACTTTTAAGTATGTTTTATCTGTAATGGCCGTGCTGGTGCTGCTGCTCGGACTCTTTCCTCATCAGGTTTTGCTCAACTGGTTTAACCTTTATTAAAACCACTGATCATCATTTCATTGCCTGTAGCGATAGCTTTGCTTAATTTCGGTGCAGAATTTATTTTATGACCTTATCCGACATTCTTGGTCTTTCCTGGCGCACCGTAAAGGCTAACCGTTTGCGCACCGGCATTACCGTTGCAATCATTGCTTTTGGCATCATGGCTTTAATAGGCATTATCACTGCCATTGAAGCCATGAATAAAAGTCTTACTGAAAACTTCTCCATCTTAGGCGCCAACTCATTTGGTATTCGTTTCAGAGAGCGTACGATGCGCATCGGTGGGGGCGGTGGCAGTGAAATGACCCGTCAGCGCAAGGGTACCCGCGAACGCGCTTCCAGCATGGGTAAAATCATTACATATGATGAGGCTCGTGCATTTAAGGAGCGCATGAATTTTCCTTCCACGGTAAGCATCTCCAAATCGGCCAGCTTCAATGCAACGATTTTTTTTGAGGGAGAAAAGACCAATCCCAATGTGCGTGTGATGGGCGGTGATGAAAATTATCTGCTCAATAGTGGCTATTTGATTGAAGCCGGAAGAAATTTCAGTCAACTTGATATTGAAAGTGGAAGAAATGTTGCCATTATCGGCAGCGATCTGGTGAAAAAGCTTTTTCGCGGTAAGCATGAGCTTGCAATGGGCCGCATTATTCGCATTGGTTCCAACCGTTACCGTGTTATTGGCACCATGAAAGAGCGTGGCGCCAGTTCTTTTTTATCGCTGGATAATATTGTGATTCTTACCTATAATAATGTGCGCCGTGTTTTCAGCAGCGAGGGTTCATACAATATCACCGTAAGGGTGGAAGATTATCGGCAAATTGATGCTGCGGTGGGAGAGGCTACCGGCATTTTCCGACCCATCAGAAAACTCAACTTTAAAGAGCAGGAAAATTTTTATATCGATCGGAGCGATAGTTTGGTTGAAGCGTTTAAAAACTCACTGCGCTACGTCCGCTATGCAGCGGTGGTAATTGGTTTGATTACACTAATTGGTGCTGCCATCGGGCTTACCAATATCATGTTGGTAGCGGTAAGTGAGCGTACACGCGAAATCGGGCTCATTAAATCTATAGGAGCACACCGCAGTACCATTCAGGCTCAGTTTTTATGGGAGAGCATTCTCATCAGCTTGCTGGGCGCCGCTTTCGGCATTGTATTGGGTATTGCAGTTGGCAATCTGTTTGCAATGTTTCTTGAAACCGGATTTGTTGTGCCATGGCTTTGGGTTGCGCTTGGTGTAGTGATTTGTTCTGTTACCGGATTGGTAGCAGGACTTTACCCTGCCATCAAAGCATCTAAGCTGGATCCCATTGAAGCGCTGCGTTGGGAATAAGAAATCATGCTTTAAAAAAAATGCCTCCCATTGGGAGGCATTTTTTGTTGGCGACAGTTTGTATCGCTGTAAGATTATTTGCTTTCAAGTGCATCGGTGATGCGCTCGTTCAGATCTTGCAGGTGAATGCGGGTTGCTGTATCGGTAACCAGCGGCAGTGCAGCTTTGATATCAGACTGTACAAAGCGCAGTTGCGCTTTAGCAACAGAAATGATATCGTTGTTGCGGCCCGGACCAATGGTGATGGTGAAACCTCCGGCTTGAGGCGCTGCAGGTACGCCACCTTTCACAAGATTGATCGCCTTTTCAACAAAGCTCTTCTGCAGACTGCGGCGATATACATCTACATTTTTACGTGCACTCAGCTCGCTAAAAATACCACGACGCAATTCGTTCATCATTTCCAATGGCGTATAGGCTTCAGCCGGCGCTTCTGCTTCAAATCTGGAAAGCTTTGCTAAAGTGCTTACTGAGAAAAGTCGGTTAAGTGCAGACTCCTGCAAGTTGCTAATCACGGTTTGAGGAGCTGAATTGGTCAGCGAAGTGATTTGCTTATTGATCAACCAGCTGGGTGTTTTAAACACCTGATCCTGCAGCCAGCTCATAGCTTCTTTTTGTCTGGCTTTTGCAGTGAACTCAAATACAGCACCTTCCTGTTCAACGCGCTTGGGCGTTTTGTGTATGCCACCGATATTACGTGAAACATGTCCGATGTAACGGTTGAACTGTGAATAAACCTGCTGGTACATTTCCTGCAGATTGGTGTAGTCTTCATGTGATTCTTTGGTCCATTCGATAAGGTTGCTAATGATGCGCTGTAAGTTCTTTACACCATAGCTGCTTGCCTTCATGGAATTATCACCCAGGTCTTCTGTTTGGTTGCGTGGATCATCCTGATTGGTTTCTCCGTCTCCAAACCAAAGTCTTTTGTTCTTCAGCTTTTCAATCACCCAGTTGTTCAGGTAAGCTTTTTCATCTGCAGCTGTCTTGAAAGGAGCATACCAGCGGTAAGCCCATTCAATGGCCCACTTATCGTAATCGCCAATGCGGGGGAATAGTCCGGATTGATCGATGCCGTCTTCAGGCTGTGCAACATAGTTGAAGCGTGCATAGTCCATGATAGAAGGTGTATGGCCATTTGCAGCCAGCCATTTTTTGCTGCGTAGGCTATCTACCGGCACGGTAGATGAAGAACCGAAATTGTGGCGAAGTCCGAGGGTGTGTCCCACTTCGTGGGATGATACGAAACGAATCAGTTGCCCCATGAGTTCATCATCAAATTGCATTTTGCGGGCTTTGATATCCACCGGAGCGGTTTGGGTAAAATACCAGTTTTGCAGTAACTCCATTACATTGTGATACCAGTTAATATGGCTTTCCAGAATTTCACCGGTACGCGGATCATGTGTATTGGGTCCGCTCGCATTGGGTATGTCAGAGGGCTTGTAAACAATGGCCGAATAGCGGGCATCTTCCAGTGTCCAGCTGCTATCTTCCTTTGGTGTAGGTGCCATTTTCGCGTAAATCGCATTTTTGAATCCGGCTTTTTCAAAGGCTATTTGCCAGTCGTCCACACCCTGAATGAGATAAGGAACCCATTTTTGTGGGGTAGTGGGGTCAATATAGAATACGATTGGTTTTTTGGGTTCTACCAATTCGCCACGCAGATATTTTTGAACATCTTCCTCTTTGGGTTCCAGTCTCCAGCGTCGGATAAGCTGAATGTTTTTAACCCCCTGAGGATTGGCATCAAAATCAACATACCCTGAGCTGAAATAGCCAACCCTTTCATCTGCAATGCGAGGATGCATTGGCTTCTCGGGAAGCATAATCCAGGAGCTGCTCAGCTCAAAGGTGGCCGGCTCAGAAGCAGCGGGGCCACTAGGTGCGGGGCCAAAGCTAAAGCCGCCTGAGCTGGGTGTACGCTGATAAGTGCGTACTGCCTTAATTTGAATATTGGAAGGGAAGGTCTTGAATGATGTAATATAAGAACGATCGCCCACATAGCTATTGATGCCGTAGGTGCGTTTATCGCCCGCATCGAAGTAAAGGATATCGTTGTCGGAGTTCAGCAGATCGGTTACTTCAATCACCATGCCTGTGCTGCCGGTAGAATCCTTTTTAGGCAGGGAGCGCACATCAAATCCGTAGATGATGGGCTGCATGTTGGAGTTTTTAACCGAGAGGTACATGCCAGCACTATCGCTACCGCGTTCACGGTAGGAGATCTTACGCAAAAAGACCTTGTTGTTCGGGCCTTTTTCCATGTTGATCACGGTTTCTGAAATCATGTCGCCAGCGTAGCCAGAAAAGCCGTTGCGAACGCCGGCAGCTCCCTTGGAAATACGGTTCACTACGAGTATATCCTTGCCAAAGATGGATTCAGGTAATTCGAAATAATATTTATCCTCCACTTTATGCAGGGTAAGCAAACCGCGCTGCGTTTGCGCTTTTTCAGTAATTACCTCTTTATAAGGCTTGGGACCGGTGCGGGCCGGAGCGCCGGGTGCAGTTCCTGGTTGAGCGCCGGTTACTTGAACGGTAGAAGTTCCTGATGTGGGAACAGGACCCCTTCTTTCCTGTGCCGTAACTGCCAGCAAAGTAAAGGTACAGGCAGTGGCTGCCAAAAGACGAATGTTCATTTTTTTCATACAAACGGATTTGATAAGAGTGTCCGAAGATAGCATCTTAAAAAGATATGTTTGTAATTAGATGGATAAATGGAGGCCGGCAGGTTTGTTCGGCGGGCAAGGCCAAGGGAAACGATAAATTAATTTGGCCTCAGCGCTTGGTGAAATCAATATTTCCCTAATTTACGCCTCCGCTCCATAAAAAAATAATGTGGCGGGGAGTATTTCATAAGAGATATTTCATTAGAATTGCAACGCTTATAAATTTTAAAAATCAATCAATACTAAAACAACAAAAACCAATTGTCATGGCTGAAACTAAACCGACTGCACCAAAAGCAGCAACATCTGTTCAACCGAAGAAGTCTAGCAATTTAATTTCATGGTTGGCTCCCATCGTGTGTATTCTTGCAGGGTATGCTATCTGGCGTTTTATTTTAGGTAACGCCGACGGATTTAAAGAGCCCGATACCTCAGGTGCCTGGTTCTGGCCCGGACACAAAAAGCCGATCACAGCGCTGAACCGTGTGTATGAAGGTGGTATCATTGTACCATTCCTGATCGGACTGTTTTTGATGGTAATTGCGTTTTCTATTGAGCGCTATCTTACTATCCGCAAGGCACTTGGTGCAGGCAATGTTTCTGATTTCGTACGCAAGGTGCAGTTTCATCTGGCCAACAAAAATATCGATGCTGCCCTGAGCGAGTGCGATAAGCAAAAAGGTTCTGTAGGTAATGTAATGAAAGCAGGTTTGCGCAAGTATAAAGAAATGACCGGTGCAGATGGTTTGGATACCGACCAAAAAGTAATGGCTATTCAAAAAGAAGTTGAAGAAGCAACCGCGCTTGAGCTGCCTATGCTACAGCAGAATATGGTATTCCTTTCTACCATCACTTCACTTGGTACACTTATCGCCCTTTTGGGTACGGTACTGGGTATGATTCGTTCATTTGCTGCATTGGGTGAAGAAGGTGCCGGTGGCGATGCTTCTCAGCTTGCCGTGGGTATCTCTGAAGCCCTTTATAATACTGCATTGGGTATTGCTACTTCATCATTGGCATTGATCATGTATAACGTGTTCACTACCAAAATCGATTCCATCACTTATGGTATTGATGAGTCAAGCTTTACCTTAACACAGAGCTTTGCTTCTTTGTATAAGTAATGCATGCAACCTTTTGTGGAATGCATGAATTGTTGCATCTAATCATTAAATCAAAAAGCAATGCCTAAACTTAAAGTACAACGGAAGAGTACCTGGGTGGATATGACCGCATTTGTGGATGTATCCTTCCTGATCCTTTCGTTCTTCATGCTGGCAACCAAGTTTAAGCCACCGGAAATTGTATCCATTACGAACCCGAAATCGGTTTCGTCGGAAAATGTGGCCGAAAAGGATGTCTTTAAAGTAACTTTTGATAAAGAAGGACGTTGTTTCATCAGCTTCAGTACAGATGATGATGCGAAAGATCGCATCCTGAATATGCTTGATGTGCTGAAAACCCAAAAAGGTCTTGAGCTTACCAATCAGGAAAAAGCGCGTTTCATTGCGTTTTCCGTAGGGGGTATCGGAGTGCCTTTTGCCCAGGTGAAACCACTGCTCGCGCTCAGCGATGATGAGTTCAAAGCCTTCAAGCAGCCAGGTATTCCTATTAAGGATACATCCAACAATCAGTTGACCGACTGGGTGAATGCACTCGTTACCGGCAGTGGCGGACGCAAGCCTACCAACGTACTGTTGAATGGCGATAATGCAGCCAAGTATCCTGAGTTCAAAAACATTCTGACATCCTTTAAGAAGAGTGGTGTGTTTTCATTTAAGCTTGTAACTGCAATGGAGCCTGTGCCTTCCGGAACAGCGCTTTACAAAAAGCAGGCTGAAGCCACCAAGTAAAATATTTTAAAACCAATTTAAAACATACATCATGGGAGCAGATGTTGATGTTTCGCAAGACCACGGGAAGAAAGGCCCGGGAGTCAAAAAACAGAAAAAGGTTGCAGCCAAGGTAGATATGACGCCCATGGTTGATCTGGGCTTCCTGCTCATCACCTTCTTCATATTTACAACCACCATAAGTTCTCCGAAGGCATTCAAACTGAATGTGCCGGATGATACCGCTAAAGATGAAGAGCAAACGGAAGCCAAAGCCTCCGGCGCTTTTACCATTCTTTTGAGCAAGGAGAACAAAGTGTATTATTATGAAGGTAAGCTGACAGAGGATGGTTCGAATTTTAAATCTACCTCTTTCAAGGAACTGCGTTCGGTAATCATCGATAAAAAAGAGCGCACGCCCGAGAAAGATCTGGTGGTAATCATCAAACCAACCGAAGTATCCAATTACAAAAATGTGGTGGATTGTTTGGATGAAATGACCATTAACGAAATCAAACGTTATGCCATTGTAGATGCGTTCCCCGTTGAGATGGACCTGATAAAGGTAACTGAGGCACAGGGGGCCGGATCGCAATAAGCAAAAGGTTTATCCAAAGCAGCTATCATAAACACATTCACACATTATGGAAATCAATAAAATATTAACCGCCGACTTTCTGGATCTGTTGTTCGACGACAGGAACAAAGCTTACGGCGCGTATGAACTGCGGAAAAATTATCAGAAGCGTTTGACTACCGCGCTGGTAATTACTGCATCTCTTGCGTTGCTCATCTTCATAATGATTATTGTGGGTCGTAAAATCAGCGACAACAATAAATCGAAGATGAAAGTGCAGGAAGTAACCCTTGCTGATATTAAGCAGGATCAGCCTGAAAAGTTTGAGCCACCGCCACCACCTCCTCCCAAGCAGGAGCCTCCCAAAATTGAAATCACCAAATTCACTCCTCCCAAAATTGTGGAAGATGAAAAATTTGAAGAGAAGAATGAGGTGAAAGAGCAAGAAGAAATTACCAACGTAGGTAAGATCGATCAGGAAGGTATTAAGGATCCTGAAGTGGTAAACCCGCCTAAGGTTGAGCAGGAAACCAGAGTGGTAGAAGCACCGATTGATGAAAATACCGTCTTCACCAAGGTGGAAGTAGAAGCGCAGTTCCCCGGTGGTGATGCCGCCTGGAGCCGCTTTGTTCAGCGCGAAGTGGAAAAACGTATCGATGAACTTACAGATGACGGTCGTTCCGGCACCTGTGAAGTTCAGTTCATTGTGGACAGAGAAGGAACTGTAAGCAGTGTGGAAGCCCTAACTATGAAAGGTACCAAACTTGCAGAAGTAGCAGTGAATGCTATTCGCAAGGGTCCAAAATGGGTTCCCGCCATTCAAAACGGCCGACAGGTGAAAGCATGGCGCCGTCAGAAGATTACTTTCCGTCTTCCCGATGAATAATCCTATTGTGCCTTATTAGGAAGGAATATACAAGCAAATGATCCCCATCGGTTTCGGTGGGGATCTTTTTTTGCCGGCCTTTTCTTTTTAAAACACCAACAAACCATTCAGTAATTTTGCACCATGCTCGGAAAACTCAGCGGATGGGATGATACCATAGTGGCATTAGCTACCCCGCATGGCATGGGTGCGATTGGTGTGATCAGGGTGAGCGGTGAAAAGGCCATCGATATCGTGAACAATCTGTTCCCATCGAAGGATCTCAGTGCACAGGCGTCACATACACTTCATGTAGGATATCTGCATTTCGGGCAACAGCTGCTCGATGAAGTGGTGATTTCACTTTACAAAGCACCTAGATCTTATACGGGTGAAAATGTGGTGGAAATTTCCTGCCATGGTTCTCCTTTTATTCAAGAGCAAATCATTGCTGCCATTACTGCCTCAGGCGCACGCCTTGCGCGGCCGGGTGAGTTTACTCAGCGGGCATTTCTAAAAGGAAAAATGGACCTTACCCAGGCAGAAGCTGTGGCAGATTTAATTGCATCCAATACAGAAGCATCTCGCAAAACAGCGATTCACAATATGCGAGGTGGATTTTCGGAAGTGTTGAAAAAGTTGAGGGAACAGCTGATACAGTTTTCTGCACTTATTGAGCTAGAGCTTGATTTTAGCCAGGAAGATGTTGCCTTTGCCGATCGCACGCAATTGTATGCGCTGGTAACGGAAGCAGTGAGCATGGTAGATCAGCTGGTTCAATCGTTCCGTTTAGGCAACGTAATAAAGCAAGGGGTAAGCGTGGCCATTGTGGGCAAGCCCAATGCGGGTAAATCAACTTTGCTGAATGCCCTGCTCAATGAAAACCGCGCTATTGTCAGTGAAATTGCCGGCACCACCCGCGATACGATTGAAGAGGTACTGAATATTCATGGAATTTTATTCCGACTCATTGATACAGCAGGAATGCGCGATAGCAGTGATGTAATTGAAAACATCGGTGTGGCGCGCAGTCGTGAAAAGATGCGTGAGGCGGATGTGGTTTTGTATTTGTTTGATGCGCTTGCTGAAACGCAGGCAGCTGTTGAAGCAGCACTGCTGGAATTACGGGAGGTGAATCCTAATTATGTAGCGGTGGGCAATAAAATGGATGGAGAACATGCCGCAGCATTGCAACAGAAATTTGTTGGCGATGATCTGCTGTTCATTGCTGCGAAAACAGGCGAAGGGCTTGATATATTAAAGCAAAGGCTGGTAGATAAAGTGCTGCAGGGCAATGTGCATACCGAAAGTACAGTTGTAACCAATGCAAGGCATTATCAGGCACTCCAGCAGGTAGCAGCTTCACTGCAGGATATCCGAAAAGGACTGGATGAAAAAATTACCAGCGATTTGCTTGCGCTCGATATCCGTAGCTGTCTGCATTTTCTCGGGGAAATTACCGGTGAGGTTACCAATGAAGACCGGCTGGATTTTATCTTCAGTAAATTTTGTATCGGAAAGTAATCATCTCACTGTTTTACTATTTCATAAAACCGAAGTGTAAATTCATTTTCGAGCGGCTATCTTACACTTCGGTAACGATTGAAACGGTTCGAAAATATCCCCCTGTTTCTTTCAAACTGCTTTTAAAAGGCATTGCTTATTTTTAACTTCTATGGTTTGGCAGATTTTGTTTTGGATCTCCGTTTTCATTCTCTTTTATGCATATGCGGGTTACCCCTTGCTGCTGAAGCTTTTTGCAGCAAAAGCAAAAACGGAATCGGATCCTTCTGCTAAATTGCCTGCCGTAACCATTTTGATTGCTGCCTACAATGAATCGGAGTGGATTGTGCAGAAGATTCAAAACTGCTTTTCACTCAATTATCCATCCGAATTACTACAGGTAATTGTTGTTGATGACGGATCATCAGATCATACTGTGTTGCTGGCGCAGCAGGAAAAAAAAGTGACGCTTATACGCCATGAAAAAAGAAGGGGTAAATCTGCAGCGCTCAATACCGGTATGGTACAGGTAAAAACCCCCATTGTCGTTTTTTCAGATGCCAACTGTATGCTCCAAAAAGATGCGCTTATACAGCTGATGCCTTTTTTTCAGGATCCTTCAGTAGGAGGGGTGGCCGGACAAAAACGGGTGCACCTGCATCATTCCAGTCCGGCCATTGCAGAAGCTGCTTATTGGCATTATGAATCTTCAGTAAAAGAACTCGAGTCTTCCTTTTATACCCTGGCCGGTGCAACCGGGGAGCTGCTCGCCATTCGCAGTGAACTGTTCCGCACCATTCCTGAAAACATCATCACCGATGATTTTTATATTTCCATGCAATTGCAATCGGCACATAAAAAATTGAAATATGCGCACCATGCCATTGCTGAGGAATTTGCATCACAGCGTGTTGTTGATGAGTGGGTGCGTAAAAAGCGTATCAGTGCCGGTGCATTTCAATCGCTCTCTCATTTTGCAGAACACCTCTATCCATTTCGGGATGCTCGTTTTGCTTTTCAATTCTTTTCTCATCGGGTTTTACGTTGGGTGTTTTGCGCACCTGCATTAATAGTGTTTTTTATTGCAGGCGGCATGATGTGGTTTACAGCGCATCATCTATTCTATCAGATCCTTTTTCATTTACAGCTCGTTTTCCTCATGCTTTCTTTTTTTGGTTTCTTGGGAATGCGCCGTGCCGGAAGTATTTTTTCATTTCCTTTTTATTTTCTTTTCATGCATGCAGCGATGATTGCGGGTTTCTTTGCGCTGATCACCGGAAAACAAACGGTTTTCTGGAACAAGGCGAGTCGGTAAATTTGTAATTCCAAAGCCATATCTATCAGCAAGGGAACTTCCATATTGTCTTCACCCATCGAATACCTGAAAGGGGTTGGTCCGCAACGTGCTGAAATGCTCAAAAAAGAACTGAACATTTTCACCTTTGGCGATTTGCTGGAGCATTTCCCTTATCGCCATATCGATCGAACACGCGTTTGGAAAATAGGTGAAATCAGTCCTGCTGCTGAATATGTACAGGTGGCCGGCCGACTTGAAACGATGGAAATGATGGGCAGCGGCAAAGGCAAGCGTTTGGTGGCTATGCTGCGCGATGATACAGGTATACTAGAACTTGCCTGGTTTCAGGGCATCAGCTGGGTGCAGAAAAAACTGGAAATCGGTCAGCGATATCTCGTCTTTGGCAAAACAGGATTTTTCATGGGCAAGCCGCAGATGGTGCATCCCGAACTGGAGGGAATGGCTGAAATGAGCAGTGCTGAAAAATCCGTACTGGAACCTGTTTATCCTAGTACAGAAAAACTAAAAGCCCGCGGACTAAACGGAAGAGCTATTGGCAAACTTACTTCTGCGCTGCTTGCGCAGCTTCACCCCCGCGATGTGCAGGAAAATTTACCTGCATCGCTCATGGAGGCATTACAGCTTATGCCGCGTTATGATGCATATCGTAACATTCATTTTCCGGTAACACCCCTTATGCAAGAACAAGCGGTGTATCGTTTGAAAATGGAAGAATTGCTTATGGCGCAGTTACGCTTGGGAATGATCCGCAGCAGGCGGCACCGATTTTCGCAGGGAGTGGTATTTCACAAAGTGGGTACCTTGTTCAATACCTTTTATGAGCAGCATCTCCCCTTTGCACTAACAGGAGCACAAAAAAGAGTGCTCAAAGAAATTCGAAATGATACGGCACAGGGCAAGCAAATGAATCGATTGTTGCAGGGAGATGTAGGCAGCGGCAAAACGATTGTGGCAATCATGTGTATGTTGCTAGCAGCCGACAATGGTTATCAAAGTTGTATTATGGCGCCTACGGAAATCCTTGCACAGCAGCATTACCAGCAGCTCACGCGCTTACTCAAGCCCCTCTCCCTGGAAGTGGCGCTGCTAACAGGTGCTACACGCAAGAGTGAACGGATGCGCATTGGCGAAGGACTTACCAATGGCAGCATTCAAATGGTAGTGGGCACCCATGCGCTGATAGAAGATACGGTGCAGTTTCAGCGGTTAGGACTGGCGGTGATTGATGAGCAACATCGCTTTGGTGTTGCTCAACGTGCTGAGTTGCGCAACAAAGCGCAAGTGCCGCCACATGTGCTGGTAATGACAGCCACACCCATTCCGCGCACCATGGCTATGACCGCCTATGGCGATCTTGACTGCAGTGTGATGGATGAGTTGCCTCCAGGCAGAAAGCCCGTTACTACCGTACATCGTTATGAAAATGCGCGTCCTTCCGTAATGGATTTTGTGAGAGGCGAAATCGGCAAAGGACGGCAGGCCTATTTCATCTATCCGCTGATTGAAGAAAGTGCCAATGTGGATTATGAAAATCTCATGAAAGGATATGAAGAGGTGAAAGCATTTTTTCCTGAACCCGCTTTTTATATCAGCATGGTGCATGGGCGACAAAAGCCGGAAGTGAAAGCTACCAACATGGATCGCTTCAAAAGCAACGATACTCAAATCATGGTTTCCACTACGGTAATTGAAGTAGGAGTGGATGTTCCCAATGCAAGTGTAATGGTGATTGAAAGCGCAGAAAAGTTCGGTCTTTCCCAGTTGCATCAGCTTCGTGGCAGGGTAGGCCGCGGCAGCGAACAAAGTTTTTGCATTCTTTTAACAGGGCGAAATTTAACGAATGAGGCACGTGAGCGGTTAAAGATCATGTGTGCTACCAACGATGGGTTTAAAATAGCCGATAAAGACCTCGAATTGCGGGGTCCCGGTGATATTGAAGGAACCCGGCAAAGCGGAGCGCTGCAATTCAAGCTGGTAAGTTTGGTGAACGATCAGGATTTACTCGAAAAAGCCAAGCAGCTCGCTGATGCGCTGCTGGATGCCGATCCCGACCTGAGTACTGAGGAGAATATGCTGCTCAAATATCATTTGTCGCTGCAAAAAGGTAAGACCATCTGGAGTACTGTGGCTTAGTTTAACATACGATAACCCTTAGTCGATTCGTTATAATTGTATATCTTTTGATTTTTATTGTTCAAGTCGCATGCAAAAACGCTTTTCTGTCCTTTTTCTTCTCCTTTTCTTGGTTATTAAGGCCGAGGCACAATGGGCATTTACTGAGAACAAAGGACAGTGGAATAACGCTGTGCGGTTTCGGGCTTCTTCGGGCAACAGCACCATATTTCTCAACGATGCAGGTTATACGGTGGTAATGAACCATCCTGACGATTTTAGAAAGATTGCAGAATATGTGCATGGCCATGCTATAGATGCGGCAGCAGGAAAATCCAAAATAGAAGCGCCTCAGCAATTGCGTTCACATGCTTATCGGGTTTCATTTGAAGGGGCAAGTGCATCGCCCGAGATGGTGTATGAAAAACCATTGGAAGGCTATGAAAACTATTTTATAGGAAATGATCCCGCAGCCTGGGCAAGTCATTGCAAGCAGTATCAGGCCGTAACCTATAAAAATGTTTATCCCAATATAGATGTGCGCTATTATGTGTTGAATGAGCAACTCAAATACGATATCATAGTACATCCCGGAGCAGATCTTTCAAAACTGAAACTACGTTATGAAGGAGCTGATCGATTGAGTATTCGAAATAACGAATTGGTTATTGGCACTTCTGTAGGCGAAGCAAGGGAGCAGAGCCCTTACACATATCAATATATAGATGGCCGACTGGTTACAGTGAATTGTCGATTTAAAGTGAAAGGCGATGAAGTTTCTTTTGATGTAAAAAACTTTGATCGTACCCAAACCTTGATTATCGATCCGGCGTTGATTTTCTTTTCTTACAGCAGAAGTACGGCCGATAACTGGGGTTTCACCGCTACTTATGGTCCGGATGGCAGTTTCTATGGAGGTGGTATTGTATTCGGCACGGGATATCCTGTTTCTTCAGGTGCATTTCAAACTGCCTTTGGTGGTGGTTCAACCTACGATATCGGCATATTGCGTTTAAGTCCGAATGGCCGTAATCGTATTTATGCAACTTATTTAGGCGGCAGCGACAGTGACCAGCCACACAGTTTAATTTGCGATGCAGCGGGTAATGTGGTGATTGCTGGAAGAAGCAGATCTTCTAACTATCCCACCACCGTTCCCAATGCAGGGCCGAACGGAAGCTGGGATATTGTAGTAAGCAAGCTGCGCGCTGATGGTACACAGCTGATCGGTTCAATGAAAATAGGCGGTTCAGCAGACGATGGTGTGAATATTTCTGATAACCGACAGGCAGGTACGCAGTCTATTTTGCGCAACTATGGTGATGATGGAAGAAGCGAAGTGATTTTAGATGCCTCTGAAAATATTTTATTGGCTTCTTGCGCAAGGTCTTCAAACTTCTTTACTCAAAATGGCTTTCAAACAGCCAATGCCGGCTTGCAGGATGGGGTGGTTATGAAACTCAATCCGAATGCAAATGGTATTATCTGGAGCACATTGCTCGGTGGTGCGGGCAACGATGCTGCTTTTGTGCTTTCTATTAATCCAACCAATAATGAAATTTATGTAGCAGGTGGAACCACCAGTACCAGTTTCCCCCTCACGGCAGGAAGCATGTTTCCAACTTATCGGGGCGGTGATGCAGATGGTTATGTGGCTATCCTGCGCGACAACGGTAACAGCGTTACACATTTGCGTAGCACCTATCTTGGTACCGATCGTGCTGATATTGTTTACGGTATTCAGTTCGATCAGCTTGGCTTTCCCTATGTAATGGGTACCACACTGGGTGCATGGCCAGTTGTTCCCGCCAATGTGGGGTATGTGGATGCCAATGCCCGCCAGTTTATTGCAAAGTTGCAGCCCAATCTTTCCGGCTTCATTTACTCTACTACTTTCGGTACGCCTGGTGCACTTTCTCCCAATATATCACCTGTTGCTTTTCTGGTTGATCGCTGCGAGAATGTGTATGTGAGTGGTTGGGGAGGTGATATTAATACGCAGGATGGCTTTGCTTCCGTTGGCACTACCAATATGCGGGTTTCAGCCAATGCTATTCAACGTACCACTGATGGCAGCGATTTTTACTTTTTTGTTTTGGAAAAAAATGCGTCCGGGCTTTTATATGCTACTTTTTTTGGACAAAACGGACCGCTGGGCGATCATGTAGATGGCGGTACCAGTCGCTTTGATCCCAACGGTGTCATTTATCAGGCCATGTGTGCAAACTGTACCCGCGCGGTGAATTTTCCGGGCTCTGCAGGTGTATGGGGGCAATCTAATGTCGCAACCAGCAACGGACAGTGTAATATGGGTATGGTGAAGATTAGCTTCGACCTGGCAGGCGTAGATGTATCATTGCGTGTTGTGGGTGATCGACAATTGGATTTTTGCACACCAGCACGCGTTGAATTTACCGATACCTTGCGCATGGCGAAGCAATACATTTGGGTATGGAACGATGGAACGCCCAATGATACTACTACCAGTGGAAATCTCATTCATACCTTCAATAGATCCGGGCTGTTTGATGTTAAAGTAATTGGTATTGATAGCACTACCTGTAACATTAAAGATTCAGCCACGATACGTGTTAACATAACTGTTGATTCGGCGCGTGTTTCTTTTATTTCCCAAAGGCGACAACCCTGCACCAGTCTCACATTCGATTTTACCAATACCAGTGATCGTCTCAACTCAGTCGCGAATTTCGGTCCGCGATCTTTTGTGTGGATCTGGGGCGACGGTTCACCCAACGATACGTCGTTTAATGCAACACATACTTTTCCTGCGCCAGGAACGTATCAAGTGAGACTTAAATTAATTGACCCTAATTTTTGTAACCGAGGCGATTCGGCCAGTATTCTCAATTTTCAGGTTCAATCTACTATTACCGCAGGGTTTACCGTTGTGAATGGTTGTGCGCCGCTCAGGCCTTCCGTCACCGATCGGTCTTCCGGAGCAAGCACTTATTTATGGGTGAGCAGCGACGGACAAAGATCTACTTCCACCTTGCCCAACTTTACTTACAATGTACCGGGGACTTACACAATTGCACAGTATATTTTTAATAATAACAGTTGTAATTTGATCGACTCTGCATTTCGTACAATTACCGTGAATGCAGCACCAGTAGCTGGTTTTCGTTTCAGTCCCATTCCTGCACAGGAAAATACACCCACCCGCTTTACAAGCACGGCATCGTCGGATGTAACACGCTGGCTTTGGCGTTTTGGCGATGGCGACTCTTCCACTTTACGCGACCCTTCGCATCAGTATTTAAGTACTGGGAATTTCGATGCCTGTCAGGTTGTATTTAATGCTGCCGGCTGCAGCGATACGCTTTGTCAGCAAATACAAAATGTTATCAGCGTCAGCAATGATCTCCCATCTGCCTTCACGCCCAATGGTGATGGGGTGAATGATGTATTGTATGTACGCGGATTTGGAATTACAAAAATGACATTGCGTATTTTTAACCGACAAGGCCTGAAAGTATTTGAAAGTGTTTCGCAAAACATTGGATGGGACGGCACTTTCAAAGGTGTTCCGCAGCCCATGGATGCATATGCTTATACGCTCGACATTGAGTATTTTACGGGAGAGAAAGTGCGTAAACAGGGAGATGTTACATTAATACGCTAAAATCATATTGAAATAAGTGAACTTAAAATCGAAGATATCGCGCTCTAAAGGTTACCATGCTGCTATTATGCTGCTGCTCGTGTGTATGAATGCTGCTGCGCAGGATCTTCATTTTTCGCAGTTCATGAATTCTCCGCTTACTACCAATCCCGCCAATGCAGGATTTATTCCGGAAGCCGATTATCGTATTGGCGCAAATTATCGTCAGCAATGGACCTCGATACCTGTGCCTTACAAAACTATTAGCGTTTGGGGTGATGTTCAGGTGTTTCGGAATCGTTTTGAGAACGGATGGATGGGCGTGGGTGGAGTGATATTGAGTGATGTGGCGGGTCGCGGAAACCTGCGCTCTAATAAAGTATATGGCTCTGTAGCGTACCATCAAATGCTGGGGCTTAGTAGTCTTTTATCTGCAGGATTTAATGTGGGTGTTGCCAATAAAAGAGTGGACCTTACCAAGTTTACATTCGATAATCAGTGGAATGGAAAATTCTTTGATGGCGGTATTCCCAGCGGCGAATTTGGGTTGGTAAATCCCAATACTACTTATTTGGATTTGCAGGTAGGGATGAACTACGCTTATTTCCCCAACGAAAAAACCTATATCAATACAGGCGTTTCGGTGCAGCATGTAAATGAGCCGGTTGAAACTTTTTTTACCGGGGCCGATAATAAACTTGCACGCAGATATATCGGTTTTTTAAATGGAAGTTTCAAAATGAGCGATATGCTCATCCTGAATCCCAACGCGTATTTCAGCTATCAAACCCGCGCTACCGAGCTGGTAATGGGAGGGAATGCAGCATATAATCTTGCCGGTGATGGCAGTAAAGTACTCATTCTCGGTGCTTATTACCGCCTCAACGATGCAGCCATTGCCATGGCAGGTTTTGAAATGAACAATATCCGCTTCACCCTTACTTACGATGCAACCACCAGCCAGCTGCGTAATTTCAACAATGGGGCGGGCGCCTATGAATTCTCTCTTATTCGGAGTGGCTTTTATAATGATTATTTTGGCGATAAACGCCAAAGTCTTTGTCCACGTTTTTGATGCCTTTTCATTTTGTTTATCCCTGCTCCTTTCCGAATTTCGTTGAAATTTGCAAGTATGTCGGATCGTACCTATGGTAAAGTAACACCGGAACTGGTGTCGCAGCTCAGGCAAATACTGGGTGAAGCGCAGGTGTTCTGCGATGATGAAACCCTTGCTGCCTACGCACATGATGAAACGGAAAATCTGCATTTTCTGCCAGAGGTGGTAGTGAAACCAAGCACTACCGAACAAATCAGTGCCATCATGCGGCTTTGTCATGCACATCTTATTCCCGTTACACCACGCGGTGCGGGCACCGGATTAAGTGGCGGTGCATTACCTCATTTTGGCGGTCTGCTGCTTTCAACAGAAAAACTGAATCGTATTCTGCAGATCGACGAGCGCAATTTGCAGGTAACAACCGAGCCGGGTGTAATTACAGAAGTACTGATGAATGCAGTAAAGGGAAAAGGATTGTTTTATCCGCCCGATCCCAGCAGCAGAGGCAGCTGTTTTATTGGAGGAAATATCGCTGAAAACAGCGGCGGTCCCAAGGCGGTGAAATATGGTGTGGTAAAAGACTATGTGCTCAATTTGGAAGTGGTTTTACCTAATGGAGAAGTGATATGGACAGGCGCCAATGTATTGAAAAATTCCACCGGATATAATCTCACACAGCTAATGGTGGGCAGTGAAGGAACGCTCGGCATTGTTACCAAGATTGTACTGAAACTGCTTCCCTTGCCAACTCATGATCTCCTTATGTTGGTACCTTTTCGTAATCTGGAGCAAGCCGGAGAGGCAGTTAGTGAAATTTTCAAAGCAGGTTTTGTGCCAAGCGGACTGGAGCTGGTTGAAATTGATGCACTCAAGATTGTAAGTAAAATGGTCGATAGCAGTGCAGTGCCTGTAACCGATGATACCGAAGCGCATCTGATTATTGAAGTAGATGGCAACGATCCCGAATTGCTGATGAAAGATATGGAAGCCATTGGAAACCTGCTTTCGCAATACGATATTGGTGAAATTTATTTCGCTGATGATGCCAATCAAAAAGCAGAACTATGGAAGCTTCGTCGCCGTGTAGCCGAAGCTGTAAAACTGCAGGGTTATACGATTGAAGAAGATACCGTGGTGCCACGTGCCGAACTCCCTAAGTTAATTCGAGGGGTAAAGGCACTTGCAAAAACACATGATTTTGAAGTAGTATGCTACGGACATGCAGGCGATGGTAATCTGCACATTCGCATTAAAAAAGAAGGCACGCCCAATAGTTATGGCGATGCTCAGATGAACAGTATTTTGCGCGATCTGTTTCAGCTAGTGCATGAGCTGGGCGGTACCATCAGCGGTGAGCATGGCATCGGACTTATTCAAAAAGGATTTATGGATGTAGTGTTTGCTGAAGCCAATCTGCGTTTAATGCGTGCGATCAAAAAGGCCTTTGATCCGCAACATATCCTTAACCCCGGTAAAATTTTTGACCTTTCTCCTTCCTGATCATTTCAATTGAATGCCATGAATAAATATTTCATTTTTGGTCTGCTCTGTTTTTTGCAGCTCGGTGTGTTTGCGCAAATGCGCAATCAGGATATGCCTTCCAGCAGCCGCGAGCAAATTTTTGTAGGCAGCGGGTTGAATCTTGGATTTTTTAATGGACTCATTCTTGGTCTTAACCCCGAAGTAGGTTATAGTCTTAACCGTTTCGTAGATGTGGGCATAGCTACCAATCTCACTTACATTACACGTAATTATGGTAATGGCTCCGATCGTCAATTGATTGCCGGTGGCGGTCCTTATTTGCGTCTCTGGCCCATCAACTCTTTTTTCGCAGGCGGACAATTTGAATACAACTATGTATCATTTAGCAATGTTTCAAACAATGTTGTAACCAACCGCATTCGCTTTGGTGCACCCAGTATGCTTGCCGGTATTGGTTATGGAACGCGTTTTGTAGGTCGTTCGCAGTTTTATACCAGCATTATGGTGGATGTGCTGAACGATCCACAATCGCCCTATATTGATGCAATGGGAAGAAAAGAGCCTGTTTTCAGAACTGCGTTTACTTTTTACCTGCGTTCGAAGGGAAGATAGCATCTGGATCCTCTACCATGTGGATCCGTTGTTCAGGCTTTTCGTATAAAAATCCGCTTACTTCCATTTGTTTTATATGCGCAAGCAGATGCGTGTAGTATCCTCCGCTGCTTAAAATGTAAATATGCTTGCTGTGAATATTCAGCGTATTCCAGGTGAGCATTTCAAACAACTCATCCAGCGTGCCATATCCGCCGGGCAATATAACCGCTGCGTCACAGCGCTCGTACATCATACGTTTGCGTGTATGCATATCGGGTACAACAATCAGTTCCGTAATGCCCTCGTGCTGGTGTTCCCATTGTAATAATATTTCAGGGATTACACCTATCACTTTTCCCCCGCCGGCCATAACAGCATCAGCCAGCGTGCCCATGAGTCCTTTGCTACCGCCGCCATATACAAGCGTAATGCCATGCGCTGCAAGCAGCGAACCAAGCTTATGTGCATGCGCTGCATAAATAGGATCATCTCCGCTTTTGGAGCCGCAAAAAACTGCGATGGACTGGTATTTCATTTTGCAATATTCGCCGCAATGTAATGAAAACCATGCTCGCATGATTTATTTCTTTATCTTCAAACGCGACAAAAAACTTGCTTATGTCACCTGCATTGCTTTTCTCTTTTGTAATTGGCTATTTTCTGCTTTTACTTGGTGTTGCATGGGTTACCTCACGCAATGCGAATAACGATTCATTCTTTATCGGCAACCGCGACAGTAACTGGATGCTAGTAGCTTTTGGCATGATTGGCACATCGCTGAGCGGTGTAACCTTTGTGAGTGTACCCGGTGCGGTTGGAAAAGAGTCTTTTGCCTATTTGCAAATTACCCTGGGATATTTACTGGGTTATTTGGTGATTTCCATGGTATTGCTGCCACTTTATTACCGGCTTAATCTTACTTCTATCTATAATTATCTGAGTAACCGTCTTGGTTTTGCTTCTTATAAAACGGGCGCATCCTTTTTTATTCTTTCCCGCACTTTGGGGGCAACCGCTCGTCTTTATTTGGTGGTAAAAATTTTACAGGATGCCATCCTTTCTTCTTTCGGGGTTCCTTTTTGGGTCACCACTTTCATTATTCTGTTAATGATCCTGCTTTACACTTACGAAGGGGGTGTGAAAACCATTGTATGGACCGATATGCTTCAAACTTCCTGTATGCTTGCCGGCTTGGTGATTTGTATTTTCTTCATTCTAAGCAAACTTGATCTCGGACTTTTCCAAAGTTTGCAGGTAATGCAGGATAAAAATTACACGCAAGTGTTTTTTACTGACCCGTCTAGCAAGTTTTTCTTTTTAAAACAAGTACTTGCGGGAGCGTTTATTACCATTACCATGACCGGTATGGATCAGGAGATGATGCAAAAAAATATTTCTGTCCGCACGCTACGCGATTCAAAAAAGAATGTGCTTACGCTGGGGGTTATTATGCTCGTGGTGATTTCCATGTTTCTGTTGCTGGGCGGCCTGTTGCATCTTTATTCAGAACAGCTGGGTGGTGCATGGGTAACCGATGCACAGGGAGTCAAACGCTATTTGGTTGAAGGCAAAGATGCAACGGCAGATAAGTTGTTTCCTTTACTGGCATTGGAATTTATGCCACCCATTATATCCGTTATTTTCATCATAGCGCTCATCTCAGCATTATTTCCCAGTGCCGATGGAGCCATCACCGCACTCACTTCTTCTTTTTGCATCGATATCATGGGCATGCAACGCAGAAGCGATTGGAGCGATGAGCAAAAGAAAAAATACAGACAAAGGGTTCACCTCATCTTTGCATTAATCTTCCTTCTTTTTGTAATGGTGTTCAAATGGGTGAATAACCCCAGCATGATTGGCGTGATATTGAAAGTGGCAGGGTATACATACGGACCATTATTGGGACTCTTTTCATTCGGTATTCTCACAAAGCGGATTGTGAATGATCGTTTGGTTCCGTTGATTGCCTTGCTGGCTCCTTTCATCAGTTTTATGCTGGATACTTATCAGGGCGTTCTTTTCAAAGGCTTTGAAATAGGACTGGAGTTGCTGATTATTAATGGCATCCTTACGTTCATTGGGCTCATGCTCATTTCAAAGCCTGCTAAAAGCCAAGCGGCTGCTTCCTGAACCTGCTTTTGAAGGTAAGACGGAGCGGTTTATCTTTGTAAAAACCTGAATATTGGATATTGTTCATCCGCTTGCTGCGCAGTATGCCGAACGTTTTTCCAGTCCGGAAACGGAGCTCCTTGCTTCCGTTGCTGCTGCAGCGAAAGTACAGCATCCCCAGCCCCATATGCTCAGTGGTCATTTGCAGGGTCGTTTGCTAGGGATGATTTCAAGCATGATCAGACCAGCGCGGATTCTTGAAGTAGGTACCATGGTAGGATACAGCAGCATTTGTTTGGCAGCAGGGTTACAGCCTGGCGGTATACTTCATACCATTGAGTTACGGGAAGGCGATGCTGATATTGCAGAAAATCATTTCAGGAATGCGGGCTTACAGGATCAAATACAGCTGCACAGAGGTGAGGCGCTTACGATTATCCCGGAGCTGCATGAGGTGTGGGATCTGGTTTTTTTAGACGCTGATAAAGTGAATTATATTGCATACTATGAAATGATCATGCCGCGTTTGAAACAGGGAGGTTATTTGGTGGCAGATAATGTATTGTTTCATGGAGCAGTGCTGGATGAGGAGATTAGGGGTAAAAATGCACAGGCCATTCATGCATTCAATCAGCATGTGCGCAACGATGCATCCGTAACATGCGTAATGCTTCCCATCAGAGACGGATTGACGATCATTTGTAAAAACTAAAAAATGCGAAACGCTTTCATTTATATCTTTTTCTTGCTTTTAATAAGTAATACTGTTTTCGCGCAGCGCATAACGGTGCAGGAGTATATAAACACCTACAAGCAGCTTGCCATGGACGAGATGCTAAGAACCGGAGTGCCAGCGGCCATCAAGCTGGCGCAGGGCATCATTGAAACCGAGGCAGGTAATAGTATGCTTGTGCTAAAATCAAATAACCACTTTGGAATAAAGTGTAAGGAAAACTGGACGGGCGAAAAAGTAGCGCACGACGATGATGCAAGGGGAGAGTGCTTCAGAAAATATCCTACGCCACAGGATTCTTATCGCGATCATTCAGATTTTCTCCGTACGCGCAAGCATTATCATTTTTTGTTTGATCTGGATCCCACCGATTACAAAGCTTGGGCACATGGTTTAAAAAAGGCGGGCTATGCAACCAACCCGCAGTATCCGCAAATGCTAATTCGATACATTGAGCAATACCAGCTGAATGAATATTCTCTACTAGCGATGGGAAAGAAAAAAGAATCCAATAATGTAGAAAATACATCAACACAAGCTGATGAAGCACCATCCCCATCCGGTGGAAATACAATGCCGGTAAAACAAATTGAAAATTTGGCTACCCAAGAAAAGCAAAATATTGAAAAGCCAAAGAGCGAAGTTGTAACAACAGCGAAGAAACTAATTCAATATCCAACAGGCGTATTTCGCATCAATGAAACAAAAGTGATCTATGCCAGACAAGGCAGTTCTGTGCTTGCCATTGCACAGCAATATCAGCTGCCACTGCAGCAGTTACTTGATTTTAATGAAATGAAAGAACAGGATCTTTTGATGCAGGATCAATTGATTTACTTGCAGCGAAAGCGCCGCACCGGAGCAGCGGAATTACATATTGTGCAGGAAGGGGAAAGCTTGCATGCTATTGCGCAGTTGCAAGCCATTCGTTTGGAAGCACTGATGGAATATAATTTCTTACTATCCACACAGCAACCTGCGGTAGGCGAGAAGCTTTATTTAAAAACAAAGGCGCCCGCAGCGCCAAAAATGGTAATGCATACCGGAGTGGCCGCATCGCTTTAGTTGTAGGTGGTTGCTTGGCTAAAAGCCAGCATTGCATTGTAGGTGTGAGAGAAAAAAGATTCAGAACGGTTTAATTAAAATGAATTATGAGTCAGATAAAAGTACGTGATCTCTATTTCAAGCCCTATCTCAGTGAGGCAACCATCAAAGAAAGAATAGAGGAGTTGGGTAAAACCATTTCAAAAGATTACCAAGATGAGAAGCCGCTTTTTATCGCTATTCTGAATGGCGCATTTATGTTTGCTTCCGATCTTTTTAAAGAGATTACCGTTGAGGCAGAAATATCTTTTATCAAACTTGCCTCTTACAAAGGAGTTAAATCGACGGGACAGGTAATTACGGCTATCGGATTGGATGCTGAAATTGCAAATCGGCATGTGATTGTTTTGGAGGATATCATCGATACCGGTAAAACACTCAGCGCATTTTTGCCACAGCTGATGCAACAGCAACCGGCTTCATTAAAAGTAGCAGCACTTTTGCACAAGCCCGAAGCCACGGTGTATCCGGTAAAAATTGATTATCTCGGATTTACTGTGCCCAATATATTTTTGCTTGGATATGGTTTAGACTATGACGGATTGGGAAGAAATCTTCGCGAAATTTATCAACTTACACCATCATCGGAATGATGAACACTCAAGGTATATTTATTTTCACGGGGCAACTATTTATTAGTGAGCTATGAAAAGGAGTTTGCTTTGGCTCCTTTTGATATCCGCTGTTCTAACAGCCAAGGCACAGTTTCATTTTCAGGGACGCATTTCTGATCAAGCCGGTAATGCACTTTCCTTTGTACGCATTCAGGTAAAATCTACCCAGGCTATTTATTTTACCAATTCAAAGGGCGAGTTCGATTTTGCTTCATCCCTCTTTGCTGATTCACTGCTGCTTCATTTGAAAGGCTATGCCGATACAGCCATATCGGTAAGGTCCAGCGCATCATCATGGGTAGTCATGCGGCGTATGTTGCCTGAATCAGCTTTACAGAAACAGCAAGTTGCATCATTCATTAAAGATGTGCCGCAGAAGCCAGGCCGAATTACAGCAGGAGGAGAAACCTATTCTCAAATTGTAGAAAATGATTTTGTCGAAGCCAGCCGTTATCCGACTGTTGGATTTTCTATGAATGTCGATAAGGCATCTTACAGCAATATTCGTAGGTATATCAATATGGATATGAAGGTGCCGAGTGATGCGGTGCGCATTGAGGAGATGCTGAATTACTTCAATCAGGGTTATATACAACCCGATCCCGGCAGTACTTTTTTCCCATCATGGCAAGTAACGGAATGTCCTTGGAACGATGCGCATAAGCTTATGATATTACGCTTGCATGCGCAAAAAATCATTTACGACAGCATGCCGTCCAACAACCTGGTATTTCTGATTGATGTGAGCGGATCAATGGAAATGCCCAACCGACTCGGCTTGCTTAAAAGTGCTTTTCGAATGTTGGTCGAGAACCTGCGTGCCAAAGACACGATTGCGGTAGTAGTTTATGGTGGTGGTGTCGGGGTGAAATTATTTCCCACTTCCGGTGCGGAAAAGCAGAAGATCATGCAGGTGATTGATTCACTGGAAGCCGGAGGCGATACGCCCGGCGAGGCTGCTTTGCGCCTGGCTTACCGACTAGCAGAATCGCAGTTTATCAAGGGAGGGAATAATCGTATCATACTGGCTACCGACGGCGATTTTAATGTGGGGGAAGTTTCTGAAGCGGCGCTTTCGCAGCTGGTAATGGCGAAGCAGCAAACGGGTATTTATCTTACTTGTTTAGGGGTGGGAATGGGTAATTACAAAGATTCTAAGCTGGAGTTATTAGCCAAAAGAGGGAATGGAAATTTTGCTTATCTCGATCGTGTTGCCGAAGCAGAACGGGTATTGGTAACAGAGCTCACCCAAACGCTTTTCAGTGTTGCCGATGATGCCAGTGTGCAGGTTCGGTTTAATCCTGCATTCGTGAAGCGATATCGTTTGGTGGGATATGATAATATTCAGGGGAATAATTATGATTCCACGCGTGTTTTGGAAGGGGGCGAAATCGGATCGGGTCATATTATTACTGCAGTTTTTGAATGTGAACCACAGCAGCAAGTTGCTTCAGGTGATCAGGAATTTGCAACGATTGATATTGATTTTCTATCACCTTTTACGCAAGTGAGAAAAAAGACTTCTTTTGTTTGCTTTAATAATGAAGTACAGTTTAATGCACTTAGCAATGACTATCGCTTCCTAACTGCAGTTGCTATGTTTGGAATGGTATTACGCGGCTCTCCTTTTTTGAATGGGAAGGGATGGAAAGAGTTGGAACAGCTGATAGAACAAGTTGCTGATCCCAATAAAGTACTGCAACAGCAAATGAAAACTTTGATTACACAGGCGCGACTGGTGTATTTCCCCAAAAGAAAGAAGCGTGCTGAGCGCAAAAGGTGGGAGGA
>CAZDGV010000011.1:0-45362 GCA_964505195.1 uncultured Chitinophagaceae bacterium
GAAATTGTAGCACGTCAGTTCATATTTCGTATGCGCGAATTTGAGCAAATGGAAATGCAATTTTTCGTGCGCCCCGGCACCGAGCTGGAATGGTATGCTTACTGGAAAGAACACCGTATGCGCTGGCTTCAGCAGTTGGGTATTCCCGCGGAGAAACTGCGTTTTCATGATCACGTTAAGCTAGCCCATTATGCCAATGCAGCGGTAGATATAGAATTTGAATTCCCATTTGGCTGGAAGGAATTAGAAGGAATTCACTCCCGCACCGATTACGATTTGACTCGCCATCAGGAATTCAGCAAAAAGAAGTTGCAGTACTTTGATCATGAGCTAAACAAAAACTATGTTCCCTATGTGGTGGAAACATCCGTAGGGCTCGACAGATTAGTACTAACTGTACTTAGCTTAGCATACCGTGAGGAGGAAGTGCCTACGGCTGAGGAAGGAAAAACAGATTTGCGTACCTATTTAAGCATCCCGCCATCTATTGCACCCATCAAACTTGCAGTGCTGCCGTTGGTTAAAAAAGATGGTTTGCCGGAAATCGGACGTGCCATCATGGATGCTTGTAAGCCACATTTTCATTGCCAGTATGATGAAAAAGACAGTATTGGCAAGCGTTATCGCAGACAAGATGCAGCTGGAACACCGTTCTGTGTAACCATTGATCATCAAACAAAAGAAGACCAAACTGTTACCATTCGCAATCGCGATACATTGGTACAGGAGCGTATTCCCGCTGATAACGTAAAAAATTATATTCAGCAATTTTTATAATCGTATTGCATTGCTGCAAACAAAAAAGCTGCACCTCGGTGCAGCTTTTTTTATGAAGTGAAAAGGATCTTTATTTTGCAATTACCAGTCTACGCATATACTGTTTATTATCGAAGTAAACGCGAATCAAATACATGCCACCTGGTAAATCTTGCAAAGAGATGGTTCGGTTGATCACGCTTCCTGGCATCGCTGCAAATTGTTCTGCTTTGATGCGTTTGCCGTTCATATCTAAGAGTTCTAATGCCACCTGCTCGGGCTTTTTCACGCTAAAGCGAATCTCTGCTTTGTCTTTTGCGGGGTTGGGCGTTAGGGTGAGTCCGATTTGTGTAGGATCAACATTGTTGATGGCAGTGAGCACTGCTGAAAACTCCGGAGATTCAAAAACACATCCGCCACTTACCACTTGCACGCGGTAGTTGCCACCTTCAGAAATAGTAAGTGTACTTCCGGTAGCTCCGGGAACCACCATTCCGTTTACCAACCAAGTAAAGCTTCCTGTGCTAACGCTGCTGGTGAGCACATTTCCATTTTGTGTAATGGTGGGAGTGAGCGGTGCGTTTGCAACAACGGCAAGTCGCGGCTGACTGCTGCTACACCCTGCAGCTCTTACCTTCATAGCATAGAAGTAATAGTAGAATGTTGTGGGCTCAGTTCCGCTTCCGGTGGCAGTGTTACCGGTAATGCTCATGAGTCCTGGTAAATTCATTGGATAGGGATTGGTAGCGATATTATTATTTCTAAAGATAGTAGCACCGTTTTCAAATCCAACCGTAATAAGATAAGTGCCGGCTGCCGGTATAAATAAATTAAGCGGCATGATACGTCCGGTGTCCTGAAGGTCGTTGCCCTGAGCCTCGCTGGTGGCAAAAGCTGATGTAGCTGTAACATCGAGGGTTGTTTGTGCAACGGTAGCAGAAGTGAGTTCATTCACCACACTGAAACGAATTCTTCCATTGTTGCCAAAATACATACGGGCACTTTCAATTACTATCGGACTTGCGACATTGATTCTTACGCCAGGACTAAATGCATTGTAGCCACCGGAAGGGGTTCCGGAGGTGGTAGCCAATGATGCGGCGGTTTTATTTTCCGGTCCGATGGTGCCTCTGGCATCATTCACACCAGCAAAAAATGTTCTGTTACTAGGAACATTGCTGGTTGATAGGGTGTTGCCGACACCGATGGGTGTGCCGCCGGTTGCACTGGTGTACCAAAAAATGGTTCCGTTCGTTACGGTTCCATTTAATCTTGCTTCACCTCCGTTACATACTTGCCCGCTTGTTCCGGTAGCAGCAGTGTTGGAAAGAGCGGCAGTTGCACGGCTAACCGTAATGGTATCGTTTCTTCTGTTCGATTCGTTGCTAAGATCTGTTATCACACTAAAGTTGTAGGTAACGCCGGGAGCAGTTACGATGGGATTGCGATGATAAACGACGATCGATCTTCCTGTACCCATGGCAGTACGAATAGTATCTCTTAGTGTTGCCACCACGGTGTTGCCGTTACGCACCACGGTGGTTACCGGCAGTTGGTTGAGAATAGATGAACCGTTGTTCTGAACGCGCACTGCAACGTAAGCTTCATCGCTGCTGCAGGCATCTACTGCAGGCAGCACCACACCCAATGGCAATCCATCTACCTGGGGACGATTAACTTGTACGGTGTAATCTTGTGTTTCTCCACCACCAGTAAATGTTCCGCAAGAAGTTACTGCAGCAGCACTGGTTGTTTCTGCTACTACCACTCGTATGCGTGTGCGGTTGCCAATCGTTAATGAACCGGGAACTGCGATATTACCACTGAAGGTTGCGGTTCCGGCAATAACACTTGAAGTAGCAACGAGCTCTTCACTGTCTGCGAAATCACCATCGTTGTTCCAGTCGGCAAATATTTTTGCAATTTTATCTTTATTTGTTCCACATGTGCCAACCGTTAAACTAAAGGGTGCGTTTTGTCCTGGAAAAACTGAACCGGTTGTTGTTGTCAAATTTGTATACTGTGTACATCCTGTACCGTTCCGGTTGATGCCGCCAAAAGTGAAGTTATCAATTCTTGAGTCGTTATTGCTCGATGGCTGTGATGCGCAGTAAGCTGTGCCACCCACTCCGCTCAGCAAAATAGAGTAAGCCTGTGTGCCATTTTGAAGCGTGCCTTTATGCGTGATTTCGATGGTGTATGTTTCTCCGGGGATGGCGTTATTTACTTCGATTTTCTCAACATTATCCAAAGTATTATCGCCGGTTGTGGCTGCTGCTGCAGGGTCCAGAACGTTCAATCGCCAGGGAGAGAACGTGGTAGCACCTTGTTTTACTCTGATGTCTAAATCGTTGATGAGTTTGGGTGTTCTGTTGTTGAGCCTGTTTGCAAAATCGCTTGGAGCGGGAGGGTCTGTCCAGCAAATGGTTGCTACAAGCGGACCCGCACCGGAGGCCACCACGGTCATGGTTGTTGTTCTGCCTTGCTCGAGCGATTCTTCCAAAATGCGATGAGTAGTGGCTCTGCCCCTGATTACATCTGCCGCTCTTGCCACATTCAGTAGTCCAAAGCCGTGCACATAGTCGGGCCCTGGTTGTAACCCTGCTTCATTAGCAGTGTGAATGGCAAGTCCCTTTAAAGTAGCTGAACGCATAAATCGGCCGGTTTCCTGCCGAAAGTATTCCTGCAAAAGCAGTAAAGAGCCTGTTGCGTTAGGAGCCGACATCGATGTTCCGGATAATGTACCATATGCATTGTCGCTGGTTGCAATAGGAGAGGTAAGCTGTACTCCTGCAGCAACGACTTCAGGTTTTATTCTTCCGTCGTCGGTAGGTCCCCAGCTGCTGAAGGATGAAATCTGTAAATCTGCAGGAGAGGAATAACCATCAGACAAAATGCTTACCGCACCAACCGTTAAAATATTTTTCGCATTTGCATAGGTTGATAGAATATCATATCCGTCGTTTCGGCTTAGTGAGCCATCATAGGGTGCAGGAGCAGCATTCATCTGTCCGTTTGCATCGTAGCGTCTGAATGTTGCACCGGGAGAAGGTCCGTTTTGGTTACGGTTATTTCCTGCAGATTTTACAATTAAATAATTAGGCGCATTGAAGGCAAGCGAATCCCAGATTCTGGATTTGTTATCGTAAAATCCGAATTTATAATCTTCTGTTGCATCGTGGTCGCCCCAAAATTCCCAGGTTCCATTATTTAGTCTCCAACCGGCAATGGCACCATAAGAGTGATTGGAAAGTAAATATGAGCCACCGGTATTTGACATTTCTGAGTTGTCGCCACTGAAGTCAAAGGAATGAACATTCGGAGCTTGATACGCCATTCCTCTTGCAACGGCGTTTACTCCGCTAGCGATCATTGTTCCTGCCACATGGGTGGCATGATCATCATCTGTACTGGCGTTGTCCATTGTCAAAACCCGGTTGGTCATTTCTACATGTGTTCCACGCACTCTTCCACCATCCCATAGCGCAAGCCTGTCACGCAGAAAACTGCTCGAGCCGGTAAGGTTCAACGGAATCGGTCCGCCCGGCCAAAGCTGGCTGGCACCTGTAGTAGCTGCAGCACCAATATTGCTGTCGGTAGCCGTGTATTCAGGGTAGCCATGTGCAGTAATGCCGGTCAACAGCATTAGTCCGCCATTGGGCAAAGTTACTTCAACCGGCCAGCCTTTTTCTTTGGCAATGCTGAGTGCTTTCTTTCTGTTTTCATCGTATTCCCGCTTTAGCGAAAAGGCGTAACGCTTCAGCTCTTCAACTTTTGTTTCCGTTTGAGCAAAGGCATTTGCAAAGCATATCAATAAAAAAGAACCTGATAAGATCAATTTGTTGAGCATCGACGAACGCATAAGCAGATCAATTTGTTTGAAAGGCAATAAAAATAAGGATTGATGCTTGGGCTTTAAAAAAAAGTTTAGGAAATTACCCCCATTAACAACCTTAGCTAAAACAGTTTATTCGTGAAATTAGTTTATTGTCTGCTGTCTGTCTTTTTATTCGTGGGCTGTGTTACCCGATCCCAGCAAGCAAAAACCTCCATTTTAAGCGGTGAATTACGCGAATTGGTGGGTGATTTCATGCCCTCTCCGGACCTGCCAAAGGATCTTTCGGGCATGCCCCTAAAAGCCAGGGTTGCCATAACAACTCCGGTGGCTGCTGAAGCCAGCGCGATTCCTTTTTTTAAAACACTACCTGCCAGGTTGGTGAAAGAAGTAAAAACAGATGCGAAAGGAAAATTTCGTTTGCGCCTGCCACCCGGCCGTTATTCGGTATTTGTTCAATTGAAAGAAGGGTGGTATGCCAATCTAATACAAGACGGGCTGATACAGCCGGTTTATCTGCAAAAGGATTCAACCACCTCTATTACCATCAAGGTTACCACGAACGCAACTTTCTGAGTTTAACCTTCTTGGCGCCATACAGCACTGGTTAGCATATTTTGGCAACTGTCTCAACACTAGCTAACTTTGCGGCCTGTGAATTTGGAGTGGTTGCTGAAGAATTATGCCGATGACCCCCGCCTTTTGCAACTGGCGGACAGGATGGCTATGCCCACACCGCAAATCCTTCGCCTTGATCACCTGGCAGGCAGCAGCTCTCAATTTGTTGCGGCCAGTGCATTGCAGCATGACAGTCTTAATGCGTTTAATCATGTTTTCATATTGGATGATGCAGAATCTGCTGCGTACTTCCACAATACTTTAGAAAACCTTACCAAGGCATTACACCTGTATTATTTTCCTTCTTCCTTTAAGCATCGCAGAAATTTCAGCTTGCTGCATCCCTCACATGTAATGATGCGCACCGAAGCCCTTACTCGCTTTGCTACTGCCGGGGGTAAGCGAGCAGGCGCATTCATTACTTATCCTGAAGCGCTTTTCGAAAAAGTAGCAGCACCGGCAAAGCTGGAGGGGAACCTGTTGCTCATCAAAACCAATGACACCATTGATGTAGATGGCATGATGCAGATGTTCGTTGAGCTGGGATTTACCCGAACGGATTTTGTGTATGAGCCCGGACAGTTTGCCTTACGCGGCGGTATTCTCGATATCTATTCATTCGGCAACGAAAAGCCCTATCGCGTTGAGCTGTTCGGAAATGAAGTAGACAGCATCCGCATTTTTGATCCTGAAACACAGCTCAGCGAAAGAAGATTGCTGCAGGTGTCGATTATTCCGAATGTGGAAACACAATACGACACGACAGAAAAAATAACACTCTTTGATTTTCTGCCTGAGCAAACCATTTTTTGGGTGAACGATTTTGAACGTACGAAAGAAACCTTGCTTCAGCTGGAAGAAGAATGTGCAGATTTCTTAGCGCATAAAACCTCATCTGTACGCAGCAATGCTGATAGCGATGAAATGGAAAAGCAGCAACTATCAGCGGAAGATTTCATCACGGCAGCTCAGGTGGAGGTAAGCATCACTCAATTTCCTTTGATAGAATTTGGCGCTATTCCTTATTTCAGTAAGCAGCAAGCCGATACGCTCACGCTTACTTACGAAACTGCTGAACAGCCCGCATTTAATCGGCAGTTCGATTTACTTATTAAAGATTTGCAGTCATGGGAAGCAAAGGGATATTCGGTGTTCATTTTTGCGGATAATCCGCGACAGCTCGAGCGATTGCACAGTATTTTCGAAGACCTCAATGTGCAAATTCAATTCACGCCTGTTCCGATATCCATTCATGAAGGATTCATTGCGCATGATTTGAAATTGGTATGCTATACCGACCATCAGCTGTTTCAACGCTATCATAAATACAAGGTAAAGCAGGCTTACAGCAAGAACAAAGCGCTTACTATCCGTACGCTGCGCGAGTTGCAGCCAGGCGATTATGTAACGCACATTGACCATGGCGTGGGAGTGTACAGCGGTTTACAGAAAATTGAAGTGAATGGCAAGCTGCAGGAGGCGGTACGACTGATTTACAAAGACAACGACATCTTATATGTAAACATCAATGCGCTGCATAAAATTTCCAAATACACCGGAAAGGAAGGCGCTGTGCCGCGGATTAACAAGCTAGGCAGTGATGTATGGCAAAAGCTGAAAGAGAAAACAAAGTCGCGTGTTAAAGAAATTGCATTCGATCTAATTCAACTTTACGCACAACGTAAGGCACAGGAGGGTTTTGCACATCAGCCCGATACCTATCTTCAAACCGAACTGGAAGCTTCGTTCATGTATGAAGACACTCCTGATCAAAGCAAAGCAACTGCCGATGTAAAAAAAGATATGGAGCTGCCTGCTCCAATGGACCGGCTGGTATGCGGTGATGTGGGTTTCGGAAAAACAGAAATAGCCATCCGCGCTGCATTTAAAACGGTATGCGACGGAAAGCAGGCGGCCATCATGGTGCCTACCACCATTCTTGCGTTTCAGCACTATAAAACATTCAAAGATCGTCTCAAAGATTTTCCGGTTACGATCGACTTTATAAATCGTTTTAAATCGGCCAAGCAGAAAAAAGAAACCCTGCAAAAATTACAGGAAGGGAAAATTGACATTATTGTGGGTACGCATGCACTGCTTGGAAAGGAAGTACAGTTTAAAGATTTGGGTTTGCTGATTGTAGATGAAGAGCAAAAATTTGGCGTAGCACACAAAGAGAAAATCAAAACCCTCAAAACGAATGTGGATGCACTTACGCTTACTGCAACGCCTATACCGCGTACGCTACAGTTTAGTTTAATGGGTGCGAGAGATTTGAGTATCATCAACACGCCGCCACCCAATCGGCAGCCCATTCAAACGGAAGTGCAGGTGTTTAATGACGACTTCATTCGCGATGCCATTTATTTTGAAGCAGAGCGTGGTGGCCAGGTTTTCTTCATTCACAATCGTATCAACGGACTTGCTGAAATGACGGCGTTGATAAAAGGCCTTTGTCCGGATTTGAGCATTGGTTTTGCACATGGTCAAATGGAAGGGCATGAACTGGAGGCGCATATTCTTGATTTCATCGATCATAAATACGATGTGCTGGTATGTACCAATATTGTTGAAAGCGGTGTAGATATTCCGAATGTGAATACCATTATTGTAAACAATGCACATCAGTTTGGGCTGAGCGATTTGCATCAATTACGCGGCAGGGTAGGCCGCAGCAATAAAAAAGCATTTTGCTATTTGCTCGCACCGCCCATGAGTACGCTGCCTAATGATTCGCGCAAGCGTTTACAAATTTTAGAGCAACACAGTGAGCTGGGCAGCGGCTTCCAAATTGCCATGCGCGACCTTGATATTCGTGGCGCAGGCAATCTGCTGGGAGGAGAGCAGAGCGGCTTCATGGCTGAGATTGGCTTTGAAATGTATCAGAAAATTTTAAGCGAGGCGATCCGGGAGTTGAAACGTACTCAGTTCCGTGAATTGTTCAAAGAAGAAATACAAAAGCAGGACGATTTTGTGCAAGACTGCGTGATCGATACTGACCTGGAAATACTGATTCCCGATGTGTATGTGGAAAGTATTGCAGAGCGACTAACGCTCTACACCCGATTGGACGAATGCGACACAGAAGAAGCGCTGCAGCAGTTTCACGAAGAGCTTACGGATCGTTTTGGTCCGGTACCGGCACAAGTGGAAGATTTGTTTACAACCGTTCGCTGCCGTAAGGTTTCCATAGAACTAGGTTTTGAAAAGCTCACCCTCAAGGAAAACATACTGCGTTGTTATTTTGTGAGTAATCCCGATTCGCCCTACTTTGAATCTGCTCCTTTCAGGGCACTTATGCAGTTTGTGCAAACTGCACTTTTCAAAGCAAAGCTGAAGCAGGTTGGAAAACGCTTTCTGCTGGTGGTAGATGACATTAAAAGCATGCAAGCAATCCATCAACTGCTGCAACGCATGCAGCAAGCCGTCCAGGCTGCCGTTACGAATACTGCTCCCTAGCCAGACTAAATGATTTCATTTGTCTGTTAAAAACATTTTAAAAAGGGCTTGCAATCCTCCCGTCTTTTTTATAGTTTGTTCAATCGCTATAGTTTAGCGCTTTTACCTAAAAAATATTGTTCAACACAATATCTTCTTACCCATGAAAAAAATTATTTTCTTTTTTTCTCTTTTGCTATTGCTCAGCGGTTGTATGCGGTTCAGAGCTGCTCAACGCATAAAGAGTTATCGCATTCAAAGCATTGCCATATTGCCTGTCGATATGGTGATGTCGGGGAGAATCCCTGCACGTATGTCTCCTGAAGAGTACCAAAAGCGCGTTGATGATGGAAAACGATTTATGCAGCAGGCGCTTTATTCCGAGCTCGTGCGTTCTGCAGATCTTCGTCGGAGAAGATATTCGATGGTGGAGTTTCAGGGAATCGACAAAACAAAACAGCTTCTTCAGCAAAACAATATCTCCGATTCAGCGTGCCAGTCGCTCGATGCGGCCTACCTTGCAAAAATTTTAGGAGTGGATGCACTATTAAGAGCAAGGGTTTCAAAAGTACAGATCATGAGCAATGAAGCCGGCTTTGGTTTGGATATGGCAGGCGGGGTGTTACGGAGCATCGGGGTAAATCCACCTGTACCTATTCCCAATGCCCGAACAGGGGATGTGTATATCAGCTGCTCTTTGTTAACCAACGATGGCCCTATTTGGGCAACCAATTTTGCAAACGGAATCGACTGGAACTTACCGGTTGAAGCCATCATGCAACATAATGCCAGAGCATTGGTGCGGAGACTACGCCTCTAATTGATTGATGGCAAATAAAAAAGCGCTCCGTTTATCAGAGCGCTTTCAATAAGACTACTAAAGTTTACCAGCCTTGTTTTGCAGTGCCTGCTTTAATGGCGGCAAGTGCTTTTGCTTCGCTAACCAGGGCTGTTAATTTATTTCCTTTTCCATCGTTGCCCTGCGCCATATAGCCGCCCTTAGCGGTTTTGGTAACAACGGCATCCTGGATGGGTACATTCTTTTCTTTTGTTTTAACATTATAAGCTGTCAATTGCATTTTGGATGGTTTTAAAAGATTAAAAAGAACAGATACGGAATAAAAATACATCAAAATATTCGTATTCCACAAGCCGGATGCCGATAAAATCTAAACAAACCGTGCTTGGTGCAACACAATGCAAGCGCAATTAAATATCAAGCTTTGCATATTTAGCATGGCTTTCAATAAACTCGCGGCGTGGCGCAACTTCATCGCCCATGAGCATGCTGAAGATGCGATCTGCTTCGGCGGCACTTTCAATGGTTACACGTTTGAGTGTGCGTGTAGCGGGATTCATAGTGGTTTCCCATAGCTGCTCTGCGTTCATTTCACCCAAACCTTTATAGCGTTGTACGTTTACACTGTCTTCTTTTCCTGAACCCAACTTTTCAACAAGGCCTCTGCGTTGTTCTTCGTTCCATGCATAGGCAGCTTCTTTTCCTTTCTTTACCAGGTAAAGCGGTGGCTGAGCAATGTATACATAACCTTGCTCTACCAGTTCTTTCATATAGCGGAAAAAGAAGGTAAGAATGAGCGTTGCAATGTGGCTTCCATCCACATCGGCATCGGTCATGATGATGATTTTATGATAACGCAGCTTTGAAAGGTCGAGCGCTTTGGGATCTTCAGGTGTACCAATTTTCACACCCAACGCAGTGAACATATTGCGGATTTCCTCATTGTCGTAAATCTTGTGCTCCATTGCTTTTTCCACGTTGAGGATTTTACCGCGCAGTGGCAGAATGGCCTGGAAGCTTCTTTCACGTCCTTGCTTGGCGGTACCACCTGCTGAATCACCCTCCACCAGGTAAAGCTCACAACGCTCCGGATCACGATCGCTGCAATCTGCCAGCTTGCCGGGCATACCTCCGCCACTCAAAACGGTTTTGCGTTGCACCAGCTCGCGCGCTTTACGCGCAGCAGCTCTTGCCTGTGCGGCTAAAATTACTTTGCTGATGATATGTTTTGCTTCTTTCGGATTCTCTTCCAAATAGGCTTCCAGCACTTTTCCAAAAGTGCTTTCCACGATACCGCTTACTTCGCTGTTGCCAAGCTTGGTTTTGGTTTGCCCCTCAAACTGCGGCTCAGGTACTTTCACCGAAACGATGGCACTCAAGCCTTCTCTGAAATCATCACCTTCTACTTCCACTTTTGCTTTTTCAAAAAGCCCTTCTTTTTTTCCATAGCTGGAAAAAATACGCGTGATGGCTCTGCGAAAGCCCGATACGTGTGTACCGCCTTCTATGGTGTTGATGTTGTTTACGTAAGAAAAAATATGCTCGTTGAAAGCATCGTTGTATATCATGGCAATTTCAACAGCAACATTTGTGTCTTCATCGCGTCCTTCAACGTAAATGGGTTTGGGGAGTATTGGGTTGCGCTTGCCATTGCGTTCGAGCATTTCTACAAACTCTACAATACCGCCTTCGCTGTAAAACGTTTTCGAATAAGAAGCGCCTTGCTCATCGGTTTCGCGTAGATCGTTCAGCACAATACGAATGCCCTTGTTCAAATAGGCAAGTTCGCGCAGCCTTCCTTCCAGAATTTCTTTTTTATAAACACTGGTGGTGAAAATCGTGCTATCGGGCCAGAAGTGAACCTTGGTGCCCGTTTTATCGCTGGTGCCAATTTCGCGCACAGCATACTGTGGAATACCGATTTTATATTCTTGTTCGAAAATTTTTCCTTCACGCTGTACCTGCACATGGAGTTTGGTTGAAAGCGCATTCACGCAACTTACCCCTACACCATGCAAACCACCGGAAACTTTATACGAGCCTTTATCGAACTTACCACCGGCATGCAAAACGGTCATCACCACTTCAAGTGCACTGCGTTTTTCTTTGGTATGCATGGCAGTGGGAATACCTCTACCATCGTCCTGTACCGAAATGGAATTGTCTTCATGAATGCTAACAACAATGTTTTTACAATAGCCTGCTAGTGCTTCATCAATGGAGTTGTCAACCACTTCATACACGAGGTGATGCAGGCCTTTTTCGCTGATATCACCAATGTACATCGCCGGTCGTTTACGCACCGCTTCCAATCCTTCCAATACCTGTATACTGTCGGCACCGTAGGTGCCCTGGGGGTTCTGATTTTCACTCATAAAGGGTCCTAAAAATGTATGTTTAAACGGGTCTGATGCAAGGCCGACAAATGTACGAAAATCGATGGGTTTGACTGCCTTTTTTCCGCTTCCAGTTCACCTATTTTTTTAGCGCTTCAAGGGTTGTTTTTTAACCCTGTTTGTCAAGCTAAATAAGGGTGTTTTATGAAAGGTTTTACCGGCTCATGACATGCTTTTTGCTCCCAGTAAGGTCTGATCGGTTAATTTTGCTGCTCTTTATGGTAGCGGAAGCAAATATTTTGGAGCTCGCCTATAAGCGTCCTTTTCTTCAGGAAGACTTGGAGTTGCTGCACACGCGTGAAAAAAATCTGCCCGGTCAGCTTCATTTCACCATGCGCCGTTACCGCTTGCAGCCACAGTGGAGCATGGATGATACCGGTATGCTTGCATATCATTACGAAAAAGGTAAAAACGGCGAGAAGTACATGGAACTTCGGTTTTGCATCAGCGGCAACCGCTATTGCAGCAAATTGCATTGCAGCGAAGGTGTATGCGCAGAAACATATTCGGGCGACTGGAAGGAGCAGGCAGATACGTTCGATGTTTTCAGTTTTCGCTATAGTGCTTCATACCTGCGTCAGTTTGTATCAGATAAAGCAACAGAAAGCGATGCGCTTCTTCAATTTAAGCGCCGCAACTCTTTTACCAATGTGGTAAGTCTTTGCAATCGCACCCGTTCCATCCTCGAAAACATCGTGGCCAGTCAGTACGAAGGTGCATTTGAAAATATTTTTTTCGCCGGCCAGGTTCATTCATTGCTGCTATATGGTTTGGAGTGTCTGGTGGAAGACAAAGGAGCAGAAAGCTTTTCCTGTCGGTTTCTTTCACAAGACAGCGACCGCGAAAAAATGTTGCAGGCAAAAGAACTGCTTCATCAGCATATTGGCAATCCCATTACTATTAAGGAACTAAGTCGTAAGGTAGGCACCAATGAGTGTTACCTTAAAAAGGGCTTCAAGGAAATGTTTGGCACTACCATTTTCGACTATTACCAGCGCAAACGTATGGAGCACGCTACTTTTTTACTCAATGAAAAAGGGCTCAGCGTTACCGAAGTGAGCATGCTGCTGGGCTATTCTTCCATTTCGCATTTCTCTACCGCGTTCAAAAAACACACGGGCATCAAGCCCTGTGAGTTGCTACTGCGCTAATTTTTCCGCATTCCGACAATCCAATTTCTGTTTTCGTAAACAACGCATTGATCTTTACGCGCAACTTGCATTCGTAAAAAAAATTGTTATGCGTAAATTATTCATTTCTTGTTTTTTTATGTGTACGATCGGTGCTTCAATGGCTCAGCAAGCTGATAGTTTACAACAAAAAGAAGATACCGCATTCTTTCATTTGAAATACTTGTCTGATATCACCTTGGTGGGCCGCAACATCAGAGCTGATATTCATTTTCTGCCCGAAATTGTTGGCACGAATATTAATGCAGGGAAAAAGAACGCTCTTATTGTGATGGATCATGTGCAGGGTAATTTGGTAACCAATACCATGCGCCAGGTGATGGCAAAAGTACCGGGAATACAGGTATGGGAAAGCGATCCCAGCGGTATTCAAATCGGTATTGCAGCACGCGGACTTAGCCCTAACCGCAGCTGGGAATTTAATACACGCCAGAACGGATACGACATTAGCAGTGATCCTTTTGGCTATCCTGAAGCATATTATACACCCCAGTTGAATTCGGTACAGCGTATTCAGGTATTGCGTGGTGCAGCCAGCTTGCAATATGGTCCGCAGTTTGGCGGACTCGTAAATTTCATTCTCAAGGATGGTAGCGATATCAATAAGCCCTTTCAATACGAGTCGCAGCAAACGGCTGGAAGTTTTGGCATGTTCAATACATACAATGCTATTGGCGGACAAAATGAAAAATCACACTACTATGCTTTCTGGGATCATCGTCGTGGCGATGGATTTCGTGCCAATAGCGACTACACTGTCAATACCGGCTATGGTTCCTATTCCTGGAAGCTGAACGACAAATTGAAGCTGGGATTTGAAATTACCCATTTTGACTATCTCAGTCAGCAGCCCGGCGGACTCACCGATGCGCAGTTTGCGCAGGATGCTTACCGCAGTTTGCGCAGTCGCAACTGGTTTGAGGTAAAATGGAATATGGCTGCAGTGAATTTGGATTACAGCTTCAGCAAGCAAAGCCGTTTGAATGTAAAAGTATTTGGCATGGCAGGCGATCGCAACAGTATCGGATTTATGCTGGCGCCCAATGTTGCAGATACCATCAATTCCCAAACCATGCAGTATAATGCGCGCAGGGTAGATATTGATCAATATCGTAACCTGGGTGCAGAAGCACGTTATATTAGCGACTATAAGATTGGTAAAGGAAATCATACCCTGTCTGCGGGCATCCGCCACTTCCGAGGAAAAACATATCGCTTTCAAAATGGAAGAGGAGATACCGGATTTGATTATAATCTAAACACGGTTGCACCTTTTCCCACCGATCTAGCTTTTCTAACTGAAAACACAGCTTTTTTTGCAGAAAACCTGTTTCGGATAACAGAAAAGTTTATTCTTATACCAGGCATCCGTGTTGAGCATATTCGCAATACTGCAGACGGCAGACTGAATCTTTTGGGTAACAATGAAGTGAAGGTGAGCAATGAAAATCGCATCCGTCGTTTTCTGTTGCCGGGCATCGGTGCAGAATATCATATTGGCAGTACAGAAATCTACGCCAATTATTCACAGGCATACCGACCAGCACTGTTCAGCGACCTTACTGCCAACCCTACTACGGATGTGATTGATCAGAATTTGCGCGATGCAAAGGGATATAATATGGATCTTGGCTATCGCGGCCGTGTAAAGGATTACTTATTTTTTGACGTGAGCGGTTATGTGCTTCAGTACAATGATCGTATCGGGTTGATTGCTCAGCAGCGCGCTGACGGCAGCTTTTATAACTTCCGAACCAATGTGGGTAACAGTCGCAGTAAAGGTGTTGAAGCGCTCGTAGAGTTTAGTCCGCTAAAAGCCTGGGTGAAAAACCCCCGCTTTGGAAATGTTACGGTTTTTGCATCGCTTGCCTACATCGATGCGCGCTATGAGGATTTTCGCGTAATTACCCGGCAGGGGAACAATTTGGTGGAAACCAACCTCAAAAATCGCCGTGTGGAAAATGCGCCGGAACATATTTATCGTACAGGCATCACCTATATGCGAAAGGGACTTACGGTTACTGCTCAGTATAGCTACGTTTCAGAGGCTTTCAGTGATGCGAACAATACTGTTACACCAACAGCGAATGGCGTAAACGGATTGATACCCTCCTATCAGCTGGTAGATTTAAGTGGTACGTATAAATTCACCTCCGCATTCTTTGTGAAAGCAGGCATCAACAATTTGTTGGGTGAAAAATATTTCACTAGAAGGGCAGGTGGCTATCCCGGACCGGGGTTAATGCCGGCCGAACCCCGCAACTTTTTCCTCACTTTGGGCGTCAAATTGTAACTAGGAAATTTTCAGTTTAAAAGCCGGATCGATTCCGGCTTTTTTATTGTCACTGCTTTGTCAATTCTTATAATGCACTTCGCGAATGACATTCGCATGATAATTGTCGGAATGCCATCAACGAATTTTGTGGCGTTCATGAAGAAGTGGTGGTCCCTATGGTTGATTTTATGCGTTGTACAGCATACAACGGCGCAATCTTCCGCAACTGTGGAGGACACTTTGGCGTTGAAATCGCTGGATGATGTTGTGGTAACCGCCACCCGCACCGAACGCAAGCTTGGCAATGTAGCCATCCCCACTTTTATCATTCCGCAACAGCAGATCCGACTTTCCGGGCTTTTACGATTAAATGAAGTATTACAGGAGCAAACAGGTATTTTCATTACCGGTGGAAGCGGCAGCAATGCAGTGGGGGGAGGCGTTTTCGGAAATGGTATTCAGTTGCAGGGTTTATCGCCTGATCATACTATGATTTTGCTGGATGGTGAGCCGCTCATTGGCCGCCAGGGTGGGGTGATGGATCTCTCTCGATTTGCTATTGGCAATATCCAAAAAATTGAAATGGTAAAGGGGCCCTCTTCCAGCATTTACGGCAGTGAAGCTATGGGTGGCGTAATCAATATCATTACAGAACCAACCAACAGCAGAAAAATTCAGGCAGGCATAAGATCTGGTTCTTTTATGCAAACAGATGCCTTCGTAAGTGGTAATACTGTTTCCGGCAAATCAAGTTTGCACTATTTCTTCAACCGTAATAGCAGTAGTGGATATGATTTGGAGGCAGCAACCCCTGAAAAAACCCTGGATCCCTTTCGCAACTATACCGCTCATTTAAAATATACCTATCGTTTTAGTCCGGCTTTCAAACTGCTTTTGAATGGTCGTTATTTCTATGCTTTGCAGCAAAGTAATTATGCTATCAACAGCCGTGTAATTAATGTAGGCGGCAATGGCCGTACCGGCGATTTTCATTTCAATCCCGTATTAACCTACACACGCGGTTCGCATTTCAAATCGGCTTTACGCTTGCTTACAAGCCGTTATCGTTTTACACAGGAGCTCGACAGCCTCAGCAATCAAAAGCGATATTATTTCGATGATTTCAAACAGGGATTTTATCGCATCGAAAATCAAACCGACTTTCATTTTCCCAAAGCAGGTACCCTTACGCTGGGGGCAGGGTATACGCTTCAAACTGTGAATACGAGCAGGTACAGTGGCGAAAAAAGACAACAGATTTTTCATGCTTTTTTGCAGCACGAGTGGACTCCTGTAGAGCAGCTCAATATCATTGCAGGAATGCGTTACGATCATAACAATGCATTTGCACCCCGTGTGAGTCCGAAGCTGGCAATGCATTATCGCTTGAATGATCAACTCCGCTTTACCGCTTCCTACGGAGCAGGGTTTAAAGCACCAGATTTCCGTCAGCTCTATCTCAGTTTTGTAAACAATGCTGCAGATGGCTATAGTATTTTTGGAGCCAGTGAGTTCTCGCTCACACTATTACAAGCGCAGTTGCAGCAAGGTATTATTGCACATATTCTACCTGCGGCATCCATCATTACAGCACTTCGTCCTGAAGTATCAAGTGGCGTCAATGCAGGAATGCAATGGCGCAATTCCTCCGGATTCAGATTGGATGCAAACATCTTTCGCAATGATATTCGCCATCTGATTAACTATTTGCCTGTTGCAACACAAGCCAATGGCAGCGCAGTGTTTAGTTATGTAAATATTAACCAGGCTTTTACTCAGGGTTTGGAATTGCAAATAGAGCAAAAGCTTACCACAAAGCTGCAAGTAACTGCGGGCTATCAATTACTTGAAACAGCCGACAAGGATGTATTAAAACAAGTGAAGTCGGGAACGAGTTTTGGAAGAGATATTTCTGGCGGACCGGCAAGGCGCATGCAGCTTCGGGATTACAGCGGACTTTTCAATAGAAGTCGGCATATGGCCAACCTGCGTTTGTTTTACAATGATGAGCCATCGGGATGGTCTGCATCCATGCGATGGGTGTATCGCAGTCGCATGGGTGTGCTGGATCTCGACGGAAATAATTTTGCCAATATGAAGGAGGAGTTTGCGCCAGGCATGATGCAAGTAAATCTTTCTGTTGCAAAACGCATTTCAAAACATCTATCTGTACAAACGGGCATCAACAATTTATTGAATCAAACCAATGCGCGGTTTATGCCCAACATTCCGGGCACACATTATTTCGTATCTATTCAATTCACACATAAAAAGTAGTATTTATGAAGCAGATCAGTTTTGTTATCGGAGCAGCAATTGTTGGAATGACCATTGCAGGTTGTGAAAAGGAAAAGCAATCTGTTCCGGCGCCGGTGAACAGTATTACCTTTTTGGTAAATGGAAGTGCAACGAGCGGTAGTCACAATTTCTTCAGTTTTGCAAATGGAGCTCAGGTGCCAGTTACAGATTCCAATTCAAACCGCTGGGATTTTGCTATGCGTTTCGAAGCATTTTTAATCAATAATACTTCGAGCGGTCCTGGCAATGCAGGTGTTCAAATTTTAAACCAGCCCTTCGATGAAGTGAAAACAGCTCCTGAAACAGGATACAAAACCGATACTTCATTGGCGCAGCGTGCCGTGAAACCGGCCGACTGGTACATTTACAATAGTGCAACCCGCAGTTTTGCTCCCATCGCAGGTCGCACTTTTGTATTTCGTACGGCACAGAATCGGTATGCCAAAATGGAAATCTTAACAGCCGATCCTGCGGATGACAATGGAAACCCGGTAGTGCCACCTACACGTCCTACCCGAATTAAATATGGCTTACGTGTTGCCTATCAATCCGACGGAACCCGCAATTTTTAATGTATTCAGACTTTAAAGCCGCCCTATGGGCGGTTTTTCTTTGAAGGCTCCATGCTGAACTTTCGTACTTTTGCGCACCTTTATTCACAGCAATTCCAGCGACAATGAGTGTCCGATATAAAGAATTTTCGCAGCTTAACCTCCCTTCCATTGAACAGGAAATACTGGCTAAATGGACTGAGCATGAAGCATTTGAAAAGAGCGTTTCCCTGCGGGAAGGAGCAAAACCATTCGTTTTTTACGAAGGTCCTCCCAGTGCCAACGGTATGCCCGGCATTCATCACGTTATTTCCCGCACGCTGAAAGATTTGGTTTGTCGCTATAAAACCATGAAAGGCTTTCAGGTGCAGCGCAAGGGCGGATGGGATACACACGGACTGCCCATAGAGCTGGGGGTTGAAAAGGAATTGGGCATTACCAAAGAAGATATTGGCAAGAAAATTACTGTTGCAGAATACAACCAGCGTTGCCGTGAAGCCGTGCTGCGCTATAAAGATAAATGGGATGAGCTTACCCAGCTCATGGGCTATTGGGTTGATTTGAAAGATCCCTATATCACCTTTGATAATAAATACATTGAAACGCTGTGGTGGCTTTTGCAGCAATTATATAAAAAAGGACTGCTATACCAAAGCGTTAGCATTCAGCCCTATTCGCCTGCGGCAGGTACCGGACTCAGCTCGCATGAACTCAACCAGCCTGGCACTTACAAAAATGTAAAAGATACCAGTGCTACAGTAATGTTCAAGGCAGTACCCAACGATGCATCTCGCTTCTTGCATGATGCTGCGCAGGGGGCAGAGGTGTTTTTTCTTGCATGGACAACCACACCCTGGACCTTGCCCAGCAATCTTGGATTAACCCTGGGTGGCAATATTGAATATGCATTGGTGCATACTTTCAATCCATATACCCATTTACCGGTTTACGTAGTGCTGGCAAAAGCGCTCTTGCATAAATATTTTAAAGCAGAAGCCGAGAATGCTGATTTCAATAGCTATGCCGGTGATCAGAAACTCATTCCATGGAAAGTCATTACTAGTTTTCCGGGCAAACAACTGGAAGGCTGCAGTTATGAACAATTGCTTCCTTACGAAGCCAATGCCATAGAAGAAGTTGAAAAAATTACACCCGGTGCCAAGCCATTCCGTTTATTGCTTGGAGATTTTGTGACGACAGAAGACGGAACCGGTATTGTTCATACGGCTCCTGCCTTTGGTGCAGACGATTATAAAGTGGGCAAGAAATATCATATCGGCATACTAACCATGGTTGATCGTGCCGGTAAGTTTGTAGAAGGTTTGGGTGAGTTCAGCAATCGTTATGTAAAAAATTACAAAGACGAAGCAGACTATGTAGATGTAAACATCGATATCTGCGTAAAGCTGAAAAAAGAAAACCGAGCGTTCAAGGTGGAGAAGTATGAACACAGCTATCCTCACTGCTGGCGCACGGATAAACCCATATTATATTATCCGCTCGATGCATGGTTTATTCGCACAACCGCCATGAAAGATCGGATGGTGGAATTGAATAAAACCATCCAGTGGAAACCCAAATCAACCGGCGAGGGAAGATTCGGAAATTGGTTGGAGAATATGGTTGACTGGAATCTCAGTCGCTCACGCTACTGGGGAACACCCTTGCCTATTTGGCGTACCGAAGATGGGGCAGAAGCAGTTTGTATCGGGTCAGTTGCAGAATTAAACGAAGGCATTCAAAAAGCCAGAGCGATTTTGGGAGATACTGTGAATGCCGCATTTCATGCCGAAGGCATACAAGATTTGCACAAGCCATTTGTAGATGAAGTGGTATTGGTTTCACCATCAGGCAAGCCGATGTATCGTGTGCCCGACCTGGTGGATGTTTGGTTCGACAGTGGTGCCATGCCTTATGCGCAATGGCATTATCCTTTTGAAAACAAAAATGCCATTGATCAGGGCACTGCATTCCCAGCCGATTTTATTGCCGAAGGGGTAGATCAAACGCGCGGCTGGTTTTACACCCTGCATGCACTGGGTGCAATGCTGTTCGATTCGATAGCCTATAAAACTGTTGTAAGCAACGGATTGGTGCTTGATAAGGAAGGAAACAAGATGAGTAAGCGCTTGGGCAATGTGGTGGATCCTTTTCATACCATTAAAAGTTTTGGCGCTGATGCTACGCGTTGGTATCTCATTACTAATGCTTCTCCCTGGGATAATTTGAAGTTTGATTTGGAAGGGATCAAAGAAGTGCAGCGTAAATTCTTCGGAACACTTTATAACACCTATCAGTTTTTTGCTTTGTATGCCAATGTTGATGGATTTGCCTTTCGCGAAGCATCTATTCCATACAATCAGCGTCCGGAAATTGACCGTTGGATCATATCTAGCCTGCACTCACTTGTGAAATCGGTAACAGCTTTCATGGATGATTATGAACCCACACAGGCGGGCCGTGCTATTGAAAACTTTGTAGATGAACAGCTGAGCAACTGGTACGTGCGACTTTGCAGAAGAAGATTCTGGAAGGGAGAATATGAAGCGGATAAAATCAGTGCTTATCAAACCCTCTATGAATGTGTTGAAACGGTTACCCGACTCATGGCACCGATCTCTCCATTTTTCAGTGAAGCCGTTTTTACCCAGCTGAACGAAGTAACGGGTCGCTTCACCACCGGATCCGTGCACCACACCGATTTTCCAATTGCCGATGAAGCAGCCATCGATCATCAACTGGAGGAACGCATGCAGCTGGCGCAGGATGCCTCTTCTTTGGTGCTTTCGCTTCGTAAAAAGGTAAACATCAAAGTGCGTCAGCCCTTGCAGAAAGTACTCATTCCCGTGCTGAGCGCTCAAATGCAGGAGCAGCTGCAAAAGGTGGAAGATTTGATTAAAACAGAGGTAAACGTAAAAGAGATCGCTTACCTCAGTCCCGACGACACATTTATCCGCAAGAAGGTGAAGCCCAATTTCCAGGTTTTGGGTAAAAAACTGGGAGGCAAAATGAAGGCGGTAGCTGCAGCTTTGTCAGAATTTACCCAAGAGCAGATTGCTTTATTGGAGAAGGAGACTGTTTATAACCTGTTGATAGATAATGAGAACCTTCCATTACATTTGTCGGAAGTAGAAATTGTGAGTGAGGATGTGCCCGGCTGGCTGGTTGCCAATAAGGGGGCGCTGACGGTAGCACTGGATGTTACGGTTACGCCCGATCTGGAAAATGAAGGGAATGCCCGTGAGCTGGTAAACCGCATTCAGAAAATAAGAAAAGACAGTGGTTTTGCCCTGACCGATCGGATTGATGTAAGACTGGCAGAAACCCCTCTTTTACAGGCAGCTATAATGGAATATAAAAACTATATTTGCGCGGAAATTTTGGCAGAAAGTTTGGAGGTGGTTCCGCAATTGTCTGAGGGTACTACCATTGAGGTGAACGAAACAAATATACTTGTTCAGGTATCCAAAAAAGGAGAATCGTATGGCAACCAAGAAAAAGACAGTCGCTAAACCTGCGCAGAAAAAAAGCGCTAAAGCGGCTCCCAAGGCAGCAGTAAAAAAAGCAGCCCCTAAAAAGGGTAATGCAAAGCCAGCAGCAAAGAAACCTGCGCCAAAGCCGGCTGCAAAAAAAGCAGTTGCAGCTAAAAAGCCTGCCGCTAAGCCAGCAGCTAAAAAAGTTGTTTCCAAGCCTGCTCCTAAAAAAGCGGCACCGAAGCCGGCGCCCAAAAAAGCAGCAAAACCTGCTCCGAAAGCCCCGGTAAAAAAGGTAGCTCCCAAAGCACCCCCTGCTAAAGTTGCTTCTAAAGCACCTGCTAAGCCTGCACCCAAACCTGTTCCTAAGGCGGTTGCCAAGCCAGTAGCTAAGCCTGTTCCTACACCAGTAGCTAAGCCGGCGGCTAAAACCAACAATGTTCCGCCAGCAGCACCATTGGGAAAGCGTTCAGAGCCGAATAAAATAAAGGAAGTTGTGCTAAAGCCAGTGGTAAAGCAAGCAATCCAGCAGCTTAAGAAAGATGAAAAATCTAAGAAGCCGGCACAGCTGAAACCCATTAAAACATCTGTTTCTACTTCTGTGAAATATCAGCCTGATTTTACTAAGTCGATCCTCGACAGTAAACAAGAGCATTACCAGCAGGGGCCACTTGTACGCTATACCGATGCAGAATTGCAGGAATTTAAAGAGCTGATTCAGCGTAAGCTGGAAGCAGCCAAAAAAGAACTGGCCTATCTGCAAGGATTAATAACCCGTAAAGATGAAATGGGTGGCGGTGAAAGTGAAGGTCGTTATATGACCATGGAAGATGGAACAGTGAGCATGGAGCGTGAGCAGCTGGCGCAGATGGCGAGCAGACAAATCACCTATATTGATCATTTGGAGAAAGCCCTCATGCGCATTGAAAACAAAACTTATGGCATTTGCAGGGTTACCGGTAAGCTAATCGATAAGGCGCGTTTACGTGCAGTGCCACATGCTACGCTCAGCATTGAAGCAAAAATGGGTTTGGTTAAAGGCCCGCAGCCTTCCGGAGAATAAACGAAAACGAAATGGACATTCATAAAAAAATCCTCAGCCATGCTGAGGATTTTTAATATGGAGCGTTTACCAAATCGAATTTAGTAGTCTCTGTCTCTATTGAAACCGCCACCATCGCGATAACCACCGCCGCCACCGCCTCTGCGGAATCCGCCACCGCCGCCACCAAAGCTGCGCTTTTTGAATCCGCCATCATCTTTCTTAGGCTGTGCTTCGTTTACCACGAGTTTGCGTCCCTGCACTTCGTTTTCGTTCAGGTTGGCAATAGCAGCTTGTGCCTCTTCGGCATTTTCCATTTCTACAAATCCAAAGCCTTTACTGCGGCCTGAGAATTTGTCGGTAATGATTTTAGCAGAGCTTACCGTTCCGAATTGCTCGAAAAGGGAGGTCAGGTCTTCGTTCGTCATAGACCACGACAGGTTTCCAACGTAAATGTTCACAAGAAAAAAATTAAAATACAAAAATCATGAACCAGGAAAGCAACTGAAGGAGCCGGCAGAAACTGATCTTTTGAAAAGCATCGGAGGTCCTGGAAGCCTCAACTGGATTCATATTGACGGATTAAAGGTAGTAATTACTTGGGAGTTTGCATCATTTCCGCAAAAATTCCCCATTATTTCATTTCCTGCATGGCTACCAGCCTTCGGTAATAGCTGTCTGCAGTTATAAGGGTATCATGGGTGCCCCGCTCAATAATGGAGCCTTTTTGCAACACAATAATCTCATCGGCGTGCCGAATGGTTGAAAGCCGGTGAGCAATGACAATGCTGGTCCTGTCTTGCATAAGTTGTTGCAGGGCCTCCTGCACAAGTCGCTCATTCTCTGTATCCATGGCCGATGTGGCCTCATCTAGAATAAGGATCGGGGCATTTTTGAGCACCGCCCTTGCAATGGCGATGCGCTGGCGTTGTCCGCCGCTCAGCTTTACCCCCCGTTCGCCGGTAACGGTTTCGTATCCATTTTCCAGCTCCATGATAAAATCATGGGCGTTGGCTACTTTGGCGGCAGCAATGATTTCCTCTTTGCTTGCACCGGGTTTGCCCAGGGAAATATTGTTCAGCACTGTTTCATTGAAAAGAAAGCTTTCCTGTGATACAATACCAATCAATGCGCGTAGATCGTCCAGGGACATCTGCTTAATGGGAATGCCATCCATCAAAATAATTCCCTGGTCAGCATCGTAAAACCGACTGATCAAATCTGCAAGGGTTGATTTGCCACTACCGCTTTGTCCCACCAGTGCAATGGTTTTTCCTTTTTCAATGGTGAGATCGATGTTTTTTAAAACTTCTTCATTGCCATATCCGAAGCTTACATTTTGCAGTTCCAATTTTTGATCGAAACTGGTTTTGCGCATTGCATTTGCTTCACTTACAATATTGATAGGGTTGTCGATGGTTTTGAAAATGCGTTCGCAGGCAACGATGCCACGTTGTAATACAGAGGAAGTGTGCGATAAATTTTTGAGCGGCTGAATGATTTGCGTATAAAGCGCAAGATAGGCAATGAAACCAGATCCGCTCATAGTGGTTGCTCCCTCCAAAATCAGGTAGCCGCCAAAAACAATCAGCGTAAGTGCTGCCAGCATGCCCAGCACTTCTGAAATAGGCGATGCCAGCTCTTTTCTTCCCGCAAGGGCTTTGCTATGTTTAGAAAAATCAAGATTCATTTTTCGAAACACTTCCTTAAGCATCTTCTCTGCACCAAAACTTTGAATTTGCCGAATGCCTCCGATACTTTCATCGGTTTGGCTCATAATACGACTCATCATTTCCTGGCTATAAAAGTTCAATCTTTTTAGTCGGCGTGTAATTGCCGAAATGATAACGCCAGTTATGGGAAGAAACACCAGTGTAAATAAGGTGAGTTTGGGCGACCAGTAAAACAGTATGCCAAAGTAAGTAAGTACCACAAAAGGATCGCGGAGTAGTACCTGTAGTGAGTTTACCACGGAGCCCTCCATTTCCTGTACCTCGGAAGTCATCACCATCAGCAGTTCGCCTTTGGTTTGATGGTGGTGATAGGATAAACTTTGCTGCAGATATTTTTCATACAGTTTGTTGCGCAGTCCTTCAATGAGTTTCAGTCGCAGGCGCAGCAAAACGCGCAAAGAAAGATATCTGAAAACGTTGGCCAGCACAATACTGCAACCTACGCATGCCGATATCAGCAGCAGGGCTTGAAATTTCCCTTTTTCGGCAATAATATTACTGAAAACGTAGTTGAAATAGTCTTTCGCAAAATCAAGTGAAAAAGCAAATGCGGGCTTGCTCACTGAAAGCGCCATTTGCTCATCGAAGAGCAGCTGAAGAATGGGAACGAGTAAGGTGAAGTTGAGCAGACCAAATAAAATGCCCAATACGGTGTAAACAATGTACTCCGGAAAGAAATGATGTAGGGGTCTTGCAAAAGGAATCAGTCTCCTGAGTGATTGCATGCTTCAAAGATAGCAATGCTTACGTGAACAGCGGAAAACGGGTATATGAGGCTGAATGGTTTACTTTTGTAAACGAAGATCCCATCCCATGAATTGTTCGCTTTGCATATCCACCTACAACTGGCCGGAGGCCTTGCGCACTTGCCTTGAAACGGTGCTAAAGCAAACGGTGCTTCCCGGTGAAATCATCATCGCCGACGATGGAAGCAGCAATGAAACCCGAGCGGTGATTGAAGCATTCAAAAGCATTTGCCCTGTACCCCTGAAGCATTGCTGGCAGCCCGATGAAGGGTTTCGGAAAACCGCTATCTTGAATCAGGCATTTGCAATGGCCACTTTCCCGCTCATTATTACCATTGATGGCGATGTGATGCTCCATGAAAATTTTATAGCCGACCACCTGCGTGTGGCTAAAAAAGGTCGTTTTGTTTGCGGTAGCAGGGTGCTGATGAATGAAACGCTCACTAAAGAAATGATGCTGGCCGCCGGTGAATCCACTCCGCCATTGTTTAGCCGAAACATAAAAAAATGGTATAATGGTATACGTCAGCCTTTTTATGCCTTTATCAATCGATTTTTGCAAAGAGGTGTCAAGGGCTATCGCTATGCACTGGGTTGCAATATGGCTATTTGGAAAGATGATTTGATTAAAGTGAACGGGCACAACGAGTCGTTTACCGGCTGGGGAAAAGAAGACAATGATCTTGCTATTCGCCTTATGAATGCTGGCGTACTGCTGCGCTTTCTGAAATTCGGAGGCATTGTGTATCACATGTATCATCAGCAAAGCGCCACGACGAAATTAAAAAGTAATGAGCAGCTTCATCTTCAAAGCATTCGCCAGAAGATTACCTATGTAGAAAAAGGAATGAATCAATACATGCTCACCCCATAAAATATTTTATTATGCAGGAAGGAAAAAGACAAAAACAGGTAGCAGGACTTATTAATGAAGAGCTGACGCTGATTTTTCAAAAGCTCGGACTGAGTATGATTGATGGCGCACTGGTTTCTATCTCATCGGTAAAAATTACGCCCGACTTACTGGAGGTGCGTGTTTATCTCAGTTTGTTTCAGGCAAAGGATCCGCAGCAGGTGCTTCATAAAATTGAAGAGAAGGCTTCGGTTATTAAAAGAGAGTTGTCGGCGCGTGTAAAGCATCAGCTTCGTCGCATGCCCGAGTTGAAATATTTTATCGACGATACGCTGGAGCAGGTATTTCGTATTGAAGCGCTTTTCAAAAAAATCAAAGATCAGGAGTAGGCTGCTTCTTCATTTTAAATTGTTCATCATCGCACGCTTATATCTTTTTTTTGCTTGGCGTTATTTCTGGTCGCGTAAAACCACTCATGCGATCAATATCATTGCATGGGTATCGGTAGTGGCTATGGCATTTGGCACGGCTGCATTGGTGCTGGTGCTGAGTGTGTTCAACGGATTTGAAGGATTGGTAAAAACGCTCTATGCATCTTTCTACCCCGATTTGCGTATCACTGCGCAGGAAGGGCGGTTTTTAAGTCTTACTGCAGCACAACTGGAAAAAATACGATCTGTTAAAGGCGTTGCTGCCTTATCGTTGGTAGTACAGGAAAAAGCGCATCTTCAGTTTGGCGATTATCGCGCTAATGCAATGATCAAGGGTGTCGATAATAGATATGCCAAGGTTTCGGGCATTGAAAAGTATATGGTGGCAGGCAGGTATCATATTGGTGATGCAACTCAGCCAACGGCGGTTGTGGGGGTAGGGTTGGAGCAAGCACTTAATTTTCAAGCCGATCGTTCTGTGCAGCCGCTTACGGTATATCTTCCCAAGCGCGGTGTGGCACTGAATGCTGATCCACTCACATCCATTCGTATCGGTAATATTTATGGCGCCGGAACTTTTGCAGTGCAACAGGAATTCGACAATGGTTATCTGCTCACACATATTGATTTTTTGCGAGAAATGATTGGTTTGCGTGGCGATGAGTATTCGGCAGTAGAAATAAAACTTAGTAATGCTGCTGCAGAGCAAGCAGTTATTGTAAGTGTTCAAAGTTTGCTTGGTAAAAGCTATCGCGTAGAAAGCCGTTATGAGCAAAACCGATCTTTATATGAAGTGATGCGGCTGGAAAAATGGGTGATCTATGCCATTCTCATGCTTCTGATGATTTTGGCTGCATTTAATATGGTGGGAAGCTTAACCATGCTGGTGCTGGAGAAATCGGCCGACATACAAATTATGCAAGCCATGGGTGCATCCACTTCCTTTATTCGTTTGCTTTTTTTAGCAGAAGGACTTTTGCTTGCTAGCATCGGTGCATTGGCAGGAACCATGTTGTCGCTGCTATTGGTATGGATGCAAACCACCTTCAAAATTATTCCACTTCAGGGTTCTTTTGTAATTGATTATTATCCTGTGAAGGTGATGCTCACCGATTTGTTGCTTGTAATGATATCGGTGCTTTCCATTGCAGTGTTGGCTGCGTGGATGCCTGCAGCCAGGGCTGCGCGTGCCAGCATTTCTTTACGCGGGCAGGCGAATTAGTAGTCGCCCAAACTGGTTTCAGGTAATTGAGACAGTGCTTTGGCAAGTTGTTCGTCGTTAGGAGCAATGCCATGCCATTCGTGACTGCCTTCCATAAAATCGATTCCTTTTCCCATGCCTGTTTTCATCAGGTTTACGATGGGTTTTCCTTTTCCGCAGCGTGCCTTTGCTTTTTCGAGTGATGCTACCACTTCATCCATATCGTTTCCGTTTTCGGTAACCATCACATCCCATCCAAAGGCTTCAAATTTGGCTTTCAAATCGCCCAGGTTCATTACTTTATTGGTAGGCCCATCTATTTGCTGTCCGTTCCAGTCAATCGTTGCGATCAAGTTGTCCACCTGATGATGCGCAGCTGCCATCACAGCTTCCCAAATCTGACCTTCCTGCAGTTCACCGTCGCCATGCAGCGAAAAAACAAGGTGTTTGTCGTTGTTGAGTTTTTTGGCCATCGCAGCGCCAATGGCAACGCTCATGCCCTGGCCAAGCGATCCCGAAGCAATGCGAATGCCGGGTAAATGCTCATGAGTGGCGGGGTGGCCTTGCAGCCTGGAATTAATGCGGCGAAAAGTTTGCAATTCCTGAACGGGGAAATATCCGCTGCGTGCGAGGGTTGCGTAAAACACCGGACTGATATGGCCATTGGAAAGAATAAACACGTCTTCATCCGTACCGTTCATATTGAAGGCAGGATTGTGTTTCATTACTTTAAAATAGAGTGCCGTAAAATATTCGGTGCATCCCAGTGAGCCACCGGGGTGGCCGCTTTGGCAGCCATGTACCATACGAACAATGTCTCTTCTAATTTGCGTTGCGATTTCCTGAAGTGCGGCCATATAAATAGGATGTTGCGGCAAAACTAAAAGAAAATCGCAGAGTCGTCTCAAAGATTTTTACACCTCTTTATTTATGTTGCTTTTTAAGTCGCTGTAGTGGAAAGTTTAAATTTGGTGCTCAATAGAACCGAGCACCGGTTTTACAAAGCATTCTTTTAAAAAATAGGTTGTCCCGTAAAAACAGCAACTAATTTTTTCATTCATTAGCTTTGCAGCTCACCAACCATCGAATTTATGTCGGACGAATTGTTGCTTATTACAGAAGATGCGGATAGTCATATGAAAAAAGCCATTCAGCACCTTGAAGCTGAACTGGTCAAAATCAGAGCCGGCAGAGCCAACCCGCAAATGCTGGAAGGGATCGTGGTGGATTATTACGGCGCTCCCACGCCGCTCAATCAGGTTGCCAATGTTAGCGTGGCAGATGCAAGAACCCTTGTTATTCAGCCTTGGGAGAAGAATATGCTTCAGCCCATCGAGCGGTCCATCATCGCTTCCAATATAGGGCTCAACCCACAAAACGACGGCGCCTTGATTCGATTGTTTCTTCCTCCGCTTACCGAAGAGCGCCGCAAAGAGCTGGTGAAAAAAGTAAATGGTGAAGGTGAGCATTCAAAAGTGGCGATCCGTAATATTCGTAGAGATGCCATTGAAGAAGTAAAAAAATTACAGAAAGATGGTTTGAGTGAAGATGCCGCGAAAGATGCAGAAAAGGATATTCAACAAATCACCGATAAATACATTGCACTGGTTGAGAAGCATTTGCAGGCAAAAGAAAAAGAAATTATGACGGTTTAAGTCGTCGAGAACTAATCTATCAGGGCTCTTTTACAGAGCCCTTTTTATTGGTATTTACAAAATAAACTCCCGTGAGGATGATTAGTAATCCTACAATTTGTATCAGCCCTATATTTTCTCCGGCAACCAAGCCCCAGCATACGGCAACAAAGGGAATGCCGTAGGTAACCATAGAAGAGAACAAAACCCCGGCGCGTTTCATGAGTATGTAAAACAGGATGGTAGCCGTAGCGGTACCCAGCATGCCCAGCACCGCTGCTGATCCAAAAGCATAAGCAAATGCTTCCGTCTGAAAATCGTGTTTGAAAAAGCCGGTCAACCATAACATCAATAATGCGGGTAGCATGAAAAAGGCAAATGAAATACTTGCAATTTCAGTGGAGGCGGTTTGATGCAGTTTCCGATTTACCATGTTTACGTTCACTCCATACAATAGTGTGGCAAGCAGTACCAGTGCAGCATACCAAAGGTCTTCGGCATTCACGCGCATATTGGGCGATAATACCAATACCATGCCCGCAAAACCAATCAGTACTCCCAACATTTTTGTTCTGCCAATCCCCATCTTTAAAAAGATCACGCCCACCAGAATTACAAAGAGGGGTGTTAATGCATTGAGCATACCCGCCAACGCACTGTCGATTTTGGTTTCTGCCATGCAAAAAAGGATAGCAGGAATGAAACTGCCCAGCAATCCCGATAGAACGATATACGGCAGTTTACTTTTATCAATGGATGCGAAAGAACGTTTTACAAAGGGCAACAATACGGCTCCGGCAAAAAACATGCGCACGCCCGCAACTTGGTAGGGGTTGAATGTCTTTAATCCTTCTTTCATCAGCATGAAGGAGCTCCCCCAAATAAATGAAAGGGCAATAAAGAGCAGCCAGTTGATCCAAGCTTTGTTCATAACGGCTGCAAAGTTGCGTTATATCAACCGAATGCAAACGAAACAGGGTGTCTTAATCAATGAATTTATTTTCTGAGTGCCTATGGCAGTTGTAAACATCATGTTTTATCTTAGCTGAGCCGGTAAAAAGCATCTTAAAAAAACGATATGGGCTTCTTAAAGGAATTCAGAGAATTTGCTATCAAGGGTAATGTAGTAGATCTTGCTGTGGGTGTAATCATCGGAGCGGCATTCGGTGCCATTGTTAGTGCAGTTGTTGAGCAAATTTTAATGCCCATCGTTGGAATCATCACTGGTGGTATCAATTTTGATGCGTTGGTATTGCGGGTGGGAGATGCGCAGCTGAAGTACGGCATGGCCATAACCGCCCTGGTAAAGTTTTTAGCCATTGCCTTCTTTCTGTTTCTTATTATCAAAGCTATTAATAAGTTCAAGCGCGATCAGAAGCCGCCCGCACCTCCGCCTACTGCTTCCGAACAGCTGCTGACAGAAATTCGGGATTTGCTTAAGCAGAGAAGTGAATAAGGCGATGACTATTTCAAGGTCAACTTTTTAGTTTGAGGCTTCAGTTTGTTTGGATGGGGATGAATCGCTGCCAAATATTGACTGCTTTCTCCTACATTTGTCGGCACGCAGTTTTGATATTCCATTTTTAAAACCGTTCATTTGCAACATACACACTATCAAATAAAACTCCCGCAGTTTGAAGGCCCCTTCGATCTGTTATTGTTCTTCATTGAGCGGGACGAACTCGATATTTACGATATTCCCATCACGAGAATCATCAATGATTTTCTGGCTTTCATTCACCAGAGCGAGGAACTGAACATTGAGCTTTCAAGTGAGTTCATTCTCTTTATTTCAACGCTCATGCGCATCAAAGCAAAATTGTTGCTGCCACGCAAGGAGCTGGATGCTCAGGGTAATGAGATTGATCCGCGACAGGAGCTGGTTGATAAGATTATAGAATACAAGCGGTTTAAGGAAGCTTCCGTGCAAATGGCTGAAATGGAAGCCATCCGTATGCTCATGGTAAAGCGCGGAAACATTCATCAGGAGCTTTCATCCATTGGAGAAGAAGCCGGTGAAGGAACGGAGATTCAGACCATTACCATGTTCAAGCTCATGAAAACCTTCGAGCGGGTAATGAAGCGCTATCACGATCGCAACAACAAGCCAGTGCATACGGTGGTGCGTTATAATTATACCATGGAGGGCAGTCGCGATTATATGCTCGATATGGTTCGCCGCGAGCGGAGCATGCCTTTTGAAAGGTTGTTTGAGATTTGTGAGAACCGCATCCATGCCATTTTTCTTTTTCTTTCGATGCTTGAACTGGCACAGCAGCGCTATATGGACATTCGCACGGGAGAGGGAAAGAATAATTTCATTGTGGAATGGAATGATCAGCGCTCGGAAGAAGTGCCTGAAATTCCCACAGAACCCTCTCTCAACTAAGTTTGCTTACAAAGCTTTAACGGTGGTATTGGCCAACACGCGTACCGCTTCTGCAATTGCTATTGCATCGTATTCACTTTCTCTGAAAAGTTCTTTGGGTGTGCCATGTTCAACAATGCGATCGGGTATGCCCAATATTTTTACATCAGCCTTGTAGCCATTTGCAGCCATGAATTCAAGCACGGCTGTTCCAAAACCACCTACTACCGTTCCGTCCTCAACCGTAACTACTTTGTTGTAGCGCTGAAACACTTCATGCAGCATGGCTTCATCGAGCGGTTTTACAAATCGCATGTCGTAATGCGCAGGGTTGATACCGTCGTTTCTGAGATCGCGGATGGCGGCGGCTGCGAAATTGCCGGGATGCCCCAAGCTCAGTATGGCGATTTCTGCGCCGTCTTTCAGCTTGCGGCCCGTGCCGATTTTCACTTCTTCGAATGGAGTTTTCCATTCCGGCATCACGCCTTCACCGCGCGGGTAGCGAATTACAAAGGGAAGCTTGGTGCTTTCCAGCTGCGAAGTGTACATCAGATTGCGCAGCTCAGCTTCATTCATCGGGGCACTTACAATCATATTGGGAATGCAACGCATAAAGGCGATATCGTAAGCGCCATGGTGCGTTGGACCATCTTCACCCACAAGCCCTGCACGGTCTAAACAAAATACAACCGGCAACTTCTGAATGGCTACATCATGCACCACCTGATCGTAGGCCCTTTGCATGAAAGAAGAATAAATATTACAAAACACACGCATGCCTTGCGTTGCTAGTCCGGCACTTACTGTTACCGCATGTTGTTCACAGATGCCTACATCAAAAGCTCTGTCGGGCATTTGCTCCATCATGTACTTCAAGGAAGATCCGCTGGGCATGGCGGGTGTAATGCCCATAATCTTTTGGTTCTTTTCGGCCAATTCAATCAAGCTATGACCAAATACATCCTGGTATTTGGGTGGCTGTGGCGTTTCTATTTTTTTCTTGTAAATCTCTCCGGTCACTTTATCAAACAAGCCCGGTGCATGCCATTTGGTTTGGTCTTTTTCTGCCAGTTCATATCCCTTGCCCTTCACCGTTACAATATGTAACAGTTTGGGTCCGGGGATATTTTTCATATCCTTCAGTGTGTCAACCAGCTTGATGATATTGTGCCCGTCGATCGGTCCGAAATAACGCAACTTGAGTGCTTCAAAGAGGTTAGCGCTTTTGCTCACCATTCCTTTTACCGCATGCTCGAGCTTGCTTGCCATTTCACGCGAAAAGTTCTTTCCCACCGGCAGCTTACCCAAAATGTTCCAAACCTCGTCTCTGAATTTATTGTAAGTATGAGATGTTGAGATGTCGGTCAGATATTCTTTTAAAGCACCCACGTTGGGGTCAATGCTCATGCAATTGTCGTTGAGAATAATCAAGCAGTCTGCATCGGCTACGCCTGCATGGTTCATGCCTTCGAAAGCCAGACCTGCTGTCATGGCACCATCGCCAATTACTGCCACTGATTTTCTGTTTTCTCCCTTATACTTCGCTGCAATGGCCATGCCAAGCGCTGCCGAAATGGAGGTGGAGGAATGGCCAACACCGAAGGTGTCGTATTCGCTTTCGCTGCGTTTGGGAAAGCCGCTGATGCCCTGGTATTTTCGGTTGGTATGAAACTGATCGCGCCGTCCGGTAAGAATTTTGTGTCCGTATGCCTGATGGCCTACATCCCATACCAGCTGATCGTAGGGGGTGTCATAAACATAATGCAGGGCTACCGTAAGCTCAACCACGCCTAAGCTGGCACCAAAATGTCCACCATGCACACTTACGATATCGATGATGTACTGGCGCAGTTCGTCGCAAAACTGAGGAAGCTGCTCTAGTTTCAGCTGTTTCAGCTGCTTGGGCGAATCTACCATGCTTAACAATGGTCCGGGTCTGATGTCCATACGGTATGAATAAGGGGTAAAAATAGAAATTTTAGCATTGTGAAGGTTAGCGTAACCAATAACAACAAAAACCGGGCAAATTGGTTCTGTACGGCTTCCGTTCCCGTCCACCGGCCCTACCATTTAGCCGCTTTCTCTGCCTTTGATAAAGAAGCCGGCGCCTAAATCGCTCATCAGCACTAGATTTGTAGGGCTAATGCGGCTATTTCGTAACATACCACGCTACTGGGCATTTCAGTTTTTTGGCTGGGGTGCCAATGCCATGATTTCCATTTTTTTCGAATGGACCTATCGGAATAATTTTTCCGCAACCTTTTTCGGGCGACTAGCAGTATTGACACTGTTGGGTGTGCTCTTCAGCCATATGATGCGGTTTACTATTATGCGTTTTCAGATTCTTCAAAAGGATCTTGAAAAGCAATCGCTATTGTTTCTGGGCATTACTCTTGCCTTTGCTTTTTTGTATGCAGCCGGCTCGTTGAGTATGTATCAGGTATTTGATATCTGGCGCCAGCGCGAACGCGGTTTCACCTTGTTTGAAAAAATGTTTGGCGCTACGTTTAATGCCTTCATCACCTTACTGGTTTGGAACCTGATCTATTTTATTTACCATTATATCCAGCGCATCCGAAAGCAGGAGATTGAATCGCTGCAACTGGAAGGGTTGATTAAAGAATTGCAACTCAAAACCATCAAGTCGCATATCAACCCTCATTTCATTTTCAATGCACTCAACAGCATTCGGGCCTTGGTAGATGAAAATCCGGTGCGTGCACGCAAAGCGATTACCGAGCTGAGCAGCATTTTGCGAAGCAGTATGCATGCAGAAAAAACCGAAACCGTTTCTTTTGAAGAGGAGCTTGCCATTGTGCGCGATTATCTGGCGCTGGAGCAGATGCGTTTTGAAGAGCGACTGAAAGTAAAATTCGATATCGACGAAACAACACTTTCTTTACCCGTACCTCCCATGATGCTTCAAACACTGGTAGAAAACGCCATCAAACATGGTATTAGTCGCACTGTTAGCGGTGGCGAAGTGCATATTATATCTCGCTTTCGTAACGGGCAGCATGAGCTGATGGTTCGCAATACGGGCAATCTTTCCACCATCAGTGCTACCGAAGGATTTGGGTTGTATAGTACACAAAATCGCCTGCGACTGATGTATGGTGAAGCGGCGGGATTTTCAATTGCCAATGTGGCCGGTCAGCAAGTGGAAGCATGTATCACTATGCCGGTAGAAAATGAATGAGTTTATGACGAAACGTGCAATCATCATCGACGACGAAAGGCTGGCCAGAAATGAGCTCAAAAAATTGCTTACCGATTTTCCTGAACTGGAAGTGATTGCTGAGGCCTCTAATGCTGCCGAAGGCATTGAAAAAATTGAAACACTTCAGCCTGATGTAATTTTTCTCGACATCCAGATGCCCGGAAAAACAGGCTTCGATATGCTTGCTGAACTCAATCATGTTCCTGATGTAATCTTTACAACTGCTTACGATGAGTTTGCACTCAAAGCATTTGAGGTAAATGCATTTGATTATCTTTTAAAGCCCATCGAACCAAAGCGCCTTTCAGAAACCATGCAAAAGTTATTGCATGCGCCGGATCCACAATCTGCCAATGGTACAGACATCGTTCATCGCGGCATGCTGCGCGAACACGATCAGGTTTTTGTGAAAGATGGTGAGCGCTGCTGGTTTGTTAAGCTCAGCGAAATCAGGCTCTTCGAAAGTGTGGGCAACTATGCCAAAGTATTCTTTGGTAGCAACAAGCCACTGATCCTCAAATCACTCAATGCGCTGGAAGAAAGGCTGGACAATAAAGTGTTTTTCCGTGCCAACAGAAAACATATTGTAAACTTGCGGATGATAGAAAAAGTAGAGCCTTATTTCAATGGTGGGCTCCTACTTGAAATTCAGGGAGGTGAAAAAATTGAAGTCAGCCGTCGCCAGGCGGTGAAGTTTAAGGAAATGATGAGTCTTTAAGGCGCCCTCTTTTTAGCAATTCTTACGTAAGATCCAACTTGGTTCAATTAGCCCGACTAGGCACGCTGTGCACCGCGGCAGCCATTTCTTCTATGAGGGTGGGATCTTTTTCGATGGCGTTGCCGATAACAATGATATCTGCTCCGGCCTTACAGTTCAGATATGCTTTTTCAGGATCGGTAATACCGCCGCCTACAATCAGCGGGATGGAAATTTGCGCCGCAACGGCTACAATCATGCTTTCGCTGATTGCCTTTTTTGCACCGCTTCCTGCATCCATGTAAATCAGCTTCATGCCCAGCATTTCACCTGCGAGTGCAGTACATAATGCTACATCGTTTTTATCGGCCGGCAGGGGCGTGGCATTGCTGATATAGGATACGGTAGTGGGCGCACCGCCATCCACCACCATATAACCGGTGGCCATAATTTCAAGTCCGCTTTTCTTTACAAAAGGCGCAGAAATTACATGCTGACCAATGAGCAGTTCGGGATTGCGTCCGGATATCAGCGACAGATAAAGTAATGCATCGGCAAGGGGGGTGAGTTGTGAAGGACTTCCCGGAAAAAGAATTACCGGAATAGAACAGCTTGATTTAATCTGCTGAACTACATCTTCCAGTCGATCGGATATTACCAGACTACCTCCCACAAAAAAATAATCTACACCTGCCTTAACACTTCTTTCCACCAAATGTGTGATAGTAGCAGCATCTGCCTTATCGGGATCGATGAGTACAGCAAAAGATTTGATGCCTTGTTTTTTTCTGCGCAGTAGTTCTTGATAAATGTTTTTCTGCATGCACTCATTTTGAGTATAATGCAAAAATGCAAAAAAACTACCATCTAACCTATCGGCCTTTGTATTTCATTGCACGAAACGATTTCTTCACAGCTGTGCAACCATGTTAAAACTTGCTTTCAAAGCAAGGCAAAACGGCTACCCTCTCCTTTACAAATTTTTTCCGAAAATTGCCACGGGAGTTTGAAGTTTTTTTTTGTGCAAGGGGGCAATGCAAACCAGCATTGCATTTCAGGTGCTTTTCCACAACCTGTTGATATTTCGCTCTTTGCCGATAGCTTGTAGGCAGATATTTTCGTTGTCCACCCGAAACCGGGAAAATGCCGAAATCGGGAAAAGGGAAACAACCAAAACAAACGCACTAATACCAAAAAATTACAGACAACATGGCCGCAAAAAAGAAAAATGTTCAAGGGCTTCGTTTTAGCCGCCGCTTTACCCGCGAAGGAGTAGCGCCTTTCGATTTGTTTGAGTACGACTACCGTACATCTGTGATACGCAATCCTTCGGGAGAAGTCGTGTTTGAAATGAACAATGTAGAAGTGCCAAAACACTGGAGCCAAATTGCTACAGATATTCTTGCACAAAAATATTTCCGCAAAGCGGGTGTTCCGCAACCCGATGGTACGCTGGGTCGTGAAACTTCCTCCAAGCAGGTTGCACACCGTATGGCAAACTGCTGGCGTGTGTGGGGTGAGCGTTATGGTTATTTCGCTTCTTCCGAAGACGCACAAATATTTTATGAAGAGCTCGTGTACAGCATCCTCAATCAAATGTGTGTGCCTAACTCACCGCAGTGGTTCAACACTGGTTTGTACGAAAGCTATGGCATTAAGGGCAAGCCTCAAGGGCACTACTATGTAGATCAGAACGACGGCCAGCTGAAAAAGTCTACTTCTGCCTATGAGCGCCCGCAACCCCATGCCTGCTTTATTTTAAGCGTTGATGATGATCTGGTAAATGATGGCGGTATCATGGACCTGTGGGTACGTGAAGCACGCATCTTCAAATATGGTTCCGGCGTTGGTACCAACTTTTCCAATATTCGCGGCGAAGGCGAAAAGCTGAGCGGCGGTGGTTCGTCCAGCGGATTAATGAGCTTCTTGAAAATTGGTGACCGCGCTGCCGGTGCCATCAAAAGCGGAGGCACAACACGTCGTGCTGCCAAAATGGTTTGCCTTGATCTCGACCACCCCGAGGCATTGGACTTCATCAACTGGAAAGTAGAAGAAGAGAAAAAAGTAGGCGCCCTGATCGATGCCGGCTATGCATCTGACTACGAAGGAGAAGCATACCGCACGGTAAGCGGACAAAACTCAAATAACTCCGTACGCATCCCTAACTCATTCTTTGAGCGTCTTGCCAACAATGAAGATTGGGAACTGAAAGCGCGTACCGATGGCAGAGTGATGAAGAAGATTCCTGCCCGTGAGGTGTGGAACCAAATTTCATATGCCGCATGGCGCTGCGCTGATCCCGGCACACAGTACGATACTACTATCAACGAGTGGCATACCTGTCCGCAGGGCGGTCCCATCCGGGCTTCCAACCCTTGCTCTGAATACATGTTCCTCGATAATACCGCTTGTAACCTTGCTTCCATCAACCTGCGTCGCCTTTACGACGAAGCATCAGGTGTTTTTGATGCAGAAGGATATGAGTACCTGATTCGTTTGTGGACCGTAGTGCTCGAGGTTTCCGTACTGATGGCGCAGTTCCCTTCCAAAGAAGTGGCGCAGCTTTCATACGACTACCGCACACTGGGATTGGGCTATGCCAACCTTGGTTCAATGCTTATGGTAATGGGTATTCCCTACGACAGCGAAGAAGCACGCGGACTGGCAGGATCGCTCACAGCCATCATGACCGGTATTTCCTATAAAACTTCAGCTGAGCTGGCTTCTATTCTCGGCCCCTTCCCCCGCTATGCTGAAAACGCTACGGATATGCTGCGTGTAATGCGCAACCACCGTGCTGCAGCATACGATGCAGAAGATGCTTATGTTGGTCTTAGCATTAAACCCCAGGGTATCAAAGCACAGTACAGCCCCGACTATTTGTTGAAGTCGGCCTGCAAAGCATGGGATGATGCTGTTGAGCTTGGAGAAAAATACGGTTACCGCAATGCGCAGTCAACCGTAATTGCTCCCACCGGCACCATCGGACTGGTAATGGATTGCGATACTACCGGCGTTGAGCCCGATTTCGCACTCGTGAAGTTTAAGAAACTCAGCGGAGGTGGTTATTTCAAAATTATCAACCTCTCTGTACCCACTGCTTTGGCAAAACTGGGCTATAGTGAAAAAGAAATCGATGCTATTGTAAAATATGCGGTTGGTGCTGCTTCATTGAACGGAGCACCTCATATTAATCCCAACACACTTAGTGAGAAAGGATTTATTGCAGAAGAAATTAAAAAGCTTGATGCCGCCATGGCTTCTGCTTTTGAAATCGGCTTTGCGTTTAATGCTTATACGCTGGGTGAAGAATGCATGCAGCGCCTCGGCTTTACTCCTGAGCAATATTTCAGTGCCGATTTCAGCTTGCTAGATGAACTCGGTTTCACCGATGAGCAAATTGAAGAGGCCAACGATTATGTATGTGGCACCATGACCATTGAAGGTGCGCCCTTCCTCAAGGAAGAGCACTATCCGATATTCGACTGTGCCAACAAGTGCGGTAAAAAAGGAGAGCGCTATATTCACCACAGCGGACATATCCGCATGATGGGTGCAGTACAGCCATTTATCAGTGGTGCGATTTCTAAAACCATCAACCTGCCTCATGAGGCAACCATTGATGAAATTTCAGAAGCATATATGCTTAGCTGGGAGCTTGGCTTAAAGGCCTGTGCGTTGTACCGCGATGGCTCTAAGCTCAGTCAGCCCCTTAGCAACAAGAGCGATAAGAAGAAGAAGGCAACTACTGCCGCTGTTGAAACCGCTGAAGCTGCTCAGGAAGAAGCACCTGTTAGCAACATGATCAATATGGCCAACCTTACATTGGAAGAGTTGCTGGAGGAGTTGCAGAAGCGCGTACAGGCAGCACCCGATACCAAACTGAAGCGTCAGCTGGCTCGCATTGTTGAGCGTCGCTCACTGCCCACAAAGCGCCGCGGATTTACGCAGAAAGCGAAGATCAACGGGCAGGCGCTGTTTTTGCGCACCGGTGAGTACGGCGACGGAACCCTGGGTGAAATCTTCATCGATTTGGCTAAGGAAGGAAGTACGCTGCGCAGCTTGATGAACTGTTTCGCCATTTCCGTTTCCATCGGTTTGCAGTATGGTGTACCGCTGGAAGAGTTTGTAGATAAGTTTGCATTCACCAAGTTCGAACCAAGTGGTATGGTAGATCACCCCAACGTGCGTTCTACTACATCTATTGTCGATTTCATTTTCCGCGTGCTTGCTTACGAGTACCTCGGTCGCACCGACCTCGTACACATGCTCGATAAAAACGAGACCACACAGCTTGGCGATGACTGGGATGATGTGCCTACGGGATTAGAGTACGACAAAAAAGCGCCCGAACTCAGTGATGTGCGTGTAGTAGGTGTTGCATCTACCAAAAATGTAAAATCAACTGCACCGCAAGCTGTGAAAGCAGAAGCGAATAGTCTGGATCAGATGAATGCGTACAATAAAGGCATGCAAAGCGATGCGCCTGCTTGTAATGTATGCGGACATATTACCATTCGCAGCGGCACTTGCTACAAGTGTCTCAACTGTGGTAACAGCATGGGTTGCAGCTAAGAAAAGCACAAAACATATCCGCCCCGATCTTTGATCGGGGCTTTTTTTATTTTATGCATCTCCAACATGCAAAAGCGAGACGCTTGCGGCAGTGCGTACCACTTAACAATTTTGTAATGAACTTTAACTACTTTGCGAATCCTAAAAATCATGATATGAACTTTGCACGGGGAATACTTTTCTGTTTTGTAATTCAGATAGCTGCACTGGTAAGCATTGCACAATCTGGGCTCGTTTCTGGGCCTATGCTTGGCCAGATTGAACTGCGCAGTGCCAAAATATGGGTGGAGGTAAAGCCAGGAAGCACTGCGGATCTTTGGTACTGGAAACAGGGCCGCATGCAGGAAGCGCAGCGCATTCGCCAAACCACCGATGCAGCGCAGTGGTTTGCTCCTCTTACATTTACCATTGGTGGACTGGATGTAAATACCACCTACGAGTATCAGATAATTGCGGAGCCCCAGGCAACCCAGCGTAAGCCCACTCGTGCAGATGGTATATTTACCACCAAAGATTTGTGGCAGTGGCGCAAACCCGTACCTGATTTTTCCTTTCTCGCAGGGTCATGTGCTTATTTCAATGAGCCACCCTACGACCGACCCGGCAGACCCTATGGAGGCGACTCGTCTATTTTTGAAACCATGGCAAAAGAAAATGCAGCATTCATGCTTTGGCTGGGCGATAACTGGTACACCCGCGAAGTAGATTATTTTGATGCATGGGGAATGTGGTACCGTGCCAGTCGCGACCGCAGCAGTCCCGTACTGCGCAATTTTTTGAAAGCCATGCCGCATTACGCTATGTGGGACGATCATGATTATGGTCCCAACGATATTGGCAAGCATTTTATACTGAAAGAAACGGCAAGAGAGGTGTTTAGTAAGTATTGGGCCAACCCCAGCTACGGCATGCAGGGGCAGGGTGTGTACAGCATTGTTTCATATGGCGATGTGGACATCTTCATGATGGACGACCGCTGGTGGCGCAGTGCGGATAATATGCCTGATTCCATCAACGGACAACCCAATCCCAACAAGCAAATGTGGGGTAAGGAACAAATGGAATGGTTGAAAAATGCATTGTTATACAGTCGTGCACCTTTCAAAATCATCGCGAACGGCAGTCAGATTCTCAATCCGGTATCACCCTTCGATAAACTAGCGAATTGTCCGGCCGAATACCAGGAGCTCATGTCGTTTTTAGAAGCAAACCGCATCAATGGGGTGTTGTTTATGAGTGGCGACCGGCATCATAGTGAAGTGATTAAAGTAGATCGTCCCAGTCAATACCCTTTGTATGATATTACCGTTTCCCCGCTAACCTCCGGCACACATCGATTTGGCGGACCCGAAAAAGATAATCCTTACCGGGTGTATGGGTTGGATGAAAAGCAGAATTATGGCAAGATCAGCGTTACCGGAGAACGGAATAAACGAAAGCTGACCGTTGCATTCTTCGGCGTAAAGGGCGAAGCGTTGGGAGAGTGGACTGTATCTGAAAACGATCTAAAAGTGCCCCGCAATTGAGTATTCAAATCAGCTTTTCCTATCAGCGGAAGCAGGTAATTCAGGCGTTGCGCTATCATTTTATTGCACGCAGCGAAATTAAAATCCTCATGATTTTGGTGAATGTATTTGCATTGTTTGCAGCAACCATGTTCTTCCTGAAAAAAGTATCGCCCATCGCCTTTTTGCTCAGTTCATTGCTTTGGTTTACCCTGATGGTGTCGTTCTGGTTCATTTTGCCTTTCACCATTTATAGTCGAACCCGCACCTTTAAAGATCATTTCGATTTGCATTTTGAAGACGGCGGTATGATGCTGCAGCATGAGAAGGGTAAGAAATGGTGGGCATACGATCAGTTCAGCTATGTAGTAGAAACACCCGAGTTTTTTCATTTGTACATCGATCCGCGTTCTTTCTTTCTCATTCCCAAAGATGCTTTTGCCGATTCCGACCAAACACATGAAGTTCGGCTGTTGTTAAGGGAAAAGATTGGACAGCGTTAGTGGATCTTGACTCAGCGCAGGATTTTTTCCATCACGTAGTGAGGAATGGTGACTTCCAGAAATTCATCCCCTTTGGTTTGATAGCCCTGTTTTTCGTAAAAACCGATGGCTGTTTTGCGGGCATGCATGATCAGACTGCGAAAACCCCGGTCGCGGGCCAAATTCTCAGCAAACCGCATCAAGCTGGCGCCGATACCCTTGCCTTGGAGCTTTTGATGAACCGCCATCTGGCGCAGGCGAACAGTATCCTCGCTAACCCTTGTAAGCATACAACAGCCTAGCAGCTCCTCTTCTTCATAGGCGCCGATAAGGATATCGTCCTTTTCTTTATCCAGTTCATCGGGGGCAAAATTCAGCCCCAATGGTTTGCGCAGCATTTCATACCGCAGCAGTACCATTTGCTGGTATTCTTCCGACCCGTGATCTATCTGTTTCAATGCCATAAGCGGTAGCGGTAATGTTGAAAGATAATACAATTTAAATGAACAAAAAAACCCAAGAAATGCACCCCCTATTCCATTGATTTTCAGAAAATAGCGGAAAATCTCAGGGAATTTTGATTATAAGGTTGTGAATGAATCAAAAACTATATTTTTGCAACCTGAACCAAACTTAAAGACAATGTCAGACATCGCAGCAAGAGTAAAAAAAATCATCGTTGACAAGCTCGGGGTGGAAGAATCTGAAGTGAACCCAGAGGCGTCATTCACCAATGATTTGGGTGCCGATTCACTCGACACCGTTGAGCTGATCATGGAATTTGAAAAAGAATTTAACATTTCTATTCCAGATGAGCAGGCTGAAACCATTACTACTGTTGGTCAGGCCATCACTTATTTAGAAGAACACGCGAAGTAAGGCTGATATCGCTGCTGATAACAGCTTCATCAAAAAATTCAGCTACAAAGCATGCAACTCAAACGCGTAGTTGTAACCGGTATAGGCGCGCTCACACCCATTGGCAATAATCTGCATGATTATTGGAATGGTTTAATCAATGGTGTGAGCGGTGCCGACCGTATTACGCTTTTCGACTGTTCCAAATTCCGTACACAGTTTGCATGTGAGCTGAAGCAGTTCGATCCCCTCGCACATCTCGACAAAAAAGAAGCCAGAAAAATAGACCGCTTTACACAGGCGGCATTGGTGGTAAGCGATCAGGCCGTGGAAGATGCCGGCTTGAAATCAGATCAAATTAATCCCGACCGGGTGGGCGTAATCTGCTCAAGCGGTATAGGCGGACTTACCACTTTCCAGCACGAGGTGATGGATTTCGCCAAAGGCGATGGAACGCCCCGTTTTAATCCTTTCTTTATTCCGAAAATGATTCTGGACATTGCTGCCGGACAAATTTCCATGCGGCATGGTTTCAGAGGTCCGAATTATGCAGTGGTTTCTGCCTGCGCTTCTTCTACACATGCCATGATCGACGCATTTAATCTTATTCGCCTGGGCAAGGCCGATGTCATTCTTGCTGGCGGATCGGAAAGTGTGATCTGCGAAGCAGGCGTGGGTGGTTTTAATGCCATGAAAGCCCTCAGTGAACGCAACGACGATCCTAAAACTGCCAGTCGCCCCTTCGATAAAGACCGCGATGGTTTTGTGATGGGCGAAGGTGCGGGATTGCTGGTATTGGAAGAACTGGAGCATGCACTGCGTCGTGGCGCACGCATCTATTGCGAAATGGGCGGCGGCGGAGCAACGGCCGATGCGCATCATATTACGGCACCGCATCCCGAAGGGCTCGGTGCCCTGAATGTAATGCGCGCTACACTCGAAGATGCCAATATGAAACCCGAAGACATCGATTATATCAATGTACATGGTACTTCTACACCACTGGGTGATATTGCCGAAACAAAAGCGATCCTGGGAGTATTCGGAGAACATGCCTATAACTTGAATATCAGCTCCACCAAATCGATGACCGGCCACCTGCTGGGTGCAGCCGGCGTGGTAGAAGCCATTGCCTGTGTAATGAGTGTAGTGCATGGCATCGTTCCTCCTACCATCAACCACTTTACTGATGATCCTGAGCTCGATTCCAAATTGAATTTCACGTTCAACAAACCTCAGCATCGTCCCGTTCGTGCTGCATTGAGTAATACCTTCGGCTTTGGTGGTCACAATGCTTCCGTGATCGTGAAGCAGTATTCCTGAATTTGATTAGTTTTGTTTTGCATCCGTCGGCCGCGTATAAAACGGCAGACTATCTTATTACACACACAAGCATGCATGATACGGAAGCTGATCCGTAAGATCCTACCCCCTCGCAACACTTTTGATAGTCAATTGCGCGACATGCTGGGTTTTCGTCCCGGAAACAAAAAGCTTTATAAAACAGCATTGAGTCACCGTTCGGTGAAAGAAGGCAGCGATCAGAATAATGAGCGACTTGAATTTTTAGGCGATGCTGTTTTGAGTGCAGTGGTGGCCGATTATCTTTTTAAAAAATATCCTTATCGTGGCGAAGGCTTTCTAACCGAAATGCGCAGCAAGATGGTGAACAGAGCTACCCTGAATGAAGTGGCATTGAAAATGGGCTTGAAAAAACTTACCTTCTATAATAAGAGCGATGGCTCGCTGAAAGTGTCGCAAATTTTTGGCAATACACTCGAAGCATTGCTGGGTGCTATTTATCTTGATCTTGGCTACCGCAAAACACAGCAGTGGATTGTGAAGCAAATCATCACCACGCATATGTTTATGGAAGAGCTGGAGCTGCTCGAGATCAATCATAAAAATAAACTGTATGGTTGGGCCAATCGGCATGGTAAGTCGCTTGATTTTTCCATGATTGATGAGCGACTCGAAAATGGCCGGCGACTTTTTACCGTAGCTGCTATTGTAAATGGCGAAGCCATTGCCGAGGGACGTGCATTTAATAAAAAAGATGCCAGTCAAATTGCCGCACAGGCCGCAGTTGAAAAACTGGGCATCAGCTGACCGCTTAGATCATGCCACTGCATCATATATCATCTTCACTTGCATCCCGTGTATTATTGGTAAGGCCGGCAGCTTTTGGTTTTAATGCAGCGACAGCAAGCAGTAATTATTTTCAGGAGGATGCACATGCAACAAATCTTTCAGCGCAAGCACTGAAGGAGTTTGATGGAGTGATATCAACACTTGAAGCGAATAAGATTCAGGCAACGGTGCTCAACGATGCGCCATTGCCTCCGAAGCCCGATGCAATTTTTCCCAACAACTGGTTCAGCACCCATG
>CAZDGV010000012.1:0-42982 GCA_964505195.1 uncultured Chitinophagaceae bacterium
CAACACCTGGAAACATCATCATTGGTCCATTATTCCATCCCATGTTGTTCCATCCCATATTGTTCCATCCCATATTGTTCCATCCCATGTTATTCCATCCCATATTGTTCCAGCCCATACCCATCGAATTGAGTCCCCATGCATTCCACATCCAGGGGTTGTTCCATGAATTGCCCCACATCGGGTTCCACATGTTGAAGGCGTTGTTGCGCCATAACATATCATCGTTGAAAGCATCCATATTGCGCAAGCGCGGATCGCGGATGCTTTGGCGCAGGCGCATATCTTCAAATTGATCGGGATCGTAGCGGTTGTTATTTCTTTGTTCAGCCACTACATACTGCTCGGTTGAACGACCGGGTGAGTAATAAACATCGTCGGGTGTTTGACCTTGTTGATAGGTTGCGCAGGAACCAAGGGTGCCAAGCGCAAGTACGAGGATTGTTGACCTGATGTTCATAACGAGATGATTTAATGTTTCTGAAGCGAAGTTACTACTTTTGCAACTCTGCATTTGATACCTCAATTTACAAGCCAATGCTGTATTTGGATCGTTTCGGGCCTGTTAAATTAATGGTAAATCAAGGGCGGTAAACAACTCAAAATCAATCCGATTCATGGCAACAGCAATCACAACTCGGTCGGCCGATTATGCACAGTGGTATAATGACCTCGTTCTTAAAGGAGGACTTGCCGATTATTCTGCAGTGCGCGGCTGCATGGTCATTAAACCATACGGCTTTTCCCTTTGGGAAAAGATGCGTGATGCCTTGGATGCAATGTTTAAAGAAACCGGTCACGTGAACGCCTATTTTCCGCTATTCATACCCAAAAGTTTTTTGAGTAAGGAGGCAGCCCATGTGGAAGGTTTTGCAAAAGAGTGTGCGGTGGTTACCCATTACCGACTCAAAAATGATCCCGACGGAAAAGGAGTAGTGGTTGATCCCGATGCAAAACTTGAAGAAGAACTGATTGTGCGTCCAACTTCTGAAACCATCATTTGGAATACCTACAAAGATTGGATACAATCATACCGTGATTTACCCTTGCTGGTAAATCAGTGGGCCAATGTGGTGCGCTGGGAAATGCGTACCCGTTTGTTTTTGCGCACGGCTGAGTTTTTATGGCAGGAAGGACATACCGCTCACGCAACTGCAGAAGAAGCAGTTGCTGAAACGCGCCAGATGCTGGATGTGTATGCAACATTTGCAGAGGAGTTCATGGCGCTGCCGGTAATCAAAGGCGTAAAATCGGCAAGCGAAAGATTTGCAGGTGCAGAAGATACTTATTGCATTGAAGCACTTATGCAGGATGGCAAGGCACTGCAGGCAGGTACTTCCCATTTTTTGGGACAGAATTTTGCCAAGGCATTTGATGTGAAATTTCTCAGCAAGGAAAATAAAATGGAATACGTGTGGGCCACCAGTTGGGGTGTGAGTACGCGACTCATCGGCGCACTCGTAATGGCGCATAGTGATGATGACGGACTGGTATTGCCACCCCGTATTGCGCCGCTGCAAGTAGTGATTGTGCCAATTTACAAAGGAGAGGAGCAAAAGCGTTTGCTCGATGAAAAAGTACAGCAGATTGTATCAGCACTCAAAACCAATGGCATTCGCGTGAAATACGACGATAGCGATCATGCAAGACCAGGTTGGAAATTTGCTGAATATGAATTGCAAGGAGTGCCTGTTCGATTGGCACTAGGTATGCGCGACTTGGAAAACAACGTAGTGGAAGTGGCGAGAAGAGATACCAAAGAAAAGAAAAGCATATCACTCGATGGTCTCCCTGAAAGCATTACCGCGCTGCTCGATGATATTCAGCAAAGTATGTTCCAAAAAGCAAAGGCTTACCGCGATGCACATATTACACCCGTAGATACCTGGGAGGAATTTGTGCAAACCCTGGAGCGAAAAGGCGGTTTTGTTGCCGCGCATTGGGATGGAACGGCCGAAACAGAAGCTGCCATCAAAGAAAAAACCAAGGCAACCATACGCTGTATACCGCTTAATAATCCGCCTGAAGAAGGCAAGTGCATTTTAACAGGAAAACCTTCTACGCAGCGTGTGCTCTTTGCGCTGGCGTACTAATGCGTATGCAAAAGCAGCCCATTGAAAATATTTTTACCGAGGGGCAAGTATTATTGGTGAACAAGCCCCTTGAGTGGACATCGCATGATGTTGTGGCCAAGCTGCGCGGTGCCATGCGCATCAAAAAAGTGGGACATGCAGGCACCTTGGATCCGCTGGCTACCGGATTACTCATTATTTGTACGGGTAAGTTTACCAAGCGCATCAATGAATACATGGCCCGCGAAAAAGAATATACCGGCACCTTTACGCTGGGAGCCGTAACGCCTACTTACGATTTGGAAAGTGCGCCTGAACAGTTCGCTGATTATGCTTTTGTAACCCCCGACTTGCTCGAAAATACGCTTGCTGCTTTTCGCGGCGATATCTTACAGGTTCCGCCAAGTCATTCTGCAGTAAAGCAAAAAGGTAAGCCGGTGTATCTGCTGGCGCGTAAGGGTAAGGAAGTAATCCTGGAACCGCGCCCGGTGCATATTGCAGCATTTGAAATTACGGCGATAGCATTACCGCAGGTGCATTTTCGCGTGGTTTGCTCAACCGGCACCTATATCCGCAGTTTAGCACATGATGTTGGAAAAGCATTGGGTTGTGGTGCCTACCTCAGCGCATTGCAACGCACACGCATTGGCGCATTCAGCGTAGCGGATGCGCGCAGTGTTGAAGAAACGGTTGCTTGGATTCGAAATGAACTTGAAAAGGCATCGCCTCAGAAGGGGTAATTGATGCCCAATGAAAAATTGAAATTGTTGTTGCGCCAAAGGCGGTTTTCCTCTTTTCTTCCAATCAAATCGGCCAGTCGCAGTCCGGGCCATTGCCAGCCTGCATTTTCTTCTATGTAAGGCTTCTTGAGTCGCAAGCCGAAATCGAAACGCAGCAGAAAATAGTTGAAGTCGAAGCGAAAACCCGTTCCGCCCGAAACACTTAAATCCTGATAGAAGTTGTTCAAGCTAAAAAGCGATCTGTCTATTCCGCTCGTACGTCGGTTGATATTCCAGATATTTCCCGCGTCCACAAAAAATGCACCGCGCAAAGTGAGCGTGCCGGGTAGGAGCGTTGCGATGGTGTATCGGAATTCTGCGTTGGCTTCAAAAAGCATATCGCCTGTTTGACTGAAAAACTGATTGCGGTTGCGCGGTTGTGCTGGTGCCAGCGAACCCGGACCAATACTGCGCAGCGGCCAAGCACGCATGCTGTTGGGCCCCCCACCTGTATACTGTTTGAAGAAGGGCATGAACAAGCTGTCGCTCCCGCTTGCTCTGAAAGAATAGCCAGCACCGGCAATTACGCGAAATGCCCACTGAGTTTTATCGGTGGTGTAGCCGATATTTTTCTTCCACTCTGCATCCATCCTCACATATTCGAAGAGCTGTTTGCGAAACAACGGCACGGCATTTTTGAGTCTGCCTAAAATCAATCCTGATTCCTCTACGCCAATGCGGAGCGACTGGGTGGTTTTGGGTTTCTTGCTTTTGAGCAAAGTGTTGAAGCCGAAAGCAGTACCTACTACCAAACCTTGATTGAAAGCAAACTTGAGGAATGGGTTGTTCAGCAAAGTGTCTTTGAAAGCTTCCGTTTGCTGAAGAAAGTTCAGGTATTCAATATTAATAGGTCGAATAATCCAGTTGCGATTTTTCTTGTCTCTGAATTCATAACCCAGTGTGGTGCCCACATTCACGGTTTGGAAAAATCCTACGCGGTTAATGAGTGAAACCTGTGTATTAATGAAGCTTCTTCTGTTGGCTGCATTCAGTGCATCTTTCCATGTTTTAGGAAGAAACAACAGTTTAGGAATGGAGAAGCTATTACCATAAGTGATTTCAGTGCCTTGCAGCGGAAATCTGTTCTGCGCCAGCAATTCCACACCGGCACGCAAAGTATTGCTGGCCTGTACACCCTCGCGGCCCCAGTTGCGGTTACGGATAGAAAAGTTCAGACCACCGCCTACGAGCTGACCGCCTGTAGCAAGAATATTTCCATTCGGAAATACATTATAAGTTGCTTCCAAATCCGAAGTGAAGAGATATTTTCTTGCAGGGGTGAGCAGAAATGTAAAATCAAGTGCCGGAGCAACTGTTTGATCTTCGAGTGTATCTTTTCCTTCTGCTGTTTGCATATTGATCACCTGCCAGGTGCTCAAGCTGTTGAGCAGGTCAAGGTTTTTTCCAACTGCATCCACACTGTAGGGCGCGCTTTTTTTCAGCAGAATATGACGACGGATAAAGGAAGGACGGAATTCGTTTTCTTTATAGTGAACAATAATATTGTCTTTGGTTTCCGTTTCATAGTTTTCAATGCTGATATTTTCTCCGCGATACTCGGGATATACATGCACTTTGCCAATGCGAAATGATTGTAAAAGTGCTGTATCTATATTAGGTCGATAGCGCAGTGTAATATGCATGCCCGGATTTTTCAATTTCTCTTGTGCTTCTTGCAATAATAAGATGCGCTCGAAGGGGTCTAGGTTGGGATTGAGTAAGGGGCGGAAAAAAGTATCGATGTCTGCATAAAAAGCATCTCTCGAAATCTTGTAAAAACCATGGTTGCGGTACAGGCGAATCAGTCGGTCTAGTTCCGCAGACACGGCAGCTTCTGTAAATGGCGCTCCTTTTTGTAAAAAACTTTCTTTGAGGTGTTCGTTGGTGAGTTGCTGCAAGCGTAATTCGTTTGGCGTGCTTTTGGCGCTGTCGTACAGCAAGTATTCAACCGAGTCGATGCGATATGTCGGTCCGGGATTTACATGGAAAGTCGTTTTAACGCGATACTGGGCTTTGTCGCTCACCGTTCCCAGCGTATCAATGGCATAATCGTAAGCGGTTGCGCTGCGATAGTACCCCATCGTGTTTAGCAACAGCTTCATATTGTTGGCGGTTTCTGAAGCAGCCGCCGTGTCGAATGCTGGCGGAGAGATGATCTGGCGTGCAAACAGAAAAGACTCCCGGATCGTCACTTTCATACTGTCGGCCAGTTGGGCTGCCAGTCTGGTTTCCAAATCGCTTCTTTCTTGTTTTGATAAATTACCGCTTACTTTGATGTTGTTTTGATACACATAAGGTTTGCCAACCGGATAATTTTTAACGCCGCATGAAGCTGCCAGTAAAAGCAAGAGGCAATAAAGCAAATGGTTTAGCCTGCGGCGATAATGCATAAAGGAGTTGAAATGCTCAGTAAAAATGAAATCAAAGATATTCAAAGTTTAGGCCATAAAAAAAGCCGGGATGCCAGCAGCTTGTTTGTTGCGGAAGGTCCAAAACTGGTGGAGGAGCTGCTGGCTGCGCGCTCAGCGGATATTGTATGTATTTATGCATTGGAAGCATGGGCCGAAGGCCATAAGCAGACGAGTGTTCCCGTCAAAACCATTAGCAACACAGAGCTCGAGCGTTTATCGCAGCTTACTACACCGCATGAAGTGCTGGCGGTAGTGAAGCAATTTAAACTGCCTGCGAAACAGTGGAAGGAGGGGTGGACGCTTTTGCTGGATGGCATCCGCGATCCCGGGAATTTGGGTACCATCATCCGGCTGGCCGATTGGTTTGGTATTCGGCAAATTATTTGTTCAGAAGACACAGCAGATTGCTACAATCCCAAAGTGGTGCAGGCAAGTATGGGCAGCATTGCCCGTGTGCATGTTTATTATGAATCGCCGGGTGCAATATTGCAGTCTGCAAAGCTGCCGGTTTATGCCGCCAGTTTGGATGGTAAAGATTTACGAAAAATTCGTTTTCCCGAAGCCGGCATATTGCTGATTGGAAATGAAGCAAGCGGCATTCGCGCCGATTTGTTATCGCAGGTGCAGGAAAAAATCATGATACCGCGCATCGGTAGTGCAGAGTCGCTCAATGCAGCGGTGGCAACCGGCATTTTACTTTGGGAACTCCGTAAATGAATCAATCGAATCGAAGCACTTTTACCGGACTCACTTTTTTCACCAGCAGCGAAGGAATCATCAGCACTGCAAAGCTGATGATCCAGGATGCACCCATAATGGCAATCACCTGCCAGGCAATGATTTTTACAGGGGCTTTGCGCACAAAATAATTGACTTCATCCAACGTGATGAAACCGGTGTATTGCTGCAGTAGACAAATGGAGATTCCGAGGATTGCGCCAATAACAATACCTCTTCCTGCAACGATGAGTCCTTGTCGCCAGAAAATCTGTTGAACCGTAATGTCGTTTGCGCCAACAGCTTTTAAAATACCAATCATGCTTCGGCGTTCCAGTACTAAAATGATGAGGCATGAGATGAGATTGATCAGTGCAACCAGGAGCATGATGGATAAAATCACCTGTTTGTTGATGTCTTGCAATTGCAGCCAATCGAATATGCCCGGATAAATGGCTCGGGTAGGAGCGCTGTACCATTGCACAGGTATTGCATCAAGCAATGCATCACTCACGGTATAGTCTTGTCGATAATCCTTAAGCGTTACTTCATACCCACCGATTTGTCGGTCGTTCCATCCGTTGAGTTTTCTAATCAGCGCAATATCGCAGATTGCAAAGCCCTTATCGTATTCTTCGATGCCTGTTTTAAAAATGCCGCGCACCACTACCGGACGAACACGCGGAAGATCACCGGCCGCGTCCATAAAATAAATCAGCAGTCGCTGGCCGATATCACAGTTGAGTTGTTTGGCGGTGTAGGATGAAATGAGTATTTGATTGCTGAAGCCGGTATCGCTGAAAGCAATCCATTCGCCTTTTATCAAAAAGGGTTGCAGGCGCTCGCGGGTAAAATCTTTTTCTATCCCCTTTAGCAAAATACCTTCAATGGTTTCGGTGCTTTTAAGCATGGCAGAACGCGAAGCATATATGTCGGCGTACGCCACCGCTTCATGCTTGCGCAATATGTTTTCTATCGTATCGTTTTTGATGGCAGCCACTTCTTCGCTCATGCCCGAAATGGTTGGATCTTGCTGCAGTAAGCGGATATTGCCCCAGAAGCTGAATACTTTTTTACTAATGGCATCTTGGAAACCGGCCACAAAAGAAACAGCGATGATCATCACTGCCACGCTGATGGCAGTAGCGGTTGTGGCAAGCCGTACAATGAACGCAGAAAAACCACCACCTGCCTTGTAAGCAATGCGTCGGGCGATATAGGAAGCTACGTTCAACTGAATTAACTTTGATGAACTGTAAAACTAATGGATTTGAAAGATTTGATGCTGCGCGTTGCTTTTTGCTTTTGTTTGTTTTCGCTCTGTACGCTGCCCTTTGCAGCGAATGCGCAGGAAGAGGGTGTGTGGGTGAACAATATTCACGCAGTGAAATTGCATATTCAGGGCGATCAGCTGGCCTATCCTGTTGTGCGACTGCATTCTGCTGATAAGCTGGAATTGCATTTCGATGATCTGGATGCGGATGTAAAATACTATACCTACAGTTTTGAATTATTCAATGCCGACTGGACGCCTGCGCCGGTGAGTCAGTTCGACTATATGAAAGGATTTTCTATGGTGCGCATCAATACCTATCGCAATGCCTCCATCGCGCTAACGCCCTATACGCACTATATGGCAACCGTTCCCGATCAAAATACTTTTCCCACCCGTGCCGGAAATTATTTGCTGAAAGTGTATTTGAACGGCGATGTGCGCAAGCCCGTTTTTAGCAAGCGCTTTTTGGTAGTGGATCATCGGCTAACAGTTTCGGGCAGCATATTGCAGCCATTTAATCCGGCTGTTTTTAAAACGCATCAAAAAGTACAGTTCTTCGTAAATGCGCAACCGTTGCGTCCCACAAATGTATTTCAGCAGATCAAAGTAGTGATCTTGCAAAACAACCGTTGGGATCTTGCTATTCAGGGGATGCAACCCACTTTTAACCGACAGAATATTTTAGAATACAATACTGAAAACGAGGGACTGTTTCCTGGACAAAGAGAATGGCGCTGGCTCAACCTGATGAGTTTGCGTTTGCAAACGGATCGGATCGACAGCGGCGCTTATACCAACAAGGGGCAAACGCTTTTCATGAAAGCAGAGGGCGAGCGCAATGCATTACTGTACCGTTATTATCGTGATGCCAATGGCATGTATCGGCTGGCGAACATTGAAAACAACAATCCCTACTGGCAAGGCGATTATGCAACAGTGTGGTTCAGGTATCTTACGCCGCAGGGAAAGCCTTATTCCAATCAGGATCTTTATGTGTTTGGTGAGTTGACCAACTATCAGCTCAATGATGCCGCTAAAATGCAATTCAATGAAGAAAAGGGATATTATGAATGTCCGCTTTTTTTGAAGCAAGGTTATTATGATTATATCTATCTCACTCGCGACCGCAAAACAGGTGCGGTGAGTTCATTGCTAACAGAAGGCAATGCTTGGGAAACCGAGAATGACTATACCATTCTGGTGTATTATCGTCCGCTGGGCGGAAGGTCTGATGAGCTGGTGGGTATTACACGTGTTAATGCGTTGAGCAACCGTCCGGGCTTTAATATTCGCGATGCACAGCGAAATCAATAAGTAAGTTTCATCTCCGTGCTTTATCTTTGCAGCGGCAGGTCTTGCACGACCAGCTCCTGCTGAACTCCCCCAGGGTCGGAAGACAGCAAGGGTAGGCGGTTGTAGCGGTGCGATGTAAGTAACCTGCCATTTTTTTTTACTTGTGGAAAAGTCCATTTCCCCTTTCCTCCTCCAACCATTATTTTCGCTGAAAGAACAACCCACACGCTATGAAATTTTTTATTGATACCGCTAATCTTTCCCAAATCAAAGAAGCGAACGACTTAGGCATTCTCGACGGAGTAACCACCAATCCATCGCTGATGGCCAAAGAAGGCATCAAGGGTGCAGAAGCCATTGCGCAGCATTACAAAGCAATTTGTGAACTAGTAGATGGAGATGTAAGTGCCGAAGTGATCAGCACCGATTTTGATGGGATGGTTGAGGAAGGAAAAAAGCTTGCTGCCATCCATCCGAATATTGTTGTAAAAGTTCCCATGATTAAAGATGGCGTAAAAGCCCTCAAGTGGTTCAGCGATAATGGTATTAAAACCAACTGTACGCTGGTATTTTCAGCCGGACAAGCCATTCTTGCCGCCAAGGCCGGAGCCACTTATGTATCGCCCTTTATTGGAAGAATAGATGATAGCAGCTGGGATGGGATGGAACTGATTGCGCAAATTGCACATATCTATTCATTGCAGGGTTTTGAAACAGAAATTCTGGCCGCATCCATCCGCAATGCACTTCATATTGTAAAGGCAGCTGAAGCCGGTGCCGATGTATGTACCTGTCCGCTCGATTCCATTTTGGGCTTGCTCAAACATCCGCTTACCGATATTGGGTTGGCGAAGTTTCTGGAAGATGCCAAAAAGATGTAGGGAATTGACTTCAATAACTTTTCTAAAAGCTCCGCATGCGGAGCTTTTTTTATTGCAGTTAATGGCTGAAAATCAATGGAATAAGCAGTTTTGACGTGCTTTATAATTGCTTTTGAAAGGAATGGAAGGGGTGGACTTTGTAATTTTGCTTTTCCGTGCCGGGCTGCAAGGGCTAAGCACTCATAAAAAACACTAAAAATTCCTCCAGCTTATATTTGGTGGATAAAATGCCTTCTCATACCTTTGCGCTCCCAATCTGAAAATTGGGTTTTTATATGGCGCAAAGAATTCGAATCAAATTACAGTCTTACGACCACAACCTGGTGGATAAATCTGCTGAAAAAATCGTGAAAACGGTTCGCAGCACAGGTGCCGTAGTTACGGGTCCTATTCCCTTGCCTACGCAGAAGAGAATTTTTACGGTGCTTCGTTCACCCCACGTGAACAAGAAGAGCCGTGAGCAGTTCCAGCTTTGCACGCACAAGCGTCTGTTGGATATTTATACTTCTACTTCACGCACCGTTGATGCACTCAGCAAGCTGGATCTTCCCAGTGGTGTGGATGTAGAGATCAAAGCATAACAGCCTGCCTTTTAAAGAAGGCAAACTGTAACAGTTCTTTTAATATCATTTTCGAACCTCATCTGTCAACTCCCGTCTGTGGCGGGCTAAAGCAGCGCTGAGGGGATGCAGGAAGGCAAATCCTCCGAGAAATCCTTCTTCATCCACAACAATTGAAAATATGAACTAGCCATTCGCGGTTAGTTTACTACCGGTACTTCCGAGCACCGCATGCGGTGCAAAAAGGAAAAGGTCGGTGGCAAACGGGGATTGAAGTTGCCAATGATTGTGTTTTACCACACATCAGCCCGCTACTGTCTCTTCAACCAAGAAGGCACAAACACAATAAAGATGAAAGGAATCATTGGTAAAAAAATCGGAATGACCAGTATCTTCAGTCCCGACGGCAAGCAAACACCTTGCACGATCATTGAAGCTGGTCCCTGTGTTGTAACACAGGTGAAAACAACCGCATCAGACGGTTACAATGCATTACAGTTGGCTTTCGGCGAGAAAAAAGAAAAGCGTGCTACTGCTGCTGAAATCAATCACTTTGCCAAAGCATCTACCTCTCCCAAAAAATTTGTAAAAGAATTTCGCGATTGTTCACTCGAAAAGAATGTGGGCGAAACCATTACCATCGATATTTTCTCTGAAGGAGAAAAAGTAGATGTAGTGGGCACTACCAAAGGAAAAGGTTTCCAGGGTGTTGTAAAGCGCCATGGATTTTCCGGTGTGGGTGATGCTTCGCATGGTCAGCACGATCGTCAGCGTGCACCCGGTTCATTGGGTAACTCATCCGATGCCAGCCGTGTAATGAAAGGTATGCGCATGGCAGGCCGCATGGGAGGCGACAGGGTGAAAATGAAGGGCCTTAAAATTGTGAAGCTGTTCCCTGAAAAGAATTACATCCTCATCAGCGGATCCGTTCCAGGTCATAACGGTTCTATCGTGCTTATTCAGAAATAAACTCATTCAATATTAGCATCATGCAAATCGAAGTTTTAAATAAAGAAGGTAAGAAAACAGGACGCCAGGTATCGTTGCCCGAAGAAATTTTCGGCATTGAACCCAACGACCATGTCATTTACCTCGCCGTGAAGCAATATCTGGCTGCCCGTCGTCAGGGTACGCACAAAGTAAAAACCCGTGCTGAAGTGAAGGGTGCAAGCCGCAAGCTGCATCGCCAAAAAGGTACAGGTGGTTCAAGAAAAGGTAATATCCGTAACCCCTTATATAAAGGTGGTGGTACCATTTTCGGTCCCAAGCCCCATGGTTACGATTTCAAGTTGAACCGCAAGGTGAAAGATCTGGCCAAGATGTCGGCTTTGGCTTACAAGGCAAAAGAAAACGCCATCGTGGTGGTTGAAGATTTTGAACTGGCAGCCCCCAAAACCAAGGAGCTGGTAGGTGTGATGAGCAATCTGCAGCTCAGCGGCAAGAAGGCATTGTTCATCCTGCCTGAGTACAACGATAATTTGTATTTGAGCTTGCGCAACATGCCCCGTGTACAAGGCAGTTTGCTTGCAGATATGAATACTTACGATATCGTAAACAGCCAGGTGTTGGTGTTGACAGAAAACGTAGCGAAAATTTTCTCAGAAGAAGACACTGCGGTAGAAGCATAATTACAAATAACAGAAAAGCTTAGATACAATGAAAGCAGCCGAGATACTTATTAAGCCGATCCTCTCTGAAAAGAGTAACCGACTTACCGAAAAGCGTAACACTTATGCTTTTCGTGTAAACCGCAAGGCGAACAAGTTGGAAATTAAAAAAGCAATTGAAACCTTTTACGGCGTAAACGTAGCAGATGTGCGTACCATCGTGGTGCCTTCCAAAGCCAAGTCGCGCTTTACCAAAGCCGGCGTTGTAAGTGGACGCAAGCCTGCTTACAAAAAAGCATACGTAACCGTAGCGGAAGGAGAGAACATTGACCTCTACGCTAACGTATAAAAAAAGAAAAGAATGGCGGGTCAAGCGCCGCAAAGAATTGACATAAAACATTGATCAACGAATAAGCGAAACAGAACATGGCACTGAAAAAATACAAACCGGTAACAGCCGGCACACGCTGGAGAATCGGAAATGCGTATGCGGAAATCACCACCGATACGCCTGAAAAAACATTGGTTGAAAAGATCACGTCAACTGGCGGACGCAACGCACAGGGTCGTCGCGCTATGCGCTATATCGGCGGCGGTAATAAGAAAATGTATCGTTTGGTAGATTTCAAACGCAGCAAAAAAGACATTCCTGCCAAGGTTGCCAGTGTAGAGTATGATCCTAACCGTACTGCATTCATCGCCCTGCTGAATTATGCAGATGGTGAGAAGCGTTATATCCTGGCACCTCAGGGTATTCAGGTTGGACAAACCGTTATCGCCGGTGATGCCGTTGCACCTGAACTGGGCAATGCGCTGATGATGAAGAACATGCCCCTCGGTACCAACGTACACAATATTGAAATGCAGCCCGGACAAGGTGGTAAGCTGGTACGCAGCGCCGGAACTTCCGCACAGCTCACCAACAAGGAAGAAAAGTATGCAGTACTTAAAATGCCTTCAGGTGAATTGCGCAAAGTGCTGATCAATTGCTATGCAACTGTAGGCGTTGTTTCCAACAGCGATCATAACCTCGAGCAGGCCGGTAAGGCAGGGGTAAACCGCTGGAAGGGTATTCGTCCGCGTAACCGTGGTGTAGCTATGAACCCTGTTGATCACCCGATGGGTGGTGGTGAAGGAAAGGCATCAGGTGGTCATCCTCGTTCACGTACCGGTAAGTATGCAAAAGGAGAAAAAACAAGAGCGCGCGTGAAGGGCAGCAATAAGCTCATCATTCAGCGCAGAGATGGTAGCAAGCTGGCAAAATAATTTTTAAACACATTTCGATAAAACAAGCATATGGCTCGTTCAATAAAAAAAGGTCCTTACGTAGCAGCACATCTCGAAAACAAAGTGCTGGCAATGAATGAAGGCAAAACCAAGAAAGGCGTCATCAAAACCTGGAGTCGCCGCTCTACCATTACGCCTGATTTTGTAGGCCACACCTTCGCCGTGCACAATGGCAACAAGTTTATTCCCGTGTATGTAACCGAATTTATGGTTGGACACAAACTGGGTGAATTTGCGCCAACACGCAACTTTAAAGGACACTCAAGCAAGAAAATCGCTTAAAACTGATTGATTACAATGGAAGCTATCGCTAAACTCAGAAATTATCCCACATCGCCGCGCAAAATGCGTTTGCTGGCTGATGAGATTCGTGGCATGGATGTAGAGAAAGCTCTTGCTCTGCTCGATTTCCATCCGCAGCACTCTTCAACACCGCTTTCAAAGCTTTTGAAAAGTGCCATCAACAACTGGGAACAGAAGAACGAAGGACAAAGCGCTGCTGATGCATCGCTGGTGGTGAAAACCATTTTTGTAGATGGAGGTCGCATGATCAAGCGTCTGCGTCCTGCACCACAGGGCCGTGCTTACCGCGTGCGCAAGCGCAGCAATCACGTAACCATAATTGTTGACAGAAAAAAATAATTGAAACAAACATTTAACTCAGTATATGGGTCAGAAAGCAAATCCGATTGGTAACAGGTTAGGCATCATCCGCGGATGGGAAAGCAACTGGTATGGTAGCAAAAAAGACTATGCCGGAAAGCTGATCGAAGACAACAAGATCAGATCTTATCTCAATGCGCGTATCAACAAAGGAGGCATCTCCAAAATTGTGATCGAGCGCACGCTGAACAAGCTGATCGTTACCATCCATACTTCCAAGCCCGGTATCATTATCGGTAAAGGCGGTGGTGAGGTTGACAGCATCAAGGAAGAGCTGAAGAAGCTTACCGGTAAGGAAGATGTGCAGATCAACATCCTCGAAATTCGTCGTCCTGAACTGGATGCCAACATCGTGGGCGAAACCATTGCACGCCAATTAGAAAATCGTGTGAGCTTTAAGCGCGCCATTAAAATGTCGATTGCTTCTGCACTGCGTATGGGAGCGGAAGGAATTAAGATTAAGGTGAGCGGTCGTTTGGGCGGTGCTGAAATTGCACGTACCGAAGAAATCAAGCAGGGCCGTGTGCCTTTGCATACATTCCGTATGGACATCGACTACGCCAGCGTATTTGCATTGACGGTGTACGGAAAAATCGGCATCAAAGTATGGATTTGTAAAGGAGAAGTACTGGGTAAGCGCGATTTGAATCCGAATTTCATCGGTGGCAAACCCGAAGGTGGTGAAAGAAGAGAGCCACGTGGCGGCGAACGCAGAGAGCGCGGCGGCGGTGAAAGAAGAGGCGGCGGCAGAAGAGAAAAATAAACGAACCAAGATTTAGAAAGCTCAAAACATCAATAAATGTTACAGCCAAAAAGAACAAAGCACAGAAAAGTACAGAAAGGACGGATTCGCTCCGTGGCAAAGCGTGGCACTACCATCGCCTTTGGTTCTTATGCCATCAAGGCATTGGAGCCGATATGGCTTACCAATCGCCAGATTGAAAGTGCCCGTCAGGCAATGACGCGTGCCATGAAGCGTGAAGGTAATGTGTGGATCAGAGTGTTTCCCGACAAGGTGATTACCAGAAAACCCGCCGAAGTGCGTATGGGTAAAGGTAAAGGTAACCCCGAAGGTTGGGCAGCTGTGGTGGAGCCCGGACGTATTTTGTTTGAAGTAGATGGCGTGCCGCTGCAGGTAGCAAAAGAAGCGATGGATCTCGCAGCACAAAAGCTTCCCATCAAAACCAAATTTATCATGCGCCGCGATGTGGTTGCATAATTGATTCCAAACCGCTTTAAAAACAGGGTGAAATGTCAAACAATACAGAATTTTTAAAAAGCATCAGCGAACTCAGTGTTACCGACCTGAAAGCGCGTATTCAGGAAGACAAGCTCCGACTGAAAAAGCTTGAGTTTGCACATGCCATCTCTCCGCTGGAGAATCCGATGAGCATTCGTGCACTGCGCCGTGAGATCGCACGCTTAACAACCGTTTTGAAGAAAAAAGAAATGGGTATTTAAACCATAATATTTAAACAATGGCTGAAAGAAATTTGCGTAAAACAAGGACAGGGGTTGTAACCAGCAACAAAATGGATAAAACCATTACGGTTGCTGTTGAAAGAAAAGTAAAGCACCCCATTTATGGTAAGTTCGTTAAGAAAACAACGAAGTTCCATGCGCACGATGAAAAGAACGAGTGTACCATCGGCGATGTAGTGAGAATCATGGAAACAAGACCCCTCAGCAAAACCAAGCGCTGGCGCCTGGTAGAGGTGGTGGAAAAAGCCAAGTAATTGATCCCGCTGTTTTACAATTTTAAACAAAAGAAAACCGATTAATCATGATTCAGCAAGAATCCAGACTGAATGTAGCCGATAACAGTGGCGCCAAAGAAGTGCTCTGCATCCGTGTGTTGGGCAACAGTGGTCAGCGTTATGCCAGAATAGGCGATAAGATTGTGGTAACCGTGAAAGATGCCATCCCCAGTGGTGGCGTTAAAAAGGGAACCGTAGCCAAGGCAGTCATTGTACGTACCAAAAACAAACTTCGTCGTAAAGACGGTTCTTATATCCGCTTCGACGATAATGCTGTGGTGCTGCTGAACAACTCAGACGAACCCCGTGGTACCCGCATCTTCGGTCCCGTGGCACGTGAGCTGCGCGATAAAGGATACATGAAAATTGTATCGCTGGCACCCGAAGTATTATAATCACTTTTACAAACGATAAAACGTAAGCACGTGAGCAACAGATTTAAACCCAAATTCAACATCAAGAAAGGTGACGCGGTAGTAGTAATTACCGGGGAAGATAAAGATGTGAAGAAGCCCCGCACCGTTCTCGAGGTATTTCCTGATAAAAGCAGGGTATTGGTAGAAGGTGTGAACATTGTTACCAAACACACCAAGCCTTCTGCGCAAAACACCAAGGGTGGTATCGTGAAAAAAGAAGCCCCTATTCATATTTCCAATGTAATGCTTTGGGATGCGAAGAAAGGAGAGGCTACCAAAATCAAGCGCAGTCGCGAAAACGGAAAGCTGGTGCGTGTTTCAAAAAAATCCGGTGAAGTCATTAAATAATTGAGCAAATGAGTACTACAAAATACATACCCCGTTTGGCAACCAAGTACAAGCAAGAAGTTGTACCTGCGTTGATGAAGCGTTTCGGATACAAGAGCGTTATGCAGGTTCCGAAGCTCGAAAAGATTTGTTTAAACCGCGGTGTAAACGGTGCAGTGGCCGACAAGAAGCTGGTTGATGTTGCCGTAGAAGAACTTTCTACCATCACCGGTCAGAAAGCCGTTCCTACCATGTCGAAAAAAGATATCTCTAACTTCAAACTCCGTAAGGGCATGCCCATTGGTGCACGCGTTACCCTCCGCGGTGAAAAGATGTATGAGTTTCTCGATCGTTTGGTTGCAACTGCATTGCCTCGTGTACGTGATTTTAAAGGCGTGAACGATAAGTCGTTCGACGGCCGCGGAAACTACACACTGGGTGTAACAGAGCAAATCATTTTCCCCGAAATCGACATCGATAAGGTGAATAAAATTACTGGTCTCGATATCACTTTCGTTACCAATGCATCTACCAACGAAGAGGCCTTTGAGCTTCTGAAAGAGTTGGGTATGCCTTTTAAAAACATTAAGAAAGATTAATTCTGTATTATGGCAAAAAAATCAGTAACCGCCAGACAACACAAGAGAGAAGCTACGGTGGCTCATTACGCTGAGAAGCGTGCCGCTTTAAAAGCAGCAGGTGATTATGCAGGGCTCGACAAGCTCCCTAAAAATGCATCGCCTGTGCGCCTTAAAAACCGTTGCCAGCTTACCGGTCGTCCTAAAGGGTATATGCGCTACTTCGGCATGTCCCGCGTGGTATTTCGCGACATGGCGCTGAACGGTAAAATCCCCGGCGTAAAAAAAGCAAGCTGGTAATTTCTTTGCAAACAGAACAACATTGTTAAACAGCGTAATTCAAATAAAATGGTAACAGATCCTATTGCAGATTTCCTGACCCGAATCCGTAACGCACAGTTGGCGGGCCACCGCATTGTGGAGATTCCGGCATCGAATCTGAAAAAGCGTATCACTGAAATTCTGTACGATCAGGGTTATATTCTGAAGTACAAGTTTGAAGATGATACCAAACAGGGCGTCATTAAAATTGCACTTAAATACGATCCGCAAACACGTCAGCCTGCTATCCAGTCGCTGGAGCGCGTCAGCCGCCCGGGTTTGCGTCAGTATTCCCGTCCTGCAGATTTCCGTCGTGTTAAAAACGGTTTGGGTGTTGCAATTGTAAGCACTTCAAGAGGCGTAATGACCGACAAGCAGGCAAAAGCACAAAACGTAGGCGGAGAAATTCTTTGCTACATATATTAAATTGTTCTTCACGTTTCAACGGTACATTAAGCCCTCCTATACCGGGCTGACCGGCCGGAGAAACACAAAACATACACTATGAGTCGTATAGGAAAAAAACCGGTAAGCATTCCCAAAGGCGTAACCATTACGGTAGGCAGCGATAACGTTGTAACCGCTAAAGGTCCCAAAGGAGAATTGAAAGAAAGCATTGACCGCGATATTAAAATTGAAGTGGTGGGAGAAGAAGTAATCATTTCACGTCCTACCGATCAAATTCGCCATCGTGCCATGCACGGATTGTACCGCGCCCTCATCGCCAATATGGTGAAAGGCGTTACCGAAGGCTTTGCTAAAAAGCTGGAGCTGGTAGGGGTAGGTTATAAAGCTGCTAACCAGGGCAACGTGCTCGACTTATCGCTCGGTTATTCGCACAATATTATTTTCCAGGTGCCTTCTGAACTGAAAGTGGCTACTGCCCAGGAGAAAGGACAGAACCCTACGATTTCACTCGAAGGAACCGACAAGCAACTGCTTGGACAGGTAGCGGCAAAAATCCGTAGCCTGCGTAAGCCGGAGCCATACAAAGGAAAAGGTGTGAAGTATGAGAACGAGGTGATCCGTCGTAAAGCAGGTAAGGCTGCAGGTAAATAAAACAGGCAGCTGGTAAATTAATCAGTAATAACGCGGCCCGGCAGCATCGGGCAGCATCAAATAAAAAGTGATGAAATTAGATAACAAAGTTGTAAGAAGGCAGAAGATCCGCTTCGGCATTCGTCGTAAGCTTGCAGGTTCGGCAGCTAAACCCAGACTTTCTGTGTTTCGCAGCAACACCGATATTTATGTGCAGCTGATTGATGATGTAAACGGCAAAACCATTGCTGCTGCTTCTTCTAAAGACAAAGACATCAAATCAAAAAAAGTAACCAAAACCGAATCCAGCAAGCTGGTAGGTGCATCGCTTGCACGCAAAGCAGCTGAGTTGGGAATCACTGCTTGTGTGTTCGACAGAAGCGGGTATTTGTATCACGGTCGTGTGAAGGCAGTTGCCGATGGCGCACGTGAAGCAGGGTTGCAATTTTAATTTCAAAAGCACTGCGAAACAACAACAACATTCAAACATCAAAATTGTCAAGCTAAATGGCAAAAGTTATCGTAAATAAAGTAAAAGCCGGCGATCTCGAGCTCAAGGAAAAAGTGGTTGCCATCAACCGCGTTGTAAAAACCACCAAGGGTGGCCGTGCTTTCAGCTTCTCCGCACTGGTAGTGGTAGGAAATGAAAAAGGTGTGGTTGGGCACGGTATGGGTAAAGCCAAAGAAGTGCAGGAAGCCATTTCAAAAGGTATTGAAGATGCAAAGAAGAACCTGATCAAGGTTCCTGTAATGCATGGCACCATTCCCCACGATCAGCTTGCTAAAGAAGGCGCTGCAATCGTGTTGATTAAGCCCGCTGCACATGGTGCGGGTGTAATTGCAGGAGGAAGCATGCGTGCTGTATTGGAAAGCGCCGGTGTAACCGACGTACTTGCCAAATCGCTTGGTTCTGCCAATCCGCACAACGTGGTAAAAGCAACCTTCAAGGCACTCAGCATGTTGCGTGAGCCAATTCATGTTGCTAAGCAGCGCAGCATCGGTCTTAAAAAAGTATTCAACGGATAAGCACTTCTATCATTGCATCAACGGCAATGGCAGATGTTATTAAACAGACTGAATTATGAAAAAGATAAAAGTAACCCTGGTGAAAAGTCCGATCGACAGACCGGAAAGACAAAAGCTGACCCTCAAGGCGCTTGGTCTGAATAAAACGCATTCTTCCAAAGAGCTGGAGGCAACCCCTCAGGTGCTTGGCATGGTGCGCAAAGTAAATCACCTTTTGAAGGTGGAAGAACTGGCTTAAAAGCAACGCACTCAGTGCAAAGCTTTTCATCTATTTTTTAAATGCGAGGGGTGATTCCCCGGAAGTACAAAATCGTAAAACATGAAACTCCACAATCTCAAACCTGCAGAAGGTTCAGTAAAAAAAGAAAAGCGTCTCGGACGCGGTGAAGCATCCGGAAAGGGTGGTACATCAACAAAAGGTAATAAAGGACATCAAAGTCGCAGTGGTTTTAAAAACAAGCGTGCGCATGAAGGCGGACAGATGCCTATTCAGCGCCGTGTACCGAAAAGAGGATTCAAGAATATCAATCGTGTAGAATACCGTGTATTCAACCTCGGTCAAATTGATCAGCTGGCTGAAAAGTACGGCATGACCGAAGTAACACCCGAAAATTTATATATGAATGGGTTGGTTGGTCGTACCGATCTGGTGAAAATCCTCGGTAACGGTGAACTGAAATCCAAGCTTAGTTTCAGAGTGAATGCCATCAGCGAAAAAGCAAAGGCAGCGATCGAAGCAGCCGGCGGAAGCGTTGAACTGGTAAAATAAGCATCTGAAATGATTTGATCGCCGCGATCTGGCATAAATCATTCAAATTCACTAAATTGCCTCGACTTCCATTCTGAAAGCAACAAGGAATAAAAAAGATTATTTGTGAAGAAGCTCATACAAACACTCAAAAATATCTGGAGCATCACCGAGCTGCGCGACAAAATCGTTTACACGATATTGTTGTTGTTGGTTTACCGCGTAGGTGCCCATATTATTCTACCGGGTGTTGACCCCAACCGACTTACCAGCCTTAATCAAAAAGCAAAAGAAGGTATCCTCGGTATCTTCGATTCATTTGCAGGCGGTGCATTTTCCAGCGCCTCTATTCTGGCTTTGGGTATTATGCCCTATATCTCCGCATCTATTTTCATGCAGTTGATGACCATCCTGGTGCCTCAGTTTCAGAAAATGCAAAAGGAAGGAGAGAGCGGAAGAAAGAAAATTAATCAGTGGACGCGTTATCTCACTGTGATCGTAACTTTTTTCCAGGCCAGCGCCTACGTAGCGTATCTGCGCGATCCGGCTATTGCAGGTGGTGCCATTATTGAAGCATACAGTCAGTTTTTCTGGTTGTCAACTGCTATCATTCTTACAGGCGGCACTTTATTTGTAATGTGGTTGGGAGAAAAAATTACCGACAAAGGTTTAGGCAATGGTACTTCATTGATCATCATGATCGGTATCCTTGCTCGTTTCCCTGATTCTATCGCTGCAGAATTTGATTCAAAAATGAATCGTGGTGGCGGTGGTTTGCTGATCTTCTTAATTGAAACAGCAGTATTGATTGCCGTGATTATGGGATTGATTGTATTGGTGCAGGGTGTGCGCAAAATTGCCATCAACTATGCCAAGCAGATTGTGGGCAACCGTCAGCTCGGCGGTGCACGTCAGTTCCTGCCTCTGAAGGTGAACAGCTCAGGAGTAATGCCCATCATCTTTGCGCAGGCCATTATGTTCCTGCCTACTTTGCTCACCGGCTTTGACACTACACGCGGTTTGGCACTTACATTAAGTGATCATGGTAATCTCTGGTACATGGTGATCTATTCTGTACTTGTAATTGGATTCACATTTTTGTACACTGCGCTTATTTTTAATCCTAAGCAAATTGCAGATAACCTTAAGCAAAATAATGGTTTCGTTCCCGGCGTAAAGCCCGGTCAGCCCACTGCTGATTATATCGGTGCGGTAATGGATCGCATTACTTTGCCTGGCGCAATTTTCCTTGCGCTGGTAGGTATCCTGCCCGGTATTGCAAAAAACCTTGGCATCACCAGCGGTTTCTCCACTTTTTTCGGAGGCACTTCACTGCTCATTATGGTGGGTGTAATTTTGGATACGTTGCAGCAAATTGAAACACATTTGCTGATGCGCCAGTACGACGGATTGATGAAAGGAGGAAGAATCCAAGGTCGTCAAACCGCCAGCACTGCTGCTATCTGATAAAGACTTTAAAAACATATGAAACCCTGGCATGCACGCCGGGGTTTTTTGATAAACTGAAATGATTCATTACCGTACACCAGAAGAAGTTGAACTGATGCGAAAAAGCGCGCTGGCAGTGAGCGCTACGCTTACTGTAGTGGCTGAGAATATTCGTCCGGGTATCACCACGCTGGCTTTAAATGATTTGGCAGAGCAGTTTATTCGCGATCATAAAGGTGTGCCATCGTTTAAAGATTATCATGGTTATCCATACGCCAGCTGCATTTCAGTGAATGATGCTGTTGTGCATGGCTTTCCCGGCGCACATGTAATTGCCGAAGGGGATATAGTATCTGTTGACATTGGAGTATATATGAATGGGTATCATGGTGATAGTGCCTACACTTTTGCCGTGGGCGATCCTGCAGAGGAAATATTACAGCTGCTCAAAATCACCAAGCAGTCTTTATACAAAGGCATAGAAAAAGCTGTACATGGTAACCGTGTGGGCGATATTGCTTTTGCTGTACAGGATTATACTGAAAAGCAGCATGGCTATGGGGTTGTGCGCGAGCTGGTAGGGCATGGCATCGGTAAAAATTTACATGAAGATCCGCAGGTGCCGAATTACGGAAAACGCGGTACAGGTGCCAAGCTGAGAGAGGGCATGGTTATTGCCATTGAACCCATGATTAATTTGGGTGTGAAAGATGTATTTCACGATGCAGACGGTTGGACGATCCGTACATCCGACCACAAGCCTTCTGCGCATTATGAACATACAGTATGTGTAAAAAAAGGAGCAGCTGATATTTTATCTTCTTTTGCAAACATCGAAGCGGCTGAGCAAAAAAATCCTTATCTCAACGCTCGCTATTACTAAGCTGCAGCAGTGTTTTGCATTCAGCTCGGAAAGCTGCATTGCTTTTCATGTAGTTCCAAACAGTAAAGAATACTTTCCATCCGTGCAGTGAAAGATATCCGCTGATGATTGCTGCAGGCGCCATCCAATAGAAAATCATTTCACCCATCAGATAGCTTATTGTAAATAGTTTCATCCACCAAAGCGGCATTAAAATCAATATTGCAACCGTTAGCACCGAATCATAGAAAATATCGTTTTTTAAAAACCTTTTACAAAACCATCGGATGCACAAATAAGGTATTCCGTTTAGCAGCAATGATATCAATGTTGGGATTGCCAGCAAGGGTAGCAGCAATTGATTTTGTACGAGGGCTTGACGGGTGAGTGGATAAAACGGGTAAGCATACTGGCTTTTAGATGCTGGCACATGAAGATCCAATGCTTTAATTTCTTTTCCGATGCGGTGCAGGAAATCGGCTCGTGACGAAGGAGTTGTGAAAATTTGTCCGCAGCCGTTAAAGCAAGTTTCCCAACACATACGTGCGTTTTTGTTGTCGGAATGCATTTGATATTTGTGCATGGAAATTGCATCGAACATCTGCTGATGAAATCTTTTTTTCCAGGCGGCATAGGGTTCTTCATTATTCGGTTGCCAATATTGAAGTGGCGGTCCCACATCAATATGTATAGCTTTTAGTAAGCACTGATATTTACTGTAATTCACTGCAGCCGGAATAATTTGAAGTTGCTTTCTAAGCTGCGCATCTTCCATAGCAATATCCAGTAAGCGAGTAAGTCCGCTCCGCATCGGTTTGAGTTTCCAGTCGTGCACGGTTTTGCCTTCTCCGAAGAAAAGAATCACACCGTTTTGCTGTAATACTTTTTTGCAGTACTCAAAACTTTTCAGATTCTCGCGCAGCCTGTGTTTTTCTTCGGCAAGTCTGTAAACCGGAATTCCATTCAGCCATTTCAGCAGCGTGCGAATTACCGGCTTGTTGAACATATCGCTACGCACAATAAAGTGAACGGGTTTGTTACAGTAGGTTCCGATCAGTAATGCATCGAGCAGGGAGTTGGGGTGATTGGCAACAATGAGCGTGGGCCCTTCCAGTCGCTGCAGTTGTTTTCCATTCACATGCATTTGATGATATAGCAGGCGGAAAAGAATGCGACAGCATATTTTCAGGATAGGGTAGAACAATTCAGGATTGTTTTGAGCTTTTATTCGGTAAAGATATCTGAACTTTGCTTTTTGCTTAAGCATGGAAGATAAGATAAATGTACAGCATACAAAAAAGCAGGTATTGGTTGTAATAGGCGGTGGTGCTGCCGGTTTTTTTACAGCCGTGAATGCTGCAAGAATGAATGCTAGTTTGGAAGTGGTGGTGGTTGAAAAATCTTCCAAGTTGCTTTCTAAAGTGAAGATCAGCGGCGGCGGTCGATGCAATGTAACACATGCATGTTTTGAGCGGGAAAAGCTGATCGATTTTTATCCGCGCGGCAAGCATTTTCTCAAAAAAGCATTTCATCATTTTTATACTGTTGATACTGTAGAATGGTTTGCATCGCGCGGTGTAGAACTGAAAACAGAGACAGACGGGCGCATGTTTCCGGTTTCAAATGATTCACAAAGCATTGTAGATGCTTTGTTGTTGGAAGCTTCCAAATATCGGGTATCCATCATGCTACAACGTTCCGTAGAACGTTTGCGGCGCACAGAACATGGCTGGGAGCTTTCTTTTTCAGATGGTGCTACGCTCAAGGCCCATTTTGTGTGCATTGCTTCAGGTGGCTTTCCAAAAGTGGAGCAGTTTCATTGGATTGCTGAACTGGGACATACCATTGTGCCACCGGTTCCTTCACTGTTTACATTCAATATGCCGGGAGCGCCCATTACTACGCTTCAAGGCATTTCCGTTGCAGATGCTGTTGTGAAAATTGTGGGCACCAAGTTGCAGTGGCAAGGGCCTGTATTGATTACCCATTGGGGACTCAGCGGGCCGGCAGTACTAAAGCTCTCCGCTTGGGGTGCTACGGATTTGCACGAGCGCAATTATGCATTTGAAGTATTGGTCAATTGGATAGGAGGAATGCATGAGCAAGCACTTCGAACGCAATTGCAAGCGCAACGCAGCAGCCATGGCGCTAAAAAAATCATCAATACACCGCTGTTTCATCTTCCGCAGCGGCTTTGGACTTTTCTCTTGCAAGGGGCAGGATTTCATAGCGACACACGCTGGGCAGATGCTTCACAGTCGGCCATCAATAAATTGATTCAGTTGCTTTCAGCGCATCGCATGGAAGTGCGCGGAAAAACCACTTTCAAAGAAGAATTTGTAACGGCGGGTGGGGTGGATCTCTCCGGTATCGACCCGCACACCATGCAAAGCAAGTTGCATGATGGACTCTATTTTGCAGGCGAAATAATGAATGTGGACGGCATAACCGGGGGCTTCAATTTTCAGCATGCCTGGACCAGCGGATATATTGCAGCTCAATCTATTGCTGCCAAGGCGGAGACGATTTCCAAGTAGCCGATACAATCATCTGTAAATCAAAATCTTGTGTCGTTTCGCTGCTTTTCTTTTCCCCTCATATTTCTACTCTAAAATCTTTCCTTTTTGAGGCATATCACCTACCTTTGCGCTCCCGAAACTGAAAATCCTTCGGGACTATTTTATGTCAGAAAATCAAATTGTTAACGCAAACGCTGAAGGGCAGGAGCCTGTTGCAACCGCAGCAGACACAGCGACAACAAACCCACCTGCCGCAACGGTAGCACCTGCTACTGCACATGATGATTTTGATTGGAGCGTCGATAAGCGCAACGTGGCCATTTACGACAAGGCTGAACGTGAGAAGTACGATGCAGTGTATGAAACCACTTTTACGCAAGTAACAGATGGTGAAATGGTGAATGGTACTTTGGTTGCCCTCACCAAAACCGATGCGGTAATCAATATCGGATTTAAGAGCGATGGATTGATTTCGCTCAACGAATTCCGCGACACACCCGGCCTTAAAGTGGGCGATGTAGTGGAAGTAATGGTAGTGGAAAAAGAAGACCGCAATGGCAATTTGCACTTGAGTCGCAAACTGGCCCGCATTACCCGTGCATGGGAGCGTATTGTGGAAGTACACAAAACCGGAGAAATTGTTACCGGTACCGTTACCAGCAAAACAAAAGGCGGCTTGATTGTAGATGTGTTTGGAATGGAAACATTCCTGCCCGGTTCTCAAATTGATGTGAAGCCGGTAACAGATTACGATCAGTTCGTAAATAAGACGATGGAATTTAAGGTGGTGAAAATCAACGAAGCCATCAAGAATGCCGTTGTATCGCACAAGGCATTGATTGAAAGTGATATTGAAGCACAGCGTGCTCAAATCATGAGCAAGCTTGAAAAAGGTCAGGTACTTGAAGGAACCATCAAGAACATCACCGACTTCGGTGCGTTTCTTGACTTGGGCGGCGTAGATGGCCTGCTGTATATCACCGATATCAGCTGGGGTCGCATCAACCATCCTTCAGAAGTTCTGAAACTTGATCAGAAGCTGAATGTGGTGGTACTTGATTTCGACGATGAGAAAAAGCGTATCAGCCTTGGCTTGAAGCAGCTTACTCCGCACCCATGGGATACCCTGGCTGCCGATATCACTGAAGGTGCTACTGTAAAAGGCAAAGTGGTGAACATCGAAGATTACGGTGCTTTCCTCGAAATTATGCCGGGCGTAGAAGGACTGGTTCACGTAAGTGAAATCAGCTGGGCCAACACACCTGTTAATGCAAAGGAATTTTTCAAGCTGGGCGATGAGCATGAAGCGAAAGTGGTAACACTTGATAAGGAAGCACGCAAAATGAGTCTTTCTATCAAGCAGCTCAGTGCAGATCCCTGGACCAACATCGATGATAAGTTTCCTTTGGAAAGCAAGCATGCGGGCTTAGTGAAGAACATCACACCTTATGGCGTGTTTGTAGAACTAGAAGCAGGCATTGGCGGTATGATTCACATCAGTGATCTTAGCTGGACAAAGCGTTTCAACCATCCTTCAGAGTACACCAAAGTAGGTGAGAAGATTGATGTTATTATTCTGAGCATTGATAAGGAAAATCGCAAATTACAACTCGGTCATAAGCAGCTGGAAGAAGATCCCTGGAATGCACTGGAGGAATCATTCGCCATCGGTAGCGTACATGAAGGTACCGTTGTGCGTAAGGACGACAAAGGTGCTTTGGTAAGCTTACCTTACGGCATTGAAGGTTTTGCCCCTAATCGTCACCTCAACAAGGAAGACGGTAAGCAGGTGGTACAAGATGAAACCGCTCCTTTCGTGGTGATTGAGTTCGATCGCAATGAAAAGCGCATCTTAGTAAGCCATACCCGCATTTGGGAGCAGGTGAAAGCCGATGAGAAAGAAGCTGTGGTGAAAGAGCAGAAGGCCGATGCTGCAAAAGCTAAAAAAGCCGTGAAAGATATCCAGAGCAAGGTTGAAAAAGCAACCCTGGGCGATCTGGGCGTATTAGCTGAGCTTAAAAAGAAAATGGATTCAGATACACCTGAAGAAGGTAAGGAAGGTTAATCTGTGTCTTTACTTTACAAAGCCCACCCGAAACGGTGGGCTTTTTTATTGGAAGTATTCTGAGTGCTTCGCTTTAATTTCGCAAACAGTATGCGTTACTTTCTCACCGGATTCATGGCCAGCGGTAAAACCTATTGGGCAAAGCAGTGGAGTTTGGCTTCCGGGTTACCTATGTACGATCTGGATGAAGAAATTGAAAAAAGAGCGGGCATGTCTGTCGATGCCATTTTTCAGCAAAAGGGAGAAGTATATTTCAGAAAACTGGAGCGCGATACCTTGCGTAGTTTTCTGAAGTTAGATCACTATATCATGGCATGCGGAGGTGGAACGCCTTGTTTCTACAACAATATGCAACGCATGAATGAAAGGGGTGTGGTGATTTATCTAAAAGCCGGAGCCAAAGAAATTGCCGACCGTTTACGCAGCCAAAAAGAGAGTAGACCATTGGTGAAAGAAATTCCCGATGATGTACTTGAAACCTTTGTTGCTGAAAAAATCCAACAGCGCGAACCTTATTACCTGCATGCGCTTTATCACTTTCCAATTCGGTTTTTAACGCTTGAAAACTTTGAAAAAATCATCAGAAGGCATGAATAATTATTTCCTGCGCATCGCTGCTTTCAGCGGCGCACTGGCTGTTGCATTGGGTGCTTTTGGAGCACATGCTTTGCGTAGTTTGCTTTCAGAAAAAATATTAGATGCCTATCAAACCGGGGTATTATACCACTTTGTGCATACATTGCTTCTGGCAATCATCGGAATATTATATCATCAAAACAGCAATGCCTGGTTACGCCGCGCAGGGTTTTTATTGATTGCAGGATTGCTATTGTTCTCTGGCTCGCTCTATATGATGGCATTTTTGTATGCAGGAGGTTTTGACTTTGCTACTAAACTGGGTATGATTACACCTTTCGGTGGATTGGCATTCATCGCCGGCTGGCTTTCTATGTTTCGTGCTTTGTTGGCAAAAGAAAACTAGTTGATGTGTCGGGCTTATATAAAGCTTTTATCTAAAGTTTATTCCAAAACAAATTTCCACCAACGGTATCTCATCCGTGCTTGCGTACATTCCGTTTCTTTATCTTTGTTTGCATGGCCGGAATGAAATCAAAAGCTAAGAAAAAAGCAGCTTCTGCCGATGAGCTGGAGCAGGAGAAAGGAGAACAGGTTTCTGTAAAGGAACTGGTAAGAGACGAGCGTACGCACAAAATCACCGCAACGGTTTTGCTTTTGCTTTCGGTTACCCTGTTTATATCTTATGCCAGCTATCTGTTCACATGGCAGGAAGATCAGGATAAAGTATTAAAATATGCACAGCGCTATTTGATTGAAGATGATCTGCAGTCTGAGAATTTGCTGGGCCGCATCGGCGCATGGATTTCGCATGTTTCTTTTTACAACGGCGTAGGCATTGCATCCTTTCTTTTTTGTTCTGTGTTTTTTGTGTTGGGGGTAAACCTGCTTTTTGCTAAAAAAATATTTTCATTTCCCCGAACAATGCGCTACACGCTGCTGGGTATTTTAATTCTTCCAGTAGCCTTTGCTTTTTTCTTGCAAGGATATTCCTTCCCCTGGGGAGGTGCATACGGAAATTATGCATCTGGCTGGCTGGCGGGCATCATTGGTCGGGCTGGCACAGCAGCGCTGCTTTTCCTGGCTGGGTTCAGTTATATCATTTGGAGGTTTAATCCGGTGTTCAAATTGCCACAGCGGACTGCTCCTGTTCAGCCACAGGATTTTCCGCAGGAAGAAATTTCACAACCCATCCATTTTGACGCAGGCGATACAGAAGAACAAGAAGAAGCCGAAGAAGATGTTCAGCCCGGCAATAATCTGAAGAAGGAAAGCGGCATTGTGGTTATTCCACCCGATGAGGAAAAAGCCAATCCGCTGAATGATTTCTCACTATCAGAGAAAGAACCAGCTGATCTGCATTCAACGAAGCACACTTCTGTTTTAATGCCCCAGGAGGCTGTTGTAACGCAGCTCGCGCCGGTAGAGGAAGCTGAAGTACCTGTCTCATCTAGCGCCAGCAAGCAGTCGATGAACGAAGGTGATATTGAGCTTGAAATCAAGGATGTGGAAGAGGCAACGGAAGAAGCGCCTAAAAAAACCATTGAAAACCTGCCTCCTTATGATCCTTTTCTGGATCTGCGTGATTATAAATTCCCATCGCTCAATTTGCTCGAAAACCACGGAAGCGAAAAAATCATTCAAGATCCTGCCGAGCTTGAGTTGAACAAGAACCAGATCATCAACACACTCAAGAACTACGATATTTCCATTCAGAAGATTACCGCAACGGTTGGTCCTACTGTAACACTTTATGAAATTGTTCCGGCTGCCGGTGTGCGTATTTCTCGCATTAAAAATTTGGAAGACGATATCGCGCTGAGTTTGGCGGCTTTGGGTATTCGTATTATTGCGCCCATTCCCGGCAAGGGTACCATCGGTATTGAAGTGCCGAACTTGAAGAAAACGGTGGTGAGCATGAAAACCTTGCTTTCTTCCGAAAAATTCCAGCACAACCATTTTGCGCTTCCCATTGCTATTGGAAAAAAGATCGATAATGAAAATTTTATCGTTGATCTTGCTTCTATGCCACACTTGCTGATGGCGGGTGCAACCGGGCAGGGTAAATCGGTAGGAGTAAATGCATTGCTGGTTTCGCTGCTGTATAAAAAGCATCCCTCGCAGCTAAAGTTTGTGTTGGTGGATCCGAAGAAAGTAGAACTGAGTTTGTACCGCACCATCGAACAGCACTTTTTGGCAAAACTGCCTGGAGAGGAAGAAGCCATTATTACCGATACCAAAAAAGTGATTCATACCCTCAATGCACTTTGCATTGAAATGGATAATCGTTACGATTTGCTAAAAGAAGCACAGTGTAGGAATATTCGTGAGTACAATGAGAAATTTGTAGCGCGCAAACTGAATCCGCAAAATGGTCATCAGTATCTGCCATTTATTGTATTGGTGATTGATGAGTTTGCAGATCTTATTATGACGGCCGGCAAGGAAGTGGAGATGCCCATTGCACGATTAGCGCAGCTGGCACGTGCAGTAGGTATTCACCTCATTATTGCTACGCAACGCCCATCGGTGAACATTATAACCGGAACCATCAAAGCCAATTTCCCGGCACGTATTGCCTTTAAAGTTTCTTCTAAAGTGGATAGTCGCACCATCCTCGATGCAGGTGGTGCCGAGCAGCTTATTGGAAAAGGAGATATGCTCATCAGCTACAACGGTGAAATTACCCGCTTGCAATGTGCTTATGTTGATACGCCTGAAGTGGAAGAAGTGTGCCGTTTCATTAGCAAGCAAAGAGGTTATCCGCATGCATTCCTGCTTCCCGAATACATTGATGAAAAAGATCAGGAGGGACGTGACTTTGATATGAATGATCGGGATTCCTTATTTGAAGATGCCGCCCGACTGATTGTTCAGAATCAGGTTGGTTCTACTTCTTTGTTACAGCGTCGCATGAAACTGGGGTATAATCGTGCTGGCCGTTTGATGGATCAGCTGGAAGCAGCAGGCATCGTAGGTCCAAACCAGGGAAGCAAGGCGCGCGATGTGCTCTTTAAAACCGAGGCCGATCTGAACGCCTTTTTGGAAGCATCCCGCTAAGGTAAACGGATGATCCATGGGCACCCAGGCGTCACCTAAACGCAGGGCATTCCGTATATTTGCAAACAATCCAAGCCAAAGAATTCCATCATGAAACTTCCCTTCCTGCATATCTTTATTTCAGTACTGTTGTTTGCCAATATTACTATGGCTGCGCAGGCGCAAAACGATCCCAAAGCCAAAGCCATACTCGATGGCGTTAGTGCTAAATTCAAGACTTTCAAAAGCGTTCAGGCCGGCTTTGTTTTTACCAATGAAGATGCGAAGGGCAAGGTGCTGGGAACAAGAAAAGGAACACTTTTTACCAAGGGAAATAAATACCGTATTACCTTGATCGGCGGACAGGATATTTTTTGCGATGGCGTGAATGTGTGGACCTACGATAAGTCGGTAAATGAAGTGACCATTTCAAAAATCGATCCTTCTTCCAACAGCATCACTCCGCAGAAGCTTTTTACGAATTTTTACGATAAGGATTTTTTGTACAAATTAAATGGCGAAAAGAAAGTAGGTGCTAAGCTTGTTCAGGAGATAGAGCTTACTCCGGTAGATAAAACAAGAAATTTCTTTAAAGTATATCTGCTGATCGATAAGGCAGCAAAAACCATCTACAGCACCAAAGTGATGGAAAAATCGGGAACTCGCTTCACTTACACAGTATCCACTTTAAATGGAAGTGTTAATCTTTCTGATGCGCAGTTTGTATTTGATGCGAAAAAATATCCCGGCGTAGAAATCATCGACTTGCGCTAAATCTACATTTTATTTTCCCCAGCGGAAGGTATTTATTTCCAGCCCGGCCAAATCAATGACCCTGTCAACCACTGTAGCGGCAACGTCTTCAATGGTTTGTGGCTTGCTGTAGAAGGAGGGGGTGGCCGGACAAATAATTCCTCCTGCCAGCGTCACTGTTTCCATGTTGCGTATATGAATCAAATTATAGGGTGTATCACGCACTACGCAAATAAGCTTTCTGCGTTCTTTTAAAACTACATCTGCAGCTCTCGTGATCAGATCATTTGAAATACCAGCTGCAATGCGACCCAGCGTTCCCATGGAGCAGGGAATCACAATCATGGTATCGTATTTGCCAGAACCTGATGCAAAGGGCGCCATAAAATCGTTGGTGCCAAAATAACGGACAGGAAAAGATTCATAGCTTCTGTCGCCCAATTCCGTTTGCCACACATCCTTTGCGTTGTCTGTCATTACTACGGACAACTCCTGCCATTGATCTTTCAAAGGCATCAGTTTAGTCAGCAGCTGTCGTACATATATCGAGCCACTGGCTCCCGTGATGGCAATTACAATTTTCCTCACTTTGAATCGTTTAATTTTGAATCCTACCCTTGAGCAACACCAGAAATGCCGCTTTGTTCATTTGTCCGATGGATTTGACGAAGGGAATAGACCACTGCAAAAATCATGAATAATGCATATGGTTGTAAAAAAATATCGAAAATGGTTTGTCTGCTTGCTATGTGTAATGGCGCATACAGGGCATGGTCAGAAAGCAGAGAAGCTTCAATGGACATCCATTGCCCAGCTTTCTGCCAAACAGGCTTTGGAGCCCCGCCCGGTGCTGGTGGATGTATATACCGACTGGTGCGGATGGTGCAAGGTAATGGATAAGAAAACCTATGGCAACGCATCAGTAGCTGCCTACTTGAATCGTAAATATTATGTTGTAAAATTCAATGCCGAAAGCAGGGAGCCCGTGCTTTGGAATGGCAAAACCTATCGTTACAGTCAGCGCTATGGTGCCCACGAACTCGCGGTTCACCTAACAAAAGGTCAGCTATCATACCCCACCACGGTATTTTTGCCGACAAAAAATGGTGACCCTCATTCAGTTGCTGGTTTTTTGTCGGTGAAAGACTTCGAAGTGCTCGCAACCTATTTTGGTGAGGGGAAATTTCCAAAAATGCCTTTAGACGACTATGTGCGTGGGTACAAACCACAGTGGAAATAGACAATCTGTTGCCACAAACGCAAACTTGCCTAATTTTACCGCGATGATAAGGTTTAATGGTATATGGTAACTGATTAGCAGCCCCATTCGCAAGAATGGGGTTTTTCTTTGTCATGCGGTATGCATTTACTCAATGCTCGTAGCACGAATGTTGATGACTAGGTAAAAAGGATCTTTTTTTTGAAACGCTGTCGGCATGTGTTTGTTCTTATCAGGTGGCACCATCAAAATACTTCGGGCGCCAATATTAGCAACGCGATATACTTTGTAACCGTATAGCTCTGCACGATTCCGAATACGATTGTCGAGGTTTTGTATCCCCAAGGGCCAATAAGCTTCTCTTGCTTGACCAATAATTTTGTTTACGAGGGAAGGCTTTCTGATTTGCTCCAGCAACTGCATGCTGTCGGAATAAGAAAAAACATAATTACCATAAATGTCTGATGCATCGGCAATGCGGATGCGTTCAAATCTTTTCTTAGGTAATTCATTCAGTCGATATCCGCAGCTGCTTAGCATTATAATGCAGTATAAAAATAAATAACCGATGATGTTGTTCCCTGACATGATCAAAAGATTTGCTTCAGTGCAGATCAAATATAGCGGGATTGTCCTGCTTGTTTTGCAATTCTAGCATGAACTTTTATGTAATAAAAAAACCGCTTCCTTTTGGAAGCGGTTTTAAATAAACGTTTCAGCTTATTTCGTTTCTGCCATATCGGGAATGGCATTTACTTTATAAGCACCCGCGTCGAGCTTTGCTTTTGTTTCAGTGAAAGCTTTCAGCGTTTGTTGAATATCGTCATCGGTATGTCCGGCAGTTGGAATAAGACGGTAAATGATATGTCCCTTAGGAATCACCGGATATACTACAATAGAACAGAAGATGTGATAGTTTTCACGCAGGTCCATTACCATGGCCGTTGCTTCTTCTACACCGCCTTTCATGTAAATGGGTGTTACGGGGCTATCTGTTTTTCCAATATCAAAGCCTCTGTCTTTCAAGCCCTGCTGCAACTTGCGTGCATTGCTCCAAAGCTTTTCTTTCAGCTCGGGCATGCTGCGCAACATTTCCAGTCGCTTTAAGTTTCCAATCACAATCGGCATGGGTAAACTCTTCGCAAATATTTGTGAGCGGATATTGTAACGAATGAAATCGATGATACTTTTTGGTCCGGCCAAAAATGCACCGATCGATGCCATTGATTTTGCAAAAGTGGAAAAATACAGATCAATTGCATCCTGACAGCCCTGCTCTTCGCCGGCGCCGGCACCTGTTTTGCCGAGTGTGCCAAAACCGTGCGCATCATCAACCATCAAACGAAACTGATATTGCTTTTTCAAAGCAGCAATTTCTTTCAGTCGCCCCTGATCTCCTGCCATGCCGAATACGCCTTCTGTAATGACAAGGATGCCGCCGGTACCCTGCTTTTCGATCAATGCGGTGGCGCGCTGCAGTTGCTTCTCGCAATCTTCTACATCGTTATGCTTAAACACATAGCGATGACCGGGGTGCAGGCGTAAGCCGTCGATAATACAGGCATGACTTTCCGCATCATAAACAATTACATCATGGCGACCGCAAATCGCATCAATGGCACTCATGATGCCCTGATAACCGAAGTTCATCAGGATGGCATCTTCTTTCTGCTCAAATTCAGCCAGTTCTTTTTCCAGTTGCTCGTGGTAGTTAGAGTTGCCGCTCATCATTCTGGCACCCATGGGGTAGGCCAGTCCGTAAGTAGCAGTCGCCTCTGCATCTGTTTTGCGTATTTCGGGATGGTTGGCAAGCCCCAGGTAGTTGTTCAGGCTCCAAACAATTTTCTCCTTGCCGCGGAACTGCATTCTGCTGCCAATTTCTCCTTCCAGCTTGGGGAAGGCAAAATAACCATGCGCTTTTTCGCGGTGCTGGCCCAGCGGACCGTAGTTTTTGATGAGTCTTTCGAAGATATCTGCCATAATTACAAAAGAATGATGAATAAATATTTCCTTTCTCCTTTAAATCCTGTGCTTTCAGGACGGTGCAAAGGTAAGTTTTTTCGGAAAGCAGCCATTCGGGCAGGGCGCCCATATTTCCACATTGTTAATTCATTCCGTTGGGCAGGTCAAAGGTTTATATTTGCTTCAATTTTTTCATCATGCAGAAACTTATCCTTGTCCTGTTCCTCGCCATTGCAGTGCAAGTGCAGGCGCAGAAAAGCAACCCTTCAAAGCAGCAAGCAGCTGCTATTGCCAAAAAGCCCAAACTGGTGGTAGGCATTGTAGTAGATCAGATGCGTTGGGATTATCTCTATCATTTTCAGGATCGCTATCAACCCCAGGGTGGTTTCAGGCGCATGCTCACACAGGGCTTCAGCAACGAAAATACTTTTATACCCTATAAACCAACGGTAACGGCATGCGGACATGCAACGGTATTTACCGGTTCGGTGCCTGCCATTCATGGCATTACCGGTAATGCATGGTGGGATTATGAAAAGAATAAAAACATGTATTGCACCGAAGATAAATCGGTGACCACAGTAGGTGCTGCGAATGCTGCAGGGGGGATGAGTCCGCGTAATATGCTCACCACTACTATTTGCGATGAGTTGAAACTATCCACCAATTTCAGAAGCAAAGTTATTGGCATTGCCATTAAAGACAGGGGCGGTATTTTGCCCGCAGGGCATAGTGCCGATGCTGCTTACTGGTACGATAGCAGAACAGGAAACTGGATTACTTCGTCGTATTACATGAAAGAGCTACCAGCATGGGTACAGCAGTTCAATGCCAAAAAATGGCCGGATGCCTATTATGCACAGGGCTGGTCCACCCTTTATCCCATTGAAACCTATGTGCAAAGTACGCGCGATGAAAATGATTACGAGGGCAAACCTTTCGGTGCCGATGCAAAAGGATTTCCTTATGATCTTAAGAAATTTATCGGTAAAAATTATGGTACCATTGCCTCTACACCGCATGGTAATACCATGACCAGAATGTTATCGCAGGAAGCGGTTTTGCAAGAGCAACTTGGCAAAGATTCCATCACAGATTTTTTAACGGTGAGCTTTTCTTCTCCCGATTATATCGGGCATTCCTTTGGTCCTAATTCCATCGAAGTAGAAGACAACTATTTGCGTCTCGATCAGGACCTGGGCGCTTTCCTTGATTTTTTAGATCAGCAGGTGGGAAAAAATGAATACCTGGTATTTCTTACCGCAGATCATGGCGTGGCACATGTGCCCGGCTTTTTAAACCAGCATAAGATTCCCGCAGGCACACTCGATGATGGTAAGTTGCTTGCAGATCTCAATCAGCAGCTGAAAGCAAAATACGGTCTAGAGAAACTGGCGCTTTCAACCTACAATTATCAGATTAGTCTTGACAGAGACAAGATCGATTCCGCCGATTTGGATATGGAAGATATTTTAGACGATGTAGTAAAGATGGTAATGAAGGTAAGGGGTGTTGACCGCGCTTTTGCTATGGATGAGTTGATGGAACAGCCAATGAGTGCTGTGGTAAAAGAGCGGCTCGCCAATGGCTATCACCCTCGTCGTGGTGGTGATGTGCAGATGATCCTCAAGCCCGCCTGGATCGATGGCGGAGAAACGGGCACAACCCATGGGCTTTGGAACCCCTACGACAGCCATATTCCCCTGCTTTGGTATGGCTGGGGCATCCGGCCCGGTCGCTCTACCGAAGAAGTGTACATGACCGATATCGCCGCAACCGTGGCAGCACTATTACGCATTCAAATGCCCAATGGCTGTGTGGGTAAGCCCATCAAAGCCATCCTTCAGCAATGAAGATTTTTCAGCCGCCGGCAGGCTGGCACTAATATTGACATACTGTATTAAGAACGGAAAACCCCGATTTCGGGGTTTTCCTGTCAATTTGACTACCTAAAGCGGATCCAATATGAAGAAAGAGACAGGATTGTTTATGCGTGCAGAGGAGGATATGGATTTTTTGCCCATTATCCCCTTAAACGAAGCAGAAGGAGAGAATGAAGTAATTAATATACCAGATGAGCTGCCCCTTTTACCCCTGCGAAATACAGTGTTATTCCCCGGCGTAGTGCTACCCATTACGGTAGGAAGAGATAAGAGCATACAAGCAGTGCAGGAGGCCTATAAAGCTGACAAAATGTTGGGCGTGGTGGCGCAGAAAGACAGCAACGTGGAAGACCCCGGCATCAACGATCTCGAAGAAATCGGAACCGTGGCGCGCGTGGTGAAACTCATCAAAATGCCCGATGGAGGCACCACGGTAATTATACAGGGGAAGAAGCGTATGAAAATTGATGCGATCGTGGCACAGGAACCCTGCTTCAAAGCAAAGATCAGTTTATTGGAAGAAGAGGCAACGCCCGAAGACGAGAGCTTCAGCGCCATGGCAGCTACCATCAAAGAACTGGCATCGCAGATCATTCAGCTATCGCCCAATATTCCCAGCGAAGCTGCCATTATTTTGAAAAATATTGAGAACCCTGTTTTTCTCATTCACTTCGTGAGCAATAACCTCAATAGTGAGTTGGTAGAAAAGCAGAATCTTTTGAAAACGCAGCATATCCGTGAACGTGCAGAGTTGTTGTTAACACTGCTGCAGCGTGAACTGCAATATGCAGAGCTGAAAAATAAAGTAGCCAATAAAACCCGCACCGAACTTGATAAGCAGCAGCGTGAATATTTTCTGCAGCAGCAGATGAAAGCCATTAAAGAAGAGCTGGGTGGGGATAGCAACGACCGCGAAATCAGCGATATGAAAAAGAAAGCTGAAGGAAAGCAATGGTCGGATGCAGCGAAAGAAATGTTTAAGAAGGGCATTGAAAAGCTGGAGCGTATGCATCCTTCTACGCCCGATTATTCGGTGGTGTACAATCATCTTGATCTCATGCTCGATTTGCCTTGGGCAGCATACACCAAAGACGAATACGATCTTAAAAAAGCACGCAAAGTGCTGGACCATGATCACTATGGTATTCACAAAGTGAAAGAGCGTATTCTCGAATATCTGGCGGTACTGAAACTCAAGGGTGATATGAAAAGCCCGATCCTCTGTTTCCTCGGTCCTCCGGGTATTGGAAAAACCTCATTGGGTAAAAGCATTGCTGCAGCATTGGGCAGAAAATACGTGCGCATTAGTTTGGGCGGACTGCACGATGAAGCGGAAATAAGAGGACATCGTAAAACGTATATCGGTGCCATGCCGGGTAGGATTCTTCAATCGCTTCGTAAGGTGAAGTCGGGCAATCCGGTGATGATCCTCGATGAAATCGATAAAATTGGCAACGACTTTCGCGGCGATCCTTCCAGTGCATTGCTTGAATTGCTCGATCCCGAACAGAACCATACTTTTTACGATAACTATCTTGAACTGGAATACGATCTTTCAAAAGTACTGTTCATTGCTACCGCCAACAATATCTCTTCCATTCAGCCTGCGCTGCGCGACAGGATGGAGATCATTGATCTTACCGGCTATGCCGTGGAAGAAAAACTGGAGATTGCAAAGAAATACCTGATACCAAAACAAAAGGAAGCGCACGGGCTGGCAAAGCTGCATTTCAAAATCAGCGATACGGTATTGCGTAAAATCATTGAAGATTATACCCGTGAAAGTGGTGTGCGGGAGCTGGATCGTCAACTCGCCTCCGTTATGCGTTATCAGGCAAAAGCATTTGCCCTCAAAGGCAAGCTGAAGCCAACCCTCACCATGGCGGATATCGAAAAAATTCTGGGAAAAGCACGCTACAGTAATGAGTTGTATAAAACGGTGAGTATGCCCGGCGTGGCAGTAGGACTTGCATGGACAGCAGTAGGCGGTGATATTCTTTTTATTGAAACTTCATTATCGGAAGGGAAAGGGGATTTGCAGCTGACAGGTAATTTGGGACAGGTGATGAAAGAAAGTGCTTCAACAGCGCTCACTTATCTCAATGCCAACGCAAGAAAAGCCGGCATCGATCCGCAACTGTTTCGCAAGCATAATATCCACATTCACGTACCGGAAGGTGCAGTACCCAAAGATGGTCCGAGTGCGGGTATCACTATGCTTACTGCCATTGCCAGTGCGTTCACCGGCAGAAAAGTGAAACCCTTTTTGGCCATGACAGGTGAAATTACTTTACGCGGACAGGTGTTGCCGGTAGGAGGAATCAAGGAAAAAATACTGGCTGCAAAGCGTGCAGGCATTCGTGAAGTAATGCTCTGCTGGCAAAATGAAAAGGATGTTCAGGAAATCAACTCGAATTTTGTTAAGGGTATGAAATTTCATTATGTAAAAACCATGCAGCAAGTTTTAGAGTTTGCGCTTGTGTAGGCTTGATTCAAAACCCTGAGTTTTAATCGAAAAAATCTTTGAAATAATTAGCAATCTACTATGAACTAATGCCTTTTTTTTGCGTTGTTTTCAATAACCAAGTCGGATTAATTTCATGTTGGTTGTTTTAAGGGTTAAAGACATTCCCCCGTTTCCACGGGGGAATTCATTTTTTAGGAAATCCGCATTCCGCCGATTTGTTGCGATATTTGGCATGCATTACCCTTACTGCCATGCTTCGTATTTTAATAATCTGCTTCTTGTTGTTGCCCGGCTGTATTACGATGCATGATTTGTATGCACAAACCTTGGGCGGGCAAACCACTTACAACTTTTTACGATTGCCGCCTGCTCCGCAGGCGGCGGCAACCGGCGGACTAAACATCGCGCAGCAATCAAATGATCTTTCGCTTGCTTTTCAAAACCCGGCATTGCTGAGCAAATCCATGCATACCCATACCGCATTGAATTTTAATCGCATGTATGCGGGCGTTGCCAATCAGCATTGGATGATGGCTTATCATCATCCACGGCTTCAAACAAGCTTTGCCGCAGGCATCTATTATTTCGATTATGGTAGCATCGCGCAAACCGATGCATCCGGAAATACTTTGGGTGCTTTTCGTCCGAGAGATTATGCGCTGCAGGTTGCTGCATCCAAAGATTATTTAGATCATTGGCGACTGGGAGTGAGCATAAAATACATTGTTTCCAATTACCTCCTGTTTCGATCCCGTGCCATAGCGATGGATGTGGGATTGCTTTACCGCGATACAGTCAACTTCCTGCAGGTTTCCGTTCTTGCCAGCAATATGGGCGCACAGCTGAAAACTTATGCCGGACAAACAGAAGAGCTTCCTTTTGATCTGCGTATTGGCATCAGTAAAAAACTTGCCAATGCACCCATCCAGTTTTCTGCCACCTATCATCATTTGCAACAGTTTAATATTTTGTATAACGACGCCGTCTTTAATACTGACAACTTGCTTGAAAACCGTCGAGGCGGATTTACCATTGAAAACTTACTACAGCATTTTGTGCTGGGCGCACAGGTAATGGTGAGTGATCGCATTGAGCTGAGTGCAGGATACAATTTTTTACGGCGCGCTGAACTGAATGTACCGAATGCAGCGAACGGTCTAAATGGATTTGGATTGGGGCTAGGGGTGCTGTTGCCCAAATTACATCTGCGCTATGCCCGCAGTTATTATCAGAACAATACGGCCCTGAATCAGCTCGGTATCACGCTTCCGTTGAATCAGTATTTTGGTTTTGGCAAATGGGGAGAAAGCATCGGCTGGTGATTGCTATTGCAGCTTTCTTTTGTACATCTGAACGGTGTTTTCCAAACCGTAATACAACGCATCGCTAATAAGTGCATGACCAATGCTTACTTCACTCAGCCAGGGAATATTTTTCCATAAATGATGCAGGTTGTGTAAGTCAAGGTCGTGGCCTGCATTCAAACCCAATCCAAGCTCCTTTGCGCGCGTTGCAGCATCTACATAATCTTCCACAGCTTCTGCAGGATTGATGGGAAATTTTTTAGCATAGCTTTCGGTATATAGTTCCACGCGATCGGTGCCGGTATCGGCAGCGCCTTCAATGGCTGCAACCAGCGGATCCACAAAAATGGATACGCGAATGCCTGCTGATTTAAAAACGGGAATGATTTCACGCAGATAATCGCCATGCTTGCGGGTGTCCCATCCATGATCGGATGTGAGCTGTGTTAGCGTGTCGGGCACCAGGGTAACCTGATGGGGTTTTACTTCCAAAACCAAGTCTACAAATTTCTGCTCGGTAGGGTTGCCCTCAATATTAAATTCAGTATTGATGATTTTTCGAATGGCGCGCACATCTTCGTAGCGGATATGTCGCTCATCCGGACGCGGGTGTACGGTAATGCCATCTGCGCCAAAGCGCTGTATATCAATGGCTGCTTTTACAACATCGGGCTGGCTGCCTCCCCGCGCATTGCGGAGGGTTGCGATTTTGTTGATGTTCACACTCAGCTTTGTCATGCTGCAAAGGTACTCAGCAAAACCGAAGTGATCATCGCTTCTCCGTACATGAAATACGGGAAATTTTGAACGACTTCCTCCACAAATGTGCGTAAAGCTTGGGGCATTGATTAATTTGCATACATCATGGCATATTCTTCCCTTGAGGCCTGCATCATTGATCTTGAAAAAGCAGGACAGCTTGTACGAATTAAAGAAGAAGTGGATCCCCACCTTGAAATGGCTGCCATTCACCTGCGGGTGTATGAAGCACAGGGGCCGGCCTTGCTTTTCGAAAATGTGAAGGGTAGTCGCTTTAGGACTGCCTCCAATTTATTCGGCACACTGGATCGCAGTAAGTTTATTTTCCGTGATACGTTGCGTAAGGTGCAGCAATTGGTGCAACTGAAAAACGATCCCATGAAAGCGCTGCGCGCTCCGCTTCAAAATGCGGGTGCAGCATTGGCAGCAGTGAAGGCCCTGCCACATAAAAATCCATTGACTAAGCCGGTACTTGCAAACGAAATACGTATCAGCGATCTGCCACTCATCCAACACTGGCCCATGGACGGTGGCGCTTTTGTTACGCTGCCACAAGTATATACGGAAGATGTAGATGCCCCCGGCATCATGAAAGCCAACCTGGGTATGTATCGCATTCAGTTGAATGGAAATGAATATGAAACGGATAAAGAGATCGGATTGCACTATCAGCTGCATCGCGGCATTGGCATTCATCAAACGCATGCCAATCGTAAGGGATTGCCGCTCAAAGTAAGTTGTTTTGTTGGCGGACCGCCCGCACATACAGTGGCTGCGGTAATGCCGCTTCCGGAAGGATTAAGCGAAATGACTTTTGCAGGTGTGCTGGCAGGAAGAAGATTTGGATATACCTATCGCGATGGTTTTGCCATTAGCACGGATGCTGATTTTGTAATTACAGGTGAAGTATATCCGGAAGAAAATAAACCGGAAGGTCCCTTTGGTGATCACCTGGGGTACTATAGTTTAACGCATCCCTTTCCGCTCATGCGTGTGCACAAGGTGTATGCAAGAAAAAATGCAATCTGGCCTTTCACTGTGGTGGGTAGGCCTCCACAAGAAGATACCAGTTTTGGTCAGTTGATACATGAGCTCACCGGCGATGCTATTCCGCATGAAATACCCGGAGTGAAAGAAGTGCATGCCGTAGATGCCGCCGGAGTACACCCACTGCTGCTGGCTATTGGCAGCGAACGCTATACGCCTTTCACACCCACAAAACAACCTGCAGAGCTGCTTACCATTGCCAATCATATTCTTGGCACCAATCAGCTGAGCTTAGCTAAATTTTTATTCATCACTGCTGATGATCATCGGCAGCTGCATACGCACGATGTGCAGCATTTCATGGAATATGTGCTGGAGCGGATCGACTGGACAAGGGATCTTCATTTCCATACCAAAACCACCATCGATACCCTGGATTACAGCGGAACCGGCTTGAACAGCGGAAGTAAAGTAGTGTTGGCTGCCTACGGCGATGTGAAGCGAACATTGTGTACAAGTATTCCGCCGGTACTGCATGAACTGCAAGGCTTTCAAGCCCCCGCACTTTGTATGCCCGGCGTAATAGCGCTGCGCACTGAAGCTTTTACAGACTATGATGCTGCCGGTAAGCAAATGGAGCAACTAAACTTGCAGCTGAAAGAAAAACTTTCTCAGCTGCAAGAGGTGGCAATGATTGTGATTGCAGATGACCCTGCATTTACCGCAGCAAAGTTGAATAATTATGTATGGGTTACTTACACGCGCTGTAACCCTTCTCATGATATTTACGGAATTGATCCCTTTACTGCTTTCAAGCACTGGGGTTGTAATGGTCCGCTTGTAATTGACGCACGCATCAAGCCGCACCACGCACCCGCTTTGGTAAAAGATTCCGAAGTAGAGAAAAAAATTGATCGCTTATTTGAAAAAGGGAAGAGTCTGCATGGTGTGCTGAAATAACAACACATGCATTGTTTTACACCGCACCCAAAACTACTACCAGCGCATAAATGATGCCGGGCAGCCAGCCAAGAAGCGTGAGTACCAAACTCAACCAGAACTTATTGTTTACTTCTCCCTGATGCAAATACACTGCAAGTGGGGGAAGCAATATAGAAAGGATAGCTAGCAGCACGGTGTTTTGCGATGCATCCGGATTGCCGACGCGTAACTTTTTTACAAGGGCCTTGATCGTATGTTTAAATACTTTGCGATCTGCACGCTTTTCTGATCTGCTTTTTGAGGGCTGGTTTGCAGGATTGATCTGTCCGTTTACGGCTACTTGCGATGCTATGGATGCAGCAGCGGATGATAGCGGTTGCATGTTTATCATGCTGATGAAACAGAGAAAGAATAAAATGTTTTTCATGTTAATACATTA
>CAZDGV010000012.1:43082-45157 GCA_964505195.1 uncultured Chitinophagaceae bacterium
GCCACCAGCGATAGCATATAGCTATCATCCTTTTTTTCATAGAGATAATAGATCTGTCCGATATTGGGCTTGAATGACAATTTCGCGCCGTAAATCATCATCGACAATTCCTTGCGTTTTTGAATTTCCTGTGCTTGCAGTGCCAGCAGCTCAATCTGCTTTCTAATTTGCTCCAGCTGCATATTGGTTTGCTCTTCCATGGCGGTGAGCGCCTTATGCTTAATCACGCCTTCTTCCGTTGGCCTGATCACCGCTCCTGAAACCGAAGCGGCATAGGGGAGTACGCTCATTTGCTTGTGAAAGATCTCCGTATTGCAAAAGCTTTTTCCATCGGCCTGATAACCTTGCTGAATCACTTTCAGATATCCGTTGGGCATAATTTCATGTACCACATGCAAAACGGTTTCGCCTTTCTGATAAAAATGAATTTCAAACGTGATGCCGTCGCTGAAATTCACCTGCACCTGATCGGCGAGGGCAGTATTTTCAAAAGGGTTGCAGTGTCCATCGGCAAGGAGCGTGTACTTGCTTTCGAAAGCCTGATTTTCCAGTGTTACCCAATGATGGCGGATGGTAAGGAGATTTTTTTCCGTTCCGTTCTCAATATGATAAATGCCGCTCTTAGGTCGTTCGCCCGTTTCGTAATTGCCCTTTTCTGGGAATAGCTGCCAGCTTGCAAGAAAATTATAGGCTTGTATCATTGATGTTTATTACAAAGAAAGTTTGCAAAAGTTCTGATTCGGCTCCTTTTTAAAGGCATTTTCTTTTAGGTTGCTTTTGAAACAAAAAAACCCGCCAAACGGCGGGTTTGAAAAGCTTGTATAGCATTAATAGCGATACTGATCTGTTTTAAACGGACCGAACTGTGGGATGCCTAGGTATTCGGCCTGCTCTGCACTCAACTCATCCAGTTCTGCGCCCACCTTTGCAAGGTGGAGCATGGCTACTTTTTCATCAAGATGCTTGGGAAGCACATATACCTTGTTCTCATACTTGCTGTGGTTTTGCCACAACTCAATTTGTGCAAGGGTTTGGTTGCTGAAGGAATTACTCATTACAAATGAGGGGTGACCTGTTGCGCAACCCAGGTTTACCAAGCGGCCTTCGGCAAGTACAATGATGTCTTTGCCATCAATGTTGTACAAATCTACCTGTGGTTTGATGGTGTCTTTGGTATGTCCGTATGCATTGTTCAGCCATGCCATATCAATTTCAATATCGAAGTGTCCGATATTGCACACGATGGCTTTGTCTTTCATCAAACGGAAATGCTTCTCCGTAATCAGATCGCGACAACCCGATGCCGTTACAACGATATCTGCTTCTGCAACTGCATTGGCCATCTTCTTTACTTCATAACCATCCATTGCGGCCTGCAGGGCACAGATGGGGTCGATTTCGGTAACGATTACACGGCAACCGGCACTGCGCAGTGAATCGGCAGAGCCCTTGCCCACATCACCGTATCCACCTACTACTGCTACCTTGCCGGCAAGCATTACATCGGTAGCACGACGAATCGCATCTACCAGACTTTCGCGACAGCCATATTTGTTATCGAACTTCGATTTGGTAACAGAATCGTTCACGTTGATGGAAGGAACGGGCAATGTGCCTTTTGCTACTCTTTCGTAAAGGCGATGAACACCGGTAGTGGTTTCTTCACTAATGCCTTTTACATGCTGCACCAACTCTGGGTATTTGTCCAACACCATATTGGTAAGATCACCACCATCGTCGAGGATCATGTTCAGCGGACGATCTGCGCCACCGAAGAATAAAGTCTGCTCAATACACCAGTCGGCTTCTTCCACCGTTTGTCCTTTCCAGGCATAAACTCCAATGCCGGCAGCGGCAATCGCAGCAGCAGCGTGGTCCTGGGTAGAGAAGATATTGCAAGAGCTCCATTTTACCTCGGCGCCTAATGCTACCAGGGTTTCAATGAGCACAGCAGTTTGAATGGTCATGTGCAAGCAGCCGGCAACGCGGGCGCCTTTCAGCGGCTGCGAAGGACCGTACTCGGAACGGATTGCCATCAGGCCGGGCATTTCTGCTTCGGCAAGGCGAATTTCTTT
>CAZDGV010000013.1:0-23128 GCA_964505195.1 uncultured Chitinophagaceae bacterium
CGGCGACACAAGGATTTTCAGTCCTTTGCTCTACCGACTGAGCTACCGCACCATTTTTCAAAAACTTACTCTCATCGACCTTGGCTCTATCCCGTTTCCTTCGGAACGGGACCTCGAAAATCTGAAACTCCTATGTCGTTTCATTTTCTACGGCCGACTGAGCTACCGCACCATCTCAAGTGAGGGTTGCAAATATAGCGCTTTGGGCAATTAGAGTGAAACTTTTTGGCCCTTTTCCGGATTTCTTGCACCCAATTAAATGCCCTATTTCCGTCCGCGTCTGCGCCAATCCCAGGGTGCCATAGGATTTGACTCCTTCCATAACCCGCGTCGCCACTGCCTTGCACTGCGCTCAGATGCAGCAAGAGACCTGTCGCTTGAATACCTAGTATAATGCCAGGCCACCCCTTCTTCCACCAGCTTTTTATTTATATGATTGCCACCTGCGGTAAACACATCTCCTACAATGCGGCTGTTGCGGTCTTTGCCGCTATAAAGGACTTTCAAGGTACCAAGCGCGCACCATGTACCCAGCGCATCTTTCGCTTCGCGATAATATGGCTGACCCCGCTCCGGACAATCAATGCCTGCCAGCCTTATTCGATAAATGGTTCCCCCGGCAAGCAAATCAAATGTGTCGCCATCCACAATCTTTACCGCCCGTCCAGTTAAACTACGCTGCGCTTGCAATGGCTGCACACCCAAACACAACAGCATCATCATCCATCCTACGTTTTTACAAAATACCATGCCGTAAAATTACCGAAGCCCACCGCGGAGAAACTTAAACGATTCGTTAAAATGATTTTTTCTTTCAGTACACCATGCAACGTTATAACCCAAATGCTCGTTTAACCGATGCAAGCCCTTGCTATATTTTTTAAAAACAAGTTGGCGCCCGGCGCCTAACATGAAAAAATAAATCCAATATGATGAAACGTATCCTATCGCACTTACACTGTCTGCGCTTGCATCTTCAGTTTGTTTCAAAAGGCATCCCTGCACGCGTCAGTGTATTCCTGCTACCTGCCATCATCATTATCTTCTTAGCCACAACCTCTCCCACCTCTTCCGGAAGCAACTATAAAACAATTACATCGTTTCCTAATCCTGTCGCTGATGAGCGCATCATGCATACAGCCGATAGTCTGTATACGCAAATGCAACTCGCACAAAGCGGCTTGCAGTTTCAAGCATTTCTACTTGCTTTCAAAGGCTATCAAAAAATGTTTGACCTGGGTATGATTGCCAAACGCGGACTGCTTTCCATTGCCGACTTCTCACTGCCCTCCACTGCGCAGCGGTTTTTTGTGGTTGACATGCAACATGGTAAACTACTTTTTAAAACTTGGGTTGCACACGGCAGAAATAGCGGCCGTACCTACGCTACCGATTTTTCCAATCAGCCTTCTTCCTTCAAAAGCAGTTTGGGATTTTATCTTACCCTACAACCCTACTATGGCGACAAGGGCTATGCGTTGAAACTGCAAGGCATCGAAGCTGGGATCAACGATAATGCTTTTGAAAGAGCCATCGTGATACACGGCGCTGATTATGTAAATGAAAAAAATGCTGCAACACAGGGCTATCTTGGCCGCAGCCTAGGCTGTCCGGCACTTCCTATGCAGCTCAACAAAAAAGTAATTAATACCATTCGGGAAGGCTCCTGTTTCTTCATCTATCACCCCAACACTACTTATCTCAGCAACAGCAAGTTGCTCAACAGCTGATTTTTGCTTGCAAGACCTTAAAAACACCCATGCCTGATAAAGCGTCCCGCAAATCTCTGCGGGACTTTTTTATGCGATCCAAAAAGCGATGAGCTGCAAAAAAAATCCTGCAATAAAGCCTGCATAAATTTCAACCGCACGATGATCGCTCACTAAAAAGCGACTGGTGCAAGTAATTCCTGCAATCATCCACACCAATGCTGGCGCAGAGCCATGATGAATTTGTGCCGAAAGCAACAGCCATGCAAACAAAGCACTCACGCCACCCACGGCCATAGCATGCATGCTCACTTTCATATATATATTCAAGAGCAATGCGGCTGAAACAGATATGAAAGCACCGAGCAAAAACCCTTTCATCGCATGCGGATACTGCAGGTTACGGGCAACATAATAACTCCAGAAGAAAAAAGTAATACAAGCGATATAAGGAATGATGCGCTCTTTCTGTGTTTTCAGTTGTATCGACTGCACAAAACCCAGTCCCTTGAGCAATAACACTGTTACCAACGGCAGGAATAAATTGGAGCTTAAAATAGAAAGCAGGGTGCGGAATTTTTTTTCTTCGGCTGCGCCGATATAAAGATCTGTTTGTCCGTATATCAAATACGCTGCTGTGTATGCAATAATAAAAAGCGGATGAAACAAATAAGAAAAAAATAGTGCAGGCAAACGCAACCATGCTGCCGGCGATGTTGCCACTACATTCATCTTCCCTTCTTCATTTACCACCCATGTATCCATATTACAATTCTTTGCGTAAACGTGCTACCGGTATATTCAGCTGCTCGCGATATTTGGCAACGGTTCGTCGTGCAATATTATATCCTTTTTCCTGTAGCAAACTCGTAAGCTGTTCATCGCTGATGGGTCGGTGCTTATCTTCCTGCTGCACTAGATCCGATAAAATCTTTTTTACCTCACGGGTACTCACTTCTTCGCCGCTTTCAGTGCTCAAACTTTCATTGAAAAAAAACTTGAGTCGGTAGGTGCCGAATTCCGTTTGTACAAACTTGCTATTGGCAACTCGACTTACTGTTGAAATATCAAGACCGGTTATCGCGGCAATATCTTTCAAAATCATAGGTCGCAGCGTAGTTTCATCGCCGGTAAGGAAAAAACCCTGCTGATGTTCGAGAATCGCCTGCATGGTAGAAAGCAACGTGTGCTGTCGCTGACGAATGGCATCGATAAACCATTTGGCTGCATCCATTTTCTGCTTAATAAATAGCACGGCCTCTTTTTGGCGCTTATCTTTTTTGCTGCCGCGCTCGTACTCTTTCAGCATATCGCGGTAACCCTCGCTCACACGCAGCTCGGGCGCATTGAGTGCATTGAGCGATAATTCCAGTTTACCATTTTGATTGATCACGTAAAAATCAGGGATCACATAGTTTTCCGTATTGCTTTGATCACCCATGCTGCCCCCGGGTTTGGGGTTGAGTCGGATGATCTGATCGATCACTTGCTTGAGCGTCTCATCATCAATAAGGAGACTCCGTTGTATTTTATCGTAGTGCTTTTTGGTAAACTCATCAAAATATTTCTCCAGCACTTTAATGGCCATAGCGGTTTCGCTGCGGTTGGGTTTGCGATACAGCTGTAACAGTAGGCACTCCTGCAAGTTACGGGCACAGATACCCGGCGGATCAAATTGCTGAATGCGCGCAATGAGGGCCTCTACTTCGGCATTGGAGCTTTCGATATTCTGACGGAAGGCAAGATCATTTACGATGGAAGCCGTATCGCGCCGCAGGTAACCGTCGTCGTCTAAACTGCCAATGATCTGTTCAGCAATGACGGTGTCGCGCTCGTTGAGCTGCAACATGCCCAGCTGCTCCATGAGCAGTTCGAAAAAGCTGATTTCCGTTTTAACAGGTTGTGCAGGATGCTCACCCGCTTCGGGATAATTGTCATCGCGCAGTCGATAGTCTCCCACCTCATCATCGTCTTCTTGGATATAATCACTCAGATCGAGTAGATCGCTTTCTGTTTCATCAGAGGTTTCCGCATCAGCATCCTCGTTGCTTTCAAAAACATCTTCAAAAGCATCTTCAGTGTTGCCGGGTTCTGCCAATTCTAGTGCAGGATTTTCCTCCAGCTCCTCTTTAATCCGCTCTTCCAGTGTAGCCGTAGGCACCTGCAACAGCTTCATCAGCTGAATTTGCTGAGGTGATAGCTTTTGCAGTAATTTTTGATGTAAGCCTTGACCCAATGCCATGCGGATGCGTATTTTCGCTGTAAAATTAAACCACAAAAGTCGGCGGTTTGAAAAACAGGTATAAAATTTGCTGTCTACTCCCGCTTTTTTGCTTCATGGGTGTTGCCATCCATGCACAAATCACGCATGCGCCTACCAGTTTAAGGCCGCTTTCGGGCAGAATGGTTACCGATGTGCCGCTTAAGCCGACTGCACCTGCACTGCGCCCACCGGTTTCACCGGCCCACACCACCCTCCATGCCTGGGGGCCGATTTGCAGGGGTGAATGGGCGCTGGAGAAAAAAACCAAGGTTCCGCTGCGTCTGCGACTCGGATCACTGGAATATGTGAACCGATTGGAAGGCAAGCGTTGACATTTATCAACTTTCTTTAATTATCGTACCTTCGGGCTAGCCCGTAAAACAATCTATCCGCACCGTATTTTCACTGATACGTAGCGCGGGCATCGAGCAATGAGCGCATCGACCACTCCCCCTTATGACCTTTCCTACCTGAAAAGTTTGTCGGAAGACCCGAGCTTTCTGGAAAACATGATTCGTATTTATTTGAAAGCTACCCCCGAACTGGTAGCAGCTCTGCGCATGGCCATTGCGGATAAAGATGCGGATGGGTTGGCCAAGTCCTTGCATAAACTGAAATCGGCAGCAGCGGCAATTGGTATGGATACAATAAAAATTGAAATAGAATCGGTTGAAAAATTGCTGAAAACCGACAATCCGTCAACCATTGGCGATGAAAGGCTGACTGCGATCGCTGTAGCATTCGACCATACGATGGAAGCACTGATCAGAACATTACATTAAGAGTTTTCATAAACCCTTATGCAAGAAGCACATAATAAATAAGTGTGATTCATGTATTGTTTAGCTTGATAATTACTTGCGGAATCACTTAGAATTTTTAATTTGCCAGCATAATATTTAACTTTAACCCGTATCACGTGAATACTATTGCCATGCCTATTAAGATTCTGATTGCTGAAGACCATATGCTGATTGCCGAAATGTGGCATACTTTACTATGTAAACAAGATGGTTATCAGGTTCAGGGGAAATACGGCAAAACTCAAGAAGTGATTGATGCCACCGCAACCTTGCAGCCGGATATTTTGCTGCTCGATATTGCCCTTGCCGACGGCTCTGGATTGGACATTATTCCCCGCTTGAAAAAAGCATCGCCAGGCACCAAGTACCTGGTGGTATCCGCATACGCCGATTTTCCTACAGTGAAAAAAGCATTCACCTCGGGTGCACATGGCTATATTACCAAAACTTCATCGCTGGCAGAAATGATGCAGGCCATTGAAGAAGTGCTGAGCGGAAAAACGTATCGTTGTCGTGAAATCCAAGAATTGATCTCGGGGATTTTTTTAAACGATGCGACGGAAGAAGCTACCAACCAGTCGCAGGTACTTACCAAGAAGGAAAAACAAGTTTCTTACCTTATTTGCAAGGGTTTAAGTGCGAAAGAAATTGCAGGAAAGCTGGGAGTAAGTTCTAAAACCATTGATGTGCACCGCTATCATATTTATCAGAAACTTGGTATCAACAAATCCATACAGCTGATTCGCTATATTCAAGACAACCAACATTTGTTTACGGAAGTAGTAGAATAACCCTGCTGGTAAATCAGGCAATTCCCAAAGAAGCTTTTACTGTTTTTTTAAGTTTGCGGCTCACGGTAATACGGTGCTGATCAATCAGCAGCATGCCATTATCGAGCCCCATTACTTTTTGCTTGTTTACGATATACGATTTACCTACACGCAGAAACATTTCGGGATCCAATTTTTCCATCATGTTGCTCATAGTCATGAGGATCATATGGCTTTTTTCAGTGGTAACTACTTTAATATAATCTCGTGATGCTTCAAAAAAAAGTACGTCGCAAAGGCGAAGCCGTATAAAGCTTCTGCCTTCTTTTAAAAACAATGTTTGCACTTCCGACATCTCCTGTGCTGCCGGCTGTACAGTGCCACGTGCAGTTTTCAATCGTTCCAAAGCACGCGCAAAGCGCTCCTGAGTAATGGGCTTTTTCAGATAATCGATAGCACCCAATTCAAAAGCGGTATAGGCAAAATCTTCGTGAGCAGTAGTAAAAATCAAATCGGGTTTGTAGGGCAATGCGCGATAAAGATTAATACCCGATTGCCCGTTAAGTTCTACATCCATAAACAAAAGGTCGGCATTGCGATGTAATGCAAACCAGTTGGCCGCTGCTTCCGATGCGGAAAAAGAAGCCAGCAACTCCATGTCGGGGTGCTGCTGAATCAGTCGGAGCATGATGGCCTTTGAAATAGGATCATCCTCCAGTACAACGCATTTGATGGAAGCCATGGGCACGGCGCAGTTTGCTTTAAAGTTACTGCTTTGCTTATTAGAAAAGGTGAAGATTTAGGTTTCCGAATTTATCGGGGCAGCCCTCATGAACATTTCGAGCAATGCCATATGAATGAAAAAGAGAAGGGGGTGTTGAAACACCCCCCGTTGCTAACCTCTATATAACCTTAAAATAGAAACTTTATGATAGATGAAAGTAGCGACCTGCCCTGCGGTGCTGAAAAAAAATCGACGAATTGCTGCAAATATCGACATGCTGCAGGTTAACGGCCTTCCAACTCTGCAAGCACGCCATCCCAGAGCAAACGACGCATTTCCAAGGAACGGATCGCAAAAGCCATAGCTTCATTGTGCTTTGCTTGATCGTTACCACAGAGTTCATTAACCATTTCAATTGCCAGTTGGCTGTGATGATCGCCATCTACCTCTATATGACGCTCCAGGTAATAAGTAAATGTTTCTAATTGTTGGGGATACTGTGCTTTTAGTCGGCTAACCAGTGCATGAAACATGTCCGGAATAAGGTCTTCTCTGCCATAAGTAAAAACAGCTGCCTGTACATGAAGCGGCTGTTGTTCAATTACATCAAAAGTAAAACGACAAAAACGCTGAACAGAATCGGGCAGTTTCAGTTTTTCCATGGCGATACGCAGCGGTACGCCATTCTGGATGTACAGTATAAGTTGTGAAATAGGACCCGTATCGGCACCCATCTCATCCATCGCCTTTAGGTACAATTCAAAATGACTGCAGCGTTGGCCGTGTTGATCCACATCACTCTCCTCACCCACTACAATTTCATTGATTAGAAAACGCGTATTAGCTGAACCGACAGGTAACCAGGGCGGAGCAACGCAGGTTAGCTTACCCTGCAATGATTTCAGTAAACTCATAAAATCCCAAACGGCAAACACATGATGCCTTGCAAAAACACGCAAATCTTGTATGGTTTCAAGTCGCTGATAAAGTGAATGACCTGTAATACTGCTCCGAACGCCGGAAAGACTGCTTAATTCCATAATTTAATTTTCCATAGCAACAGCATTAGTAATAAAAAGTTGCCTTTTGAATGGCAAGCCAGTATCAATTGACAGTGTTGTGACAGAATTGCCTGAAAAGCTTTTAAGGCAACTTAAGAATATGCATTTATCTACCCCCCGCTCACTTCCACCCGCTTACGAATACGACTGAGGGTTTCATGGCGGATGCCTAAATAAGAAGCGATGAGTTTCAAAGGCATGCGCTGGTCGAGGTGCGCATATTGCTTCCGGAAAAAGCGATACTTCTGTTCCGCATCGGGAATGCGTGCCAGATAGGAGCGCAGTTCAGCATCGCGATAATACTGCTGCAGCAATATGCGCCCTGAAATATTAAAATCGGGATGCAACCGATACAATGCCTCCATCTCTTCTACCTTTAACTGCAGCAGCCAGGATGGCTCCACTGCCTGTATATTTTCTAGCGCGGGCATACGCTGATGTAAACTATAGATCGAAGTTACCAGTTCGTTTTCTACCGACATCCAGGTGGTAATTTCCTTATCTGCATGTTTTACAAAACCACGCAATGCACCGCTGGAAATAAAACAGTAATGCTCGCAAGTATGGTGTTGCTCTACCACCAAAGCACCACGATCGTAAAAAGACAAAAAAACCTTTTCGCGGAAATATTCCTGCATAGCGGGTGTAAGTGGATGTAGCTGCTGCAATACCTGCAACAACTGATCTACGGCCGCTTGCCTTCGCTGGTTATAGGAGGAGCTTTGTTTCATCGCCATCCCAAAAATAAGAAAGCCGTATAAATTCAAATCTATCATGGAGTATAAACGACCTATATGCGCTGCTGAAAAGAAAAAGGCTGCTTCCTAAGAAACAGCCTTCGCATGCACAGCATCAGCTACCACAGCGCTCCGCTAGTGGGCTTTTTCTTTATCACCCAGCAGGAGCAGCTCGTTTACATGCACTTCGGTGATGTATTTTTTCGTTCCCTCCTTATCGGTGTAGGTTCTGCTGACCAGCTTTCCTTCAATGGCCACTTCTTTGCCCTTAACGAGAAATTTCTCGGCAAGCTCTGCCACTTTTCCCCAGGCAACGAGCGTATGCCATTGGGTTTCCGTTACTTTTTCACCGCTGGCACTGCGGTACACTTCATTGGTGGCCAAACTGAAGCGGGCCATTTTCTTTCCGTTGTCGATGGTCTTTACGGCGGGTGCATCGCCCAAATTACCAATGAGCTGGACTTTGTTTTTGAGTGCGTACATAAAACATAAATTTTTGTGTTAAATAAAACTGTTATCTCAGTCGGACGACGGCGCCTGCCGACCGACAACACAAAAATGCAAACCGAAAAAACCAATACTCGTACGATAAACGCTTATTCCCGAATTTATCCGTGTAAAACCGCTTGCACGCAGATAATTTTTTATATTGTTATAGCTTTCATGCGACTTCGCCTCCACTGATGCGCTGCACAAAAGCTTATCCTATGATGTGATTACCTGAAAACAAAGGGTTCTTTACATTCAAAACCGCTATACCATGCACACCAACACCTGTACCCGCACCTGCCTTTCCTGCGGCGCTTCCATCCGTGGCCGCAGCGATAAAAAATTCTGCGATGATTATTGTCGCAACCACTACAACAACGAACAAAAAGCAAAAAGCAGTCACAGCGCTTATGTACGCAATATCACCAACACCCTGTTGCGCAACCGCCGTATTCTTGAAAACCTCCTACCGCAGGAAGAAGACACCATCAAAACCACTCAAGACAAACTGATGCGTGTAGGTTTTAACTTTCATTATCACACACACTTGTATATGACCAAAGCTGGCAAAACCTATACATACTGTTTTGAATACGGCTATCTTCCGCTCGAAAACGACTGGCTCCTGTTGGTAAGGCGGCGCGAAGAAACCTAATTGTTTAACTGCTTTGTAATTGATTTATATAACGACTCACTTCAGCATCACTCAGCTCTTCGAAGTGCAGATAAAAAGCACCTACACCTGTAAAAGCATCAGATACGAACGGACAAACCACTTCATCTGCCACAGCGGATAGTTTGCGAATTGCTGCGGGTGGTGCAGCTGGTACTGCCACCACTATTTTTTTAGGCTGCGCCTTACGCAACAGCTGAACGGCCATATAAAGTGTATTACCCGTTGCAATGCCATCGTCAATAATTATAACGGTACGTCCTTGTCGAGAAGTAACTGGAGAGCTAATACACCAAAGGCGTTGCATTTCAACAAGCCTATTGCGCACTTTGCTGCATGCTTCCCGAAGATAGGCTTCCGAAACATCGGCATGCGGAACGATATAGGTATCTTCTATACTCACCGCTCCAATGGCATATTCGGGGTTAACAGGATGGCCGATTTTTTTCACGAGCAGCATTTCCATATTTAGTCGCAATGCTTTCGCTACCTCATAAGCTACCGGCACGCCGCCACGGGGTATGGCAAGTACCAACGCATCGCTATCGCGATAGGCAGAAAGCGCCAGCGCCAGCTGACGGCCTGCATCAGAGCGATCGTAATAGTGTTGTATTAGTGTATTCAACAATTTCTTTTGACGTTGGCAGCTACACGAAACTATTTATACAACTGCATAAAGAGGATGACCACCATCAAGGCCTCGCCTGATAAAATATTTTTTACTCCACAAATACACTGCAATCACCCTTTGTTTTTTTACATCTTGCCAACGAGCATACTGTATGAAAGCAAACTTATCGTTCATTCAAAATAGTACTGTATGAAACCGATCCCTTTCCCTTTTTCCGGCCGTTGCTATATCACGGTTTGGCAAAACCGGCTTCCCCTCGAATCCATTGCTGCCGAGGAAGCTACTACCCGCACTGAAATTGAGCAGGCGCTGAACTACAGAAACTATAGTTCCTTTCGCCAGCCCATGGTTTTGCATTTTCCCGATCCGGCGCTACAGCAGCCGGTATGGTTTGGTTTTCAGTTTCCCGTTGAACTGATTGTAACCGACCTGGAAGGATATGTAAAGAAAATTACCTACATGCCTGCGACAAGACCAGGCACGGCCAAATTCATTCAGTTCTTCAGCAATTGCGCTTATGCCATTCTTGCTCCGGAGGGTTTTTCAAAAAAATGGGCACTCAAAGAGCAAGAAACACAAATGCGCTTGCTGAGCTTTCAAAAGCAACTAGCCACGGCGGCAATGTGAAAAGCATTGCCATCAGAAACGTATTGGCATATATAGCAAGCTGAAGCAACCAAAATCATAAGTATTTTCATATAGGATTTCACCTGATTTCCTATGAATTATGCAAATGAAACCGCTGAAACCTAGGTGCATTGCGGAGCGGACAATACTTTTGATTTACCGTATTCAAGATGCTTCCATTATCGGACGCGTCTCCTTTGAAAGGCCCGTTTTTCCCGGCCCTATGAAACAAAGTCATTTGATTCGTTGTGAAACAGATGCAAAAAGATAGATACCCCGCCCGTTAGGCGGGTTATTTATTTTGCCGAATACAACGATCCCGCCTTGACGATTTCTTCTTGCATTCTTTGCTGCAGTTTGCGTGGCTTAACTACTTTCACCGCATTACAGCAGCCTAGTAACTGCTGAACCAACTCTTCATTCGTATTTACTTCCAGTGCAAAACGCACCATATTTTTCCCTTCCTTGATTATTTTTTGCGATGCATGCAATGGATTCAGCTGCAACCATTTGGCCGCATGTCCTATGGCTTCAAGCACAACGGTTTCGCCGGGCGACTGCACTTCCATGATGCCGGTTGAATACCTGAAAAAATCTTCCGGATCAAAATCGCGGCGATACTGAAAAGATGTTCCATTACGCCGTAAAGTGCCAATGCGATCGAGCGCATAGGTAATAAACCGCTCATGCTTATTGCTGTAACCAATGAGATACCATTTATTGCGCACCTCCTTGAGCAGATAGGGCTCCAGTTGGTGTTCCCTTGTTTCGTCTTTATAAATATTATGATAGGTAAACTGTACAGCATGCCTTGCCGTGATCGCTTCATACAAGGGTTTGATCCATTCCCTGCCCTGTGTGGAAACGGGTTGCTCAAACTGAATATGCTGAGCAATTGCGGGATCATCAATATCGGTAGAAAGAGAGAGGCGCGTATTGATTTTTTCAATTGCCTCTTTCAGATGAGTGAAAAGGGGAATATCAGCAAACAGCTGCAGGGTTTGCGCGGCACTGCGCAGCGCATCTGCCTCATGTCCATTCAGCGCAACCCCGTCGATGCTATAATCCGGGTCTTCATAATAATATCCTTTCCGTGCGCGATCGTAGCGAATGGGCGCAAAATATCCAAGCGCGGAATCTTCGCGCATAGCGATGATATCTTTTTCAATAGAGGAGAGCGAAATCGCTTCTGTACCATCACCGAAAAGCTGGCTGCTGATTTGATCGCGCAGATATTCCTTGCTGGGATAAGCCCGCATACTGTTACGCAAACAGCGATCGATGATGCGGTAGCGGATAGCGGCGTTTTTATTAGAGGGCATCGGAATACATTATGCCTAAATGTAAGAAAAGATAAACTTTACTTACTGATGAATCGAACCAACCATCGCTCAAATTGCTTTTGAAAGGAATTTAACTCGAGTGAATTGCGCCTTTTTTTCTACCTTTTCAGCAAATTATACCCTATGTCTTTGTCAGTTTCCGGCATGCTTAAAATGGCCCTGCCCATTGCAACCGCCATCGGCTTTTATGCCGCAGCTCCGCTGCATTCCCATTTTTATTTTCCTGAAAAAGAAAATGCCCTACTATCCGACTCTTCTAAAAAAGATTCGGTGATCTACACCCGTTTTAAAGGACTGCCGCTAAAACCAGAACGAAAAATCGGTTTCCAAACATCCGAAGGCACTTGGATGAGCGTAGATGTAAGTCCCGATGGTAAAACCATCGCCTTCGATCTTATGGGCGATATCTATACCCTCCCCATTGAAGGGGGCGAAGCCACTACAGTTACCAAAGGCATGGCTTTTGAAACACATCCCCGCTTCAGCCCGGATGGAAAAAAAATCCTCTTCACCTCCGACCGCAGCGGAAGCGATAATATCTGGTACATCGACACAGAAAAAAAAGATACGGTTCAGCTTACCAAAGACCGCACGGATGATTTCCCTGCAGCAGTATGGACTCCGGATGGGAATTATATCATTGCTTCCAAAGGCCGCCGTATTCATAAACTTTGGATGTACCATAAAAACGGTGGCGGGGGTATTCAACTCAACGATCAGCCCGCCGGCATCAAAACCATCGATCCATTTGTGAGTGCCGATGGTAACACCATTTATTTTTCACAGCGCAGCGGTGCATGGAATTACAATGCGCTGCTTCCCCAATATCAGATCGGTACTTACGATCGTGAAAAAGGAAAACTCAGCACCCTCACCACACGCTACGGTTCGGCCTTTACGCCCACACTGAGCAAAGATGGCAAATGGCTTGCTTATGGCTCACGCCATGAAGACAAAACCGGACTAATCTTGCGCAACCTGCAAACAGGTGATGAACGCTGGCTGGCTTATCCCATTCAGCGCGATGAACAGGAGAGCATTGCACCGATGGGTGTTTTGCCCGGCATGAGTTTTACGCCCGATAGCAAATTCCTCATCGCATCTTATGGTGGTAAACTATGGAAACTGCCTGTGGCCGAAGGTGCAGCGCAGGAAATTCCTTTTCGCGTTAATATGGAACTGGAATTCGGACCACGTTTGTATTTCAACTATCCCATTCAGGATACCAGTCACCAGCTCGCTACTCAAATCCGCGATGCAGTGCCTAGTCCGGACGGGAAAAAACTTGCCTTCACCGTTCTCAACCGTCTCTATGTAATGGACTGGCCTAACGGAACAGCAAAGCGCGTGAGCAATCACGACTTTACAGAAGCCATGCCCGCCTGGAGTCCCGATGGCAATCAAATTGTATTTGCCAGCTGGGATGAAAAAGAAGGCGGTCACTTATACATCGCTTCGCTTACCGGAAAGGGTGGTGTCAGAAAACTTACAACGGAGTCGGCTTTTTATATGAGTCCGGCTTGGAGCTTTAACAACCGCATTGCATTTTTCCGCGGACCGAAACGCTTATTTAAAGATGCGGAAAGTCCTTTTTATTCCGATGCAGAAAGCGAGATGGTATGGATGGACCCCCGCGGTGGAAAGATGAACCTGATTGATAAAGCAAGAAATCGTGGCAACCTGCATTTCACCCGCGATACCGGACGTATTTTTCTGAATACCGCCGATGGAAGTTTGATGAGTATGCGTTGGGATGCGACCGATGAAAAAACACATGTGAGGGTAAGCGGCATCACGCCCTACGGTTCGGTAGCCGAAGCAGATGAAGAACATGCACATCGACGCTTTGTGATGGGCCGCAACATGCTCAATGCTAGTCCGCTCAACCACTGCATGTTGCCCGCGGGGAGTGATACGCGCGAACCGCAAAGCATGCCTTCGCCTGCGGAAGCGATACTGATGGCACCATTGGGAAATAAAGCATTGGCAAAAGTGACGAACAATATTTATGTAATTACCATTCCGCCGCAAACAGGCAAAGTACCTTCCATTTCAGTTGCTGATCCAACGGGCGCTGCATTCCCTGCGCGCCAGCTCACCGAAATTGGCGGCGAATTTCCGGCATGGGAAGCAACCGGCAATAAAGTACACTGGAGTTTGGGCAATGGCCATTGGATTTACGATATTGATGCAGCGGAAGCATTTGAAGATTCTGTTCAAACCGCTAAGAAAGCAGCAGAACTGCGTAAAGCCGACAGTCTGCGCAATCTAGCATCGCTCGACAGCACCGCTCGTGCTGCAGTAGATTCCATCGCCAAGGCAAAAGCAAAATCTGATACCACTGCAAAAGCATCTGCCAAGGAACCGAAATACGAAGCAACGGAAGTGCAGGTGAAAGTATTCTTCCCTAAAGACAAACCCAACGGAGTGGTATTGCTGAAGAATGGACGCGTACTTACCATGAAGGGTGATGAAGTGATAGAAAACGGAGATGTACTCATTGTCAACAACCGCATCGTTGCCGTTGGAAAAACAGGTAGCTTACAAGTGCCTGCAGGTGCAAAAGAAATCGACTGTACTGGCAAAACCATCACGCCCGGCTTCGTTGATACCCATGCGCACATGTGGCCATTCTGGGGTATGCATAAAAATCAGGTATGGATTTATGCCGCTAACCTTGCTTATGGTGTAACCACCACGCGCGATCCACAAACGGCTACCACCGATGTGCTTACTTATGGCGATATGGTAGATGCCGGACAAATGGTTGGTCCGCGCATATACTCTACCGGACCGGGAGTAGGTTTTTGGGCATACAACTTAAAAGACCTCGATCAAACGCGTAATGTGCTGAAACAATACAGCAAGTACTACAATACAAAAACCATCAAAATGTACTTGGTGGGCAATCGCCAACACCGTCAGTGGGTGATTCAGGCTGCGAAAGAACAGCAGCTAATGCCAACTACGGAAGGTGGATTGGATTTCAAACTCAATATGACGCAGCTATTCGACGGATATCCCGGACACGAACATGCGCTGCCCATTTTCCCGCTTTATAAAGATGTAACCAAAACCATTGCAGATGCAAAGATGACCGTTACGCCTACACTGCTGGTTGCTTACGGCGGACCATGGGCCGAAAACTATTTTTATACAACTGAAAATGTATACAATGATAAAAAGCTGCAGTTCTATACTCCTTACGAAGAGCTGGCTGCAAAAAGCCGTCGTCGCGCTGGTTCACTCGGTGGCTGGTTTATCAACGATGATCATGTGTTCAGCAAACATGCGCAGGGTATTAAAAGCTTAGTAGATCAAGGTGGACTGGCAGGTGTGGGCTCACACGGACAGCTGCAGGGCTTGGGTTACCACTGGGAACTATGGAGTGTTGCAAGCGGAGGAATGAGTAATCTGCAGGCTTTACAGGTAGCCACTATTCATGGTGCCACTGCCATTGGACTGGATAAAGATCTTGGATCACTGGAAGCAGGCAAGCTCGCCGATATTGTAATCATGGATGCCAACCCGCTTGAAAACATACGTAATACGAATAGCATTCGCTATGTAATGAAAGATGGACGTCTCTATGATGGCACTACACTCGATGAGGTTTATCCTGCACCACGCAAACTGAATACAGATGCCTGGCGTAAAGATGCTCCCGTTGTAAATACAGCGGTAAAAGAGTAAGAAAAGAAAAACGATTCATCCCCAATCTGTTGAATCATCAGGTTGGGGATTTTTTTATTCAGGAGGTCGCAACGCTTTTAATGCCTGTTTTGGTGAGCTCAATTTTTCTTTGCTTGTAGAGCTTACCAATGGTCATTTTAAATGCCTTCTTACTCATGCCGAAGAATTCATAAATCGCTTCAGGATCGGAGCGGTCGTGATAGGGTAAGTATCCATTGTGTTCCTCCAACAAACGCAAAACCTTTTCAGATTCAGCATCAATGCGTGCGTATCCTGCAATGCCGGGCGCTACATCTATTTTACCATCTTCACGTATTTGTTTAATATACCCTTTTAAACGATCGCCTACGCGCAATGGCTGAAATACATCGCTTGCATAAAGCAGTCCCTTGTGTTTTTGATTGATGATGACCATCCAGCCCAGCTCTGTTTCCCGGTAAACAATCAAATCCACTTCGTCTTTTTCTTTTACGGTAAGTACGTCGTTACTTAGCATATGTTCTAAATACTGACTGGCGGCAACTCTTCCTGTTTGTGCATCGATGTAGAGGTGCACGAGATATTCGCCCCCTTTGCGCATGGGAGCAATTTGCTTGCTGTGCGGTACGAACAAGTCTTTCATCAGGCCCCAGTCGAGAAAAGCACCATGCGGTGTGGTAGCAACCACCTGCAGCAAAGCAATATCGCCTACCACAGCTTTAGGATGTTGCGTGGTGGCAATGAGACGATCATCGCTGTCGTGATATACAAACACAGTAATCTCATCGCCAACCTTTGTACCACGAGGTACAAAACGACGAGGAAGTAAAATACCTGTTGCGCCATCATCCAGATAAGCGCCTGCATCTTTCATCCGCACCACTTTTAAGCGATGATAATTTCCTGCTGTAATCATGCAGTGAAGTTAGTGAATGAGCGCACGCCAATCAATTTGCATATGAAACATACTGATCATACTATTTCTGTTTGATCAATACCACACTGGGTACAGCTCTTTCAGTGCCATTGCTGGGCCGAACCGTGCGCGTACCGCTCACCACCATAGAAGTTGAGCCGCCACCATCCAGATTAATGGCTTCGGTACAACCCAGCGTTTTGAGCAATGCTGCAAGATTTGCGAGATTAATGCCGGGATAATCAGGTGCATTATCTCCTTCTACTGCTAGCAATAACACCGTACCGTTGCTGTGATATCCGATCGCAGAGCGAGGACGCGAACTATTATTATTGATGTCGATCAGTTCCTCCGCATCGGTAATCCGTATTTCATTGTTCTTAATTAAGACCGGTGCACCGCCAATTGCAGCAGTTACATTCCAAGGCGTTCCACCTGCGGGAAAATTCGCATCAGGTACCGGTTGCGGTGCAACTCCCAATGCATTGGGACTGGGTGCGGGATAGCTATAAATTAAATCGTTGCCGCTGCCTACATGATAAATCCATGCCACAGATGGCGCACCAGTAGACGTAATACCAAAGGCGGCACGCGTTGGAAAATAGGAAGTGCTGACACCATTGAACGTGCGACTAAGCGCCTTAATGTTTGCAGAGAAAACCGTGTTGTTATATTCTACCAAACTTACACTCTGAGCACCGCTAAAAAAGCCTCCGTTGATGCAGGCATAAGTTACACCCTGCTCCTCATTATAAAAAGCAGTAGGCGTTTTTGCAGTAGCAGAAAGAACCGGCTTGAATTCCAATATTGTACTGCGGCTATTGTATACCAAACAAAAAGCTTTGATTCGCTGATTGTTGTAAATACTGTCGAACTGAAACAGCTGAATGCCCTGCGGGAAAGTGGTCATGTAACTGGTTGCAGGCCTCCAACCCGGTGGTAAAGAAATGAGTGGCGTAAAGGCAGGCGGGTTAACCGGAGGAGTAACAGGCGGATTGGTTGTTCCCCCACCTCCGCTTCCGGAATTGTCTTTAGAGCAGCTGCTAACGCCGAGCGATAGAAAAATAAAAAGAACAAGTAACTTCTTTGCTTGCATGCTTAATAAATTTTATCGAGTTTTTTGACTGTTTCAAAATAAAACAAGCATTCGCCCTCAAAGCCATATTTGCGATTCAATTCAATCATCTGCTTCAGCATTTCCGGCGAAACCAGGTATCCATCGCCCAATGAAGTAAGTATGCCCGGAAAAACACGCTTGCGTTGTTCGGGAGTTACTTGCGACTGCAGCTCTTTGAGAATCTTCTCATAAGCTTTGATATCATAACGATACAATTGCGGCATCACATAGTCGGCATAGCCTCCGTTCAGCCATGCGGGCCAGTCTTGCAGATACTGCTCTTTGCTCCATGGATAAATACTGGGCGACCAAGAAACGATACAGTTGGGGTTCTGTTTTTTTACTGCACCATACAGCTTCTTCCCAAAAGCACTGAGTTGATCTGCTTTCCATTGCAACCAGGCAGGAGCATCGTGCTGCAACGGCGGCTCCTTGCCACTTTTTTCAAGATACTGTTGTTTTGTCCAGGCATCATAGCCGCCTTCAGCCGGCATGGCGGGCAAGCGATCATCGCCCTGAATGCCATCAACATTATATTTTTTTACAACTTCCAGCACCAGTGCCTGCATGAATTCCTGCACTTCGGGATGCATAGCATTCCACCAAAAAAATCCGTTTTTCTGTAACAGATTTCCCTGATTGTTTCTACCAGCCCAATGCGGATAGCGCTGCAGCCAAATAGTATTACTGTCTTTATAAGCATAGGAAAAACCAAACTCAAACCAGGCGTGCACTTTAATATTTTCTTTATGTGCTGCCTCAATCATCGCTTGCAGCGGATCAAACGTATAAAAGGGATCTTGGCGGATGCCGATGTATTTTTCAAGTACCGCACTGGGGTACATGGTAAGCCCCTTATTCCACACTACCACATAAATGTTGTTAATACCTTGTCGCTTACACAATGCCACGCTGGCTTCAATATTTTTTTTACTGTGCAGTGCATCGCTGGCAACATTGGTTATCCAGGTGCCACGAACAGATTCCTGCGACATGACCGTATGAAAGAGAGAAAAGAAAAGGATTGAAAAAAGAAGTCTCATTTTTTATTTTGTTGATATTCCATATAACGCTGATACAAATGATGTGCCGAAGGGTACATCGACTGCGGACTCATGAAATGCGAAAACTCGAAAGTGATGGCTTTATCGTAACCCGCCCTCTGTGCAGCTTCCAATTTCATTTTTAGTTTTTCCCACTTAATTGGAAGAAACTTGATAGGCATATCACGATCAAAACTTTCGGCGTTGGTCCAGCACTGCATTCCGAAACGATCCGCCATTTGTTTGTTAATGCGAAAAAAATCATCGAGTTCGTGGTAATCGATATGGCCGTCCTGAAAAGCAACTGCATCCACGGCACCCTGTATGCCATCAAAAATTTCAGTCCACTCCCGTGTGTGTGCTTCTAAACTCACCGCATCTTCTTTGGTGATTTGTCCGGAAGCCGCCAGCACAGCTTTTTTCCCATCAATCCAGGGCGAAATGAGCGTAGGCAGTCCGCCACTTACCTGCTTGCACTGCATACCCAGCGAACGAAAGGCTTCGATGGCACCGCTGGTTTTGCGACTGATTTCCATACTGAGGTACCAGCCTTTGAAGGAAGCATGATGACCGTATTGCTTCCATACTTCATCAATGACATAGCGGTTATGATCAATTTCATGCTGCATATTGCCGGTATCCCAATAAGCGCCGCTGTCGTATAATCCGAAATAAAAATGCATACCAAAGCGATCGGCGAGTGAAAGAAACATTTCTACCAGATCAACCGGCGGACGATAGCAACCTTTTTGCATAAGATACGTAGAGGGATAGGTAATAAAGCGGCGATAACCGCTGCGAATGAGGATCACCGTATCAATCCCCATATTGCGCATGTGCACGAAATCCTGCTCCCATTCTTTCTCACTCCAGTTTTGATGAGGAATATCATGACTGATTTCATCTAAGAATGTACCCGTGATGTTCATGATGTATAATTTGTATGCATTTATACCAATAGCTATTTATTAGAGGTATCCTCCGTTCAGCAATACTTCCTTCCAACGCAGATAGCCGGCACCGGTAAGGTGCAGTCCGTCGTTGGTATAACGCGCATCCAACTTTCCTTCTGCATCGGTAAAAGCATCATATAGATTTACATATACCAGCTTTCTTTCCAAACACATCTTTTTCAGCTCACTGTTGATATAAAGAATATGCGCTGTTTTCTGCTGATGGTTTTTAAACTGTGTAAAACGATCGTTGGTGGGCAAAATACTTTGAATGTAGATGCGGGTGTTGGGACTCTGCTGTTGTAGGCTGTCGATCATGCGCCGATAGTTTTGCAGAATCACGGCGTCGGGAAAATTGCGCGACAGATCGTTGATGCCAATGAGAATAAACAGCTTCCAGGGTTTGCGTTGGATAATTTCATTAAGGCGATGCAATAACCCAAATGTGTGATCGGCGCTAATGCCACGATTCAAGGTAGCGTACTGCGGAAACAGCTCACTCCATTCGCCGCCGTCGGTGATACTGTCGCCCAGCCATACAACTGCTTTTTTGGGAGTGGGCATTTTTTGAAACATACTCAGCTTCTGATCGTAATAGTAAAAACGAAAAGAGGAATCATAGCTGCTCTGCGCCTGCAGTGAAAATGCTGTAGTGATGATGAAAAATATCAGCAGTAGTCTTTTCATATGCCCGAGGTATCAGTATCTGTTTTTTTGAGCGGCACCAGCAAGGTAATCACAAAAGCGGGTATGGTTGCAATGAGTACCCAGTTGAAAAACATTTTATAGCCCATAGCATCGCTGAGCAAGCCACTGATCATGGAGGCGATGGTGTATCCGAAATAAGTAATGGCACTGCCAAAAGCATAATGTGCCATCTGGTATTTTCCAGGCGCAATTTGCTGCATAATAAAAAGGATGATACCGATAAACCCAAATCCATAACCAAAATGCTCAACGGTAATGGCAGCGCCGATCATCCACAAACTTTCGGTTTGCGTCCACGCTAAATATGCATAAGCAGCAAAAGGTAAATTGAAGAAAGCGCAGAGCAACAAAAGCGTTTTACGATTGAGCCCACGATTAGCCACATAGTAGCCGGCAGCCAATGAGCCGAGCACGAAGGCAACAGTACCGTAAATGCCCGTAAGCAATCCGAGTTGCGATTCTGAAAGTCCCAGTCCGCCTGTTTCACGCGATGCTTTCATAAACAGCGGCATGATTTTAATGGCTTGTCCTTCCGCAAAGCGGTATAAAATGATAAACAACAATCCCGACCAGATATATTTTTTTTGAAAAAAACTCAGGATGACATCTTTCAAATTGCTCCAAACTTCTGTAGCAACATGTAGTTGCTCTCGCGGCGGATCCTGAGGCAAGATGCGACGACTGTAAATTCCTGTAAGAAACATCACTGCAGCATAGATGGCTAAAATCACGGCCCATGCTTCGCGACTACCGATGATTGGAATGAGTACACCTACTAAAAAAACCATGCCGCCGTTTGAAAACAGTTTTGCGAAGTTGTAGAAAGTACCCTGCCAACCTACATAACGCGCCTGATCGGAAGCTTGCAACTGTTGCAGGTACATGCCATCAGCAGCGATATCCTGTGTGGCACCGAGAAAAGCGATCAGAAAAAACAGCAATAGTGATGCTCCAAAAAATACCTGGGTAAACAAGGAGAGTGCTGCAAGCGCAAAAAGCAAGGCGCAAAGCAATTGCGACATATATATATAATAACGCTTGTTGCGGTACAGCTCCATAAACGGACCCCAAAGCGGTTTGAAGCTCCAGGGTAAAATCAAGATGCCCGTCCAAAATGCAATTTGCGCATCGGTGAACCCTTGACTTTTATACAGCAACGCAGCAATGGTACCTCCGAGTACCAGGTTGGGCAAGCCCATGGCAAACCAGGTGGTCGGAATCCAGGAAATGGGGTTGCGGGTTGATTGCTGATTTTGAATTTGCTGCATGACAATGGTTATGAGGGCAAAAGTTAATTAAAAAAATTAAAAACCTAGTATTTAATATAAATAAATTTAATTAAGTTCGTTCCTTATTAATCGCTGCATTTTTATATGAAACGATCCCTCTTTCTGCTTGCCGCTTTTACTGTTATCATCAGCGCCTGTACCAAAAATAACGGTTCCTCGGGTGGTGGCGGAAACAACAGTGGAGGGGGTAACAATACCAATCCGCCCACACCAGTATGGGATCCCAATGCCATGCGCGGCGTATGGATTACCACTACAGCTAGCACGGCACTCGACAGTCGCAACAATATCAAAACAACGGTTGAAAACTGCAAGCGTGCAGGCATCAACCACATTTTTATGGTGGTGTACAACAACGCACGCACCATGTACCCCAGTCAGGTAATGCAACAACTGATCGGCGTTCCCATTCTCGAAAGATTCGGCGGACGTGATCCGCTGCAGGAAATGATTGAAGAAGCACATGCTGCCGGACTGAAAGTGCATGCATGGTTTGAATACGGATTTGCTTCTTCTTTTTCCGCCAACGGTGGTCCCATTGTCGCCGCAAAACCACATTGGGCTGCAAGAGATGCCGGTGGTGGGCTTACCATCAAAAACGGGTTCGACTGGCTGAATGCTTTTCACCCGGAAGTGCAGCAATTCATGATTGATCTGTTCAAAGAAGTAGTGGTAAAATATAATATAGATGGCGTACAAGGTGATGACCGTTTGCCGGCACTTCCTTCCAGCGCGGGCTACGATAACTTTACGCTTTCGCAATATCGCGCCGAGCACAATGGTGCAGATCCTCCCGGCAATATCACCGATCCTGCCTGGGTGCAATGGAGAGCACGCAGACTCAATGCTTTCTGCAAACGCTTACGCAACGAAGTAAAAGCATTGAAGCCGAGTATTATTTACACGATGAGTCCGAGCCCTTACCCATGGGGATTAAATGAATACTTGCAAGACTGGCCCACCTGGGTTGACAGTAGCTGGGTAGATGCAGTGATTCCACAGTGTTACCGCTACGATATCAGTGCTTACAACGCTACCCTTACGCAACAAAAATCTTTTCATCGTAATCCCAATGTCCCACTTTATCCTGGTGTGTTAATTCGTTCAGGTACTTACACTGCAACTGATGGATTCCTGAGTCAGATGGTACAAAGCAATCGCAACAACGGATTCAAGGGTGAAGTGTATTTCTTTTATGAAGGGGTTAGAGATCGTATCAGCTGGTTTAGCGGACAGTATCCTTTTATCAGATAAAAGCAATTTAAAACGCAAGTCATTCTATGCGTCTACTCTTGATTAGCTGCAGCCTGGCATTGCTTGCGCTCAGTGCGTGTGAAAAAAAAGTGAAGCTTACGAAATGGGTTGATCCCATGCTGGGCACCGGAGGTCACGGACATGTGTACCCCGGCGCGACCGTTCCTTTCGGTATGGTGCAGCTTAGTCCGGACAACGGCGATGAAGGATGGGACTGGTGCAGCGGCTATCACTACAGCAGCAAAACCATTGCCGGCTTTAGTCATATGCACCTGAGCGGAACCGGCATCGGCGACTGGTGCGATATCTCTGTATTGCCACTTACGGATACCAATGAAATACGTGC
>CAZDGV010000013.1:23228-32046 GCA_964505195.1 uncultured Chitinophagaceae bacterium
AGCACAGGATGGGCAAAAGGACAAAAAGTTTTTTTTGCTGCACGCTTTTCATCGCCTGCAAAGCAGTTAATATTTATCAACGACTCACTACGCAATGAAAACAAAGCAGAAGGGAAACAAGTGAAAGCAGCTCTTCAATTTGAAACAGCAGAACCCCTGTTGGTGAAAGTTTCATTAAGTACTGTGAGTACCGACAAAGCTTTGGTAGAACTTGCCTCAGAAAACAATGCACAATTTGATGCAATTGCATCATCTGCAGATCAGGCATGGGAAAAAGAATTACAAAAAATTCAGATCGAAAGCAATGACACTGCCCTACTGAAGAAATTTTATACTTCGCTCTACCGCACATGCTTGGCTCCGGTAGTTTCCAGTGATCGTGATAGTGCATACCAAACCCATGATGGAAAAATCAATCGCTTTACAACTGGAAAAAACAAATACACCATTTTTAGTCAGTGGGATGTATTCCGTGCACTCAATCCGCTTTTCACCATTACACAGGCGGAGCGGCTACCCGATATGATCAACAGCATGCTGCAGTTTTACGATGATAACGGATTGCTGCCGGTATGGGATATCAGCAGCTGGGAAGCCAATACTATGACGGGCTATCACAGCATTCCCATTCTTGCCGATGCCATGCTGAAAGGCGTACAGGGATTCGAATATCAAAAGGCATATGAAGCAATGAAGAAAAGCGCATTTCAAAATCAGCGCGGAACACCTGATTATATAAAATATGGATACCTGCCACAAGACAAACACGGATGGAGCGTTACCATTACTCTTGAATACGCATACGACGACTGGTGTATTGCACAGGTAGCAAAGCTGCTCAAGCAAGAAGATGATTACCGAATTTTCATGCAGCGCGCTATGAGCTACAAAAATCTGTTTGATGCCTCAAGTGGATTTTTCAGAAGCAAAGACAGTAATGGTAAATTCATCGAACCCTTTGACCCATTGCTGAGCGAACACGGTTTTGAAGGACAATACATAGAAGGCACTGCCTGGCAACACAGCTTTTTTGTACCGCACGATCTTGAGGGATTTGCTGTGTTACATGGAGGTAAACAACAGCTTGTCGCCAAACTGGATGCGTTGTTTACCGCGCCATCTGTATTAAAAGGCGAGAATGTTTCGGTAGATGTTACGGGGCTGGTGGGTCAGTATGCCCATGGCAATGAGCCGAGTCATCATATAATTTATATGTACACCCTGCTCGGCCATCCCGAAAAAGCAGCTAAATGGCTGGGAGTAGTAAGCGACAGCATGTATAAAACTGGTCCGGACGGACTGATTGGTAATGACGACTGCGGGCAGATGAGTGCCTGGTATATATGGACGGCACTTGGTATGTACCCAATGAACCCTGCAAGCGGCGAATATGTTTTTGGATATCCACTGATTGACAAGGCGAACATACAACTCCCCAATGGCAAGATGCTGCAAGTGAAGGTGAACAGAAAAAAAGGGGGCATCAAACAAATCAATGCCGTTCGTTTAAACAATAAAGAAATTCCCGTGCGCAGCATTAAGCATCGTGATTTACTGAAAGGCGGAACGCTTGAAATGGATGTAACAAGCGGATAACAAAAAGAAGCATCTTGGATTAACTTTAAGGGCTTGACATAATTCGTTTTGCAACGCATATAATTGCGAAGCAATGATTAATCTTCATTTTACCATGCGCATCATTCAACTACTCGCAGGCCTTTTGCTTTGCATGTCTTCTTTTTGTCAAACTCAAAGCAGACTCATTCCAAAAAAAGGATGGTTTGTAACCACACAAGGACTTACCTGGACTGCCGGCTCGGAACTGAATTTTTTCAGTGCCGATAAAAAACAGCATCATTACTATTTTACTTGGTGGGAGCAAGATGCAGATTCGAGTGTAAATGGAAAAGATATTTTACATATTGGCAGCAGCAATACTGCTGTAAATGGTACGTATGCTTTAGAAACTGCAGGCCAGCAAATGCAAACAAAAATTGATTGCCGCTGGAATCTGAAAGAAAGCGGACTGGTAGATATTGCATATGTAAAACTTTGGATGCCTTTTTTCCACGAAGCGGAATGGTATGTAAATGGTCGTTTGCAACGCATTGAAGATTTGGCTGCATTTCACGATACAGCATTAGAGGTTAAAACAGCATTTGGTCGCTTTCGGCTGCGGGCTACCAATCCGTTTCGTATCAAAAGAAATGATAACCCCAGTCCTGCTGCAGATGCTTTTGAAAGTCGCGCTCAGTTTTTAACATGCTACGAAGAAAATATCCATGTAAATTCGAACGATACTTTACGAAGAAGTTTTACCATCGAAGAAATTACAACGGCTGCTGTTTCAAAGCAAACCAAAAGTAGTTTAAGCATCACCCCTGCGTTAATACAAAATGCTTGGGAGCCTACCCTTCCAACACAGCAGGTGCTGCCGCTTCCCAAATCGGTTCAACTGCAGAAAGATTTTTATATACTAACCAATCAGACAACACACGCGCCATCTCCAGCATCGGAGGCATTTCAAGCATTATTAAAACAACAATGGCAAATAGGAGATCAATGCTATCCAAACATCATTACCATAAAGGATAATCTCATTCCGGAAGAGGGCTATACACTGGAAATCGGAGCAACGCAGATTGTGTTGAAGCATCGCAGTGCAGCAGGTTTGCAACATGCGCTCTATACGCTGTTGCAGCTTACGCAAAATAAGGAAGGCAAGCTCATGATTCCATGCGGTATCATCAGCGATGCCCCTTCCATTGGCTGGCGCGGGATACACATGTTCACAGGTCCAACATCATGGCAGTTACACCGGCGTATGTATGAAAACGTACTACTGCCGCTGAAAATGAACAAAGTGGTGCTGCAGTGTGAACAAGCAGAATGGAAAAGTTTTCCCAATATCCATAACAGTATTTCTATTCCGCTCGCAGATCTAAAAAATGAGTTTGCATTTTTACGCAGTAAGCAAACAGAGCCCATTCCGCTAATACAGAGTTTGGGGCATATGGAATGGTTTTTCAAGCCAATGGAAAATCGCTTCATGGCGGTAAACCCGCAGTATCCTTATACGCTCAATCCCGAGCTATCTGCATCCCGCAAAGCGGTAAAAAAAATATGGAACGAAGCATTCAAATTGTTACAGCCAAGTGTAATGCATATCGGCTTCGATGAAATAGGTATGATCGGATTTCATGAGCCAAGATCCAAGGAGATCGACTACTGGAAAACGCAAATCGATTTTCTGCACCGATACGCACAAAAGAAAAAAGCAAAACTGATGCTATGGGGCGATATGGGCCTAGGGCCTGAAGAGGGACCGGATGCACTGAACGGTATTACCAAAGAAAGAGCATCCTTGCTGCGCAGTACTATTCCTGCAGGCAGCTATATTGCCGACTGGCACTATATCAACAACCCAAACCCGGAAGCTTATAAAAAGAATTTGCACATCTGGAAAGAAAATAAAAATATTCCGCTGGCATCGCCCTGGTTAAGACCCGATAATGTAAGAGGCTTTGTGCTGGCAGCAAAGGAGGAAGGAGCAGGCGTATTACAAACCACCTGGGCTGATTTTGAAAGCAGCGAAAAAAATATGCTGCTGAATATCGAACAGTTTGGCGCATACATTCTAGCGCTCGACTATGCATGGAGCGGACGCAATGAACTACCCAAAGATTTGCCCTATAACGCTATTGAAGAATGGACTACCCGCTTTTACAGCATACCCAAGCCTATTGAAAAGAGGGCAGGTATGATCATTCCAGTAAATATGCCAATGCGAAACATCAGTCGTGCTGCATATTATGAAGCCCCCGATACCCTAGCTATACAGTTACCCGAGTTGAACGCAAGCGGTATGCGGATCAAAGCCACCACTGATAATATATTACAAGAAGGCACTCCTGTAGCAAGGATTCAGATGTATGATGGTAAAACCCTCATAGCCACATATGATTTACGCTATGGCGCTGAGATAAGAAGCAGTGAAGATCAGCGAAGTATTTTTGCGCATATCCCCGGTAAAGAAAAGAAAACGCATTATCATTTTTTTGAAAAGCAATCAAAAATTACAGAGATAAAAATTCAGCTACTGCATGCAGGAAGTGGATTGAAGATAGATGAACTTATAGTGATTGAATAAAGCAATGCCAAGTGCAGGAAACCGCTTATTTAAAACACTCATGTTTTCCAGTACCATTTACGCTTCACAAAAAATAGGGTGATGACAGATACTATGCCCGTGAAGACGATCCCTTTCAGAAATCCCATCCATGCATTAGACTGGAGCATATCGAGATATTGCTTGGTTTGCGTAAGGTGTAGCAAAGGAAGCAATAATAGATTGCCCGCTACATAGGCGACCATGGGATTTTTTCCGTTCGTAGAAAAATAATATACAAGCGAATCAAAATACTTTCTTTTACTCATCACCGTAAAAAGTAGGAGCATATAAAAAGCGAGTCCTGCCGTTACGAAATAGTAACTGTAAGTAGAGGGGTCTTTTTTTATACCTCCCTCATATGCTTCAAAAAACAAACCGAGCAATAGCAGATAACTTCCGGCTTTTGCAAAGCGCTGGTAAATATGTTGTAAAGGCAAGTTGCGAAGGAGATATAAAATAAATGTTGCACTGATGCCGGTTAAAAGCAGGTTTAAAAATAGCTGCCGCGTAAAGAGCGCATATAAGTTAAAGAGCAATAGAAAGCACGACAGCAATGCAAGGATGTTTTCCTGTGCTTTTGAAAGCAGCTGTCCTTTTTTATCATCACTCATATACTGCATCATCCACTCACCCGAAAAAGTTCCTGGCAGAATAATGAATAAGTATTTCAGAAAATAGAATTTATACAGCCAGTCGAAAGAAAGACTACCGATTTGCTTCCATTCAAAAAGAATTTTAGTCCAACTTGCTTCTGTTTCTTTTGCAGAAAGAAATACTGCCATAAGAAATGGCAATAAGCCGATACGCAAAAGGGGCTTATCTTTTGTAACATACCAAGCAAGTGTACCAAAGCATGCCATATTTGCCAGCACCATGAGGATAATATCGCTTCGATAAAAATCAAAGCCTTTTCCACCTTTAAATGGCAAGCTCCAAAGCAATATAAAAGCAATCATAAATGCCAAAAGCTTCATAACTAAATAGAATCGCTTCTTAGTTTCATCTCTGTTTTCATAGAATTGAAAACATAAAAGCAGAAAAGCAAAAATGGAAAGCATGTGATCTTGTTGCTGTGGCTCATCTGCCAGCACCCATGCTTTCATATGCTGTGTAAAAAGGGCAAAGAAAGCGAGCAAAGCGAAACGCTTCAAAGCAAGCTGCAGCACAAAAGCAAATCCTTTGCCTGCTGTGATATGCTTATGAAGCGATAAGGGTATGGCAGCGCCCATGCTGAAAAGAAAGAAAGGAAAAACAAGATCTACCCAGGTAATCCCGGGAATAGTTGGATCAAACTTATGCAGTGGCGGTGGCACCTGCGCGTGATACATCCAAGCGGGCAATATGCCATTGAAGGCAATGGACCCGCTCAACACCATCGTAAGTATGGCAAAGCCCCTTAGGGCATCTAAACTTTCATTGCGTTGCTGCATGCGCTCAATTTAATAAAAAAGGGCGGCGTAGAAACGCCGCCCGTGCTATTGATTATAACTCATCTAAAAAAGCGTTACCAGCCCGGATTTTGTCTTATGCCATTCGGGTTAACATCCACTTCAAAAGTGGGGATTGGCCATAGTTTATATCGGGCATTGTTGTTGTTTCTGGTTTGATTGCGGAAGCGAATGCGCTGATTTACGCTGGCTGAATAGTTCGGTACATTATCTGCATCAAATGTGGGCGTAGCCGGTGCCACAGCAGGATCCAATGCAGCACCCACTACAGGGAAGCTGTTTGCCTTTTCATAAATATCCCAACGACGCAAATCGAAGAGACGCAATCCTTCGCCTCCAAACTCTACCGCTCTTTCACGACGGATAATGGTGCGTAATGCAGCTTGACTGGTGGTCGTAACATTCGGCTGACCGGCGCGTGTGCGCACTGCGTTGAGTGCAGATAATACTGTAGCGTCGATTTCATTCAACTCAGTTTTTGCTTCTGCATACATCAGCAAGATATCAGCGTAACGCATTAAGATATATCCTGTTTTGGTTTCCCAGGAATACTGCGTGCTATCTACATACTTGCGCCATGCATAACCTACACCACCAATGTTTCCGGTGGCGCTTACTTGCCACTGAATACCGGCAGCCTGTGCGCCGATCCAGTCGTTATTGCCGGTAAAATTATCAAACACACCGGTACTCCAGTTGAAACGACGACGAACATTGCTATAAATATTAAAGATGGTACGTTCACTCGGATTCACGTAAGGGAGTATGTTCACATTATTACGCCAGTTTACGGTATCACCTTGCATGATGATGGTCCAGCGCAAGCGACGATCACGGTTTTCACGTGGAGCGGCGGGGCTGTATGCCGTTGACTGATCAATACGCTGACCATCTCTTCCCTCAAACTGATCTACCAGCACCTGCGATGGGAAGTGACTACTCTGCGAGTTGGTCACCTGACGCGGAATGGTAAGTACTACGAGCCAGTTTTGAGGGTTTAGCTGATCGGTAGGATAGGTTTGGTTAAAGAGAATTTCTCTGTTTACGTTAGCGCGCTGACCGGCGAGCATGAATAAGGCAGGATAGCTTGGATTCAATCCGTACAAATTACTGCTGATGATTGCCTGAGTTGCAGTGGCAGCCGTGCGGTAATCTTTAATCAGTAATGCGAGCTTTGCTTTGATACCCAGTGCGACAGCTTTGTTGACACGGCCATCGCCTAAAATAGCTTGTGCGTTGGCAGCATCGAAGCGAGCAGCTGCTGTATCGAGATCTTTATACAACTCTGCTACAATCGTAGCTACCGGGGTACGTGTAGAGCCGAGCACTTCACTAACGGTAGGCGGCTTAGTGTAGAAAGGCACATCACCAAACATATACATAAGGTGGAAGTATGCCCAGGCACGCAGGGTAATGGTTTCTGCCATAATGCGGCTATACACTTGCGGTGTAACATTGGCTCGGCCATTTTCCATTCCTAATAATTGCTGATTGGCCCGCTGAACCAGTCGGTATGCCTGGCTCCAGCAGGTATTTACCAGTCCGTTATTCAACAAGAAAGGACCTGCTTCACCCATGGCTACCAAGTCTTCCGAGTTGCCTGTACGTTTGATTGCCATATCCGTAGATGATTCTACGGCAAAAAGCAACGGAGTATTATTGGCGAGCACCCACATAGCAGATGCATACACGCCATTCAGCCCCTGCTCCATTTCCGTCTGATTACTCAGAAAGTTGGTAGCCGAAGAAGCATCGAGTGGCTTTCGATCAAGAAATTTTTGGCAACCGACCGCTCCCATGAGCAAGAGAAACAGCGGCAGCAGATATATTTTTTTCATACAATGATCTTTTAGATGGTTCATTAAAATGTTACGTTTACGCCGGCTGTGAACGTGCGCATGAGCGGATAAAATTCTGCGTTGGCGTTATTGATTTCAGGATCGAAACCGCGCCATGCAGGAGTAAGGGTAAGCAAGTTTTGTCCGCTTACATACACACGCAGATTGGAAATTTTCATTTTGCTCAACATCGATGCGGGCAATGTATAACCAAGATTGATGTTTTTAATGCGGAAGAATGCCGCACTACGAATCCACCAGTCGCTCAGCAAGTAGTTATTGCCACCCAAACCGGAAGGCAACAGACGGGGGAACGTAGCATTTTGATTATCGGGGCGCCAGTAATCTTTATGGTGATCGAGCAGCGAAGCAGCGAAATCTGCACTAGCAAAAGGAATTGCACCAGTTCCGCTCAGGTAGTTATCACGCATACCCACTCCCTGTCCGAAAATATTCAGATCAAAATTTCCATAACCAATGTTCAGGTTTACGCTGTATTCATAGCGGGGGAATGCATTACCCAGGAAAGTACGGTCATTTGCATCGATGATGCCATCAGGCTTACCATCAGGACCGCTGATATCAGCATACTTCATATCGCCGGGCTTTGTTCCTGAAGTAGGACTTGGGTTCCAGGGCAAGCCAAACTGAATAGGTGAATTTTTCACATCGTTTGAATCGGCAAAGAATCCAAGTGCACGATAGCCAAAGAAAGAATTGAGTGCTTGACCTGATGCAGTTCGGATACCATCTCCAATAAAAGGAAGGCCCGGTACCAGTCCGGTAACTTGATTCTTCACGTCGGATACCATCAAGGTTCCGTCGAAACGCCACTTGCCTACACGCTGCTTGTAGTTAAGTGTAAATTCCCAGCCACGGTTTTCCATGCTACCCGCATTTACAAAAGGATTGGATAAACCACCGGCAGAAGCAGGAAGGGTACGCTGTAAAATCATATCATTCAGTGTGCGTACAAAATAATCAGCAGTAACAGTGAAGTGCTTCAGGAAGCTAACATCCAAACCAATGTTCCATTGCTGTGAACGCTCCCACTGCAGCTCTGGATTGGGGAATTGCAACAGTGCCAAACCAAAAGTAGTGAGGTTGTTGAAATATGCATTGGTACCGTTAAGCGGGTTGTTGTAGAGTGAATTTTGGTAGAAGGCATCGAATACATAGTTATTTGATCCGATGTTCTGATTACCATTTACACCCATTGAAGCACGCAGTTTACCAAAGCTGATTACGTCGCTCAGCTTTCCGAAAAACTTCTCACGAGAGAATACCCAGCCGGCAGAAGCCGAACCAAATGTACCCCACTGCTTATCGAGCGCCTGAGAAAAACGGCTCGATGCATCGCG
>CAZDGV010000013.1:32146-39461 GCA_964505195.1 uncultured Chitinophagaceae bacterium
ATCATCGCGCCAGCTTTCATTTAACTGAGTAGTACCAGGCCATGCACCGATAAGATCGTAACCGCGGGTAGCAATATTCGGCTGATAGATATCTACGTTTTTAATAAAGGTTTTAGAATAAGGATTTCTTACTTCACGACCCCATGAACCTTCGATCTCCAATCCTTTTACCGGCTGGAAATTGAAACCGAAACGCGTGAGCAAATTATTCCCTTCAGACACAGTGGTACCCGCTGCCTCGGCCATTGCGATGGGGTTACGATTATTGCTTTGTGCAGCATTGCCGTACATGCCCGGTCCGTATTTACCACCACCAATTGCAGGCAAGCCAATGGCTTGACGAATGATGAATTCCGCACTGCCAGTTGAAGGTGTAGTAGTGAAGTTATTAGTATATGCAAGGTTACCAGTAAGGGTAAGTTTGTCGCTCACTTTAAATTCGGGGTTCATACGCAAATCATACCGCTTGAAATTGGTGTTTTGCGTTAATCCACGCTGATCGAAGAAAGTGAATGAGGTAAACATATTGAATCGCTCTCCGCCGGTAGTCATTTGCACGTTATGGTTGTGCATCAATCCGCTGTTGGTAAGTATTTCCCTCAGCCAGTCGGTATCAATGATTTCGAGATTATCCGCTGGATTGGTGCGATATCTGTCGATCAGCGACTGCGGAAAAGCAAACGCATTTGGATTGCCTGTACGGTTTTGCTCTGCCACATTGCTCAACAGCATGTGATCGATTGCGCTTACACGACCAGGGATAGAAGTGAAATCCTGCTTGGTAACAAAATTGTTATAGCTCAGCTGTAATCCCTGCTTTTGCGCACGCTTGGTTTTTACAATGATCACCCCTGCAGAGGCACGGTTACCATAGATAGCAGTAGAAGCTGCATCTTTCAAAACTGTTACGCTTTCAATGGCGTTGGGATCAATCTGGTTCAAGGCATCCACACCGGTTCCGGTAGGAAGCTGCAACCCGTCGATGATTACGAGCGGTGTACTATTACCGAGGATGGAGCTCTCACCACGAATGCGGATGCTAGCACCATCGGCGCCGGGACGGCCCGACTGCTGCTGCACGGTTACGCCGGGCGCAAGACCTTGCAGCACCTGGCTGGCGCTGGAAACCTGACGCTTGGTAAGCGCTGCATTGTTGAGTGTTACCACCGAACCGGTTAGGTTGGCTTTACGCTGCGTGCCGTAGCCCACCACTACCACTTCGCCGAGGCTTCCCGCAGTAGCTTCAAGACTAACTTCTATTACCGCAGCGGTAACAGCAACTTCTTTGTTTTCAAATCCCACACCGGAGAAGACCAGTGTTTCTCCTTTGTTTGCAGTAATTACGAAATTACCGCCGGAGCTGGTAAGGGTGCCACGCTGGGTTCCCTTTACGGTTACTGACACGCCTTCTGCGGCATTGCCGGAAGCTGCGCTGGTTACCCTGCCGCTTACGCGGAGTTCCTGCGCTGCCACAGCAAGAGCCGATCCAAAGATCATCAGCAACATGAGCATTCGCTTTTTCATAATCGAAGTTTAGGTTTTAGTTATAATTGTTTGGTTTTACAAAATCTCCTGTGTGGTTCACCTGCAGCGCACTGAAGGGATCCACGGTTTGGTGCAGCAGCACTGCGAGTTCGGCACGGGTAATAGCGCGGGTTGGCTGATATTGTTTTAAACCCCAGCGCTCCCATGCGCCTTGCACCTGCTGCGCAAAGGCAGCTGGGTTGCTAAACGAAAAAGATGTTTGGGCATTAAGGGCTTTGCCCAAACTTGCCGAAAAAGCAATTGCCTGTTCTATCGTCAATGGTGCTTTGGTTGCAGCAGGCAATACCAATCCTTCATTTACGATGGGATATATTTCTTCTACGTTTACCGTTGTATCGGGATAAAACCAGGTGCGGTTAGCCCACTGAAAAGGTTCCCCTTTACCACGAAGCATTCCGGTTGCACCAGTTTTTTGAATAGCAATGAAATGAGGATGCGTAGGTTTTACATCATAATAAGGCATGATGTATGCCCCCGCTTTTAATAGGCTTGATTGAATAGTTCTCACCGCAACGGCACGCGGCTGTAGCTTTTGTTTTACCGCCCATGCAGCAGTAGCACCCGCTGCTTGTCCGGTTAGCATTACACAGGGCTGTAAGCGTGTAGTACCATTTACCACATTGCTCACACTAATACCTTTTTCAGCAACAACCAATCCATCGTGTTTGGCCGGAATGAGTGCGCCGAGCGGAACATTGAAAGAGGGTACTGGATAAAAGCCAAGATGCTGTGGCGCTTTGGTGTTTTCACGATGATGATGATCGATGGGATAGTCGCCAACGGATACACCTGTGCGATACAGTGCTTGCGACTGTTCAAAAGGTGCTGAAATATGTTGCACTTTAAAACGCACCAAGCCTTGTAATCTTCTTCCCTCGCGGTGATAAGGCATCAGCGGTAACTTATCGGCTGTAGGAAATTCATCATCTGCCAGTGCGAGATTTTTAAAACCAAACTGCGTTTGCAGGAAATAAACAAAGCGCATGGTTTTTGCTTTTGCTTTTTCAATGGCAGCCAAACGCTCTGTATGATTCATGGGAATCATATTGATATAAATATCATTGCCCTTGCCCGGCCAGTTGATCATGTATTTACCATTGGGTAGCCTGCCGTAGTCGAGCATTTTTTTTGCATCCACATTAGAAGTGAGTTTGGAGGGCGTGCTGCAAAACTCATTACAGCAACCGTCGAACTCCATAGGATCATAGTTGGCCGGCTTTACGATGGTGCAATCTGCTGCAGCGCCATAATCTTTCAGAATGGCCACATAAGTCATGTCCTGAATAATATCATTGCTTTCCGGTACTTGCACATTTTCGCCGGTGAGATTGCTGGCTTCCATGCCCATATCAAAAGGCACGCGCGCCGAAGCCATTACATCGCCCAGCTCGGTAGCATCGATCACCTGCTTTGCCATGATGCGGATATTTTTTCCGCTTGCTTCATCAATGAATATAGCACCTACAACGGTTTTGCCCTTTACGATAGATTCTGCAAAACGGTGGCGGTAATAAATTTTTAAATTAGCTTCCTTAGCTGCCATTTGTTTGAGAATGCTGTCGCCCACATGCGGTTCAAAAAGCGTATTGCTTACCCATCCCGTAGCTACTTTTGAAGGACCGCCATACACATTGTACACCTGCGCTCTAAACTCCGACCAAATGCCGGAAGGCATGTTGTGGTTGCCGTCGAACGCAGAAACGCCTGCGGCTGAAAGCATACCGCCCAGCCAGGTGCTTTGCTCTGCAATGGTGGTTTGCACACCCAAGCGGGCCGACTGAATACCGGCCGCGGTTCCGCTGGTACCGCCACCCACCACCAGCACATCGGTGTACAGCGTATGCGAAGTTTTGCAGGCAGCAAACGCCAGCAAAAGCAGCAGCATTGGGTATGACAGTGTTTTCATCATTAATGGTGATTCTGCTTTTCAAGCGTTTTCCAAACCTGATACAGGGATCTTGGAATATGAAAACATCCTTTCCATTTGCCACCTTTTAAGGGCAGCAATACTTCACCGCGGCGATTTAAATAGCCAAACCACTCACCGTATTCCGCATCACGAAAATGTTTCCAGGTATAGTCATGTATTTTTTCAAACCAGGTGGCGCAACGTTCATCGCCAGTAAGTGCATGTCCTTTTGCCAATGCTACAAGTGCTTCCACGTGTACCCACCATAATTTCTGATCCCATTCCAATTGCTGCGGCGGGTGACCATGTGCATCGAGGAAATAAAAAATGCCGCCGTATTGCTTATCCCATCCATATTCGATGGTGTCGAGCATGATGTTGCAGGCTTTTCTAATCAGCTGCTCATCGCCCATGCGCTTGGCCAGGTCCATAATAAACCACATGGCTTCGATGGCATGACCAGGATTGAGCAGTCGCCCTTCAAAACAATCAGCAAAGCTTCCGTCCTCATTTACGTTTTCTAAAATCAAGCCCATCGAAGGCTGATAAAATACATCCATCACCTCATGAATCACTTCGGGAATAAACGCATCTACTCTTTCACTTCCAATTACATGCTCTAGCTCCAATGAGAGGTTGCACAAAATCATGGGTAATGAGAAATTGCGCAGCGGACGTGTACCGGGATAGGCTTTATTATATACTCCTTTCCAGTTATGCCTGCGGCGAAGAATATTTTCAAATGTTTGCAGTGCAATTTGCCGGTATTGTTCATTTGGCGCAGCCTTATCTAAGGCAGCAAAAGCCATCGTTGCAAAACAATCGCTGAAGATATTGTATGGCTGCACGAGTGGTTTACCATCGGCAGTAAGCGAAAAATACCAGTTGCCCGCTTCATCGCGGCCATACTTTTCCATGAAGCGCGCTCCGTTCTTTGCTATTTCCAGCCATTCGGGACGCTGTTCAAGATGGTGATACATATAGCTAAAGCACCAAACCTGTCGGCCTTGGAGCCACATGAATTTATCAGTATCGTACACCGAACCATCTCGGTCGAGGCAAGTGAAAAAACCGCCATGTGCTTTATCTACACTGTGTTTGAGCCAAAAGGGGAGAATGCGCTGCACCAATTCATCGCGATACATCGCTGCATAGGTTTGCAACGAGGTGGAAGCAGCAGTTTTGGCAATACCGTTAACAGTCTCCATATGGAAGCTTGATATGAAGGCTAAGTTATTATTAATATTTTCCAATTCCCAAAACTTTTTTAAATTTTTTATTTACTAATCGTTTGGGGGGTTATTTTTTTAAATAGTTGACCAGAAATGGAAGCTTTCTTACATTAGCAATATGAGCTCAAAGCACAGTTTGCTAGAAGTGTTTTCAGATGAAACGGTGACCGGCGGGGTAGCTTTCAAGAATAAGTCGCTTAAAAAGGCGATTATCAATGAGTTAGATACATCGGGCGACCTTACGATTGCCGATTTGGCGCGGGAACTGAATATCAGTACCCCTAAAATTACCAGCATGGTGAATGAGCTGATTCAGGACGGCTTGCTGCAGGATTTAGGCAAAATCGACTCCACCGGAGGAAGGCGGGCCAGTATTTACGGACTGGTGAGCGATGCCTGCTACTTTTTAGGTGTGGATGTAAAAAGATATTATATCAATATCGGGCTCATCGACTTCAAAAAACACATGGTGAATGTAGAGGAGAAGATCCCCTACCCGCTTGAAAATACACAGGAGTCGCTGAAAGCATTGTTGGAAGGCATACGAGGTTTCATAGAAAGACAGGGCATTGAGCAGGAAAAAATTCTAGGCATCGGCATCAACCTGTCGGGAAGGGTGAATAATATTACGGGGTACAGCTACAGCTACTTTCATTTTCAGGAAGAGCCGCTTGCGCAGTTTATTGAACATGAGCTGGGAATACGCACTTTTCTAGAAAACGATTCCAATGCGATGGCCTATGGTGAATATTGTAATGGTGTGGTGGAAAATGAAAAAAATGTGCTGTTCATTAACCTCGACTATGGTACCGGTTCGGGCATTATTCTCAACGGGAAAGTATATTATGGTAAGAGTGGCTTCAGCGGCGAATTTGGACATATCCCCTTTTACAACAATGAAATTCTTTGCGGCTGTGGCAAAAAAGGATGCTTGGAAACAGAAGTATCCGGACAGGCACTGCTGCGCATGGTAAAAGAGAAACTGCAGGCAGGATCCAATTCTGTTTTAAACCAAACCGTTGACAAGCTTGATGCATTGAAGCTGGAAGACCTGATTGAAGCAGCCCGCAACGAAGATGTATTGATGATTGAGTTACTTGCCGAAATGGGAGAAAAACTCGGCAAGGCACTGGCGTTGCTTATTAATTTGTTCAATCCCGAACTGGTGATTTTAGGTGGCACCCTGGCTGCAACGGGCGATTATTTGCGGCTTCCCGCACGCAGTGCAGTGAATAAATATTCACTGAGTTTGGTTAACAGCGATACGCAGGTAAAGCGCAGTAAGCTGGGCGAAAAAGCCGGTGTAGTAGGCGCTTGTTTGATTGCCCGCAACAAAATGCTTGCAAAAGCACCTTAAAACAAACTGTGTTTTAGTAATATAAGCTTCGCAAATACAATTGCGTTGCATTCTCCTTTAAATTTAATGTTCTGATACTGCAGGGAGCGAAAGTGTAAATACTGTTACTTTTCCAGGCGTACTTTTTGCACTGAGCGTTCCTCCATTTACCAGGGCAAACTCTCTGCTCAGCTTCAAGCCTAGGCCAGTGCCGCTTTCACCTGAAGTGCCCCGCGTGCTTTGAATGGGAGCATCACCGAAAACAGATTCCAATGTTTCAGCATTCATGCCAATGCCGGTATCGGTAACGGTGACATTTACCTTCCCGTTTTCTTCAAAAGCACCTACAGCAATGGTGCTCCCTTCATGGGAATACTTGATGGCATTGCTAATAAGGTTGCGTATGATAAGCGATAGCTGATCTTTATCGGAGTAAGCTGTAATTTCGGTTTCAATATCGTAAGACAAATGAAGTTGTTTGGCCCCTGCAATATCTTCATAAAGCTGACAAACCTCCGGTAAAAAACTTTTCAATGGAATCAGCTCGGGATGCACTACCGAATCATTCATTTGCACTTTGGCCCAGGCAATCAGGTTGTCGGTCATCTTCATGGTTCGTTCTACCAACTGGCGCAGCTCCTTGCTGAAATGTTGCAACTGCTCCTTGCTCAGCTCGTGCATATTTTCAAGGATGATGGTTGAGAAAGCCCAGAGCGAATTAAGTGGTGCCCTTAAATCGTGTGAAACAATACTAAAGAATTTATCCTTGGTGGTATTCAAGGCTTTCAGCTCAGCATTTTGTTCCTGTATAAGCGCATCCTGTGCACGAAGCATTTGATTGGACCTTTTTAACTGTGCATTATTTTTTGCAAGCAAGAGTAGTAAGATCAACATTAAAACTGCAGATGATGCAACCACCAGCAGCAAACGATTGCGGGATATGATTGCCTGTTGCTGTATTACAGCTTGTGTTTCCAATTTGTTATTCTCATCTTCCAGTTCAAACACCATAGCCACAGACTCTATCAGCTGATTGCGGTCTTTCAGCTGCTGCTGTGTAAGCAAATCCTCTGTTGCTCGAAACTGCTGTACAGCTTTCTGCACTTTTTCCTGCTCATTTCGACTGCTGTATTCTTCTATCAAAGCAAGATATACCGGCTTCACATATTCATTCAGTGCATTGGTACGAACAAATACTTCTGTTGCTTCCAGCATCGCCAAGCGCTCATTTTTCATTTGCTTTTTGAGATATATCTCTGCAAGAGCAATGCGCGATTCTGCCTCAGCTACTTT
>CAZDGV010000014.1:0-37410 GCA_964505195.1 uncultured Chitinophagaceae bacterium
CGAAAACCCAGTTGGGCGTACATATCTTTTCTGATTGCTTCTCTTGCAATTTCAAAGCGTTCATCTTTCTCTACCATCGTTCGGAAATAGAATATCGTCTCATTATTGTCTAAATCCTCAGCAACGGGGGTAATATTTTTTCTCAGAATAATGTGGTAGCCATGATCTGTATAAACGGGAGGGGAGAAGTCGCCGTTTTGTTTTAGCGCAAATGCTGCCGAAGTAAACTGCTGATCAAAGCTTGCGATATTGAAATTTGATAAGTTTCCGCCCGTTAAAGAAGTATTGCGATCGTCGCTGAACTGTAGAGCAAGTTGCGTAAAGTCTGCTCCGTTTTTCAGAAGCTGATAAATGCTATCGGCTACTTGCTTTCTTTGTTCAATGATATCTCTGGTTGCTTGCGGAGGGAAGGATATGAGTATATGTGCTCCCTGAAAAGTGCCCATTGCTCTGCGTCGGCTGATACAGCGTAGGATATGATAGCCCTGTGCGCCTTTAATCGGCATGCTATAATTGCCGGGCATTAAATTGTATGCAGCAGTTTCAATTTCGTAAGGAACTGAGAATGGCGTGATGTATCCCAGATAGCTTCCACGTTGTTGTAAAGTTGCTTCGGAAGCATCGCTGCTCATGAGCGCTTCAAATGATTTTCCATTTTTCAGTTGCTGATAGGCTTCTTCTGCTTTTTGCTTTGCTTTCAAGCTATCGGCACCAAATGGAAAAAAAAGATGCGACAATTCTATATCTTCTTTACTGCGCTGAAATGCTTCTTTTATCAATGTTTCAACTACTGCTTCACTAAACAGGTATCTTTCAGCTAGCTGTTCGCGGAATAATGCGATCTCTTCTTTAATATGCTGCAGCGTATCAAGTCTTTGCTCCTTAGCAGCAGCTAGCTTTAACTGATAGCGTATGAAAAGTGATAAATATGCTTCCATGCTTAAGGTATCCAGTGCAGTTGTCCTGTTCTTTTCGTAAGAAGCAAGAAAACTTTGCTTAGATACATTTTGCTTTCCAATGGTGAACAGCGTTTGTGCCACTCCAGCCTGCAGCGTGAGCAGGTATAAACTGATCAGTATTATTTTTTTGCTATGAAACATGCTTAGAAAGCAGTAGCAAAGCTTTGCCATCGATAGGCATTTTTACGATGTAGGGCCACACCTGGAATCATTTCTGCTTGATTCAGTTTGGCCTGGAAAATTTCATCGGCCTGCTCCAGCGTAATTTTTTTCGCAATAATTTTTTTGTCTTTGTCTATCAGATACAGCGTAGGCGTTTGGTACACGTCGTACAACTGTCGAATTCCCGGACGGTTGGCTTTGCTGTCGGCATCGCGCATTTGCGGTGTTTGGTAGCCATGATACCAGCCCTCGAGTCCTTTTTCGCGGATGAATTTCATCCAATTTTCTTTTACTGGTTTCACTTTACTGTAGTCTGTCCGTATGCTATCCATCAGCACACCCAACAGGCGCATGCCCTGTTGTTTCCATTTGTTGCGGTACATACTGTCGAGTTTAGGAACTTCTTCTCTGCAATGGCCGCAGTCCGGATCCCAAAACACCAATAACATATAGGGTGCTTGTATATTGTAAAGCGAAAACATAAAATCGGAGGTATCAAGCAGGTTCATATTGCCGGCGGGTTCACCTACGAGGTTTCCCATCAAATTATAAGCGCGGTTATAAACAATCTCTTTGTCTTTTTCTTCTAACCAGTCCACCTGATTGGTGAGATAATATTTTTCAAAGAGGTGGAGAAACACGGCATCGAGCCCCATGTACTTGGGATTCATATAATCATTTGTAAAACGGGTAACATAATAGCGAAACATGGTTTTGTTGCCGCGTGAAGAGAGAATGAATCTGTCCACTTCTTTTTTTAGACTATCTACCTGCTTTACCACTATCTGATCCATATAACGGTTTAGCCTCGCTTCAAACATGGGTGTTCGCAAGAGTCTTTCATCGCCTAGTGCAATATCTTTCCAAAAGCCTTGTTTGTATTGATAATACGCCAAGGCAGTATCGTTGCGCGTGGTTTTTCCTTCGGACAGTTTGTATTCTGGCTCTTTGAGCAGCTGAAACAGCAGTGCCAGGTAGCTGTCGGCATGCTGACCAATAAAATCATCGCGCCACTGCTGGGTGGTTTTACTTACCTCCGCCATATTTTGTTGCAGCTGCATGCTATCGGCCTTTGTTTTGGCGGCAGCCAGCTGTTGTTGCAAGGCAGCAAAGCGTTGATAATGCTCGTTGCTTACCTGCTGGTAATTCTTGAGAAAAAGATTTTCCTGTGAATTTTTAAAAACAACGGTGTTGGCATCAAAGCTTGAATCAACACTCATGCTAAACCGTTGTTCCTTGTCGATAATCACATCAAAATATCTGCTTCTGGTATTATTTACGATGATATATAGTCCGCCCGGCAGCAAATCTTTTCCCTCAAAAATGGCTATTCCGTCGGGACCGATGCGCGCCGAATCTTGCAGTAGTTTCTTTTCTCCAAAATAGTAGCCAAGAAAAAGATAGCCCTTGGTGGCGGGTTTTACCTGAATACTAATCCGATGGCCCTGAGCAACTCCTATGGTTGTAATGGCCAGCAGCATCATGGTAAGAGAGAGATTCTTGAGTCGCTTCATAAAATAGAAGTATAAATGCGGTCAATTTAGCTTTGAAAGCATAAAAGTATTTAAAAACGATCGTGTTGCCGTTAACGATTTGCAAACATGCGGAACAATTACCTTTGCGCCGTGAGAAGAAAAGAAAAAATCCTCCGTTCGGTAGAGGTAAGCGATTATGCTGCAGAGGGTCGTTCCCTGGCCAGGGTAGATGGTAAAGTCATTTTTATTGAAGGAGCCGTGCCCGGCGATACGGTAGATGTGCTGCTTACAAAGAGCAAGAAAGACTGGGCAGAAGGGAAGGCCATACATATTCATACTTATTCCGATAAAAGGGTAGATGCGTTTTGCGATCATTTTGGGCTATGCGGGGGCTGTAAATGGCAGATGTTGCCCTATGAACAGCAGCTTCAATATAAGCAGCAGGAAACCGAAGCGCATTTGCGCCGGATTGGCAAAATTGAATTGCCCCCCATCCGTACCATTGCAGGTGCTGCTGAAACGCGGGGTTACCGCAACAAGCTGGAGTTTACTTTCAGTAGCCGTCGGTACCTTACACGTGAAGAAATGCAGACCCTTCCCATGGGTGCAGATGTAGGCGGAGCAGTTGGTTTTCATGTACCCCGCATATTCGATAAAGTGATAGATATACATCACTGCCATTTGATGGAAGAGCCGCAGAATGGTATCCGAAATTTCATCAGAGAAATGGCCGCGCAGCATGATTATTCATTATACGACATACGCGCACATGAGGGCTGGCTGCGTACTATGATTATCCGAACCGCAAGCAACGGTGAGGTGATGGTGAATATTACATTGGGGCATGATCATCCGCAATGGCGAAAAGAATTGTTTGATGCTTTGTTAAAGACATTCCCTTCTATTACAACGCTACTTTATACCATCAATACCAAATGGAACGACAGCATTTTTGATTTGGAGCCGGTCGTTTATTTCGGGCCGGGGTATATTTTCGAGCAGCTGGAAGGATATCGCTTTAAAATTGGTCCAAAATCTTTTTTCCAAACCAATACCCGTCAGGCAGAACAGCTTTACAGGATAACCCGTGACATGGCCCAGCTCACAGGAAATGAAGTGTTGTACGATTTGTATTGCGGCACCGGCAGTATCGGTATTTTTTGCAGTGCGAATGCAGCAAAAGTGGTGGGAGTTGAAACGATTGCGGAGGCGGTTGAAGACGCCAAAGAAAATGCATTGCTCAACAAGGTGCAGCACGCATCGTTTTTTGCCGGCGATGTGATTGATGTTTGTACTACCGATTTTTTCAATGTCCATGGCAGGCCCGATGTGATCATTACGGATCCACCCCGTGCAGGCATGCATGAAAAGCTGGTGAAAAAACTACTGGAAATTCATGCATCCCGCATTGTTTATGTTAGCTGTAATCCTGCTACACAGGCACGCGATCTTCAGTTGCTGGATGAAAAGTACAGTGTAACGGATGTGCAGCCGGTTGACATGTTCCCCCATACACACCATATTGAATCGGTAGTAGCTTTAACAGCCCGTTGAGGGAAAGCAGCCGAAAATTCGGGCTTATTGAGCAAACATTTACGAAATTTGTGCCATGCAACATTTCAGTCCGGGACGCTTTGAAGTGCTTCCTCCCGTTATAAAAAATCTGCTGATCATCAATGCATTGGTGTTTTTAGGACAAACTACTGCCGATATGTGGGGTGAAGGCGCCTGGGTCTCTGATTTTTTCGCTTTGCATAATATTCAGTCGCCTTTGTTTAAGCCGCACCAGCTGGTAACGCATCTGTTTATGCATGGCGATTTCTTTCATCTTTTCTTTAACATGTTTGCACTTTGGATGTTTGGCAATATTCTCGAGAATTTATGGGGGCCAAAGCGCTTTCTGATTTTTTATTTTTTAAGTGGCTTTGGCGCCGCTGCCATGCATATGGCGGTATTGTCTTATGAGTACAGTCAGCTTGCACGTGATATTTCCATGCTGCAGTACCTGCCCACACCCGATCGTTTTGGTGCTTTTGTAGAAAAATATCCGCGCTTGCTGATGCTGCAGTTCAGTGAAGACACGGCCACCGGACTCAGTCCGAAAAATGTTGGGAGTTTGCTGGCCGACTGGGTAAATGATCCTAAAAACAGCAACTACATCGATCTCGCATTGAGTTATGCACGCGGCTATGAAAGCTTTAGTTTAAATCTGCCAACGGTAGGCGCTTCGGGGGCTGTTTTTGGCGCACTTGCTGCTTTTGGGTATCTATTTCCCAATACCTATATCTATATTTATTTTTTCTTCCCCTTAAAAGCCAAATGGTTTGTAATATTATATGCCGGTGCCGAGTTGTGGATGGGACTTAGGAATTCCGGAGGCAATGTGGCGCATTTCGCTCATTTGGGAGGTGCATTGATTGGGTTTCTGCTCGTATATTACTGGAACAAAAAAGATCGAAAAACGTTTTATTAAATAAAACCTATGTATCAGGAAGCTGAACGCAGAAAAAGCATTCGACTGGGAGAGGATGGAAATGCACTGATTGGGCTGATCGTGGTGAATGCAGTAGTTTTTGTACTGCTCAACTTCATCTTTATTGTATATCTGCTCAGTAATTCAAGTGCAGATGCTTTTAATAGTCAGGTGTTGCAATGGTTAAGGCTTCCCGGCTCAATTGATACTTTTTTGGAGCGCCCCTGGACATTGCTGACGCATTTTATTTCGCATTTCAGTGTATGGCAGGTGCTAAGCAATATGCTTTGGCTCTGGGCATTCGGGTTTATTTTACAGGATCTTACCGGCAACCGGCATATTGTACCTCTTTATATTTATGGATCCTTGCTTGGCGGACTGCTTTTTGTTTTGTCGGTAAACCTCTTTCCTGTTTTCCGTTCCGGGGCATCCGCCTTGCAGTATTTGGGCGGATCGGCGGGAGTGATGGCGGTTGCCGTGGCAACTACACTTACTGCACCTAATTATCGTATTTTTCCTATGATCAATGGTGGTATACCCATTTGGGTGATTGCGCTTATTTATATTCTCATTGATTTTGGCGGTATGGCTTCTCAGTCGTTCCCTTTTCATCTTGCGCATCTTGGCGGTGTAATCATTGCTCCTTTGTATGTGCAAGCTTTGCGCAATGGGCGCGATGCCGGCGCATGGATGCACCGTTTATACGATTGGGCTTTTCATTTGTTTAATCCCAATAAGCTATCACCGCGCAATGAACATTATCGTCGCATGTATTATCGTACCGAAGGTAGGGCGCCATTTCATAAAACGCCCAATGTTACACAGCAGCGTGTAGATGAAATTTTAGATAAGATTAGTCAGAAGGGCTATCATTTTTTAACCGCAGAAGAAAAAGAAATTCTCAAGCGTGCCAGCGAAGATTAGGCACGGTTTGCGTTATGGCATCTTCATTTCAAAAGCTAAGTCTCCGGTTTCTTTTTTTGTGTAACCTATTGTTAAGTGTTGCACTGCTGCTGCTGTTTTATCAGCCCTACAGTAACCAGCATTATTGGTGGTGGCTTAATTTATTGGCACTGGGAATGCCTTTGTTGCTCATCATGCAATTTGCATTTCTGGTTTTATGGTTGTTTGTTAAAAGAAAATATTTCGTCCTTCCTTTCCTCACATTGCTGCTGGCCTGGCCACTGATGCGCTCTTTTTTTGCAACGAATCTCTTCGATCAGCCCAGTTTACAGCAGCAGGATGTACGACTTGCAACCTGGAATGTTGCCTTGTTGCATTTTTATCAGCAAAATGGGAAATACGATCCGCGCATTCTTTCAAAGGCGCGTGCATTGAATGCAGATATTTTGTTGTTACAGGAATTTGTGTATTCCGAAGATCAGGATTCGCCACGATCTCTGAATAAGCTGAAAAAGAAGCTAGGATTTCGATATGCGGTAACGGCTAGTGATCCTTCTTTTGGTGTATATAGCAATGCCTCATCCAAAACGAGTAAGTACCAACCTTTTTGTGTGGCGCTGTTTTCTAATTTCCCGATTGTACGATGGGAAAAAGTAAAGGCAGAAGATCGCTATAACTACACTTTTTTGTGGGCCGACCTTAAAGTAAACACAGATACCATTCGTATTGTCAATGTGCATCTTCAGTCGATGTACTTTGTACAGCGCGATTATGAGTTTATTGAAAATATTCATCAAAAAAATCTGGATGAGATGAAAGTAAGCGGCGGATCTATATTGCGTAAAATGCGCAGTGCTTACTTGCAGCGTGCAGCTCAAACAAAAAACGTGGAAGCCCTGGTGGCTTCCAGCCCATATCCGGTTTTACTGGCGGGCGATTTTAATGATGTGCCCAACTCCTTCACTTATCAAGTGCTCACGCAACATTTAGAAGATGCTTTTGCAGCAAAAGGGGTGGGCGTGGGCCGAACGTTTACACATTTAGCACCCACCTTGCGCATTGATCATGTTTTGCACAGCGCTTCGTTGGTTCCTATTCGCAGTTATGTGGCACAGCCGGCCCTCTCTGATCACCTGCCGGTGGTTGCCGATTTCAAGTTGAAGGGCAATAAAGAAAACTTATCTTTACGCCGATAAAATCAATGTCTTCCGATGATTTAGCAGGGATAAATTGATATCCTGTTGTAAAGGAAACTTGATGACATCTTTTTCATTCAATATAACATGACGCAGCTTAAAGTATATAATGCACTTACAAGAACAAAAGAAGTATTTGAACCGCTACATAAGGGGCATGCAGGAATGTATGTGTGCGGACCAACGGTAAGCGGAGAAAGTCATTTAGGTCATGCACGTCCCTTTATCACGTTTGATATTGTTTTCAGATATCTGATGCACTTGGGTTACAAAGTGCGTTATGTTCGAAATATTACAGATGCTGGTCACTTTGAGGAAGAGGGAAGGGCGGCAGAAGATAAAATTTCCAAAAAGGCAGTGCTCGAAAAGCTCGAACCCATGGAACTGGTACACAAATACACGAACCTGTTTCAGTGGGCGATGCGCAAATTCAATAACCTCGATCCAAGTATTGAGCCTACCGCAACAGGACATATTGTAGAGCAAATTGATATGATAAAGCAGATCCTTGCTGAGGGATATGCTTATGAGGTAAATGGCTCGGTATATTTTGATGTAGAAAAATATCATCGCGATTTTGGTAAAAAGGGTATGCATTATGGTATTCTGAGTGGCAGGGTATTGGAAGAAATGCTGGAAACCACGCGTGTTTTAGATAATCAGGATGAAAAGCGCAATAAGGCAGATTTTGCGCTTTGGAAAAATGCAGCACCTGAGCATATTATGCGCTGGAATAGTCCGTGGGGACAAGGTTTTCCCGGTTGGCATATTGAATGCTCTGCAATGAGTACCAAATATTTGGGAGCGGAGTTTGATATTCACGGCGGCGGAATGGATTTGCAGTTTCCACATCATGAATGTGAAATTGCACAAAGTGCAGTATGCAATGGGAAAATACCTGCCCGTTATTGGCTGCATAATAATATGATTACCATCAACGGTAAGAAGATGGGAAAGAGCTACAATAATGTGATTAAGTTGAGTGAAATGTTCAGCGGTTCTCATCCACTGCTCATGCAGGCCTATGATCCGATGACGATTCGTTTCTTCATTCTTCAAACGCATTATCGCAGCACACTCGATTTTAGCAATGATGCGCTGCAGGCCGCTGAAAAAGGGCTCAAGCGTTTATGGGAAGCATATCAATGGCTTTTAAAACTGCAAGTAGCAGGAATGAATCATGCTGCTGCCGATACAGCGCTGGATGAGAAAGTAAATCAGCTGATGGATGAATGCAGTGCGTTCATGAACGATGATTTTAATACAGCAAAGGTGTTGGCTAATATGTTTGAGCTGGTACCTGTAATGAACGGTATAAAAGACAAGCATATTTCTATTGATGCTATTGGTGCCGAAAGTCTTCAAAAACTCCAACATGGAATGAAAGTCTATTTGGAAGACATCCTTGGCCTGTCAATGAACCATGCAATGGGCGATACAAAGCTGGATGGGGTTTTACAATTACTGATTGAAATGCGGAAGGAGGCAAAAGCACGGAAAGACTACGCCACTTCTGATCAAATTAGAAATACATTGCAACAGCTGGGTATTCTGCTGAAAGATGAAAAAGACGGATCTGTTAGTTATACCATCGACTGAATACCAGTTGCGGTTTCCTGATCTTTATTCACTTCTAAGCAAATGATTTTTGAAAAAGTGCTTTTTTCCTTTTTAAAACTGGAAAGAATAAAATCAAATAATATTTCCTTCGCCTGATCCGCCCATTGTATAAATGACGCTCTTTTTTCAATTGCGGTATCTGTTAGATTGATCAGTGGATTTAAATCGAAGGCAGATGCATAAATACCCGCTCCGGCTTTTGCTCCATCGCGTGCATTACACCATTGTTCGAAATGGCCTTCAACAGGAACCATCAAAACCGGTTTAGCAAGATACATGGCTTCGCATACCGTTTCAAATCCAGCTGTGGTCATTACGGCTTTGGCGCTAGACAGATATCTTAAAAAGCGCGTGTCATCAAGTGAGTGGAAAGTGAGGCCTTCCGAAACTTGCCAACTTCCTCTTACCATTTTGCTATCCGTAAAGCAGTGCATAATTATTTCCGGATGTTTCTTGTGCCAGTCGATAATCGACTCGATATATCCTGCATTCACCAGGTATATAAGATAGTGGTTACCTTCATAACTTTCCTGTACCCGTATTGAACCACGCAATAAGGGAGGAGCGATCGTAATGTTTTTATGATATGCTTGTGTAAAAGGGTAAAAAGAAAGCGCCAGTAAAGCATTTGCTCCTAATGCAGTTAATTTGGTGTAAAGGCGAATATAGAATTGTTCTAACATGCTGGCCCCAACAGGAAACTTGAATTCAGGATGTAAGTATACATATTGATGCGCAATAGCAACCAACGGTGTTTTCCAGCCGTGCCACTTTTTACTTAGTCCTACAATTGGTTCGTAAAAGTTGATGACCATATCTGGTGCGTAGGAAGAAATTGTTTCGCTTATTTGCTTCATGCTTTTTTGATAATACCTCAAGCGATGCAGTGTGTTCCAGATGCTCTTACCTAAGCGAATAGAGCGGCTGTTGATATCTGTACTAAAATTCGGGCTTTCAAATCTGATGAAGGGTGCGGAAATGCGTTTACGAACAAAGTCTGGAATTTCACGATTGGTGCCGCTTCCAACTAATACGGCTGTAATTTCATGTCCTGCCTCAGTTAATGCCTCTGCTACTGCAATCGCTTGCGTAAAATGCCCCCTGCCTTCTCCCTGTACTACAAATAAAAATTTATATTTCATGAAGGAGTAAGATTAGGCAGGCATGAATTGTAAATGATTTTCAGTCTCAGCTTCAATAGGCATGAATGCTTCCCCGGATATATGTTGTTGCTGCCATTCGTTGTAATAAATGATGTTCCAGCTACCATCATTCGTTTCAACCAGTGCACTCATTGTTTCTACCCAGTCACCACTGTTTAAATAATGAATTCCATTGATTTCTTTATCTGCCGGCTGATGTATATGCCCGCAAATCACCCCATCACACTGATTGGCTTTTGCAACTTCGCAAAGCTGCTCTTCGTAATCTGAAATAAATGAAACTGCAGATTTTACCTTCGCTTTCACTATCTGCGAAAGCGAATAATAAGGTAGGCCGCGTTTTAAACGATATTGGTTATAGTGCCGATTAAGCCAAAGTAAAAATGTATATCCTACATCCCCCAATCGTGCCAGCCATTTAAGCTTTGTAGTTACCGTATCGAAGATGTCACCATGTACAACATAATATCTTTTCTTTCCGCTATGTAAGATATGGTGGCGTTTAATAATGAACTGTCCGAAAGAAAAAGGCAGGATTTCATCCAGAAAGTCATCATGATTGCCTCGTAAATAAATAATACGGCTATTGTATTTTCCCATGTATTTCATCAGGATCCGGAAAAATGCTGTGTGCTTCTTTTTCCATTGCCCCGATTTGCGTAGCTGCCATCCGTCAATGATGTCCCCATTGAGTATGAGTGTATCGCAGGTGTGATGTTTGAGGAATTCAACTACTTCTTTTACCCGAGAATTACTGATGCCAAGATGAATATCGGAGAGAATAATGGTCTTAAAGTGTGTCTTCACTTAATGGGGTTTTTCAAAGATTTAAAGCCCTTGTTAAGTGATTATTGATATATCATTAAGCCATGATGAATTAATTGTAAACGTAATGTTAAGTGAGAAAGATTAGGTAAAGGTTTTATTGAGTGATGATATGAATCTTAACTCGTCCAATCATACTACAACCTGCGTACATCCTTTTAAGAATGCTTCATCTACACTTGCGCCAATGCCCGGTGTATCGTCAATTTCAATCACGCCGTTGGCTTTGTATTGCATCCCACCCACAACCGGATCCTCGCTTAGCATCAATGGTGTGTCAATATCGTAATGCACAATCAAATCGCTGGAGTATGCAAAATGTACCAATGCTGTCATGGCCAGTCGGCTTTCCATAAAACTACCTACCTGCAGTTTGATGCCGTGTGCAGCGGCTACATCTACTATCTGCAAAGCATTGTAGATACCTCCGCTTTTGCCCAGTTTGATATTGAAGTAATCGCAGGCCTGCAGTTGTGCCAGTCGCGCTGCATCATGCTGGTCGAAACAACTTTCATCCGACATGATTTTAATAGAGCTTGCTTTTCGCACCTCTGGCAGTCGCATATAGTCCCATCTTGCAATCGGTTCCTCACAATGTTCAATGTTATAGGGTTCCAGTGCCTGCAATGTTTCAATGGCAGTTTGCACAGACCACCCCTGATTGGCATCAATGCGCAATGGTAGTTCGGGACCCACAGTCTCACGGATGGCCATGATTCTTTCAACATCATCGGAGGTGGTTGTACCAAGCTTTACTTTAATTGAAGGAAATCCTGCGGCTTTATATTCCTTTGCTTCGGCAGCCATTTTCTCAACACTGCCCAGTCCGACCGTCATATCAGTAGAGATGATCTTATTTTTACTTCCTCTCAAATATTTGTACAAGGGCATATTGCTGGCTTGTGCAGCGATATCATACAAGGCCATATCAAAAGCACTTTTTATGCTTTCATTACGGGTTATCAGCCGAGTCATAGCTTCCGAACAAGCAGCAATATTAGTCGGGTCCATTCCCTTAAGCACCTGCGCCAGATACTGACCTACGATATAGCAGGTGTCGATGCTTTCGCCGTTGATGCTCATATACGGACTGCATTCGCCCCAGCCACTGATACCTTCATTGGTACGGATTACCACAAGCAAATTATCCGCATCGTATTGCGGACCAAGTGAAATGATAAAGGGTTGTTTCAGCGGTATGCGAAGCTGGTACAGCTCAATGGAAGTGATGTGTAAAGCCATACGCTAATGTAGTAAAAAAAAGAGGCCGGCGAAGCCGGCCTCTAAATCATTCGTAATGGAGATTACTTCACCAATTTCAGTTCTTTAATAATGTTCGAAGCGCCACCGAGCTTATCGATACACCAGAGAACATAGCGTATATCTACACATATGGTACGATTGAGATCTTTGTCAAAAGCAATTTTATGACTCAGTGCTTCATAGTTGCCATCGAATGCAAGTCCAATTAAATTGCCATTGGCGTCAATTACCGGTGAGCCGGAATTTCCTCCTGTTATGTCGTTGGTGGTAATAAAGCCCACTACCAGGTCTTTACGTACGGGATCAGCATAGGCGCCAAAATCTTTTTTCTTCAGCATATCAACCTGATTGGCTGGGAGATCAAATTCGTAATCGCCGGGCTTGTATTTTTCCAATACGCCTTTTGATGTGGTAATATAATCGTACTTGATGCCGTCGCGCGGCTGATAGCTTTTTACATTGCCATACGAAACGCGCATGGTGAAAGTAGCATCGGGGTACATTTTTTTAGCACCCATCGGATTCATTTGTATTACTCCTTTTAAATAAAGGCGACCAAGATCGTTGTTCTTTATATTGAATTCCTGAAAGAAGGCATTGTATTTGGATGTCCAGTTTTTCATAAACGCAGATGCCATTGCAAAAGCAGGATCTTCCTGCAGTTTTACTGCATCGGGTCTTTTGGCAAAAGCTTCCCATTTGGCATCGTTTAGGATCATTGTATTTTCGAAGAGGGCAGCTGCATATTTTTTGAAACTATTTTCTTCGTTCAAGCTACCAAAGCTGCCTTTCAAATTTTCGTAAAATCCAATCGGCTGCTGCGCTTTGGGCACATCGTTGTAGTACATCATTAGTACTGTGCCTACAATATTCTGATCACTGGTTCTGTCGTGTTCTTCCAAAAAGTTTTTCCGAGCACTGATGGCAGCATCCATTGCTTTTTTAATATCAGCTTCGCTGGCATTCGCTTTAACCATCGCAGCTTCAAGCTGCATGAGTGAAGCAGCAAAAGCGGCTAGAGGTGAGCCCATGATTCCTTCGTTCATGTAAACACGATGCAGGGCATAAGGCCTCCAGGCAGCATATGCTTTTTCCCATTCGGGGAAGATGGCAGCGAATTCGGGTTTGTCTGTTGCCCATTTGATAAAATTGCTTTCTTCTTTTTGCTTTTGACCGTAAACGTCGTATTTGAGTAACTGCTTACTTTCTCCGTCGTAAAATTTCCAGTAGTTGGCAATAGATGCATAGCTGCTTGCCAGCTTAAGTTTGGTGGCAGCAGATTTTTGCATTTCGGTAAACATATACTTCAGGCGCATATCGCGCAGCTTTACCAATGTAGGATTATTGATGTCGGTAGCCAATTTTACGCCCAGTGATGTTTCATAACGGTTGGTGCTGCCGGGATAGCCCCAAATCATGGAGAAGTCGCCGTCTTTCACTCCTTTGAGCGAAACGGGTAAAAACCATTTTGGCTTAAGGGGAATATTATTCTCATTATAGTCTGCCGGTTTTCCGTCGGCGCTGGTGTATACTCTGAAAATGGCAAAATCACCGGTATGGCGCGGCCATTCCCAGTTATCAGTATCACCACCAAATTTTCCAACGCTTTCGGGTGGTGTGCCTACCAGTCGAACATCTTTGTAACGCTGATATACAAACACAAGAAATTGATTGCCTTTGAAGAGTGGACTCACCCTTGCTTCTATGGAGGCATCTGCATCGGAAAAGCGTTTGTTGATTGCTGCCAGCACTGCAGTTTGTTTTTGCGCACGGGCAGTGCCCATAAGTGATCCAAGCGAATCGAGCACTTCTTTGGTTACATCTTCAATGCGCAGTAAAAACTGAACAGAGAGGTTGGTGCGAATTTCTTCTTTCAGATTTTTGGCATAAAATCCGTCGCGTAGGTGATTTTTTTCTACGCTTGAAGCAGATGCAATTGCACCATAACCACAATGGTGATTAGTGAAGATGAGCCCTTTGTTGCTGACAATTTCACCCGTGCATCCGCCACCAAAAATGATGATAGCATCTTTGAGCGATGCATTATTAATACTGTAGAGTTGCTCTTTAGTGAGCTTGAGTCCTTTTTTCTGCATTTCAGCATACACCTGCTCGCCGAGCAATAGGGGAAGCCACATGCCTTCATCGGCGTAAGTACGCAAAACAGAAATTACGAGTACAATCGTTACAAGAAAACGTTTCATAATTAATCGTTTAAAAAACAAACCTACAGCAAAAAAGGAAAGGGAGATAGTGATTTTATTTAAAATTTGCCTTAAAAGCAAATTCAAATAGCAATCATTGTTTTAAGCAGATGGCTGCTCCTTTTGTTCCTGTATGGAAGGAGTGGTGTTACCCTGAACCAATGGCTGGTTGAGCAGCAAATTGGTGTCGCAGTTATCGCCATCGCAGCAGGGGAGTGCGTTGGTGAAGCAAACCGGACATTGGTAATGACCGTGTACATGCACCAATTGCACCATATGGCCACAAAATAAACAAGTTTGCATGCGCTAATTTATGCATTGTAATGCATCGTGCGAATTTCATCATCTATAGCCAATCCAAACGCGGTTTCTAGCATCATAAAGCCAGTAGATATTATTCGCAAATGAAAAATTGAGTCGCTTGCTTACCGGAGCGTCCGCCGGCAGCAAAAGCTTCTGCGTCATAATGCCTTCTGAGCGACTGTACAACTCTATTGCTTTGTCGCGCAGGTTGAGTAGTCCAATTTCGGCATTAAGCAATGAAGTAAAAGCAATGGAAGTATTGTTGTATGCATTCAACAAGGTATCGGCTTCTGGTACTACCACAGGCGGTTGGTTAGGCCTGGGTGGCTTGGGTTTGAATACACCCGGCTTGAGTACAATATTTTTTTCAATGACCGATTTTCCAGTTACCGGGTGATAGGCACGTACGATGTTTCGGTCGAGGATATAAAGTAAAGTGTCTCGTGGGTTCATGGTAGCAGATGCCTGATCATCATGCATCCAGTTGCTTTTGAAAACTTCCTGGGTGTTATATGGTATGCCATACTCATCTATTACATAGGAGATGATACCATAGTTGCCAAACCCTCCCGCCTGTATGGTTTTCGCAGCGGGATTGAACCAAATTCCTCTTGTATCGAACATGGTTGCCAAATCACCGGGAGATATTCTTTCGCCCACAATATTGAAGATGGCCATGGGGTGTTTGATGTTGCCTGCAATGCTTGCATAGTAGTAACGGTATTTTCCATGAAAGGCAACGCCTGCACCCATCGTTCCCGGTCCATTCAGCATTTGCAAGCGAAGGGTTTCACGCAGGGTGCGCGTAGTTTGTGCAGGAACTTGCATCGTGGCAATCAAGCACAGCGCGAAATAAAAAAACTTTTGAAGCTGCATCATAAATATTTCTTCATAAAAATAAGGCGCAGTCAATTATGTTACAAGGCATGGAAGCAAGCTTTATGCCTCTTGCCTATATTTTATACTGAGGGCTCGCTGGTTAATATATTCCAGAGTAAGTCTTTCAACTCCTGCAGTCCTTTTTGCGAAACGGAAGAGATGAACAAGTGCGGAATATTTTGTGGCAACTCTTTTTCAATCTCCGCTTTTAATTCATCATCTAGTAAATCTGATTTGCTTATAGCAATTACAAATTGCTTGTGAAGCATTTCGGGGCTATACTCTTCCAATTCTTTCACCAATACTTCCCATTCTTTGCGGTGATCGCTGCTATCGGCCGGAATTAAAAACAGGAGTACCGCATTGCGTTCAATATGGCGCAAGAAGCGATGCCCCAATCCTTTTCCCTCTGCAGCACCTTCAATGATGCCGGGTAAATCAGCCATGCAAAAGCTCTTACCATCTCGATAAGCCACCATGCCCAGCTGCGGTGTGAGTGTGGTAAATGCATAATCTGCAACTTTTGGCTTTGCGGCGGTGATACTGCTGAGTAAAGTCGATTTTCCCGCGTTGGGAAAACCTACCAGTCCTACATCGGCAAGTACTTTCAGTTCCAGAATTTTCCAGCTTTCGATGCCTTCTTCTCCGGGTTGTGCGTATTCCGGCGCCTGGTTGGTGGGGGTTGCAAAATGTGCATTGCCCAAACCACCTCTTCCTCCTTTTATCCAAATGATTTCTTGGCCGTCTTCCAAAATTTCTGCTTCTACTTGTCCGGTTTCATCGTCTTTGGCAACGGTGCCTAGCGGAACTTCAATGATATAATCTTTTCCGGTGCGCCCGGTGCAATTATCGCCACTGCCTCCTTCGCCGTTTTCTGCAAATACATTTTTTACATAGCGCAGATGCAGCAGTGTCCATAGGTTTTTATTGCCACGTAAAATGATATGTCCGCCTCTTCCCCCATCGCCGCCATCTGGACCGGCCTTGGGATTGAATTTGGTGCGGGCAAAATGCTTGCTGCCTGCACCGCCGTGACCACTGCGACAGAATATGCGGATATAATCGATGAAGTTCTTTTCCATGTATGTGCAAAGATAACACCTGGGTAGCAGCCGAGGTGTTTGAGTTGTGAGAAGCGAGATTATCTACTCTTTTTGATCTGTTCCCAGTTTTCAAGGAGTTGTTCCTGCGTGGGGCGGTCGACAGGTATTTCACGGAGTGGCTCGCAAGCCTGCCATCCATGGTGCATATCGCCAGGAAGTGCTTGATATAGTTGGGTGCCTTTTGTTTTCCAGTCAATCATTTCATCTGTCACCTCGCGTATTTTCTTCGCGGGATTTCCTACAATTAAACTTCTGCTTTCGAAATAGGCTCCTTCTTTGATAAAGCTTAAAGCACCTACGATGCATTCATCTTCTAATACCACCTGATCCATTACCACGCTGTTCATACCAATCAAGCAGTTACGGCCAATGGTGGCACCATGTATAACGGCACCATGACCAATATGTGCCGATGATTTAAGCAATACCGTTTTACCCGGGAACATATGAAGCGTGCAGTTTTCCTGCACATTGCAGCCATCTTCCACGATGATCGCACCCCAGTCGCCGCGCAGCGCAGCACCCGGACCGATATAGCAATTTTTACCGATTACCACGTTGCCGGTAACCGCCGCCAGCGGATGCACAAATGAACTTTCATGCACAACCGGAATAAATCCTTTAAATGAATAAATCATAATGATCGGCGTTTAAACATCCCATTCCTGCTCTTTTCTGTAAACGGTTCCTTTGAAAAGAGCAACCAATTCCCCGTTTTCTTTTTCAATCCGTACATCATAAATCGCGATGCGGTTGGTCAAACTTTTTTCCGTTGCTTTTGCAATGATGATATCTCCTGCATGCAGTGGCTTGATATGAGAGATCGAAGTTTCGATCGATACAGCCTGTCGTCCATGTGCATTTGAGGCAAAGGCAAGTGCACTATCGGCCAAGGAAAAGCTGATGCCGCCATGCGCTATGTGAAAGCCATTGCACATTTCCGGTCGAATGGTCATACGCAGGGTGCAGCATCCGGCACCCTCTTCCATTCTTTCTACGCCCAGCCATTTGCTGAACTGATCATGCTCCATCATTTTATCGACGATCTGCTTTGCTTTCTCTTTCATAAATATGCGTTTATCTTCCTTCGAATTTGGGCGTTCTCTTTTGTAAAAAAGCTTCCACACCCTCGCGGTAATCGTAGGTAAGCGCCGCCTCTTGCTGCATTTTATCTTCCAGCATCAGCTGTGTTTCGAGATTATTGCTGAGCGACTGGTTTAGTGCGTGTTTGGTAAGTGCCAGTCCGCGTGTGGGCATTTGTGCAAGTTGCATACAAAGCTTACGAGCAGTTTCATCAAAAGCATCATCTTCTATGCAGCGATAAATCATACCCAGTTTTTCTGCTTCAGCTGCGCTTACTTTATCGCCCAACATAGTTAGGGCAGCTGCTTTTTGCAAACCAATTAGTCGGGGTAAAAAAAACGTGCCACCACTATCGGGAATCAGTCCGATTTTTGAAAAGGCCTGAATGAAGGATGCAGAAGATTTTGCAACCACGATATCACAGCATAAGGCAATGTTAGCACCTGCACCAGCAGCCACCCCATTTACCGCAGCCACGACCGGCTTAGGTAAATGGCGAATGCGTGTTACAATCGGATTGTAATGCTCGCTCAGTATTTGCGACATAGAGGGCGGATTGCTGCCGGTGAGTTCAGCAAGATCCTGTCCCGCCGAAAATCCCTTTCCGGCTCCGGTGATCACAACACAGCGTACTTCATGTAAGCTGGCTGCTTCGTCGAGCTTTTGTTGAAACAGCAAAGCCATTTCGCGGTCAAATGCATTCAGCTTATCAGGACGGTTCAGTGTGATGGTTGCAACGCCTTCGCTGATTTGAAACAAGATGGCACTCATGGTATAAATAGTTTAGATGGCAATCAAAGTTCGTAAATGTGGGATAAGATCTTTCTTTTATAATCAGAAACAATAGGATGCGGCTGAATCTATATCAGTGGCATTTAAAATAATCGAAAGGCTCTTTGCAATCGTTACACTGATACAAAGCTTTACAGGCGGTGGATCCAAACTCACTAAGCAACCTCGTGTTTACCGATTGGCAATGCGGACAAACAACACCATCTTTTGCCATACTGAATCTTCGGTCGGGCGGAGCAATACCATATGTTTTCAGCTTTTCTTTTCCGCTTTCTGTCATCCAATCGGTGGTCCATGCGGGTGAAAGCTGACTATGTATTTGTACGTTGCGGTAACCATGTTCGGCCATGGCTAGGCGAATATTTGCTGCAATCATATCCATCGCCGGACAACCATTGTAGGTAGGTGTAATGGTAATTTCAGCTGTGTTGTTTTCCCAGCTCACATTTCTCAGGATACCCAGATCATGGATGGTAAGTACGGGTATTTCAGGATCAGTTACCTGTTCAAGAATACTCCAGATTTTCTGTTCCTCCGTGTTCATGCTTCTTACCATGTTGCATTCGGATAAGTACGCTGCATGTATTGCAGGGTTGCTAGTATAAAACCAAGCTGCTCTGTGTGTGTGCCTGTTTTACCACCAACTTGCATGAAGCCCTGATTAGGAAAGGGGAGAGAGGCTTCATCCAATACCTGCTTTACTTTATTCGTCCACCGCTCTTCTATTTGCTTTTGATCTACGTTTGAGTACGATTCATAAGCTGCCGGTATAAACATTTCTCCGGTGAACGTCCACAGGGTATCGAGTGCTTTACGCATTCTGTCGTTGCTTTCTGCTGTACCATCTCCCAAGCGTATCACCCATTCGCTGCTCCAGCGTACATGGTAATTGGTTTCTTTCAGCGATTTCGCAGCAATAGCCGCTAGTTGTGTGTCTGTATGATGTTGCAGTGATTCGAAAAGCAATTGCTGGTACTGACTGTATAAATACTGCCGCAGAATGGTTTGTCCCCAGTCGCCATTCGGCTGTTCGGCGAGCAACAGATTTTTAAATTCACGTTCCGTGCGTAGATAGGCAAGGCGGTCTTCATCTGTATCGCCAATAAGTGTTGCAGCATATTGATAAAACAACCTTGCTTGTCCTAGTAAGTCGAGCGCGATATTGGTAAGTGCAATATCCTGTTCCAATACCGGGCCATGCCCACACCATTCACTATTTTGATGCGAGAGAGTAAGCGTCGTGTCGGCTAGGTGAAGGAGGTAGTCTGTTTGCAGTGTATGGTTCATTGAACTGAATTAGGAATTAGGTATTGGTAATTAGGAATTGGTGTTTTGCATAGACTTTGATTTATCGAGATATGCAATATAGCCATTGATTAATTTGAAGACCAATTCACATTTCGACTCGCCAGTTTTCAAATCATCTTCAGAGATGTATTTTTCATCATATGCCGTACATAAGTGTTCCATTGTTTCGGTGGTAGATCCCCTTGCAATGATGAAAAAGTTTCTGGTATCGGTAAAAGTATATCTGCCATAACCCTCTGCGATATTACTACTGATAGAACTTGAGGAGTCAATGATTTGAGAAGTGAGAAGAAACTTTTGATCTTTTGGAAATTGTTTTACAAGTCCTGAAATAAAGATGCGCAGCAGCCTTGCCTCCTTGTAACACTCAAGTTCTTTGTATCCTCTGTAATTCATTTGGCTCAGCAAAAATGATATTTCAAAAATAGTTCGGGATTTATCTTCTTTCCACAAATTCCTAATCCCTAATCCCCAATTACTGTTTGTCATCTGCATAGGGCAGTTTACATATAATTCACCTCATCCGGCAGCTGATAAAATGTTGGATGACGATACACTTTATCTACTGCGGGCTCGTAGAGTTCACCGGCTTGCTCAGGATTCGATGCGGTGATATGTTTGCTTTCTACCACCCAGATGCTCACGCCTTCCATGCGGCGGGTGTAAACATCTCTTGCGTTTTCAATAGCCATTTGCGCATCTGCTGCGTGCAAGCTGCCTACATGTTTGTGATCGAGGCCTTGCTTGCTGCGGATAAAAACCTCCCACAGGGGCCAGCTGGTTTTATCAGCTTGTGTTTGGTAATCACTCCCTCCTGCTTTGTCTTCAGGAATGTCGCCGTAGTAGAATTTTTTGATGTATAGCTGCATAGTTCAAATATTATTGATGATAAATTATTAATGCTAGGGATTATATTTTCTTTCTAAAATCTCTGCAGCATTTATACACAGTCAGTTCGTACAAGCGTTTATAGGTTGTCATTCAATAATCAGTAATCAACTATGCCGCCTGCACCTTACGCTTCGCTGCTACTTTCGCCGCATGCGCCATCGCGGCTTCTCTTACCCATCTACCTTCTTCATGTGCTTTTCTTCTTGCTTCGAGACGCTGCTTGTTGCATGGACCATTTCCTTTCACCACATTCCAGAATTCATCCCAGTTTATTGCACCGAAATCATAATGTCCGCGTGCTTCATTCCATTTCAGATCAGGATCGGGGAGGGTCATGCCCAACACTTTAACCTGTTCTGCAATCATATCTACAAAATTCTGTCGCAGCTCATCGTTGCTCTTGCGTTTGATTTTCCATTTCATGCTTTGGTCGCTGTTGGTGCTTTCAGTATCACGCGGTCCGAACATCATCAAACTTGGCCACCACCAGCGGTTGATGGCATCCTGACACATCGCACGCTGTTCGGGCGTACCCTTCGACAATACCAATAGACTTTCGAAGCCCTGCCGCTGGTGAAAACTTTCTTCCTTGCATATTCTTACCATGGCACGTGCATAAGGTCCGTAAGAAGTGCGGGTAAGCATTACCTGGTTCATAATGGCTGCACCATCTACCAGCCAACCGATGGCACCCATATCGGCCCAGCTGAGGGTGGGATAGTTGAAAATAGATGAATACTTGGCTTTTCCGCTATGGAGATCGGTAATCATTTCATCGCGGGTCATGCCAAGGGTTTCCGCGGCAGCATAAAGGTACAGTCCATGACCGGCCTCATCCTGCACTTTCGCCAACAGAATGGCTTTGCGCTTAAGCGATGGAGCTCTGGTGATCCAATTACCCTCGGGCAGCATGCCTACAATTTCGCTGTGTGCGTGCTGACTGATCTGCCTCAGATTGGTTTTCCGATAGGCATCGGGCATCCAGTCTTTGGGTTCAATTTTAATTTCCTTGTCGATTTTCTCCTGGAAAAGCGTTTCAAAATCTTTTATTTCCATAGCAGAACAAATGTACAAAAACAAACACCTGTTAGCACCCTTTGTTCAGCCTTTTGTATGCCAATGCAGGGGAGGCTGCTACACAGGGTAATCCCGGCGGACCCCTACTTTCTTTTATTCCAAAACAAAACCCGCCGGAATGCAGCGGGTTTTTGTTTTGTATTGTGAAGAGGTTATGCTTTCACATGCTTCCAGTTTTCACCGATTTTAATGCGGTGAATCTGCATGTCGGACACCCCAAAGCGTGCTGCAATCTGTTTCAGCGTTTTATTCTGCTTCAGCAGTTGTTTGATTTTCACCACATCTTTCACCTGAAGCTTTTTCCCTTCGCTGATAAAACGGTTTAATAGTTCTTTCCTTGCCTTTTTAACACGCGGACTTTCCTGTGCATGGGCGGTGGCTTCTTCTGTGGTTGCCCATTTGAGGTTTTTATAGTGGTTGTCGGTTTTCTTGTGATTGTGATGGATGATGACTGTTTGCCCTTTTTTGGGTGCAGGCAAAAAATAATTTGCTACCAAACGGTGTAGCAGAATGGCATCATGCTGGAGTTCTCCATTTTTTTTACGCTTGTGAAAGCGCCAAATCGGATAACCTTCCTGCAAAGATCCTTTCAGCAGAGAACCGTCTTTTACATCTTTGGTGAATTTTACCAGGCGACCATGATTTGAAATCGCATAGCGGTCTCCGTTGGCTGCCCGATGTTCGCTGATGGTGATCCATTTTTCACCGGCGATGGCTTTGAGTGTTGTTGTCATAACGCAGTGTTTAAGGGGTGCTGTTCAGGGAAGCAACAACGTATTGCACTTGAGGATGTAAGATACAGCTATCTTTCATCAAAATCAACAACTACTTTTTCTGTGCGCGGGTGACTTTGGCAGGTAAGAATATATCCGTGTGCCACTTCTTCGGGATCTAGCGCATAATTTACTTCCATATCTACTTCACCCTCAATCAGCTTTGCGCGACAGGTGCAGCAAACGCCCCCTTTGCAAGAGTACGGAACATCGGCTCCGTTGCGCGAAGCCGCATCCAGGATACTTTCACTATCGAAGGCGAGATCAAAAGTGAAGGTTCTTCCGTCGAGCTTCACCACCACATGACTTTTGGGTCCTTCGTTTACCACTGCTCCTGATTTTTCTGCAGCTGCTTTTTTGTATTGCCCCGGTGTACCAAAGAGTTCAAAGTGAATGTTCTTTGCATCTATGCCGCTGTGTTGCAGAAAGTCTCTTACAGTAACAACGAGTTCTTCGGGGCCACAAATAAAAAATGCATCTGCATTTTTGTACGCAATAAGAGAAGATAGCTGCTCCAGCTTTTCGCGGTTGATGCGTCCAAAGTGAAGGGGTGTATCCATTTTTTCGCGGCTCAGCAGTAATATCAAATTGAAGCGGTCGAGGTATTGGTTTTTAAGTGCTTCCAGTGCTTCGAAAAAAATGATAGAGCTTCTGCTTCGGTTGCTATATACCAGGGTGAATCTGCTTTGCTGTTCTTTCGAAAGCGTTTCCTTTATAATAGAAATAACGGGAGTGATGCCGCTGCCAGCTGCAAAAGCCACATAGTTTTTATTTGCTTCCGCAACCAGTGGTGTAAAAAACTTTCCCTCTGGAGGCATTACTTCCAGTGTGTCACCTGCACGGATGGCTGTGTTGGCCCAGGTTGAAAACACACCACCGTCAACGCGTTTGATGGCAACGCGTAATTCCTTTTCGCAGGGGGCAGAACAAATGGAATAAGATCTGCGGACAGATTCATTTTCAATTTGCGCTTTGAGTGTGAGGTATTGACCCTGCGTAAAAGCGAAGGTGTTTTTTTCTGCTTCTGGTACTTCAAAAGCAAGCGAAACACAATCCGGAGATTCTCTTCTAACCTCTTTTACTTTGAGCGTATAAAACCGTGAAGCCATTTTTAATTCTTTTTAATTCCTTCTATCAGAATACTTACCATATTTTCTTCCAGCGCAGCTGCTGAAATGCGGTGGTTGCTGCGGTGCCAGCTTTCAATGCCATTCACCGATTGTAGTAATATAATCACCGCTGTTGGTGCATCAATGTGTTTGATTTCTCCTTTTTGAATGCCTTTTTCAATGATGGCTGTAAAACGTTTTCTGTAAGTCCTTCGCTGATTATGAAAATTTGAATAATAAGGTTCTGGCAAGTGCTTCCATTCATGATCGGTCACATACACTCTTTCGTGTCTTGTGATCATCATTTGAATATGCTTTCGAAGTATTTTTTCTACTTTTTCAAGTTCTGTATTCTGACTGTTTTCTACTTCGTCCATATACACAATGAACTCATTGGCAATACCAAAACATATTTCCTGGAGTATTTCTGCTTTTGAGCGAATATGATTGTATAAACTGGCAGCTTCTACCCCCACTTTTTCGGCCAGATCGCGCATGCTGGCTGCGCCATATCCTTTTTCCCTGAAGAGTGCAGCAGCTGCTTTTATGATGGTTTCCTTGCGGGTTCCTTTACCAGATCCCTTGATTTTGCTCATGCCACAAATTTACTTGAGTTTATTGATAGGTAAAAGAAACTTAATGCCGTGAAAAGTGCTAAAGTCCTCCTGTGTTCAATGTCAAATACTACTACATGCTATTGCCTCTGCTTTTCAGTCTCGGTTTTTTGCGCAAAGCCCTTGCCGATATGCTTTAACACTTACCTTTGCCGCTCAGCAATTGATCATTAAATTAACTGTTTATGTCCTTACTCGTTGTAGGAAGCATGGCTTTCGATGCCATTGAAACGCCTTTTGGAAAAAGTGATAAAATCGTAGGAGGAGCTGCTACCTATATTGCATGGAGCGCCAGCAATTTTACCCGTCCTATTCGCCAGCTCTCTGTGGTGGGGTATGATTTTCCTGAAACTGAACTCAATGCCTTGCGTGCGCGTGGGGTTGACATGGATGGTGTGCAGATAAAGCAAGATCAGAAAAGCTTTTTCTGGTCGGGCAAATACCACTTAGATATGAACAGTCGCGACACCCTTGATACCCAGCTGAATGTATTGGCTGATTTCGATCCTGTGGTTCCGGATACCTACCAGGACTGCGAATTTTTGATGCTGGGCAATCTCATGCCAAAATTGCAATTGCAGGTATTGGATCAATTAAAAAACCGCCCCAAACTGGTGGTTATGGATACCATGAATTTTTGGATGGATACTGCCATGGAAGATTTGCAAAAAGTAATTGCAAAGGTGGATGTGCTGATGGTGAATGACAGTGAGGCGCGTCAGCTTAGTGCGGAGTATTCGCTGGTTAAAGCAGCCAAGTCGATTATGGCAATGGGTCCCAAGTATCTCATTATCAAAAAAGGAGAGCACGGTGCATTACTTTTTCATGCCGATCGTGTATTCTTTGCTCCTGCCTTGCCGTTGGAAGAAGTGTTTGATCCAACAGGTGCAGGCGATACATTCGCCGGTGGATTCATCGGGCATATTGTTCGCAGCAAAGACATCAGCTTCGAAAGCATGAAGCGTGCCATTATTGTTGGCAGTGCCATGGCCAGCTTCTGCGTGGAAAAATTCGGTACTGCACGTCTTCGTGAAATTGACCATGCTGCTATCGAAGCAAGAATACAGGAGTTTGTACAGCTGGTGAATTTTGATATCACTTTCAATTAAGAACAGCCTTTTAATTGCTTTTTAAACAAAGTGAATCGCTTGCTGCTTCAAAAGCAGTTTAAGCGATTTTCTGTTTTACCATCTCCGTGCTAACACCACCTGATGTTTAAATCGCTTTACCTGGCCAGACAGATTAAATGCCTCGCAAAAAACCACATAAGGTCCCAGTGGTAAACGCATTTGCTTTTCGTCTAGCCCATCCCATCTGAATGATCCTGAAATGCCACAAACGGCATTACGTTGCAGCGCTTTCACAGCTCTGCCGTTCGCATCAAAAATGGTGATGTTCAAAACATAGCGTGGTTCCGGAAAGCGATAATTGATGGTTACAAAATCATCGAAGCCGTCCTGATCGGGCGAAAATATTTCCGGACTTACCAAAATGGTGCCCTGTACCTGCGCATCTTGCCGATACTGAGAATTCATTGCAGTAGGTGTTGCATAGCCGGCGCTTTTCGCAGCGGATGTCCAGTTGTCGGCTTGCTGTGATGCAGCATGCGGATTGATGCGCTCAAGTGAAATGCCTTCTTTGTTTTCGATGAGTTTGAAATGCCATTTATGGGAGTACTGCACTTCATCTATCACATTACCCTGCGCATCGGTAAGTATCACCTGCCCTGCATCATTGGGATAGCTAGGCAGACTACTCATTTCAAATAACCATTCCGGTTGTTTCACCGCATACTCACTGCGAATATTTCTTGCATTGTCGGTAAACACGAGTAAGTTGCCTGGAAAGAACAACTGATTTTCAGATTGTAGATTTTTATAGTTGGCAATATTGCCATTGCTGCGATTGGCGAGCATGAGTTCTTTTAAATTGAAAGTTTTTTTACTGCGGTTATAGAGTTCAATGAAGTCGGCCCCACTGCCTCGGGGATCGAAAAGTATTTCGTTGATCACAATATCCTGTGCTGTAGGTTGCTGATGCAATGCAAGTTTTACCGCTTGTGCACTGGCGGTTGAATTGCTTTTGCAATCGCGGATATTGCGTACACTGATGTTATACATTTTTTCTTTTTGCAATGGTGCTGAAAGCTGCAGTAATGTTTGCTGAAATAGAGGAGGTATGCATATTGCATTTTGTATGGTTGCTGTGAGGTGATCAATGCTGTAGTTGCTTTTTATAGCCGCCTGGGTACTATCTAGGGTTTCGTTGAAGGTGAGGATGAGCTGCATACTGTCGGGTGCAAAAGCGTGCATCATCAACGGTGGGGCATTGTCGGGATTGCTTGCCTGCACCGAATTGCTTTTGCCCGGTGTTCCGCCTTTCGGGTCGATGCTGGAACGCCAGTTACTTTTTCCGCCACATGGATTTTGTAGATCGATCATTTCCAGCGACCAACCGCCATTTGCTTTCAACGCGTTATCGTGCCAACTGCTTTGATAAGCGGCCGTATGAATATTTTTTCCATATTGATCTTCAATCCAAACGACTGAACCGCCGACAGGCAGGGTGGGAAAGGCATTCAGCCCAATGGTGGTGCCTAAATTGCGCATTAGTGCAGCGCCGGAACTGTTGCAAAGAATGATCGCGCTATCGGGCTGCAGCAAAAAGTCAGGCATTTGTGCGCTTAATCCGAATCCTTCTCGGCCGATTTTCCAGCCTTGAATATTGAATGCATGTCCACTTACGTTGCGTAGTTCAATCCATTCGATATTGGGAAGACCAACCTGCGGGGATGGATCACTCATAATTTCCGAAATGATGGCATCATTCCGTCCCGGCTGAAAAAAGCTAAACTTTGTTTTTGTATGCTGTATTTTATTACCAGAAAGATCTTCCACGCCATCTACGGTTAGTTCATAATAAATACCATTGTCAAATGCTTGCGAAAAGTTTAATGTAACAAGCGAAGGGTTACTGACGCTGCGCTTTGCTGTAGAAGGATTTCCGAGATTGCTCACATAGTAATGGCTAAGCTTTTCAGCACTGGCAATGGAAACTGGCTCGTTAAATAATAAGTCTATTTGCTTTGCAGATTTTGCTGTTGCACTTATCAGTTCGGGAGGTATGCGATCTGGTTCATAGGCTTTGATGGAAATGTCATCAAAAAAATGACGCTGGAAAAAACTGGCAGTACTTTGTCGCACCAAGATTCCAAAAGCTTCCGTTTTAAGATATCGGTTATCTATGATCTCACCTTCCTGAAAAAAGTCGTTTTCTCCAAGCGCACGAAGCAATACCCATTTTCCGTTTTCATCCCGAATTACCCTTATTCGTAAAGTATTATTGGAAGTATTCAGTACACCATTGATGCCGTCAATGATTTTCACCGGTGCAACTCCGTTGTCTTTTCTGTATAGCGCAATTTCATCGTCGGTGTTGCCAATGCGTACAAAATAACCTGTGGTGCTGTTGAGTGAAATATCTGGAGCCGATGCAGTAAGATAAACATCAACCATGTTTGCGGAAGAAGTATTGAAGCCAAGTCGTATCCAAAAATCCCATTGAACTCCGGTGGCAAGGGTATTGGCCGTGCTGATCCAGAAGCTGCTGCTGGCAACCGTTCTGTTGCTTTGCAACTGTAGGGATGCGTTCACCGTCCAGTCGTTGGGGTTGGAGCTGATCCATGCAGGGTTATCGGTGAAATTGCCATCACTGAAGATTTCCGTTATCTGTGCAAATGTTTGCTGCAGGCACATAGCAAAATGTAGCGCCATTAAAAAGAGCTTAGGTGTTTTCATCTTATCTAATGTAAAAAACGAAAGGCGCAAATGAAAGCAGTTTGCAAAATATTTTGGTGCAGCAAAGTCGCCTGCCTAATTTTGTTGCATGCTGCTCACGAAACATTTTCAACTTTTGAAACGCTTTACTTAAGAGAAGGCGCATGGTGTTTTTACGCAGTAAACATGACAGGCCTTCTTTACGGGGCCTTTTTTAATGGCATTTAAAACAAAACAATATGAAGGTTGCGGTGGTGGGGGCTACCGGATTGGTAGGAACGAAAATGTTGGAACTACTCGCGGAGCGTAATTTTCCGGTGTCGCAATTGATTCCTGTTGCTTCTGAAAAATCAGTGGGCAAGGAAGTGGTTTTCAAAAATCAGATATATAAAGTTGTCGGAATGGAAGCAGCAATCGCAACAGCACCGGCACTCGCTATTTTCTCTGCAGGTGGCAGCACTTCGTTGGAGTGGGCGCCACGCTTTGCAGCCGCAGGCATTACGGTAATAGATAATTCCAGCGCATGGCGTATGGATCCTGAAAAAAAACTCGTTGTTCCTGAAGTCAATGCCGAAGTGTTGACAGCCGCTGATAAAATCATTGCCAATCCCAACTGCTCTACCATTCAAATGGTAGTAGCGCTGCAGCCCTTGCATAAGCGGTATCGCATCAAAAGAGTAGTGGTGTCAACTTACCAAAGCGTAACAGGCACAGGAAAGAAAGCCGTTGATCAACTCATGGGAGAGAGAGCTGCATCTTTTAATAATGCAGGTCAGGACTATCCTATGGCGTATAAATACCGCATTGATTTGAATGTGATTCCGCAGATCGATCAGTTTCTTGAGAATGGTTATACCAAAGAGGAAATGAAGATGGTGAAGGAAACCTGTAAAATTATGGGTGATGATGAAATACGTGTTACGGCTACTACGGTGCGCATTCCCGTAATGGGCGGACATAGTGAAAGTGTGAATGTGGAGTTCGTGCATGATTTTGATTTGCAGGAAGTGAAGGACTTGCTGGCAGCTGCACCCGGAGTAGTGCTGGTAGATGATCCTGCAGCACAGCTTTATCCCATGCCCAAAGATGCGGAGAACAGAGATGAGGTGTTGGTGGGGCGTCTGCGCCGCGATGAAAGTCAGCCGAATACGCTCAACATGTGGATTGTTAGCGACAATCTACGCAAAGGAGCTGCAACCAATGCGATACAAATTGCGGAGCATTTGCTTGCCAAAGGGTTTTTATAAGATGCATTTTGATAGGGGCTTCGCAGCATTTACTTGCCGATCATTTTCAGAAAAGCTGCTTCATCTATAATACGGATCGTACTAATTTTTTTTGCCTTTTCAAGTTTTGATCCGGCGTCATCACCTACTACAAGGTATTGCAACTTGGCACTTACTCCTCCGAGGATGGTGCCCCCGTTTTCTTCTACCATTTGTTCTGCATCGCTTCTTTTAAGGGTAGGGAGGGTGCCCGTAAACAAAAAGCTGATGCCTTCCAGGCTTCCGTGTTTTATCTGTTTATCTTCTTGCTTCAAATTGAGCCCCAGCTTTTCAAGCGTTTCGAGCATGTGTAGATTATTGCTATCGCTGAAAAAATCGCAGATGCTCTCAGCAACCCTCGGTCCGATATCTTCCAGCTGTTGCAGATCTTCTGCATTCATGTTTTTAAGATCTAGCAGATGATGGATATGCTGCGCAAGCGTTTTAGCGGTGGTTTCTCCTACGAAACGAATGCCGAGTGCCGTGATCAGTCGGTGCAGCGGTTGTTTTTTCGACTGCTCAATCGCCTGTTGTAAATTTTCTATGCTTTTGTTTCCAAAGCCTTCTAATTTTCTGATCGCATCAAAAGGCAGTTGATAGATTGAGGGTATATCGCTAAGGTATCCTAGGTCGAAAAACTTTTCAATATTGGCCGCACCCAGTCCGCGTATATCCATTGCATCTTTGCTTACAAAATGACTGATACGTTCAACCACTTGTGCGGGACAGTGCTGATTGGTACAGCGCCAAACTGCTTCTTCTGCTGTTTTGTGTAGGGATTGTGCGCAAACCGGACAAGTAGTAGGAAACTGAATCGGTTCTTCCTCTCCGTTGCGCAGTTCGTGCATGGATTTTACAATATAGGGAATCACATCACCCGCTCTTTCTACCAAGACTGTATCGCCGATGCGCAAATCTTTTTCAGCAATAAAATCTTGATTATGCAAGGAAATGCTGCCTACCATTACCCCGCCAATATGCACCGGATCAATTTTTGCTACCGGTGTTACTGCACCTGTTCTTCCAACCTGAAATTCAACGCTCCGCAGTTTGCTGGTGGCTTGTCGGGCTTTGAATTTATAAGCAATGGCCCAGCGTGGATGGTGCGTGGTCATGCCCATCTTTTCTTGCAATGATAAGTCGTTCACCTTGATCACCATCCCGTCGATCTCATAGGGCAGACTGTCTCGCTGATCTTCATATTCCTTGCACCATGCAATCACCGCTTCAATATTGTCAAACACTTTCTTCTCTTGCTCCGGACTTCTGAAACCCAGTTCCCACAATAACTGAAGCGCAGAACTATGATGCTGTAATGCTTCAGCTTTCTTACTGCCATCTTCTTTTTCAACAAAATAGCTAATATGATATAGAAAAGCTTCCAGGTTTCTCTTCGCTACTTCTTGGGGATTTTTTATCCGCAGTGTACCCGCAGCGGCATTGCGCGGGTTGGCCAGCGGCGGTAGCCCTTCTTCAGCAAGCTGATCGTTGAATTTTTTGAAATGGGTTTTGTTCATCAGCACTTCGCCTCGTATTTCAATCTGCTTTATACCAAATGCAGAAAAGGCAGCATGCAGCGGAATGGAGCGGATCTGCCGAATATTGGTTGTGATATCTTCTCCTACTACGCCATCGCCACGTGTGGCTCCACGCACCAGCGTGTCGTTTTCATATACCAACGAAATACCCGCTCCGTCGAATTTTGGTTCTGCACAGTACGTAATGCTTTGCAAGCCGGTGAGTTCGCGACAGCGCCGATCCCAATCGAGTAGATCAATCGAATTGTAAGAGTTTTCCAAACTCAGCATCGGCACCAGGTGCTGCACTTTGGTAAAATCGTTGCCCAGTCCTTTTGCAACACGCTGGGTGGGTGAATCAGAAAGTAACAATCCCGGATGCTGTTGCTCTAGCTGCTCCAGCATTTTATAGAGCTTGTCGTATTCACCGTCGCTTACGAGCGGGTTGTTCATTACATAGTAGCGGTATTCATGGAAACGCAGCACCGCACGCAGGATTTCGATGTCTTTTACATCGCATTGCGTGTGTTGCAACAGCATATTGGTTTGCTGCTGAAGTTGCTGGGTATGTGCGGGAGAATACATGCGCTTAAAACGGCAGTAAAAGTACATGCTGTGCAGGTAAAAAAAACTAATTTCGGATTCAATTTCAAACCTTATGCAAATTCTGCTTCGAATATTCTGTCTGTTTGTATTGCTTTCATCGTGCAGCCGCAAAACGCAGGTAGATGTAATCATACTAGGAAAAGTTTATACCGTTGACAGTGCCTTTACCGTAACTGAAGCCGTAGCAATCAAAGACGGTAAGGTTGTAGCAACCGGAACTGCCGCAGACCTGCAGCAAGCATACCGGGCAGCTGAAACCCTTGACATGAAAGGGAAATATATCTATCCGGGCTTTATTGATGCGCACGCCCATTTTTACAGGTATGGTCTTGGTTTGCGTGAGCTCGACCTCACAGGTACCAGCAGCTGGGAGGAAATCGTACAAAAAATAAAAGACCGTATTGCGCAGCAACCCCTGCAGCCCGGCGAGTGGCTGATTGGGCGGGGTTGGGATCAGAACGACTGGCAGGTGAAGCAATTTCCAGTGAACACTTTACTGAATGAGCTCTTGCCGAATCATCCTGTACTGCTTACGCGGGTAGATGGTCATGCTGCTATCGCCAATGCCAAAGCGTTAGCACTTGGGGATGTTCAAGCAGATACAAAAATTACAGGTGGCGATGTGATAGCAAAAGATGGGAAACCTACGGGGGTGTTGATCGATAATGCGATTGATTTGGTGAGCACTCGTATTCCGCCTCCCTCGCAAGAGCAAGTTGCAGAAGCATTGCTGGCAGCACAGAAAAACTGTTTTGCTGCCGGACTAACCACGGTGGATGATTGCGGACTCGACTATGAACAGGTGCTGCAAATAGAAAAGCTGCAAGATGAAGGTAAGTTGCAAATGAGGTTGTATATAATGCTCAGCGACGCACCGCAGAACTACGCCGCGATTTTTAAGCGAGGGATGATTGAAAAGCCCCTGTTGCATGTAAGAAGTTTTAAGGTTTATGCCGACGGCGCCCTGGGCTCAAGAGGAGCTTGTTTACTACATCATTACAATGATCGTCCTAATTATTACGGCTTTCTATTGAGAGAGCAGCGTCATTTTGACTCCGTTGCAAGTATTATTTATGCAAAGGGTTTTCAAATGTGTACCCATGCAATCGGCGACAGTGCAAACCGGACCATTCTGGATATTTACGGAAAGTATCTTCCGCTCAACAACGAGCTGCGCTGGCGCATTGAACACGCACAGGTGGTGAGTACAGATGATATTTATAAATTCGGTAAGTATGGTATTGTGCCCTCCGTGCAGCCCACGCATGCCACGAGCGATATGTATTGGGCCGGTGCAAGACTGGGGAAGGAGCGTGAAAAAACTGCTTATGCCTTCCGACAGCTTTTGGAACAGAACGGCTGGATTCCATTGGGAACGGACTTTCCGGTGGAAGACATCGATCCTTTAAAAACATTTTATGCTGCAGTGTTTCGAAAAGATGCAAAAGGTATGCCAAAAGAAGGCTACCAAACCGAAAATGCACTTAGTCGGAAGCAGGCATTGCAGGGTATGACCCTTTGGGCGGCACGCGCTAATTTTGAAGAGCGTGCAAAGGGTAGTTTGGAAAAAGGGAAATATGCCGACCTGGTAATACTCGATCAAGATTTGATGGAAGTAAACGAATCTCAGTTCTTGCAAACAAAAGTGGTAGCTACCATCAGTAATGGCAAACTGGTTTACCGTCGGCCTTAAAATGTGAGTGATTCAGCAATAACAAATAAGCACGCATACGACACGATAAAAGCTATATTTGTTTGAGCATTCCAAACGATTGATTACGATGAAAAGAGGTTTATTGATTTTCTTAACAGGCATTTTATGTGCTTTTCAAAGTCAGGCACAGTTATTATCGGTTGATGTTGCTTTTCCGAACGATGCCAGTACCATTGTTGTAACGGTAGATGCCACTAAGGGCAATCAGGGCCTGCTCAACCACACTACCAATGATGTTTATGTTCATACCGGTGTTATCACCAATTTGAGTTCAAGTGCAACTGCCTGGCGTTATGTAAAGTTTAATCAAAGTTTTACTCAACCCAATCCCAGTCTGCAAGCCGAATCGCTTGGTAATCAGCGTTGGCGCTTTACCATTGCCAATATTCGGGAATACTATGGCGTACCCGCCGGGGAAACCATACAAAAGATTGCGATTTTGTTCCGTAGCGGCAATGGTATTAGAAAACAAGCCAATACCGATGGGAGTGATATGTACATAGATGTGTATCCCACAGGAACTTTCGCTGCAAAATTTATTTCACCGGCCATGCAGCCAACATTTGTTCCCAGTCCTGAGCCCATTAACATCAGTTCATTGCCTGCCAATGTTCCTGTAACGGTAGCCACTTCTGTTGCTGCCAACATTACACTGCGGTATAACGGTAATCAAATCGGTTCGGCCAATGCGGCCACTACCGTTACAGCAACAGCAGTAGTCAATACAACCTGTGATCAGCAAATCACCTATGAGGCAGTACAGGCAGGAAATACGCGCCGCGATACCATTCGGTTTTTGGTAAACCCCAGCACTTATCCCACCGGTGCAAGGCCCGCCGGAAGAAAAGATGGTATCACTTATGAAAATAATCAGACAGAAGCGGTGATGATTCTTTTTGCGCCGGGTAAGAATAAAGTTGCGTTGATAGGTGATTTCAATAACTGGGCACCCACTTGCAGCGGACTGATGACCAAAGACGGAGATTATTTTTGGGTACGACTTACAGGGCTTACACCTGGACAGCAATACCGTTTTCAGTATCTTATTGATGATACCATCCGTGTAGCGGATCCTTATTCAGAACTTGTACTCGACCCTTGGAATGATCGGTTTATAACTGCCACTACTTATCCCGATATGCCGGCTTATCCCACTGGAAGAACAACAGGAATAGTAGGCGTGTTGATGCCGGGTGAAAACAAATATGTGTTTACGGCCAACTGGACCCGCCCCGATAAAAGAGATCTTGTTATATATGAATTGTTGGTGCGTGATTTTATTGCCGCGCAAAACTGGCAAACCCTCACCGATTCTCTTGATTATATTAAGAATGCCGGATTTAATGCGATTAAGCTGATGCCTTTCAATGAGTTTGATGGCAATGAAAGCTGGGGCTACAATCCTTCCTATTTCTTTGCAGCCGATAAGGCCTACGGCACACGCAATGCACTTAAAAGATTCATTGATGAAGCCCATCGCAAAGGCCTTGCCGTTATTCAGGATGCTGTTCTCAATCATGCAACGGGTTCATCGGCTATGGCTGCTATGTGGTGGAATGGTACGTTAAATCAAACCGCTGCCAACAATCCCTATTTTTATACTACGGCGCAGCACCCATTCAATGTATTTCACGACTTCAATCACAATGTTGCACCCACTAAAAATCTTACCAAACGCTTTATTGAATACTGGTTAACTGAATTTAAAATCGACGGATTCCGTTGGGATCTTTCCAAAGGATTTACCACACGCTTTTATAATGATGTAGGAGCATGGAATGCTTACGAGCAGGGGAGAATAGATATTTGGAAAGATTACAATGGGCATATGCAGTCGGTGGCTCCCGGCTCGTATTGTATTCTGGAACACTTAGGCAATGATGATGAAGAAGCCGAACTAGCAGTGAATGGTATGATGCTCTGGGGGAAAATGAATGTGGAGTTTAATCAGAATACCATGGGTTACTCCAGCAATTCTTCTGTTGAAAGAACCTATTGGATCAATCGCGGTGAATGGAACCGCCGCAATGCGCAGGCGCACTTGATTGGCTATGCTGAAAGTCATGATGAGGAACGCATCATTTACCGCAATCTCAACTTCGGGAATACCAGCGGACAAAACACCCGCAATTTGGAGCAGGCCCTGCGCCGCTCAGAAGCGATGGCAGCGTTATTGATGATGATTCCCGGTCCGAAAATGGCATGGCAGTTTGGTGAACTGGGTTACGATTTTTCTATCAACTACTGCAGCAATGGTTCCATCGCTGAAGCATGTCGTACTGCACCCAAGCCCATAAGGTGGGACTATCTTCAGCAGCCGGCACGGAAGCGGCTTTATGATACTTATGGGGCACTTGGCCGCCTGCGTGCGCAGAAGCCGGCAGCATTTAGAACTGCAACACTGCAAACGGGCACATCTATCGGCGGCGACCTGAGGAAATCGATTGTGTTGGATCATGCCGATTTAAAAGCTGTGTTGGTTGCAAACTTCGATCTATCGTTACAAAATGTTTCAACCACTTTCCCTGCAACGGGCACCTGGTTCGATTACACCAATGGCGGAACCTTCGCAGTTGCAAGCAGCAGTCAATCTATTGCCCTGCCTGCCGGTGAATACCGTTTGTATTTGAATCAGAATCTCGCCGGAGGATTGGTTACCAGTCTGCGAAACATCACCGCCGATACGGCCAATTTCAAACTAGGTATTTTTCCCAATCCTGTATTCCAGCAGGCAACCGTAAAGTATGAGTTGCCGAAAAGCGGTCAGGTTACCATTAGTATTTTGAATATACAGGGGCAGGTACTGGGAGCGAAAAAGCTGGGCTTCCAAACAAAGGGTTGGCAGCAATACAGCTTCCGAACCGCTGATTTTGGGGTAAACGGACTGGCTAGCGGCCAATATTTGCTGCAATTGAGCGTAGATCAGCTGCTAAGATTTGAGAAATTGGTGGTGCAGCATTAAGCTGCTTTGGCTTGTCTAGCAACTGCTAAACTAAAATTTAGGCTTCTCGTCGTTTTTTGTGGCATGAATGTTTAATAAATATTATCTATTCGTTAACAAAATTTGCTGATTAGGCCGAAATGATTTTTATTGCAAATCCAAACACTAAACTATTGATTATGACCCTTAAGCGTTTGCTTGCCAAAGCAGGGTGTATTATGCCCATGCTATTGGTTTCAGCATTATTCAGTTTCGCACAAGGCAGGTTGGTTACTGGCAGGATTACCGATAGCAAAGATGGTAGCCCTGTAGTCAACGCTTCCATCCAAATCAAAGGTACCCAAACGGGTACATCTTCCGATGCTACAGGATCTTTCCGCATCAATGTTGAAAACGACAATGCCATTCTGGTAATCACTTCTGTTGGCTTTAACCGCCAGGAAGTATCGGTTGCCGGACTAGCTGCATTGGAGGTTTCGCTTGAAGCATCGCAAGGCAATTTGAATGAGGTGGTAGTTGTTGGTTATGGTACCCAGCGTAAGAAAGATCTTACCGGTGCGGTTGCTTCTGTTTCTTCAAAAGACTTCGTAAAAGGTGCGCTGCAAACACCTGAACAATTGATTGCCGGTAAAGTAGCCGGTGTACAAATTACCACTAACAGCGGTGCGCCCGGCTCCGGAAGTCGTATCCGTATTCGTGGTGGTGCTTCTTTGAATGCCAGCAACGATCCATTGATTGTTATTGATGGCGTTCCGGTAGCAGGTGGCGTAGATGGTTCTGCTAACCCGCTCAACCTCATCAACCCCAACGACATCGAAAACTTTACCGTGCTCAAAGATCCTTCTGCTGCTGCCATTTATGGTTCTCGTGCATCGAATGGTGTAATCTTAATCACCACCAAAAAAGGTACGCGTGGAAAAATGAAAGTGAATTTCAGCGCACAGGGCTTCTTACAAACAGCCTCCAATCAAATTGATGTGCTCAATGCAGATGAAATCCGCACGATTGTGGGCGCTAATGGATCACAGGCCGATGTTGCCAAGCTGGGCCGCTCGAATACCAACTGGCAGGATGAGATTTTCCGTCCTGCAATGGGTCAGGATTATAATATCAGCATGTCGGGTGCTATTGCAAAAGGCAAACTGCCGATCCGCTTCTCTGGCGGTTACTTGAACCAGGATGGTTTGCTGCTTACCAGCAACTTCCAGCGTTTATCAGGTGCAGTGAATTTGAGCCCGCGCTTTTTCAACAACAAACTGAAAGTAGATCTTAATATTAAAGGTGCGCGTACTACCAATCGTTTTGCCAATGAAGGAGCCATCGGTTCTGCCATTGCTTTCGACCCTACACAGCAAGTGCGTACCAACAGTGCCCGCTACGGCGGATACTGGGAGTGGCTGCAGGCCAACGGTCAGC
>CAZDGV010000015.1:0-1821 GCA_964505195.1 uncultured Chitinophagaceae bacterium
CGTTCCGCTGCTAACTACGGCTGGCCATTGTATTCCCTCGGACGTAATTATGATGGCTCTGTTATTTCAAACGGTCATGATGCACCGGGTATTACACCGCCTATTTATTCATGGACGCCCTCGATTGGCACCTGCGGCATAGCATTTATCAAGGGTACTAAGTTTAAAAGCTGGTCAGGCAATTTGCTGGTATCCGGACTGGCATCGCAAAAACTGCATCGCTGCATAGTACGCAACAATGCCATCGTAGGAGAAGAGATCATGTTGCAAAACAGAGGCCGCATTCGCAATGTGATACAAGCTCCCGATGAAAGCATTTATGTTTCGGTGGAAGGGCCGGGAAGAATTTTGAAGATCACGGCAAAAAATCCCTGAGCAACGATCCTTTGATATTTATACGGTAACGCCTGCCAGTTCCAAACTACGTTGTTTGATGTTTCTTGTTTCAATTTCTTCAATGATGGCATCGGGTTGCAGAATCAAACTCGTTCCATGTGCTTTCCACCAACTTTCCTCCGAAAGCACTGAAAAATGCAATACGCCCACCAGATACTTTCTTTCTGCGGCGGCATGCCATTCTTCAATCCATGCAAACTTTTCACGGGGAATAAAATCCCAGTCGGTGAAACTGATATACACGCGCAAATAAAAATCATTGGTCAGCACATGCGGAATATGATGCAGCCATTTTCTGTATTCATAGCGATATCCGTAGCGCAGTGCCGATACATCGCTCAGCACGGCTGAAGCAGTCGGAAACGAACCGGCACCCTTTCCATAAAAAAACTGCTTGTCGGCAATGCCGCTTTCAATCACTACGCCATTGTATTCATTTTTTACAAATGCGAGCGGATCGGAAGACTGCACAAACTGGGGCAGCACAAAAGCTGCTACTTTTCCGTTCTTAAGCTTTTGTGCCGATGCAACCAGTTTTATCTGTGCCTGTTTTTCCAATGCTACTTGTGCATCACCGCGCTGCACATGCTGTATACCATTAAAAACAATTTTTTTCGGATCTGCAACGATACCATAGGCATGCGCTAAGAGCAAGCTCCATTTATTCACGGCATCATATCCTCCAATATCCAGTGTGGGATCGCTTTCAGCGAAGCCCAGCTGCTGTGCTTGTAAAAGCGCTTCCTGAAAGCTGAGTCCGTCTTCAAAAATTTTCGTGAGGATATAGTTTGTGCTTCCGTTTACAATTGCACGGATGCCTTGCAGCAAATCATTATCGTAATACTCTTCTAAATTCCTTATCACCGGAATCGATGCGCAGGCTGCTGCTTCGTAAAGCAAGGAGCGCTTGGTTGCACGCTGTAGCTGTAGTAATTCGGAAAAATGTTCTGCCAGCATTTTTTTACTGGCGCTTACTACCTCTTTGTCATTCAGCAATGCAGTGCGTACAATTTTGAAAGCAGCATCTGCATCATCAATCACTTCTACAATTACGTTGATTTCCGGATCGTTAAGCAATAAAGATGGATCGGTAGTGAACAATGCAGCAGGTGCATTTCTTTTTTTATTTGGGTTGCGAACGCATATCTTTTTAATACGGGCTTCCAGCGAAGGGGTTTGTTGTAATACGCGGTACAATCCTTCTCCTACCACCCCAAAACCGAATAATCCAATGACCAATGTTTTGTTATTTGACATATTTAAATTTTAAGCATGAATAGATTGGGTTTGCACGGCTGCCTTGCTCAATTCAAATGCATTGCGTAGGTCTTCAATCAGGTCTGCTGCTTCTTCCAGTCCTACCGAAAGCCGAATCAGTCCGTCTGCTACGCCTGCTGCTTTTCTTTTTTCTGCGGGGATGGATTT
>CAZDGV010000015.1:1921-33207 GCA_964505195.1 uncultured Chitinophagaceae bacterium
GAATCAGTCCGTCTGCTACGCCTGCTGCTTTTCTTTTTTCTGCGGGGATGGATTTATGGGTCATTTGTGCAGGGTGACAAAGCAAGCTTTTCACGCCGCCTAAGCTTTCTGCCAACTTGAAATAGCGGGTATTACATACAAAGGCATGCGCAGCTTCTATAGTGTCGTTTTTCAAAGTGAAGGAAACAATGCCTCCAAAGCCACTTGCTTGTTTTGCCGCGATGGCATGATTGGGATGATTTTTTAATCCGGGGTAGAATACTTTTTCTACTTCGGGATGCTGTGTTAAAAATTCAGCGACTGCCAATGCATTTTTGCAATGTTGTGCAACACGGATGGGCAGCGTTTCAATGCCGCGTATCACCAGCCAGCTGTCGTTGGGTGAAAGAATTGCTCCGCTGGCATTTTGAATGAACTTGATGCGATCACCCAGCTCCCGGGTTTTGGTAACTACGAGTCCGGCAATCAAATCACTATGTCCGCCTAGGTATTTGGTGGCAGAGTGGATCACAATATCCGCGCCCAGCAATAGCGGTTGCTGCAAGGCCGGTGATGCAAAAGTATTGTCCACACAAAGCAAGCTGCCGTTGCTTTTGGCAATACGCGCCACTGCTTCGATATCGGTAATTTTTAAAGTTGGATTGGTAGGCGTTTCAATCCATATCAGTTTTGTTTTGGGCGTGATGGCATCAAATGCATTTTCAGCCTGTGTAGTGTCAACGTAGTTTACGGTTATGCCAAACTTCTCGTAAATATGGGTGAAGAGTCGGAAAGCGCCTCCGTAAATATCATCAACAGCCAAAATTTCATCGCCCGACTGCAACAATTTTAATACGGCATCAATCGCTGCCAGTCCGCTTGCAAAGGCAATGCCCGTACTGCCATCTTCCAGTGTGGCAATTAAGTTTTCCAGTGCAGCACGGGTGGGGTTGCCGGTTCTTGCATAGTCGTACCCTTTATTTACGCCCGGCGCTTCTTGCACATAGGTGCTGGTTTGATAAATAGGCACGGAGAGTGCGCCTGTCAGTTCATCTACGGGAATGCTGTGGATCAGCTCGGTTGCATTTTTGCTCATCTTTTTTGATTTTGAGGTGATGTAATGGTTGTTGCACACACTATCAAAAAAGACGATCGGGGGAGGCCTTTAAACAAAAAAGCTCACCCGACAAATCAGATGAGCGAATCTATTGAAGACAATAATTTCAGCTTTGAATCTGACTTATCTGTCCCGCTACCTGCGGGATGGAATTGGCACCTTTTTTCGTGTTACCGAAAGAGGTTGTCAAGGCGTCATCGGGCCATTACCCTCTGCCTTTCTTGATAAGTATGTTTGAAAAGAACTGACGCAAAGTAAAGTCGAAATAACCTAATCCAAAAAATATTTTTTTAAAAAAGCACGAACAGGCGTTCGCTTTTGGCGCTGGTAAACACTGCTTTTCGGCTTCCAAAGGCTTGCTGCGACTGGTTTTTCAAAAATGACTGCAATAGATTGTTTTTTATAAAAAGCAGGCCCCGGGTTAAACCGAAGCATTCCCGTAAACGTTGTAGTACATTCGCAATCCATAAGCAGCATTTTCATAATGGCAAAAAGCCGGCAACATAAAGAACCCAAGGAGCAGGATAAGATCGTTGTGCTAGGTGCAAGGGTGCATAACCTCAAGAACATCGATATTGATATTCCCAAAAACCAGCTGGTCGTGATTACCGGCATCAGCGGCAGCGGTAAGTCTTCTCTTGCTTTTGATACCATTCATGCCGAAGGGCAGCGCCGCTATATGGAAACCTTCGGTGCCTATGCCCGTCAGTTTGTAGGCGATATGGAACGCCCCGATGTAGATCAGATCACCGGGCTTTCACCCGTGATTTCGATTGAGCAAAAAACTACCAACAAAAACCCGCGTTCTACAGTAGGCACGATCACCGAAGTGTATGATTTTTTGCGATTGCTTTTTGCACGCATCGGCGAAGCCTATTCTTATGAAACCGGTAAGAAAATGGTGAAGTGGAGCGAAGAAGAAATTGTTGCGAATATTTTCAAGCGTTTTTCAGGAAAGAAAATCATTTTGCTGGCACCCTTGGTGCGTGGCAGAAAAGGACATTATCGTGAATTGTTTGAAGACGTACGCAAGCGTGGTTTTGTAAAAGTGCGGGTGGATGGTGTGTTGCAAGATCTTGTACCAAAGATGCAGGTGGACCGATACAAAACACATGATATTGAAGTGGTGATCGACCGATTGAAAGTAAGCGATGAATTCAAAGTGCGGATTGGGCAAAGTGTGCAGCAGTCGCTCAAGCTGGGAAAGGATTTGATGTTTGTGGAAACGGAAGGCGGACAGCTCGTATCTTATTCGCGTCAGCTCATGTGTGAAGATACCGGCATCAGCTACGAAGAGCCTTCGCCCAATACGTTTTCCTTTAACTCGCCCTATGGTGCCTGTGCTACCTGCAAGGGTTTAGGGACCGTTTATGCAGTGCATCTGCCTGCTGTTATTCCCGACTGGTCGCTCAGCATCAACGAAGGTGGTATTAAACCGCTGGGTGAGGAAAGAGAAGCCTATTTTTTCAAACAGGTGCAGCAGCTTGCAAAGAAGCATAAGTTTAGTTTAGACAAACCGCTCAGCAGTTTGCCGCAAAAAGCGATTAACCTTTTATTGTATGGTAATGAAGAAGGTCCGAGTGAAAATCTGCTCGACTTTGAGGCAGTAGCCGGACAGCATCCCTATAGTGAAAACTTTGAAGGCATCGTGCATCAGCTGATGCGCTGGTTTGCTGGCACCACCAGTGAGGCCATCCAATCTTGGGCGGAAGGATTTATGCAGCTGAATGTTTGCGAAAGCTGCGGTGGTACAAGACTAAAAAAAGAAAGTGTTTGGTTTAAAGTAAACCGAAAAAATATTGCAGAGCTTTCCAATATGAACTTGGATATGCTGATGCAGTGGTTCCATGATATTGAAACCAATCTCGATGCAAAGCAAAATAAAATTGCCAAGGATATTTTAAAAGAAATCAGAGAGCGCTTGCAGTTTCTTTTGAATGTGGGCTTGAATTATCTCACACTGAGTCGATCTACCCGAACCCTTAGCGGCGGGGAGAGTCAACGCATCCGACTGGCTACACAAATCGGTTCGCAGCTGCAGGGCATAACCTATATTTTAGATGAGCCTAGCATTGGCTTGCATCAGCGCGATAATCAGCGCCTCATTGCTGCCCTCCGCAATTTGCGTGATGTGGGCAACAGTGTATTGGTGGTAGAACACGATAAAGACATCATGCTCGCTGCTGATCATCTCATTGATATCGGTCCGCTTGCGGGTAAGCAAGGCGGTACCGTTGTAGCAGCAGGTACGCCAGCAGAGGTGCTGCGTTCGAACAGCGAAACAGCTGCTTACCTAAATGGGAAGAAAAAAATCGCCGTGCCAGCGCAGCGAAGAAAAGGCAACGGACAGGTATTGGAACTACGTGGTGCAGCGGGCAATAATCTGAAAAAAGTAAATGTGAAATTTCCGCTGGGTAAATTCATTTGTGTTACCGGCGTGAGCGGCAGCGGAAAAAGTACGCTGATCAATGAAACACTTTATCCTATCCTTAATAAACATTGCTACGATGCAAGGCAGCAACCTTTGGCTTATCAGTCTGTGAAGGGTTTGGAGCATATCGATAAAGTAATTGAGATAGACCAAAGCCCCATCGGACGAACGCCGCGCAGCAATCCGGCTACCTACTGCGGCTTCTTTACCGAAATCCGTCAGCTTTTCGCAGCTGTACCTGAAGCTAAGATCAGAGGGTATAATGCAGGTCGGTTTTCGTTTAATGTAAAGCATGGGCGTTGCGATGTGTGCGAAGGCGGCGGTATGCGGGTGATTGAAATGAATTTTCTGCCCGATGTGTATGTGCATTGTGAGAAATGTAACGGCAGACGCTATAATCGTGAAACCCTTGAAATACGGTATAAAGGAAAGAGCATCAGCGATGTGCTGGATATGACCGTAACAGAAGCCTGTGAGTTTTTTCAACCGGTACCCTATCTCTATCGTAAAATCAGGGTACTGCAGGAAGTGGGATTAGGGTACATTACGTTAGGACAAAGCGCTGTAACGCTCAGCGGTGGTGAAGCACAGCGTGTTAAGCTTGCAACTGAGCTCGCTAAAAAAGATACGGGTAAAACATTTTATATTCTCGACGAGCCCACTACCGGTTTGCATTTTCAGGATATTGAACATTTGTTGCGTGTGTTGCATACGCTTACCGATCGCGGCAATACTGTTTTGGTAATTGAGCATAATATGGATGTGATCAAGGTGGCTGATCATATCATTGATCTTGGTCCGGAAGGAGGAGAAGGTGGCGGAAGAATCTTGTTTGAAGGCATTCCGGAGCAAATGAAAAATATCCCCGAAAGTCATACAGCACGTTTTCTCGTTACTGAGTTAAGTTAGTATACCCGCGGATTGAAGATGGATTTCTTGTTTTTAAACCAGTAAGCATAGATGTCTCCCAGCTTCCAAGTAAGTCTGAATTGCGTGGTAACAAATCCATCGTTGCGTTTCGGATTGCCCCGCTGATTGCCGGGTTTGTTGGGATCGTAGCCTGGTATAGCTACGGTATTTCTTGCGCTTGGGTTGTACATGATCTTTGCGAGTGCGGCATCGCCTGGAGAAAGATATTGATCGAACAATGCGGGATCGATATAAGTAGTACTTACATCATCAATGTAATCGGTAGTAGTAAAGCGGTGGATGAGTTCAATACTCAGCGTGAGTCTTTCTTTCAGATCATATTTAAAACCAATACCTGCCGGAAAGCTGAATGCTGTAGTGGCATAATGTGGCCTGCCTGTTTCTGTCATGCCTTGTCCCTCTGTTCGTAGCGGCTTGAGCTGCACCCAGCGCTGATTTCCTTGTCCGTCGTTGTACAATCCATGTGGTTCAAACTTAAAAATGCCCGCACCTGCAATAAAGAATGGTTTTAAACGAGGAGGAGGCAGTCTTCTCAATTCCCAAATAAGACAAGTAGGATAAAACTCCACGCCTGCATACATTTCATAGAGTGGCGAGCGAAAATGCAGATCGCGGAAAATGCGCGGCACTTCTTCTGTACCATTGTTCTTGATGAGGTTGTCGTAGCCTTCCACCCGGCCAATATTGCCTGCCAATCGCACACCAAACCACTCAATGGGATACCATGCTGCGGAAATGCCCATGGCAATATGCGTAACCGGTAGGTTCAGATCTTTGGGCCCGTATGTCCCTTTTCCTCTGTTGCCGCCTAGGTCACCTAAAAAATTCATTCCTCCCATATTCAATCCGATCTCATAACCTTTTAGTGGAACGGCAAAGCCAACCTGCGATTTAGTGTGGAGTGGAAAGAGGCAGATCAAATAAATGAGTAAAAACTTGCATGTAGTTATGCAATTATTCATAAGGATACGATTTGTGTATTTACGATACAGACAAATAAGATCGACTTAGAAAAATAGAAAACATAATCCGCAAATCAAAGCATGCGGCATGGGTTTTTTAGAGAAACTGGGAGAAAAAAGTCGGGAGAAAGGTCTTGTCGAAGCGTTGCGCTCAAGGGGTATAACACATTTCGATGTGTTCAATGCCATCTTCCAGATACACTTCGCTGGTTTGCGCAAAGCCCAATGCATTGTAAAACTGTTTCAGATATAGCTGCGCTCCAATGCGGATCACATGCTGCGGGTATAGTACACTGCAAATGCGCAGCGCTTCCTGCATCAACAGCTTGCCGGCTCCTTGCCTACGAACGGAAGCATCTGATACTACCCGACCAATCGATGGTTCGGTGTAGGAAATTCCGGGCGGTACAATGCGACAATAAGCAAGTAATTTTCCGTCACCATCCATGCCCATCAGGTGCAAGCTTGACTGGTCTTTATTGTCTGCATCCTGAAATACACAGTTTTGTTCCACTACAAACACTTCATTGCGTAGCCGAATAATCGCATAGAGTTCATGTGAACTAAGACTTTCAAAAGATTTCAGCGACCAGCGAAGCTCCATGGTGTAATGATTTCAGTATTGATAATGATCCTTCCAAAGTTGCTGCAGCATGCGCCGCATTTCTTCTTCTTTTGCGTTGTTGCCCGGCTCAAAAAATTTCGTGCCACGCAGTTCATCTGGCAGGTATTGCTGTTCTGCAAAATTCCCTTCATGGTTGTGCACATACTGGTAGTTCGCACCATAGCCCATGTCTTTCATCATGCGTGTAGGCGCATTACGCAGATGCAGCGGAACGGGCAAATCTCCTTGCTGATCCACTGCAGCCAGTGCTTTATCAATGGCCAAATACGCTGCATTGCTTTTGGAAGCGGTAGCCAGATAAATGGCGCATTGTGAGAGGATAATGCGTGCTTCGGGATTGCCGATTTTGTTTACCGCATCAAAACATGCGTTCGCTAGCAGTAATGCATTGGGATTGGCGTTACCAATGTCTTCGCTCGCGAGGATTACCATTCTGCGTGCAATAAAACGGATGTCTTCACCCGCTGCAATCATGCGTGCCAGCCAGTACACTGCGGCATTCGGATCGCTCCCGCGAATGGATTTGATGAAGGCAGAAATGATATCGTAATGCTGTTCTCCTTGTTTATCGTAAAGCACAATCCGTTGCTGAGCAATCTCCATCACATGCTCATTACTGATTTCTGCAGGGGTGGGTAGGGTATCAACTACCAACTCCAGCAGGTTGAGCAGTTTACGTGCATCTCCGCCGCTGAGACGCAGTAGGGCTGTCGTTTCTTTGAGTTTCGTTTTTTTAGCTGCGAGGGCGGCATCTTTTTCGATGGCTTCTTCCATCAGCTGCACCAGTGCTTTTTCATCAAGCGCGCGCAAAACATACACCTGACAGCGACTCAGCAATGCTGCATTCACTTCAAAAGATGGATTTTCTGTGGTAGCACCAATCAGTCGGATCGTTCCTTTTTCTACTGCTCCCAGCAAGGCATCTTGTTGTCCTTTGTTGAACCGATGAATTTCGTCGATAAAAAGAATGGCATCTTTTTCCGCACTTGCTTTTGCAATCACTTCCCGCACTTCCTTCACGCCTGCACTAATAGCACTCAGTGTGTAAAAGGGTACTTGTAAAGTGTTGGCGATAATATGTGCGATGGTGGTTTTTCCAACGCCCGGCGGTCCCCAAAAAATCATACTCGGAATTTTTCCGGCTTCGATGGATTTACGCAGCACGCTGCCCGCGCCGGTAAGATGTTCCTGTCCCACCAAATCATCGAGCACCACCGGTCGAAGTCGTTCTGCAAGAGGCGTTGAAGACATAAGGCAAGTTACACAAAATCAAATCTGATTTTATGCCGTTTGAAAGCGTTTTGATGATCTAAGCTTCGTTTTGTTCTGAAGCGAAAAGGTGTGCGTGCGTTTTGAGCAGTTTGAGTGTATAGAACACATGCAATACAAGTACAATGCTATAGCCGCACATGAAGTATAATATATAGCGCATCAGCTTCATGAGCATCTGCGGTGTAAGTTGGGCTGCTTCTGCGCCCTGCATTTGCGTTGCCTGTTTCATCGCTTCCCCAATCAGCTGCGGATTGGAAACGATGGCAATGGTTTGCAACAAGAACAGCATGGCAAAGCCCATCGATACATAGGCATTAACCTTGATCAGATCTTTGGTGCGCTTGCGCAGGATTTGTTGTCTGTCGATGCCTTTGATGAGAAAGCTGAAGGAGGTGAAACTGTAAATGACTACGCAGGCAATGATGAACACCTGAATGAGCATGGCGGGATTTGCCAGTGCTATTAATAAAACCATTAAATCGATGGTGCCCAATAAAATGGCCATCATCAACAGCAAATACGATGCAATGCGATACAGCGTCATAGGTAGCTTATTTAATCCGAATATTCAGTTCATCCAATTGCTGCGCATCAATGGTGCCGGGTGCATCCAGCATCACATCTCTGCCGCTGTTGTTTTTGGGGAAGGCGATAAAATCGCGGATACTTTCGCTGCCACCTAAAATAGCGCAGAGTCGGTCGAAGCCGAACGCAATACCGCCATGAGGAGGAGCGCCGTATTCAAAAGCGCCTAGCAGAAATCCGAATTTATGTTGCTGCTCTGCTTCATCCATACCCAGCGCTTCAAACATTTTCTGCTGCAATGCGCGCTGATAGATGCGGATGGAGCCTCCTCCAATTTCATTGCCGTTTAGTACCATGTCGTAAGCATTGGCTTTGATGCTTGCATAGGGATGCTTCAGGTATGCCGCTGCGTCTTCAATGACCGGACTATTTTCAATCATCGCAGCAATATGTTCGGGCTTTGGACTGGTGAAAGGATGATGCCTTGCTACCCAGCGGTTTTCAGTTTCTGCGTATTCAAAGAGCGGAAAATCCAACACCCACAATAATTTGAAAACATCTTTTTTACGCAGGCCGAGTCTTTCTCCCATCTCTAATCGTAGTTCACTGATGGCTTTGCGGGTGCGCTCTTCGGCTCCTGCCAGCAGCAACACCAGATCTCCCTGCTTGGCACCGGCTGCCTCAGCGATGGCTTTCAGTTTATCCTCGCTGTAAAATTTATCGATGCTGCTTTTGTAAGTTCCGTCAGTATTGCATTTGATAAATGCAAGTCCTTGCATGCCTATTTGCGGACGCTTCACCCATTCTGTAAGTTCATCGGTTTGCTTGCGTGTGTATTCGCTGCAGCCGGGAACGGCAATGGCCAATACGGTTTCTGCAGCATCAAATACTTTGAAATCGGCTCCTGCAATGAGCTGTACTAGCGATGTTTTTTCCGGGAAACTATGTTGCGCAAATTTCAAATTGCAAAGCTCCATGCCGAAGCGGATATCGGGCTTATCGTTGCCATATCGCCACATCGCTTCTTCCCAGCTCATGCGCTCGATCGTTTCGGAATAGGTGATGCCTTTCACTTCCTTGAAAATGGATTTCACCATTCCTTCAAACATCTGCAAAATATCGTCCTGTGTAACAAACGACATTTCACAGTCGATCTGCGTAAACTCCGGCTGCCTGTCGGCACGCAGGTCTTCATCGCGAAAGCATTTTACAATTTGATAGTAGCGGTCGTATCCGCTGATCATCAAAAGCTGTTTGAAGGTTTGCGGACTTTGCGGAAGCGCATAAAACTGACCTTCGTTCATGCGGCTGGGTACTACGAAGTCGCGCGCTCCTTCGGGAGTTGATTTGATGAGGAACGGTGTTTCAATATCCATGAATCCCTGCTCATGCAAATAGTTGCGCGCAGCACGGTTTACGGCATAGCGTAGTTCTATATTTTTTTTCACCGGCTGGCGGCGCAGATCGAGGTAGCGGTATTTCATCCGCAGATCATCGCCTCCATCTGTATCATCCTGAATGGTAAAGGGTGGTACCGCCGATGCATTTAAAATCGTAAAGGCTGTTACGTTGATTTCAATTTCGCCGGTACTGATATTCAGATTTTTGTTGCTGCGCTCACTTACAAGGCCGGTTGCTTGCACTACATATTCGCGCCCCAGCGGAGTAGTTTCTAATTGCTTTTGAAGGTCTTCTCCAAAAAGCAGCTGTGTAATGCCGTATCGGTCGCGCAGATCTACAAAACTGATAGCGCCGAATTTCCGGATGCTTTGCACCCAGCCCGAAAGGGTTACTTGCTTTCCGACATCGCTGATATTTAATGCTCCGCAGGTATGTGTTCTAAACATAAAATCGAGTATGAAATCCGAAACAGACATGAATGTTCAACGACAGTGCGGCTATATGCAACTGCCAATTGTACTGCCCGTAAAGCGGCAAAGATAATCATTGAAACAGACAAGCCTGATGCGGTCAGGCAGTTCTTTTGTTCTTCGCCTGCAGCATTTCTTCTTCGAGTGCCTGCTCTGTTTGCTGTACTACTTTTTCGCGGAAGGTTTTTTTACTGTAGTACAAGAAATAATAAGCGGCCAGAATCAGTAAGCCAATTGAAAAAGGGATCAGCGCAAGGCGTCTTAATCCGAATTCGCCTCCGTCTATCCCAAAAAACTCTCCGATCATCCAGGTGCAGTTGGCTACAATCCAGAAATCTACCGCAAGGTTATGCATCAGCTCGGAGAAAATTTTTCGGGTTTGCCAGGTAATCAGTAATGCCGCCGCGATGGTGGGAATGATCATGAACATACCAACTTCTTTAAAGTTGAGCGCCCAAGCTGCGTCTTTTACAAGCCAAAAAAGAATGTGTAGGTTTTCCACCCTTCTAAAGCGGGCGGGAATGGAATAGATAACGGTATCACTCATTTCAGCGGGTTCGGTTTGAAAGTGGTTCAAATTTGGAACGGGTAAAAATAAGTAATCTTTAATCGCTGCAACGAAAAAGCCCCCGAAATTTCGGGGGCTTTGTATTAGCTAAACATTTCGCGTATCCGTTCAAAGAACCCTTTGTCGGATTTATCGGGCTGTGGCTGAAAATTACCTGAGCGCTGCAGCTGCTCCAGCATGGCTTTTTCTTCATTGCTGAGCTGCTGGGGTGTCCAAACGCTAACATAAATCAGCTGATCGCCTTTTTCGTAGCTCTGCAAGGCGGGGAAACCTTTTCCCTTAAGCCGAAACACTTTGCCACTTTGCGTACCCGCGGGTATTTTAATTTTTGCTCTGCCGTCAATCGTGGGCACTTCCACCTGTGTACCGAAAACGGCATCGGGGAAGGAGATATGCAAATCATAGGCCACATTCAATCCGTCGCGGTGCAGCTGCGGATGCGCTTCCTCTTCAATGAGTATAATCAGGTCGCCCGGCGAGCCGCCTCTTTCGCCTGCATTGCCTTTGCCGCTCATGCTCAGCTGCATGCCTTCCTGTACACCTGCCGGAATATCAATGCTCACCGTCTCTTCGCCGTAAACCCTGCCTTCACCTTTACACGCGGTACATTTGTTTACCACGGTGGTGCCCTCGCCGTTGCAAGACGGACAAGTAGTTACCGTCTGCATCTGTCCTAAAAAAGTATTGGCAACTTTCCTTACCTGTCCGCTTCCGTTACAGGTGCCACAAGTTTGCATCGACGATTTGTCTTTTGCTCCCGAGCCGCTACATTGATTACAGGTAACATGTTTTTTTACCTTGATGGTTTTGGTAGCACCCTTTGCAATTTCTTCGTAGTTCATTTTAATGCGTACACGCAAGTTGCTGCCACGCACGCCTCTGGAGCGACCGCCACCGCCGCCTCTTCTTCCGCCGCCACCGCCAAAGAAACTTCCGAAAATATCATCGCCAAAAATATCTCCAAACTGGCTGAAGATATCTTCCATGTTCATGCCTTGCGCACCGCCACCTCTTGCACCGCCGCTCACGCCTGCATGACCAAAACGATCGTACTGCGCACGCTTGTCGGCATCACTCAACACCTCATAGGCTTCAGCCGCTTCCTTGAATTTTTCTTCGGCTTCTTTATTGCCAGGGTTGCGGTCGGGGTGGTACTGCATCGCCACTTTCCGATATGCTTTTTTTATTTCATCGGCGGAAGACGATTTGCTGACGCCCAGTATTTCGTAATAATCTCTTTTCATATTGCTTGCTTGGGTACCTTATTTTGCGCGCGGTGCGATGAATTTGTTATTTGAATAAGTAAATTATTTTCCAACCACCACTTTCGCAAAACGGATAATTTTATCGTTGAGCAAATAGCCTTGTTCAATTACATCCATCACTTTTCCTTTCAAGTTTTCATCTGGTGCCGGAATTTCGGTGATGGCTTCGTGCTTGTCCACATCAAAATCCATCCCTTTGCATTCCATCTGTTTTAATCCGCGTGCAGTTAGGGTATTGCGCAGTTTGTGAAATACCAGCTTCACGCCTTCATGTGCCTGTCCGCCTTCTGTTTTTGCCAGCTCTGCTTCTGCACGGTCGCAGTCGTCGAGCACTTCCAGCAGCGATACGATCACTTCTTTGCCCGCCATCTGCATTTGCTCGATTCGCTCCTTGGCTGAGCGACGCTTGAAATTGTCGAACTCGGCAAACAGATACAGGTATTTTTTCTTCTCCTCTTCCAGTGCTTCTTTGATGGCTTCCAACTCCGACTCTTCTTCCACCGCAGCATTAAGATGGGTGGTGCCGGCGAGATTTTCATCGGCGTTGAGGTCCATGTTCATCGATTCTTCCTGCGACAGTTGTTCGTTCTTTTCTGACATCGTGTTATGCTTTTAGTTGTTTTTCTGCAAAATTGTCGGCAAAGGTACGTATGTCAAGAACTTTGCCAAGGCAAGCAGGTGGGACAAATTGTCTTGCAGAAGCGATGTTTTGGGCAAATTAACGTACCACTTCAATATGGTATTGAAGGGGCGGAGTTTCCATAAAGCCCATACATACTGCGCAGGAATTGTTGCGGGGTTCTTTGATAATGCGGCAGCGAAAGGTTTCTCCTTTTTTTACCCCGGAAGCGTTGAAATCGCAGGGGTTGGCAACGGAAAACACGTGCTCGAGGGTGGCACCCTGTGAATTTTTCCATTTCATGCCCAGCGAATAAAAAGCGGGATCCTCTATGGAAATGATATTGAAAGCGCAAAATGAGTCCAGCAGCTTTACTTCAAACACCTTTTCATCTGTTGCTTTTTCGCAAGACAAATGGCTGAATAAAACGCACAGCAGGAGGAAACGAAGTGTTGCGGGTATCGATTTCATATTAATGTTAGACATGCGGCTCAGGGGTTTTGCTGCATCCGATCCGTCGGGGCGACTTACCTTTGGCGGCATGAGTACAAAGGTAACGCTGAATCGCAATGTTTCGTATCGGGTGCTAAATGGGCATCCCTGGATTTTTGGCAATGAAATTAAAAAGGTGGAAGGGGATGCTGCGCCCGGCGATGTGGTGGAAGTGCTTACCAACGACGGTAAATTTTTCGGTCGCGGCTACTACAACCCGCAGTCGCAAATTCAGGTGCGACTCCTCACCAGAAAAAAACAGGAAGAGATCAATGATGCTTTTTTTCTGCAGCGGATACAGCAGGCATGGGCTTACAGGCAGCAAATTGGTTACACCGAAAACTGCCGATTGATTTTTGGCGAAGCAGACGGACTGCCGCAGCTGATCATCGACAAGTTCAACGATTATTTTGTGTTGCAAACACTGGCGCTGGGCATCGATCGCTGGAAGCCAGCCATTGTTGCTGCACTCAATCAAGTGTTCCAACCCAAGGGCATTTACGAACGCAATGATGTACCGGTGCGCACACTGGAAGGTTTGGAGCAGCAAAAGGGATTTTTATCTGCACCCTTCGACACGCAAATCATCATTCGCGAAAACGGACTGCGCTTTCATGTGGATTTGGAAAATGGACAGAAGACAGGATATTTTCTAGATCAGCAAGATAATCGCCGTGCCATTCAGCATATTGTAAAAGGTGCAGATGTGTTGGGTGCATTTACTTACACAGGCACCTTCGAAATTCATGCGGCCCATTATGGTGCTAAGTCGGTACACGGTTTGGATATTTCCGAAGGTGCGGTGGAAATGTGCAAACGCAATGCAGCGCTGAACGGACTTTCAGAGGTTTGTCAATTTGAATGCGTGAATGCTTTTGATATGCTCAAGCAATGGTCGAAGGATGGTCGCCAATACGATGTGGTGATGCTTGATCCGCCCTCTTTCACCAAAACCCGCGGCAACCTTCAAAAAGCAATTACAGGATACAAGGAAATCAATCTGCGTGGTATCAAGCTGGTGAAGCCCGGCGGATTTTTGGTCACCTCATCCTGCACCAATCTTGTGCAACCCCAGCTCTTTTTAGAAATTATTCAAATGGCCGCCAAAGATGCGCGACGTTCATTGCGTCAGGTTTGCTTTCAAACACAAAGCGCAGATCATCCCATCGTTTGGGGTTGGGAAAACACACATTACCTGAAATTTTTAATTGTGCAAGTGCTTTAACAAGCGAGTAGGCATCAGCGCACCACTTCAAATTTTCCGGACTCCAGAATTTGTCCGGTGCGACGGTCTTTCAGCTGAAAAATATACAGTCCTCTGAAATAACCGCTCAAATCGATCGTTGTACGTGGTGTAAGATTGTTTTTTTCATATACTTTCTTGCCGATAAAATTGAACACGCATAAACTGTAGTCGCCCATTTCACGGGTTTGCAACAGTTCAATGTTCACATAAGCGGTGGCCGGGTTGGGGAAAGCCTTGGTAAGGCGACGCTCCGCGGCATTATCCGCAAGGCTGCTTTTTTGGGCAGTGACCGTCCAGGCGGTCAACAGTAGGAATGATATGAAAAACAGTTTTTTCAAGCATGTGAAGGTAATGCCAAGGATTGTAAAATCAAAGGATTAGGGTGATGGTTAGGCACAAAAAAAGCGGATCTGTCAGATCCGCCTCTTCCTATGTAGCAGAATTACAATATGTTATGCGAGTTCTGCGAGCTTTTCGTTGATGGCGTCAAAATTGGGCAGATCGCCAGCGCTTTCCAGTACTTCTGCGTAGCGCACCACACCTTCTTTGTCGATGATGAACGCAGCACGCTTAGAAACACCTTTCATGTCAAATACGAAGGTGTCATACAAAGCGCCATAGGCCTCAGAGGTAGCTTTGTTGAAATCGCTCAGCAGCGGGAAGTTATATCCCTGTTCTTCCTTGAATTTGGCCAGGGTAAAAATAGAATCAACTGAAATGCCCAGCACCTGTGCATTGGCATTGGAATAGCGTGCAATATCGTCTCTCACGCCGCAAAGTTCCTTGGTGCAAACGCCGGTAAAAGCTTGCGGAAAGAACAGCAGCAATACATTTTTTCCTTTAAAATCATTCAGCGAAACCTGGTTTTTGTCGCTGTCGTACAAGTTAAAAGCGGGTGCCGATTGGCCAACTTCAATTTTCATGGGATGTTTTTTTAGAATGTGCGCAAAGTTATACAACACGACAAAAGGAAAAAAGTTGATGAGAGCGAATCGATAGCGGGTCTCTTTCAAAAGCATTTTTAATGAAGATGCTTTTCATATTTTCCTTTCCTGTTGGCAAGGCTCGCAACTTGATTTACTTTTACAGCATGCAAATACGCGCCATCATCGATGTGCTGGAGCAGCTGGCTCCGCTTTCACTGCAGGAAGATTACGACAATGCCGGTCTTCAGGTGGGTGATCCCAACGAAGCCTGTTCGGGCGTGATGGTTGCGCTTGATGCTACGGAAGCCGTGGTAGCCGAAGCGGCCGACAAAGGCTGTAACCTGCTGGTGGTGCATCATCCGCTTATTTTCGGGGGCATTAAAAAACTTACCGGCAGCAATCAGGTGGAACGTACCCTGCTGGCGGCCATCCACCGTAAGGTGGCCATTTATGCCATCCATACCAATCTCGATCATGTGTCGGATGGGGTGAATGCTGCTATCGCAGCGAAGCTGCAGCTTCAAAACTGCCGCATCCTCCAACCTAAGTCGGGCTTGCTGAAAAAGCTTTCCACTTATGTGCCGCTTGCTCATACCGAAACAGTTCGTTCGGCGCTGTTTGCCGCTGGGGCCGGACATATTGGTGCTTATGATGAATGCAGTTTTGCGGTGGAGGGCAACGGAAGTTTTAGAGGTGCTGCTGGTACCAACCCGTTTGTAGGCAAACCCGGCCAACGACATATTGAGCGGGAGGAAAAGCTGGAAATCATTTTTCCGGCCTGGCTGGAGCGCAAAGTGCTTACCGCCCTTTGGGCAGCACATCCCTACGAGGAGGTGGCTTATGAAATCACCCCCACCGATAATGTGCATCAGCATATTGGTGCCGGCATGATCGGCGAGCTGGAACAGGGTTTGGAAGCAGCACAATTCTTACAACTCATTAAAAATCAATTTAATACATCTTTAATTCGACATACCGTCCCTGCTCAAAAGCCCATTCAAAAGGTGGCGATATGCGGCGGAGCGGGCATATTTCTGCTTCACCAGGCCATGGCAGCCGGAGCGGATGCGCTGGTAACCTCCGACATCAAATACCATTCTTTTTTTGAGGCGGAGCCCGGCTTCCTGCTCTGCGATATCGGCCATTGGGAGAGTGAGCAGTACACCATCGATCTTTTGGCAGACCATATTGCCCGAAAATTCCCTAACTTTGCCGTCCTCAAAACCGGCGTTCGGACAAACCCCGTGCATTATTTCAGCTGAAAAAAAAGCGGGTCACATCGGTTGGGAGCCATCATCTTCAAACCAGAAATCAAACTATGGCAAGCGTTAAAGAATATTCCGTAGAAGAAAAACTCAGGGCCTTGGTCCGCGTTCAGAAAATCGAAAGCAAATTCGATGAAATTCAGATTCTGAAAGGGGAGCTTCCCATGGAAGTAAACGATCTGGAAGACGAAGTGACCGGATTGAATGCACGCAAGCATCGCGTTGAAGAAGAGATCAACGGTATTCAGGAATTCATTGAAGCTAAAAAAACGGCTATCAAAGAAGCGCAGGAGCTGATCAAGAAATATGAGAAGCAAAGCGAGAACGTAAAGAACAACCGTGAGTTCGAAGCCATCAATAAGGAAATTGAAATGCAAACCTTAGAGGTGAAGCTTTGCGAAAAACATATCAAAGATGCTACCGAAGAGCATGTGGAGAAAAGCGAACAGCTTGAAAAGGTGATGAAAAGCATCGCTACCAAAGAAAAGAATCTGGAGCACAAAAAAGCTGAGCTCGATAAAATCATTGCCGATACAGAAAAAGAAGAAAAGCATTTGGCTGCTCAGGTGAGTGGTGCACGTGAGGCGGTGGAAGAAAGACTGCTGCACAGCTTCGATCGCATCCGCAAAAGCTACCGTAATGGTTTGGCGGTTGTATCCATCGTGCGCGACAGCTGCGGTGGTTGCTTCAATGCCATCCCGCCCCAGCGCCAGAGTGAAATTCGTCAGCGCAAAAAAATCATCGTATGTGAAAACTGCGGTCGTGTGCTGGTGGATGCTGAACTGAACGACAGCGTGGGTCTCTGATCCATTGTATCAATACAATCTTAAGGTGCGCCAGTCGCACCTTTTTTTATGCCATATCAGTAATCGGTTCGTGGTGCTTTTGAAAGAGGTTTTCAAACAAAATGATTTTACCAAGTTGCACACAGGTGTTAATTTGCTGGTGTTTCTATGTTGCAGCAGCTAAGCATACAAAATTTCGCCATCATTTCTTCGCTGGAAACCCCTTTTGGAAAGGGGTTGCATACCATTACCGGTGAAACCGGTGCGGGTAAATCTATTTTACTGGGAGCATTGGGATTGGTGCTGGGCGATCGTTCCGATAGCAGCGTATTACAAGACCCCAACCGTAAATGTGTGGCCGAAGTAGTGTGCAGTACGGAAGGCAATGCAACTGCAAAAGCATGGTTGCAACGGGAAGGCCTTTACGAAGAAGAGGCAGTGATCCTCCGCCGCGAAATTGCACCCAACGGAAAATCCCGCGCTTTCATCAACGATACGCCTGTAAACCTGACTCAGCTCCGTGCCTTTGCTGCGCTCATGGTTGATCTGCACCAGCAGTTTGATACCATGGAGCTGGGCGAAGCGGATTTTCAGCGCGAAATCATAGATGTGCTGGCCGGCAATCAGGAAATTTTGGAAACCTATCGAGGTCATTACAAGGCATGGCGACAGCTGCAGCAGGAAATTGCAACTCTTCGACAGCAGCAGCAACAAGCAAGCGCTGAAGAAGCCTATCATCGCTTTTTATATGATGAACTGAGCGCCGCTGCTTTACAGCAGGGTGAGTTGGAAGCGCTGGAGCAGGAGCTGAAACTGTTGAGCCAGGCAGAACAGATTCGTCAGGCATTGGCAATAGCCGTACAGGTTTTGCAATCTGGCGAAGAGCCGCTGGCAGGGCGACTGAAACAGCTGGTGCAGCAGCTCACGCCTTATGGCAACCTGCATCAAAAGCTGGGCACCATCAGCGAAAGATTGCGCAGCGCGCAAATTGAAATCAACGATATCGCCGGTGAACTGGAAGACCTGCAAGATGCCATTGCATTGGATGAAGCAAGGATTCAATTTGTACAAGAGCGCCTCGATATCGGATACAAACTTTTGAAAAAACACGGTGTTCAGTCCACCGATGAACTCCTGCATCTGCAGCAGGAATTGGAAGCAAAGCTTCAGCTGGTATTCGATGTGGCGAATGAAATTGCTTCAAAAGAAGCTGCCAGTGCAGCGCATGAAAAATTATTGTTGGAGCAGGCTGCTTTGCTTTCTAAACGGCGTAAAGAATGTGCCACAAAAATGGTGGATCAGGTAAATGCATTGCTACAACAGGTGGGTATGCCCAACGCATCGGTCCAGGTGCGTGTTGATGCAGCATCACCCGGTCCATGGGGTGCCGATGCCATTGCGTTGCTCTTTGATGCCAACCGCAGCGGTCGCTATGAGCCCGTTGAAAAAGTTGCCAGCGGCGGCGAACGCAGCCGACTCATGCTCTGTATTAAATCATTGGTAGGTACCGCCATGCAATTGCCCACAATGATTTTTGATGAAATTGATACAGGCATCAGCGGAGAAGCGGCAAAGCAGGTGGGCATGCTGCTACAATCGCTCGCTGCCTCACAGCAGGTAATTGTTATTACACACCAGCCACAGATTGCCGCACGCGGACAGGCGCATTATTTTGTGTACAAGGAAAATCAAGCCGGCACAATACAAACCAAGATTCGCATGTTAGAAGGCGAAGAGCGTGTGCAGCATATAGCGCGCATGCTCAGCGGCGATGAGCCATCGCCTTCTTCGCTTAAAACAGCACGAGAACTCATGCAGGGTTAAATAGCTTTTCCATTACATGCTGCACGCAAAAAATTACCATTACCTGCAGATGTTCTATTTTTACGGCAAGTATCAAAAATCGATTTATGTCACATCAACTGCTGAAAGGAAAGAAAGGCATCATTTTCGGTGCGCTCGATGAAAAATCCATCGCCTGGAAAACTGCACTCCGCTGTTATGAAGAAGGTGCACAGATTGTGCTCACCAATGCTCCCGTTGCATTGCGCATGGGAGAAATCAATCAGCTTGCTGCACAGTGCGGCAATGCGCCGGTAATTGGTGCTGATGTAACCAATATGGACGATCTGAAAAATTTATTTACGCAGTCGATGGCGCATTTTGGCGGTAAGGTTGATTTTGTGCTGCATTCTATCGGTATGAGTTTGAATGTGCGTAAGGGCAAGCACTACACCGAAATGAACTACGAATGGAATCAGAAAACACTCGATATTTCTGCAATGAGCTTGCACCGCGTGCTTCGCACCGCATGGGATTTGGATGCCATCAACGATTGGGGAAGTGTAGTGGCGCTTACCTATATCGCCGCACAGCGTGTGTTTCCCGATTACAATGAAATGGCGGATGCCAAGGCGTTGCTGGAAAGCGTTACACGCAGCTTCGGTTATCATTATGGTGTGCGTAATAAAGTGCGCATCAACACCATTTCACAGTCGCCCACCCGCACTACTGCCGGCAGTGGTGTGAAGGGATTTGACGGATTTCTGACCTATGCGGAGAAGATGAGTCCGCTGGGTAATGCAAGTTCAGAAGACTGTGCCAACTATATTGCCATCATGTTCAGCGATCTAACCCGTATGGTAACCATGCAGAACCTTTTCCACGACGGTGGCTTCAGCTTTACCGGTGTAACAGGAGAGATTATTGATCAGATGGAAAAATAATTGCCACCTTGTTCTGAGTATTGCTTCAAAGGCAATCAAAATACAATTGCTTTTTATACATCTGTTGTACAAATACATATATCATGAATCCTTCTTTGGTTGAGTTTTTTGGTTTATTCGGATCGCTGCTCAGCAGCATCACTTTTGTACCGCAGGTATATAAAGCCTGGAAATCGAAAAGCATTGGCGACCTGAGCATTTACACGATTTTAATTGTAACGCTTAGTACAGTGGTATGGCTGATTTACGGAGCCTTCCATGATCCTATGTTGTTGCCCGTTGTTTCCTGCAATGCATTTATATGTTTGCTCTCGCTGGTGCTGCTTTACTTTAAGTTTACTTTTAAAAAATGATGCTGCTTAGCATGTCGCGTTTGCTGAAGCTTGCTTTTTTATTGGTGCTCATGTTTTGCATGCAGCAAGCCATGCCGCAGGCCGCAAACCGTATTGTGCCGGCTCCGGTATCCTTCGTTGCAGAGCAGGGTGGCGCATTTCTGCTCGATGAAGAAACAGCCATTTATTTTCCATCCAATTTCAGCAAGCAGGCAACCCTTTTGCAAGAGCAGTTGTACGCACAGGTTGGAATAAGATTGCCTCTGAATCTGCTCATGAAAAATGCAGCATTACCTGCATCGGCAATCGTTCTGGAAGCGCAGCAAAAATCTATCGACCGCCCCGAAATGTATCGCCTGCATATCAGCGCGCAGCGTGTGCTGATTCAGGCCAACGATGTACGCGGATTTGTAAATGCTATCCAAACTTTGCTGCAACTGCTGCCTTTACAAAAAAGCAAATCAGTGCAAATTCCGGCACTGCGCATCACCGATTATCCGCGCTTTGCTTATCGCGGTATGCATTTGGATGTAGTGCGACATTTTTTTTCTGTTGACTATATCAAAAAATACATCGACTATCTCACCTTTCATAAGTTCAACACCTTTCATTGGCACCTGACCGATGATCAGGGTTGGCGTTTTGAAGTGAAGTCATATCCACTCCTCAACAGCATCGGTTCCTGGCGCGATTCCACGCTGATCGGACATTTCCGCGATACGCCTGCCCGCTACGATGGCAAGCGCTATGGTGGTTACTATACCCGTGCCGAGATTAAATCTATCCTCGACTATGCGGCCGTACGTGGTATTACTGTTATACCGGAGCTTGATATTCCCGGTCATAGCAGGGCAGCCATTGCTGCTTATCCGCAGCTGAGCACGCGACCCGATACCGTTTGGAATGTTGCAACTACCTGGGGTATGTACAACCGAAAAAACAATGTGCTGGCGCCGAATGATTTTACCTTTCAGTTTTTGAAAGACATTTTCGCTGAACTCGCTTCACTTTTTTCATCCTCACCCTATATCCATTTAGGGGGCGATGAATGCAGTAAAATGTGGTGGAAGCAAGATCCTGCAACGCAGCGCTTCATGCAAAAAAAAGGTTTGAAAAATGAAACGGCATTACAAACCTATTTCATTTCTTATGTGGCCGATCTGCTCAAGCAAAACGGAAAAAAAGTGGTGGGCTGGCATGAGATCACCGAAGGCGCTGTGGATACTTCCGCGCTCATCATGAATTGGTCGGATGAAGCAAAGGCACTCAGCGTTGCGAAAAAAGGATATCAGCTCATTATGTCGCCGGGCAAGCCATTTTATTTCGATCATTTTCAGTCGAAGGATCCCCGCGATAGTTTGGCCATACACGGCTACAATCCGCTACAGGCCGTTTATCAATATTCAGTGATACCTGCATCGCTTTCAAAAGCCGGACTTGCACATAAAGTAATGGGTGCGCAGGGGAATGTGTGGACAGAATACATGGAACATGATACCAAAGTGGATTACATGATTTTTCCGAGGATGACGGCATTGAGTGAAAACTTGTGGAGCGAGAAAAAAGATTACCAAGATTTTTTAAAGCGACTCGAAGCTACCATTGTGCCGCGTTATACATGGTGGGGTAGCAGCTACTTCAAAGATTATCGCCGCTGGACGGCAGAACAATAAAAAACCCCGGCAATCCGGGGTTTTGATTTTTAAAAAATTGATTTGCTAGTATTCATCTTCATTGAAGAAGAAATCTTCCTGACTTGGATAGTCGGGCCAGATATCATCAATGCTTTCATAAATCTCTCCTTCATCTTCCAACTCCTGAAGATTTTCAACCACTTCAATGGGTGCGCCACTACGAATGGCGTAATCAATCAATTCATCCTTGGTGGCAGGCCAGGGAGCGTCTTCGAGATATGATGCAAGTTCAAGTGTCCAGAACATAGTAGTATGGTCTAATTTTCCGCAAAACTAACTTTCCCTGCGAATTTTCCAAATCTGCTTTTTCACGCGGGATGATGTTAAAAAGGAACCGGGCTTCTGCCGATTTCAATTCAATGCTGTAGGTTTGTAGCCACATGCTTCAAACGGCATCCAAATATGCTCAAAGCCCTCAATATTCATAAGCGGTATGAAACGGTGGAAGTCCTCAAAGGCGTTGATCTCCAGGTAGGTGCCGGAGAAATCGTGAGTCTGGTGGGTTCCTCCGGCGCAGGAAAAAGCACTTTGCTGCATATTCTCGGTACGCTCGATCAGCCCGACCAAGGGGAAGTGTGGATGGAGGATACCCGTATTGATACCCTCAAGGGCAAGGAGCTCTCTGCCTTTCGCAACCGCCACATCGGCTTTGTATTTCAGTTTCACCATCTGTTGCCTGAGTTTTCCGCTTTGGAAAATACCTGCATACCGGGTTGGTTGGCTGGCCGTCAAAAATCGGAAGTGGAAAAAGCGGCCAAAGAACTGCTGCATTTACTCGGTCTCTCCGGAAAAGAGGATCAGAAGCCCGCGCAGCTCTCGGGCGGTGAGCAGCAGAGGGTTGCTGTTGCAAGGGCACTCATAAACCAACCGCGTATTGTAATGGCCGATGAGCCCACAGGTAATCTTGATTCTGCCAACGCGGCTGAGCTGCATGCACTTTTTTTCAGTCTGCGCAAGCAGTTTAACCAGGCATTTTTGATTGTAACACACAATGAGGCGCTGGCGCGACAATCAGATCGCGTTGTAACGATGAAAGACGGTAAAGTGCTGGGTTGAGAAAAAGCGATTAAAGGCGCGGTTTCCAGGGCAACTCAGGGGCGTTCAGCAACATGCCTGCATAGCGCGACAATACAAAGAGATAATCGCTGAGGCGATTGAGGTATTGAATCACCAAGGGCACTACTTCCATATCCAGTTCCTGCATACGCACCACACAGCGTTCAGCTCTGCGGCATACACAGCGGGCGATGTGGAGGGTAGAAACAGTAGGGTGGCCTCCCGGTAAAATAAAAGAACGCATTTCAGGCAATTGCTCGTTCATCTTATCCATTTCCTGCTCCAACAAAGCAACATCCTCTGCTTTCAAATCGGGGATTTTCATTTTCGCCTCTTTTTCGGGATCGGTGGCCAGGGAGGAACCGATGGTAAAAAGGCGATCTTGTATTTCTTTGAGCAGGGCATTGATTTCGGGGAAGGCAAGCAGATCATTGCAAAGGCCAATCTGCGCGTTGAGTTCGTCCACCGTTCCGTAAGCTTCAATTCTTAAATGACTTTTCAGCACTTTCGTGCCGCCGATCAGACTGGTTTTGCCGGCATCTCCTGTTTTGGTGTAAATTTTAAACGACATAGTGTACAAAGATTCTTGATAGATAGGTTTCAACAAAAAAACAGCAGGATGGTTGCAAAGAATCTTAATCGTTCAGAAAAAATATTGCTTTATGTAACGCGTCCGCGATTTCGCTCAGCTCAATGCCGCAGCAGTGGTTTGCTGATCGCTTTCAACTAGTCCGTCGCGCAGGCGCACTACCCGCTTTGCATGGGCGGCAATATCTTCTTCGTGTGTTACCAGTATTACGGTGTTGCCCAGCTGATGAATTTCTTCAATCAGCGCCATAATTTCTTTTGAAGTGCGGGTATCGAGGTTGCCCGTGGGTTCATCGGCCAGAATGATAGAAGGATTATTTACCAAGGCGCGGGCAATGGCTACCCGCTGAATTTGTCCGCCTGAAAGCTCATTGGGTTTGTGGTGAGAGCGATCGGCGAGGTTTACTTTTTTCAACATCTCGAGTGCTCTTTCGTTGCGCTCTTTTTTCGAAACGCCCGCATAAATCAATGGCAGGGCTACGTTCTCCACCGCGGTGAGGCGTGGCAGCAGGTTGAACTGCTGAAAAACGAAACCGATTTCGGTATTGCGGATTTCCGCCAGGTCGTTGTCAACCAGCTGACTCACATCTTTTCCGTTGAGGATATACTTGCCGCTGGTGGGTGTATCCAAACAGCCCAGGATATTCATCAGCGTGCTTTTGCCCGAGCCTGATGGTCCCATGAGGGCAACGAACTCGCTTTTGTAAATGTCGAGGTTGATGCCCTTCAGTACCGGCAATTCCTGCTTGCCGAGGTAATAACTTTTGCGCAGATCCGAAAGGTGTATAATCGATTCCATGATGAAGTGCTGAAAAGTGAATAGTTGATCCTTTTTTGGTAAGCAGTACTTTTAACTGCTTCCGATTCGCGCCTCAAAAATAATGAATGCCTTTACAAAGCATTGAAAAGCTTTTTGGTCGGCAAAGCCTTGCCGCTGAAATGCCCTAATTGGTTATCTTCGCCGCCGATGCAAAAGCGAGAAATTGTTATGAGTGGCATTCGGCCGACGGGTTTCCTGCACCTGGGAAACTACTTCGGCGCAATGCGCAACTATGTGCAAATGCAGGAACAGTATGAATGCTATTTCATGGTAGCCGACTTGCATGCACTCACCACGCATCCCGATACCAGTACGTTGCGCAATCATGTGCATCGTGTATTGGCAGAAAATATTGCCTGCGGCCTCGATCCGGAAAAAGTAGCACTCTATTGTCAGAGTCACCTGCATGAAACCTCCGAGCTGTATTTGTACCTCAATATGCTGGCCTATAAAGGAGAACTGGAAAAAACTACCACCTTTAAAGACAAAGCAAGATTGCAGCCCGATAATATCAATGCCGGTTTGCTAACCTACCCCGTTTTGCAAACAGCAGATATCATTTTACATCGTGCAAAATATGTGCCTGTAGGAAAAGATCAGGAGCAGCATTTGGAAATGGCACGCAATTTTGTGCAGCGCTTTAATCACCGTTATGGTGAAGTGTTTCCCGAGCCACATGCATTTAATTTTGGTTCAGAGCTGGTGAAAGTGCCCAGTTTGGATGGCAGCGGTAAAATGAGCAAGAGCGAAAATCAGCATGCCACGCTTTACCTGGCCGACGACGATGCGCTGATCACCAAAAAAATCATGAAGGCCAAAACCGATGCCGGTCCGGCAGCGCCCAACACGCCCATGCCCGACTATATCGAGAATTTGTTTCAGTTGATGCGATTGGTGAGCAAACCCGAAGTGGTACAGCATTTTGAAGATGCTTACAACGGCTGTGTCATTCGTTATGGCGACATGAAAAAGCAGCTGGCGGAAGATATGGTTCAGTTTATTGCGCCGATCCGAGAGAAAGCAGCAGCCATTGAAGCCGATCATGCTTATCTGAAAAAAGTGATGGAAGCAGGCGCAGCGAAAGCGCGCAAGAGTGCGGCGGCCACCATGGAACTGGTGCGTGCTGCCATGGGCTTGCAGTATTAAGCAGTGGCAAACGGAGCGTGCTGATTCGTGAAAAATCAATACATTCATTCCTAAAACCGAACCCAAGGTTCAACCATATATGGCGAAATTGAAGAAACCAAAACACATTGCTATTGCCGGCAATATAGGCGCCGGTAAAACCACACTTACCGAAATGCTGAGCAAGCATTACAAGTGGATACCGCAATTTGAGGATGTAGATCAGAATCCCTACCTCAATGATTTTTATGAAGACATGCCCCGCTGGAGTTTTAATCTGCAGATTTATTTTCTGAACAACCGATTGAACCAGATCCTCGATATCCAACGCGGCACGGAAACTGTTATTCAGGATCGCACCATTTATGAAGATGCGCACATTTTTGCGCCCAATTTGCATGAGATGGGCCTGATGCCGAAGCGGGATTATGAAAACTATTTTTCCTTCTTCGCTACCCTGCAAACCATGGTTTCGCCACCCGACCTGCTTATTTATTTAAAAGCATCTGTGCCAACCCTGGTAGCGCAAATCCAGAAGCGTGGCCGAGAGTATGAGGAGAATATCCGACTCGATTATCTCAAGAAGCTGAATGAATTTTATAATAAGTGGATTGAACAGTACACGGAAGGTCCGTTGCTGGTGATTGATGTTGACACGAATAAGTTTGGTGAGAGCGAAGAGCACTTCGGAGAAATCATCAGCAAGATCGATTCGCAGCTATACGGGTTGTTCTAAAAAAGAGCCCCGTTAAGAATAACGGGGCGTTAGCAAACAATCGATTACGACCACTTAAAAAAATTGTTAGAGAAGGCTACGGCCTTCTTTTTTTATGTTTTATTGTGCTGTTTTAAAAGCACTTGAAAAGATCTTGCGTTGCGTTCGATTCAAATGTAGGAGTTCAATTACAATCAGATCTTTTAAAAATGCCGCTAAAATTAGATGAAAAGCTATTTATTAGCTTTTTTATTAAATAAAATTAAAAATATGAAGGCTTTTAATGCATTTGTTTAAAAAATATGCAGTTCAAATGAATGTCATCAAAATTTTAAACGAACGTATGTTAGTTTTTTATTGAGGTTTCCTCGGCTGCCTTTCTCATTGGCAGCCCCGCCATTAATCTTTATTTTGCACACCTGCGCGCTTCCAGGCCGCCCTAAATTTTCAATCCATGAAGTTTCATCCTCTTAACGCCGAACTCTTTGTCCGTAACAGAAGTCGCTTTATGCGTGCTATGGTGCCCAACTCCATCGCCCTATTTGTAAGCAACGATGAATGGCCTGCTAATGGCGATGCCCTGCACGGCTTTCGGCAAAACAGCGATTTGTACTGGCTCAGCGGTATTGTGCAGGAAGATTCCATGGTGGTGCTCTTCCCCGATAACCCCGATCCCCGCTACCGCGAAGTACTGGTGCTCACCCGCCCTAACGAAATGAAGGAAAAATGGGATGGCAAGCGTTTGCGGGCTGGCGAAGCGAAAACGATTTCAGGTATTCCAACCATTGTTTGGGCCGACAGCATCGATGCCTTCCTGCAGCAGTGGATTCACCTGGCCGATCATATTTATCTCGACAGCAACGAAAACGATCGCAAGGCCTCGCTGATTGCCAGCAGAGAGTATCGCTTTATTGAAGCTATGCAGGAACGCTACCCTCTGCACCATTATTTGCGTGCTGCCAAAATCATGAAGGAGCTGCGTGCCATCAAAACGCCTGAAGAAATTGAAGTGATGCAGCGGGCTATCAACATCACAGAAAATACCTTTCGCCGTTTGCTCGGCTTTATTCGTCCGGGTGTAATGGAATATGAAATTGAAGCTGAAATCTGGCATTCCTTCCTTTCACAACGCGCTACCGGTCCGGCTTACGGCAGCATCATCGCTTCCGGCGACCGCGCCCGTACCCTGCATTATGTGTTTAACAACCAAGAATGTAAAGACGGAGAACTGGTACTGATGGATTTTGGTGCGGAATACGGCGGTTACTGCGCGGATCTCACGCGTACGGTTCCTGTAAACGGAAAATTTACGCGACGTCAAAAGCAGGTGTATAATGCCTGTTTGCACTTGCACGATTATGCTAAGTCGCTGCTCAAGCCGGGCATCAGCATCATCGACTACACAGAAAAAGTAGGAGAGGAGGCAACACAGCAATTTTTAAAGATTGGGTTGCTCAAGAAAACCGATGTGAAAAATGAAGATCCTGAAAACCGCGCTTATCGTAAATATCTCTATCACGGCATCTCACACCACTTAGGTATTGATGTGCATGATTTGGGTACGCGCACTGCGCCCATACAGGCAGGCATGGTATTTACCGTAGAGCCGGGCATTTATATTGAAGAAGAGCAGATGGGCGTGCGCATTGAAAACAACGTGTGGATTACCAAGCGCGGCAATACCGATCTGATGAAAAATATTCCCATCACTGTGGAAGATATTGAAGCGCTCATGCGAAAGCAGAAAGCATAAAGTTCATACCGTTGTTTATGCGCAAACATATTCCCAATATTTTCACTTTGCTCAACCTCTTTCTCGGTGCAGTCGCCATCGTGCTGATTCTTACACCGGCAACCCGCATGGTGCAAATGGACCGGGGCATGGTCATTATCACCCTGCCGCCCGGCATCCGCTGGGCAACACTGCTCTTGCTGGCTGCAGGATTGGTTGATTTTCTCGATGGGTTCATTGCCCGTGCACTTGGCGTGAGCTCTGAGTTGGGCAAGCAGCTCGATTCCCTCAGTGATGTGGTAAGTTTTGGCGTGGCACCCTCTATGATCCTTTATGAGCTGCTGCAAATGAGTTATCTGCAAAATAGTAACGCAATCGACTTGACGATATTTCCCATGCTGCCAGCTTTTCTGGTGGCTTGCTTTGCTGCTTGGCGTTTGGCAACTTTTAATATTGATACGCGACAGCAATATGGCTTTATCGGTGTACCTACACCCATCACGGCACTTACGGTTGCATCGCTTCCCTGGATTGTTTACAGTGATGCCTGGGGAATAGGATCCTTGCTGCTGCAGCCCTGGTTCCTTTATGCGATTATTCTGCTTTTATCTGTGCTCATGGTTGCACCCCTACCGCTGATGGCGATGAAATTCAAGTCGTTCAGTTGGAAGGAAAATCAGGGCAGGTATTTGTTGATCATCCTTTCCCTGCTGCTGCTGATTTTGCTGCAGTGGATCGCTGTGCCACTGATTTATTTGATTTATGTTATTCTATCTTTGCTTTTTCGCAAGCAACCCTCTTAAAATTTGAATATGTTATACAGTGTACAGGTGAAAGTAATGCCTTTAAAAGATCTGCTCGATCCGCAAGGAAAGGCGGTAATGGGCGGACTATCGAACTTGGGCCTGCGCGGCGTAGAAGATGTGCGCATCGGTAAAAATATTTTGCTACAAATTGAAGCGGCATCGGCCGATGATGCCAAAAAAATTGCGGAAGAAGCTGCGCAAAAATTGCTTGCCAACCCCGTGATGGAGCAGTTTGAAGTAACCCTCCAGTAATCGGAAAAGCGCATCTTGCTTTTTCCTGCCTTTGAAATAAAAAGGAGATCGATCCATGCTCTATCTTGTTCCCACACCCATCGGTAATCTGCGCGATATCACCCTACGCGCCATCGATGTGTTGCAATCGGTCGATCTCATTCTTGCGGAAGATACCCGTACCAGTGGCGTACTGCTACAACATCATCAGATTCAAAAACCCATTACACCTTTTCATCAGCATAACGAACACGCCGTAACGCCGCACCTGCTGGCGCAGCTGCAGGCGGGAAAAAAGATGGCACTCATTACCGATGCCGGTACTCCCGGCATTTCAGATCCTGCTTTTTTGCTTGTGCGCGCTTGCGTACAAAACAATGTACAAGTAGAATGCCTGCCCGGTGCCACTGCTTTCGTGCCAGCGCTGGTCAACAGCGGTATTCCTGCAACACGCTTTGCTTTTGAAGGATTCATTCCGCAGAAAAAAGGGCGACAAACCCTCTTGCGTCAGCTTGCTACGGAAACGCGTACCATGATTTTTTATGAATCTCCGTACCGACTCGTAAAAACATTAGAGGACTTTGCAGCGCATTTTGGTGCTGATCGTCCTTGCTCAGTGAGCAGAGAGCTGACCAAAAAATTTGAAGAAACCAAACGGGGTACCCTTGCTGAAGTAGCAGCATATTTTCGTGAAAAAGGAGTGAAGGGTGAAATTGTGATTGTCGTGCAGGGCGCTGATGCCTAGCCGATACCATTTATCAAAAAAGCTTGTTGGTAACCGTGTTTTCTCGGAAATTGAGCAGATAAAAATCAGAATGATGAAGTATATCCATTCCTTGGCAACTATGCTGCTGTTGATGATGCATGCAGCAGCACAAACGCCGCACAGCTCCGCCTCCGGCGCCTGGCAGCAGAAAGTGAAGTACAATATGGACATCCGCATGGATGTACAAAAAAATCAGTTTATCGGTAAGCAGCGACTTGAATACACCAACCAGTCGCCCGATACACTTACGCGTCTTTTCTATCATTTGTACTGGAATGCGTTTCAGCCTAACAGCATGATGGATGTGCGCAGCAGGGAGTTGGGTAAAAAAACCGTGAACAACCGGCCCGATTGGGATGCGCGGGTGAAAGACCGCATCGAGCAACTCAAGCCCGATGAAATCGGCTATCAAAAAGTACTGAGCTTTAAAATGAATGGTGTGGCTCAAACATATAAAGTGCATGAAACCATTCTGGAAGTAATCTTAAGCAAGCCCATCCTGCCGCGCAGTAAAGCAGTGCTGGAAATGGATTTCGAGGCACAGGTGCCAGTACAAATTCGCCGCAGCGGTCGCGATAATGCAGAAGGTATTCGCTATAGTATGAGTCAGTGGTATCCCAAAATTTGCGCTTACGATCAGGAAGGTTGGCATCCTACACCCTATATCGCCCGTGAGTTTCACGGAGAGTGGGGTGATTTCAGCGTAAAAATTACTATCGACAGCAGCTATGTATTAGGCGGTACCGGCTACTTACAAAATGCACAACAGATTGGTCATGGTTATGAAGCGCCCGGCACCAAAGTCGTGCGTCCTGCAGGCAATATGCTCACCTGGCATTTTGAAGCACCCAACGTACACGACTTTATGTGGGCGGCTGATCCGGAATACACGCATATTTCCAAGCAGGTGAATGGCGTTACGCTGCATGTTTTCTATGAACCACGCAATGCAAGGGAAGACAGCGCCTGGCGCGACGTACTCTATGCCACAGAAAAAGTGTTGCCTTATATCGAACAGCGTTTTGGAAAATATCCATACAAACAATATTCATTTATTCAGGGTGGTGATGGTGGTATGGAATATGCCATGAGCACCCTGCTCAAAGGTCCCGGACTGGGCACCGTTTTTCATGAATGGATGCACACCTGGTATCAGTTTTTAATGGCGACCAATGAAAGTCTGTATCCCTGGATGGATGAAGGCTTCACCAGCTGGGCAGAAAGCGAAGTGTCGGCCTGGTATTATGCCAACCATGCTGCCTTATCGCCCTACACCAATGAGCGACAAAAAGCGCAGCAGCAAACTAATTTCCAGCGCTCCGTGGAACAGCTTCCTGTCAACCATGCCGATGCTTATGCCGGATATTTCGCGCTTGCAAAAAGCGGTAGGGAAGAACCGATGACCACTCATGCAGACCATTACGAAACCAATTTTGCCTACAGCGTTGCTTCTTATTCAAAAGGAGAAGTGTTTCTGGAGCAGCTCGGTTATATCATGGGCGCAGCAGCACGCGATAAAGTGTTGCAGGAATATTATCGTCAGTGGAGCTTCCGCCACCCCGATGTGCTTTCCTTTATTCGCATTGCAGAGAAAGTAGGGAATATGAAGCTCGATTGGTACCGTGAATATTGGGTGAATACCACCAAAACCATCGATTATGCCATTGATAGTTTATGGGAAGAAGGAGGTGTAACAAAAATTCGCTTGCGCCGCAACGGACTCATGCCGATGCCGGTGGATGTGCATCTGCGCTTCAGCGACGGTACTGCCGAAATGCATTATGTGCCGCTCTATCTTATGTTCGGTGCAAAAGCAC
>CAZDGV010000015.1:33307-36004 GCA_964505195.1 uncultured Chitinophagaceae bacterium
GGTACTGCCGAAATGCATTATGTGCCGCTCTATCTTATGTTCGGTGCAAAAGCACAGGAAGATATGAGCATGCCTTTTAAAACTTACGAAAGCTGGAAGTGGACACATCCTACCTATGTAATTGAAACAACGCGCAAGTTGCGCGAGCTCAACCTTGTAGAAATCGATCCTTCACAACGCATGGCCGATGTGGAACGACGAAATAACAAACTGGAATTAAAATGGTAAATCAAAGCCTCCTTCGGGAGGCTTTTTAATTGACTTTGAAAGGGGGATACTTTCGTAAAGGCGATGGCGTTACTTTCGTACAAAGAGTACAAATTTTTCCTGAAAGAAAGGTTCGCTGAACATTTGCTCAATTTCCCAGGCCATGGGTTTTAGTCCGCTCTCGCTGATCTCTGCAGCCAAATCACCGCCTTTTAAACAGATGAGTCCGGGCCCCAGCATTTGTCCATCCACTTCCGCTTTCATGCTGTTCTCTGCTTTTTTCAACAGCGGTTTGCCCCATTGCCATAAACTGCGCAGCGGAGCAACAGCGCGACTCACCGCAAAATCAAAAGATTGTTTCTGCGCTTCTTCTGCTCGCAAATGTGCAGCACGGATATTGGAAATGCCCGCTGCTTCTGCTACGGCTTCTACTACTTTTATTTTTTTACCGATACTATCGACCAGCAAAAATTCTACTTGAGGGAAAAAGATGGCCAGCGGTATGCCGGGAAAGCCGCCACCCGTGCCGATATCGATGATTTTGGTGCCTGGTGCAAATGAAAAAACGGCTGCGATGGCAAGTGAATGCAAGACATGTTTTTCATAAAGACTGTCGATGTCTTTTCGTGAAATCACATTGATCTTTTCATTCCATTCGCGATACAAAGGCCCCAGCATTTCTAGCTGTCGCAGTTGCGTTGCACTGAAATCACTGAAATAGTGTAAGAGCCTTTCCATATTGTTTATTTCCACTGGGTGCCGGGTTTTCTAAATAATCCGTCTGCAAAAAGCAGGTAATAAAACCATTGCCAGATATCAAGCAGCGGAAAGATCCAAAATAAATCGTTTTCACGCAGCTTTCCCATGGTGCGAAAAGCGATGATGCCTTGCACGAATAGACGGAACCCGTAAATGGCAAGCGGTATCCAAAGATGATATAATAGCATTGAAACGATCAGTAGCGGATAAAACAACATATGCGAGGCTGCATACATCGATAAAAATACACGATGCGCTTGCTTGTAATACCGACTTGTGCTATAATGTCGAATTTTCTGCTGACGCCAGCTGCTCCAGCTGGTCTTCGGTTCAGAATAAGTAAAGGCTTCGGGATCGATGACGATCGCGGTATTTTTTCCGTTTGCTACGCGATTAATAAAAAGATCATCATCACCACCGGGAATTTGGTTGTGCATTGCAAAGCCCTTGTGATGAAAGAACAATCCTTTTTTATAGGAAAGGTTTCTTCCCACGCCCATATAAGGGAGGCCTGCAAGTGCATAAGAAAGGTACTGCAGGGCAGAGAGATATGTTTCGTAGCGAATCAGCTTGTTGAGCAATCCGGGTTTTTTTTCATAGCCCCCATAGCCCAGCACTACTTCAATTCCGTCATGGTGATAACCATCCTGCATGCGTTCTACCCAATGCTCCGAAGCTGGCTTACAGTCGGCATCGGTGAGCAGGAGCACTTCATATTTGGCTTCTTTAATACCGACAGACAGTGGAAATTTTTTCCCCTGAATCAAGCGTGCTTCCTGTTTCAATGCAATTGGTCGCAGTTGACGATAGGTTTTGGAAAGTTGTTCCAGCACATATTTCGAATCATCGAAAGAATTGTCATCTACCGCCACCACTTCGTAGGTGGTTTTATAATCTTGCGTACAAACCAGCGGCAAGTGTTCCGAAAGATTCTGTGCTTCATCGCGTGCGCAGATGACAACCGAAACCGGATGCTGTATGCTGCGCGCTTTCGCTGGCTTGCGATAAAAAGCAAGTCGCATAAAAAACCAAAGCTGATAAAACAGCTGCACTGCTGCTACCAGGCAGAAGAGCAAAAAAATCCAGTTCCAACCGTTGAGTACCCATTGCATAGTTGGCTGCGAAAATAACATACCCTGTACGATTCTCCTTAAAATTATAGCGCTGCTTGTATTTGGAACATTTGCTAAACACGCCTGCTGCGTATCTGCCTTATCTTTGCGCCACCATGCCCTCTTTACAGTTTCAGCTGCAACATACCGATACCGCAACACAGGCACGTGCAGGACGCATCACCACCGATCATGGCACCATTGAAACACCCATTTTCATGCCCGTGGGAACGGTTGGCAGTGTGAAGTCGCTCACCATCGCGCAGCTCAATGCCGATGTGAAAGCGCAGATCATTTTAGGCAATACCTATCATTTATATCTGCGTCCGGGTACCGAAGTGCTGGAGGCAGCAGGCGGACTGCATCGCTTCAACGGATGGCAGGGGCCCATCCTCACCGACAGCGGCGGCTATCAGGTGTTTTCACTTTCCGGCTCGCGCAAGATTACCGAAGAGGGAGTAGTGTTTCAAAGTCATATCGACGGCAGTAAGCATCTCTTTACACCCGAATCGGTGATGGATATCCAGCGCAGCATCGGTGCCGATATTGTAATGGCGTTTGATGAATGTCCGCCTTACCCCAGCGATTATGCCTACGCCAAAAAATCGATGGAGCTCAC
>CAZDGV010000016.1:0-35581 GCA_964505195.1 uncultured Chitinophagaceae bacterium
CCATCGCTTTCGGTCCTTATACCATTCCCGGAACCAACTTAAAAGGCAATCAGGATTTCATTACCATCGCCTCTCCGGAGGGTACTGTGGTGAAAGCGGTATTCGATGGTGAAGTTGCCAGCGTATTTGATGTGGGCGGCATGAGTGCGATAACCATTCGACATGGAAAATATTTCACTACGTACAGCAACTTGGTATCTGTTAACGTGAAAAAGAATCAGCAGATTAAAACAGGGCAAACCATTGGTCGGGTTGGTACCAACTTAGAAGGAGAAGGTCAAATCGATTTTATTCTCACCCGTGAAACACAGATGCTCAATCCCTCCTCATGGCTTCGTAATCGCTGAGGGTACAAATTTTTGGTAGAGCGCTTCGTACTGTGGTACGATATTATGTATGTCAAATTTCTTTGCGTGTTTTGCTGCATTTGCTTTGAACTCCTTCAGCTTCGTTTCATTTGTGAGCAAGTCAATGGCATAATTGCTTAGCGCCTTAATGTCTCCCACTTGGTACATAAAACCGGTTTCACCGTGAATATTCACCTCTGTTAATCCGCCTGCATTGGTAGAAAGTACCGGTACGCCTGCTGCCATGGCTTCAAGCGCGGACAGTCCGAAGCTTTCATATTCAGAGGTTAGCATGAATACATCTGATATTGCCAGTATCTCTTCCATTTCCTGTTGCTTGCCCAGAAATCTTACGTCATCGCATATTTGCAATGCGCGACATTTTTCTTCTGCATCCGGCCTGTCTGGTCCGTCGCCTACCATCAGCAGCTTGCAGGGTACTTTTTCATGTATAATGGCAAATGCTTCAATTACATCCATCACTCTTTTTACTTTACGGAAATTGGAAGCATGCACCATAATTTTTTCGCCATTGGGTGCAAGTGCTTTTCGAAAAGCATCTAGAGGTTTTTTCGAAAAGCGTGTAATATCTACAAAGTTGTAAATGACTTCTATTTCCTTTTCAATATCAAAAGAGTGATAGGTTTCCTGTTTCAAATTTTGCGAAACGGCAGTAATGGCATCGCTTTCGTTGATGGAGAAAGCTACCACCGGAGCAAATGTTTTGTCTTTTCCTACCAGCGTAATATCTGTGCCGTGTAAAGTAGTAATGACAGGAATCTCTTTTCCTTTTTTTCGCAGTATCTGCTTGGCCATATATGCAGCAGAGGCATGCGGTATTGCATAGTGTACATGTAAAATATCCAGATCGTTATTGGTGGCCACATCAACCATGGTGCTGGCCAGCGTGGTTTCGTAGGGAGGATAGTCGAACAACGGATAATGCGGAACGCGCACTTCATGATAGAAAACATTGGTAAAGAATCCGCTGAGCCGAACTGGCTGCTGATAGGTGATAAAATGCACCATATGTCCCTTCTCGGCCAGTGCTTTTCCCAACTCGGTCGCCAAAACACCGCTTCCTCCAAAAGTAGGGTAGCAAACAATCCCAATATTCATCCAAAAAATTTGATGTGAAGGTACAATTTAATCGGCAGACGCTATATACACAAAGGGTTTCCAAACGTTTTTTCAGCTGACAGCTTTCATGTAACTTTCCTCAAATTCAATTGCATGAAGCGCATATTTTATTTAATGCTTGCAGGGTTTGTTCTTTCATCCACTCCTGCGCGCACTCAGGAAACAGATGCTGAAGTAATTAAAAAAATTTCCGACAACATTCTTACGCGGGGAACCGCTTATGAAAATTTGCGCGTCTTATGTAAAGATGTGGGTCCGCGCCTTTCAGGATCTGCCGGCGCAGCCCGTGCGGTGAAAGAAACTTTTCGTATGATGCAAGCCATGGGTGCCGATACAGTTTATCTGCAGGAAGTGATGGTGCCACATTGGGTACGTGGCGAAAAAGAAATTTGTGAGCTTGCATTAGGTAATGGTAAAACGTATCCGTTGAGCGTATGTGCTTTAGGTAATACAGAGGGAACGGGCAAAGCAGGTATCAAAGCTGGAATCGTAGAGGTAAAAAATTTCGAAGAGCTTGCCGCTTTGGGAGCTGCAGGAGTGCGCGGAAAGATTGTCTTTTTCAATCATCCCATGGACCCTACTTTTATCAGAACATTTGAAGCGTACGGGGAAGCCGGACAATACCGCAGTCGCGGTCCCGCCATGGCTGCAAAGTACGGAGCAGTGGGAGCAATTGTACGTTCGCTCGCTAGTAATATCGACGACTTTCCACATACAGGAAATACAACATACAACGACTCCTTTCCTAAAATACCTGCTGTAGCTGTTTCAACACTTGATGCAGAATATCTGAGTGGTGCTTTGAAAAAACAGCCCGGCGCGCTAGTGTATATGCGCACCACCAGCACCATGCTGCCCGATGCGTTATCGCACAACGTAGTGGGTGAGATCAGAGGAACGGAATTTCCCGATGAAATCATTACAGTTGGCGGGCATCTTGATTCCTGGGATTTGGCCGAAGGTGCGCATGATGATGGTGCAGGATGTGTGCAGAGCATGGAGATCATTCGCGTATTAAAAGAACTAGGCATTCGCCCGAAGCGGACCATCCGTGTGGTGATGTTCATGAATGAAGAAAATGGTTTGCGCGGCGGTCGCAAATATGCTGAGATCGCTAAGACAGAAAACAAAAAATTCATTTTTGCGCTCGAAAGTGATGCGGGCGGATTTACACCGCGTGCTTTTGCTTTTTCTGAAGGTGGCGCTACACTGGATCGCTTACGCCGCTGGGCTTCGTTATTTGAACCTTATGGTATATCCGCGTTTACCAGTCCGGGCGGAGGTGCCGATATTGGCCCACTTCGTCCTTTGGGCACAGTACTATGTGGCTTACAGCCCGATTCGCAGCGTTATTTCGATCATCATCATGCCTCCAACGATGTCTTTGAGGCAGTGAGCAAAAGAGAACTGGAACTTGGGGCCATCAATATGGCAGCACTGGTATATCTCGTTTCGAAATACGGGTTGTAAAAACGCAGATCAGGTGTTTTGTAATTGGAAAATTATTTTCCAAGTAAAAAAATAGCAGGGCGTTTATGCAGGTCTATTTTTTTCTGCTTCCATGCTTTGATATCATCTGTATGTATCCATTCTGTAGGAGCGGTAAGGTCGGCTGCAATGCAAAGTCGGGTGGTGGGCTGACAATGATTTAAAAGTGTTTCAAGCAGTTGATTATTTCGGTAAGGTGTTTCAATAAAAATTTGTGCACTTCCGTTCTGTCGGATCAAATCCTCAAGCTGTCGGATCTTCTTGATCTTTTTTCCTTGCTCAATTGGCAGGTATCCGTGAAACTGAAATTGTTGCCCGTTGAGTCCGCTTGCCATTAACGCTAGTAAGATTGAACTCGGCCCAACTAAGGGTTTTACGGTTGCGCCTGCTCGGTGTGCCGCTTCTATCAATAGTTGTCCGGGATCAGCAATGCCGGGGCATCCGGCTTCGCTGATGATGCCGATATTACGATTTGTTTTTAATTGCTTTTGAAACTGAGTAAGGTAGTGCGTGTTTTCTTTACCCATTACATGCCATTCAAAATCTTCAATTACAATTTGTTTATCCCATTTTTTAAGATAACGTCTTGCCGTTCTTTCGTTTTCAACAAACAAAATGCTGCAATCTTTTATGGCGGCTAAAATATAAGCAGGCAGGGCCGTTAAAGCATCCTCGTGCAGCGGTGCAGGAATGAGATAAACCAGCCCCATTACTTCAATTCGTTTTGATGGTACAGACTAATGGTAGCAGCAATTACAGCATAGGAGGGTGCCAATACCCAGCCAACAACAGGAACCAGATGCATGATAAAGAATATCATGCCGTTGCCGATGGCCAGTCCTTTCCGGTTGCTGATATACGTAATACTTTGTGCCGGAGAAAGCTTGTGGCGCTCACAGCTGTAGTCGAGCATGGAGAAGCCATAGTAATAACATTCCACCATGAGTGCAATCAGTGGAGAAATCCAGCCAATCAATGGTATGAGCGATAGCAAAAGAATACTGATGGTATAAACAGTTTGCCAAAGGGTATTGCGCAGGGCAAGTTTAATGCCGCGTACGATATCAGTAATGAGCTGCTTGAAGCTGAAAGGAAAATCTTTTCCTTCTAGGATGGCTTCGGTTTTTTCACTCAGGTAAGCAAAAACCGGCGATCCGATGATGAGAAAAAGGTATTTAAACAAAGAGAAGTAAAAGAAAAGTAGGATTAGGCGGAACATCAGTGTGCCGAGAATGAGTATGAAATTCAAAAAATCCCAGCCAATTCTTTCCAGTCTGCCTTTCAGATTGATCAGATTAAAAAGATATTCAATCGCTTCCCCTGATGAAGTCCAGAAAAACCAGATTCCCGAAATAAACAGCAGCGCATACAGGGCACCCGGAATAAGAATCCATTTCCATAAATTGTGTCTGGAAATAAACCGGTGAGCGGCAAAATAAGCCTGTACGGCAATAACGAGTTCTTTCAGCAAAATCTACATTTTTGTGATGAACAATGGCGTGTATTTCGCAGGTAGTGTAGGCAAGATACTGAAATTGCAGACAATGCATGTCCTCATGTTTGGTCGGTTAATAGTATCAGTCAACTTATTTAAGTTTAAATTTTCTATGCGTCCGTTAAAACGATCCTTTTATCTGCAATCCGATGTGGCTTTGCTTGCGCAAATGCTGGTAGGGAAGTATCTTGTTTCCCGACTGGGTGGCGATGAAACCATTTTGCGCATTACAGAAACGGAGGCTTATGCGGGTGAGTGCGACAAGGCATCGCATGCATATGGCGGTAGAAGAACTGCAAGAACTGAAGTTATGTATGGAAAAGGAGGAATGGCTTATGTGTATCTGTGTTATGGCATGCATCATTTGCTGAATGTGGTAACCAACCGGGAAGGCATTCCACATGCGGTGCTTATTCGGGCAGGTACGCCTGTAAAAGGCGAATCGGTTATTATGCAAAGAATGAAACGTAGTAAGCCGGAAGATAAAATGACAAGCGGTCCGGGAAATGTTGCCAGAGCAATGGGTGTGCATACTATCCATTCAGGTTTGGATCTTACCGGTGAGGAGCTTTTTATTGCAGAAGCGCCTGCTGCCGATCCGCGTATTACCTTGATGGCATCGCCCCGCATTGGAGTAGATTATGCCGGAGCGGCAGCACATTGGTATTATCGATTTTTTGAGAAAGACGCTCGTTGTATAACACCGCACCCTGTCAATAAAACTGCTATGCAACTTTATTCATTTGATGAATGCGTGCTATAGAAGTGCTACATTCATTTTTAGAAGGAGAATCATGACGCAGCAAAAGCAATACAAATACTTTGCCTCAGTTTTAGCCGGAATGTTGATTGCAGCGATTCTGCTGTTGTTGAATCCTTTTTCTCTAGCTGTACAGAGTAATATAACGCTAGCGGTAGCAGTCCTTATGATTGCCTGGTGGATTTTGGAGGCTTTGCCTATGCCTGCCGTAGCGCTTATTCCGTTGGTATTACATCCGCTGTTAGGTATTGCCGGCTTTGAAGAAACAGCAAAAGCATATGCCAACCCGGCGATTTTTCTTTTCATGGGTGGCTTTTTGATTGGACTTGCCATTGAAAAATGGAATTTACACAAACGCATTGCATTACAGATTGTAAGTAAAACAGGCAGCAGCGGCAATCACATTATACTTGGATTTATTCTTGCTACGGGTTTTTTAAGCATGTGGCTTAGCAATACTGCCACGGCCATGATGATGCTTCCGATTGGACTTTCAGTAGTTGCAGTAATGAAAGAACATCCGCAGCCGGGAAGCAATTTCAATCACTTTGCGCTGGTATTAATGCTTTCCATTGCCTACGCAAGCAATATGGGCGGTATTGCTACCATCATTGGCACGCCTCCCAATGTTGCCTTTGTAAATTTTATAGAGAAAAAATATGGATATGCGATCGATTTTGCAGACTGGATGTTGGTATGCACGCCGCTTTCTATACTGCTGCTTTTTTCAATTTATTTTTCACTCACCCATCTATTCTTTCCAAACCGTATTGCAAGCAATGCAGCTGCCAATACATTCATTCAAGCCGAGTTAAAAGCGCTGGGTCCGCTTTCCTCTAACGAACGCAGGGTGTTGTTTGTGTTTTTGCTCACTGCAATCTTGTGGATTACAAAAGATCTGATCAATGCATTCGCGTCTCTTAAAATAGATGATGCGATGATTGCCATTTTTGGCGGATTATTACTGTTTATGATTCCTGCTGCAGATGATGGAAAGCAGCCCAGCGGTATGCTGCTGGTATGGGAAGATACATCCCGACTAGCATGGGGTATTTTATTACTTTTTGGCGGAGGTATTGCGTTGGCTTCATCGCTTGAAAAAGCAGGTATCATGTCGGCCATTGGCACTTGGCTGGCAGGGTTCAGTCATATCAATGGCTGGATGCTGGTGCTGTTGATCGTTGTGGTTTCAATTTTTCTTAGTGAGGTGATGAGCAATGTGGCACAGGTAATCGTTTTTGCACCTGTTGTTGCTGCACTTGCTGATGCATTACAGCTAGATCCTTTGCTGTTAGGGATACCAATGACGCTGGCAGCTTCTTGTGCATCCATGTTGCCGATGGGTACGCCACCCAATGCCATTGTTTTCAGCAGTGGTTATATTCAATTGAAAGACATGCTAAAAGCAGGCTTCATTGTGAACCTGATAAGTATTGTACTCATCACACTGTTTTGTTGGTTTCTGTTACCGGTAGTGATAAAGTTGATTTAGAAGCGCGGACAATTCATTTTTTTCCGATTGGGATCTTTGTGTTGCTGAATATATATCAGAGAAATTTCCATACCACCTCTTCTTTCGGAAGCAGTACGAAGCAAAGAAGTATTTACATCGTAGGTAATACCTAACTGATAATTTCCAAACTCCATGCCGATATAAGGAATGAGCGCATCTTTTGTGCGCCACCAGCCTCCTACATAAAGCGTGGTTAAATTTTCTGCACCACTGTTTACATCCATGCCAATAGCACCACCTATAATGGTTTCAGAAGCAGCAGCCTGCCGCTGATGCATGGCGCTTAAAAAAACGGTTAACGCCTCTCCCGCAGGGAGATAGCCCCCGGCATGAACAGTTACACGCGGCTGCAGCGTATAGTCTGCTCCCTGAAAAGAAACTCTGGGCCGGTTGATATGATACACTGAAGCACCCACGTAAAAGCTGTTGTAATCGTTAGTGGCACCTGTATAGAGTATGCCTGCATTTACATCTGAATATCGAATGTTAAGAAAGTTGTTGCTTCCCAGCAATTCAGCTGTACTGCCCGTAAACCCAAGGTTGGTAAGTTCGTCTTCAAAGTCAAGTTTTGAAACATCTACTCTTCTTTGTGCGTAGGTGCCGGAAAAGCCGATGCTCAGCTGATGATATCCGCTTTCGTCTAATCCTTTATGGTAGGCAAGAGAAGCAGATACATAGTTGTTTTTCATCACTCCATCGCCGTTGATGTCGTACATACCCATCACGCCTGCTCCAAAACGATCCAGACTTCCGGTTTTGTTTTCGAGGATACCGAAGTCGGCCGAAGCAGTTGCTGTTCTAAAAGCATTGTTGATAGTAGGCCACTGATTGCGGTAGTTTCCCGCCACACGCATGCTGCCATTGAATTTTCCCGTGAGGGCCGGATTCAAGGTAAGGGGAGAGGCAAAAAACTGTGAAAAATTAGGGTCCTGAGCCCTGCTATACAAAGCAGTCATCAATCCCATAAATAACAAACCTTTTTTCATCGGCTACAAGATACGATGCTAATTTGTTATGATCGCGGCAGCTGTCACTATTGCTGTGTTTTGGTGCCATAGGCCAAATCGCCTGCGTCGCCAAGCCCCGGTACGATATAGCCCTTCGCGGTGAGTTCTTCATCAATATCTCCACACCAGATGGTTGCTTTAGGATCGTGGCGCTTTACATATTCAATGCCAACAGTGCATGCAATGGCTGCAACCACATGTATTTCTTTGGGCATACCCTGATCTCGTAAATGCTGGATCGTTTTTACAAGCGAGCTTCCCGTTGCAAGCATCGGATCGGATAAAATGAGTACGCGGTTTTCTAGGTTGGGGCAGCTGATGTATTCTAAACTAATTTCAAAGCTGCCATCGCGGTGGTGTTTGCGATAAGCCGAAATAAATGCGTTGTCGGCTTTGTCAAAATAATTCAGTAATCCCTGATGCATGGGTAATCCTGCGCGCAGAATGGTTGCTAAAACGGGCTGTGCGCGTAATACTTTACTTTGAGCGATGCCCATGGGTGTTTGTATTTCAGCATCCATCCATTCCATACCCTTGCTGATCTCATAGGCAGCAATTTCACCGATTCTTTCCAAATTGCGGCGAAAGCGCATGCGATCATTTTGTATATCTACATTTCTTAGCTCTGCCACCCAGTTGCTAAGCAGGGAATGTTTTTCGCTCAGATTTATAACCATTGTTGAAATTTAAAACCGTTTACAGGAATAATCCTATTTCTGCAAATCTAAAAAGGTATCCACGATTTAAGGCAAACATGGATGTTTTTATTTAAGAGATATCTGCGCGAAAAATCGACATTAAAAACTTCGTAAGATGTAAATAAAGATAAAAATGAAAAGATGCCCGTCTTATTGATACATGGCAAGCAGCGAATGGAAATTATCTTCATCTTCCTGCTGGTTCAGTACTGCTTTATGAGGCACCTGAAAAGTTTGGTGCAGTAAATCGGGGGAGGGGTGAAAATTATTGATCACAAACCTGCGGATAACATCGATCACGTCTTCGCGCTCACGATCCGACAACTCGATGATGCCTTCCAGATCTTCGATCAATTTGAGCATGCCCTTGGTTTGATGAATGGTAAATTTCACCTATTAATTACAAATTAAAAGCTGAAATGTTTCCTAGTGTGATAGAAAAACGGCAAGAGAAATTCAATCAGCTATTTCTCAGTGTGTTATGCATGTAAGAATTTAGAGCAGTCGGAAGCGTTGGCCGTCGAATAGTCCCAAATCGCTTAGTTTGAGATCGGGGATAACCAGCAAGGCCATAAAGGAAAGCGTCATAAAAGGTGCTGAAAGATTACTACCCATCTGCTTTGCCATGGCATCGATCTTGCTATACGTTTGCGCAACCGTGTAGCCATCTTCGGTACTCATTAATCCTGCAATGGGTAGTGGAAGCATGGCTTCTATCCATTTATTTTCATCGCGATAGCATGCACAGATACCGCCCTTTTCTTCAATCACTTTATTTACAGCATAGCAGATGCTTTCAGCATCAACGCCAACAGCAATGATGTTATGACTATCATGTGCAACCGAAGAGGCAATAGCTCCTTTTTTTAATCCGAAATGCTTTACAAATGTTTTTGCAACCGGCGCATCTTTATAGCGGTTTACTACGACCATTTTCAGCAAGTCTTTTTCAATATTGGAGTGCAATACATTGTTGTTTAATGAAAAAGAAGTGATGGGCTCTAATAGCTTGCCTGTTATGAGCTGTCCGTCGCGTGCTTCTATTACCAGTACCTGTTCAAAATTTTCCTCTTCACCCCATTTTTGAAGTGGATAAATGAAATCCTGAATTGTTTTTGGGCTGCAGTCGAACTGATTGATGAGCATGCGACAACCGGTTCCCATTTTTGTTTTGCCATTTTCTGCTACACATGCACCGTCAATATAAGTTTGCTTTACCTTAAAGTTGTTGAGATCGCTCACTATAATAAAATCAGCTGCATCATTCATTCTAAGCAACCCGTTCCGCATTCCATAGTGCAGCACAGGGTTGATACAGGCTGCTTTCAATACTTTAAATACATCTATGCCTTTGTTGACTGCTCTTGCGCAGAGCTGATTGATATGACCTGCTACCAAACTGTCGGGATGTTTGTCGTCGCTGCAAAACATGATTGCATTTTCATGATCTTCTAGTAAGTCGATCAGTGCATCAAAGTTTTTAGCTGCGCTTCCTTCACGAATGATGATCTTCATGCCATGTTGCAGCTTATCCAGCGCTTCATCTTTTGTAAAGCATTCGTGGTCTGTTGAAATGCCTGCACTGATATAGCGTGCTGCGTCGTTGCCCCTTAAGCCAGGTGCATGTCCGTCGATCGGTTTATTGCATGCTTTCGCTGCTGCTATTTTTGCCATCAGATCAGTGTCTTTGTTCAATACGCCCGGAAAATTCATCACTTCACTGAGATAGTAAATATCCTCTTTCTTTAAAAGCAGTTCTACATCTTTAGCGTTCAGACTTGCACCTGCTGTTTCAAAAATGGTAGCAGGCACACAGCTTGGTGCGCCAAAATGAAATTTAAAGGGAACGGTCTTTCCGTTATCAATCATGTATTCAACACCCGCCAGGCCGCATACGTTGGCAATTTCATGCGGATCGCTGATAGTGGCAACTGTTCCATGTACTACTGCCATTCTTGCAAATTCTGCGGGCACCAGCATTGAGCTTTCTATGTGTACATGGCTGTCTACAAATCCGGGCAGTATGTAATCCGCTTCCTGTTTTTCTTCACCTTCTTCGGTAATGTTCTCAATTTTGCCTTCCGAAATCGCCACCGTTCCGTATCGTATCGATCGGTTTTGAATGTTTACGATATTTCCTTTTATCTGAAAGCTGTTCATATAATGATTTGCTGTTGATGCTTATGCGCGTAGAGATGATGCGTTAAAGATAAATGATCACTGCTTTATTATTCGTTCTGTAATTGAGCGGTTGCCTATCTGAAGCTGCAATATATAGACGCCCGGTGTTAGGGTTGCCGTTTCTTTAATTGTGTACTGTATCGTGCCATTCCAAATTTCCATTTTTGAGCGAAAAAGTTCACGACCATCTATATGCAGCAGGCGATATTGTACTTTTTCCGGTGATGCCAGCGTCAGGCGAATTACTGCAATGTCACGAACAGGATTGGGCAGCATGCTGAAGCCGGTGTTTGCAACCAAATTAGGCAGGGCTGTAAGTGTGCATCCACTTTCATTAAATTGTTTCACGGATGTTCTTACGGCAGGCAGGGTATTGAAAAATGCCGTACCGGGGCATTCAGTAGCACAGCCTTGTCGGTGACCTGAAATTGTATTCAGTTGTACGTTGCTGCTGCTGTGAAAAGTGGTTGCCGTTGGATCGATGTTTCGCTGGCAGCTCTTCCATGCCAGCAAACGGGTTAGCGTATTGTTGGCTGCTTCAGTAACTGTTTGATTCGTATAGGTTCCCAGCATACAAACGCCCATCGTACCGGCATTGAAACCGCAAAAATGTGCACCTGTAATATCATCAGTACTGCTTTTAAAGCGGCCTTCAAAGAGTGTTCCGTCAGGGGCAATCAGCCAGTTGTAGCCTATGTCTGAAAAGCCGTTTGTGCCGGTGTGAAAATTCCAGATGCTTAGTACCACCGCCGGCCAGTTAGTGTTGGTATTTGAACCCGCTGAATGGTGTATCACCAGATGGGTTACGTTAGTGCTGGAAGGATTCCAGCTCACTTGCGGACAGTTCCAACCGGCGCGGTTTACGAAAGTTGGTAGGGGGCAGCTGCAGTTTTGCGATTCGGTGCTATTATCTGTTACAGGCCATGGAGCCGTGGGGTCAACTTTTAGATTTGGTTGCAATACAGGGTTGCCCGGACTGAAAAAATTCAGCAACAGCGCGTCGGCAATATTTCCTTTTTTGCTGAGGTTGCTTTGAACACGCAGTTGGTAAAAGCGATAATTGCGATCGAGCTCCATCAGGGCAGAAACAAAACTGTATTTCGTTTTTTCATAGTGCTCATCCTTTGCAATTCTAATCCATGGATCCCATTGTTGACCGTCGGCTGAGAAGCGAATTTGCAGTTTTGTATTTTCTGCATCATCTTCTGCATCACTCCAAGCCATAGAAAAGGAGAGAAATGGTTCAATATGTTTCAGCCCAATAGGCTCCGGTTTAAAAATAAGTTCGGCAGCTTGTCGAACGCTGTTGATGGCGCCCTGTTCAAGGTCGTAATTTCCGGATTTGGTAAGTTTTTGCTGCAGATCTTTCAGATCGGTGGTGCTGATGCGAACGATATTGGTTTCGCTGCCCTGCTGTGCCTGGAGGGTAACAGATAGTAGCAGCATTAAGGGCAGGATTAAATGGTGAAGCAAAGCAATTAAATTTTACTCAAATTACAGGTTTACGGGCTTTTTTTCAATTTCTCATACCATTTATCATAAATGCATGCCACAGCGCCGGAGATCAACTCTTTCCTTCGTATTTTCAAAGCTCTAAATGATCATATATGAAAAGATTGGTATTGCTGATTTCGGCACTATGTATTTCGAGCATACTGTTTGCTCAAAAGAAAAAAGCGACGGTTGTTTCTCCACCGCAAGCAGCAGAAGAGCAGCTTTACGGACACCTGAAATATCGCTCCATTGGTCCTTATCGCGGTGGGCGCAGTGCTGCCGTTGCGGGCAGTTATAAAAATCGTACAACATTTTATATGGGTGCAACGGGTGGTGGTGTATGGAAAACCACCGACGGCGGAAACAACTGGAAAAATATCAGCGACAAATATTTCGGTAGCAGCATCGGTGCAGTGGCGGTGGCTCCTTCCGATGAAAACGTTTTATATGTTGGCGAAGGTGAAAACACCATGCGCGGTAATGTGAGCGAAGGCCTTGGCGGAATGTGGCGCAGCGATGACGGCGGACGCAGCTGGAAAAACATTGGATTGAAAGATGCCCGCCATATCATTCGTATTGTCATTCATCCACGCAATCCTGATGTCGTTTGGATTGCTGCTATGGGACATTTGTTTGGTCCTAATGAAGAGCGCGGTGTATTTAAAACGACCGACGGAGGTAAAACATGGAAGCGTACGCTTTTTGTAAACAATCAAACCGGAGCATCCGATCTGGTAATAGAGCCCGGCAATCCCACTACGTTGTATGCAGGTTTATGGCGATTAATTCGTACACCTTATAGTTTGGAAAGTGGCGGTGAGGGCAGCGGTTTGTATAAATCAACCGATGGAGGAGAAACCTGGACGAATGTTTCTTCGAAAAAAGGTTTGCCCAAGGGTGTTTGGGGCATTGTGGGTGTGGCTTTTGCACCTTCCAATACAGAAAGAATTTATGCCATAATTGAAAATGCCAACGGAGGATTGTTTCGCAGCGATGATGCAGGTGAAAGCTGGCAGTTGGTAAGCAATGATAATAATATTCGTCAGCGCGCATGGTATTATACCAAGGTGTTTGTCGATCCCAAAAATGCCGATGTAGTTTATGCACCTAATGTGGGCTTTATGCGCAGCAGAGATGGAGGTCGTAGCTTCCAGTCGCTCCGCACCCCCCATGGCGACCACCACGATTTATGGATCGATCCTGAAGATCCGAATCGAATGATTGTTGCAGATGATGGCGGTGCACAGGTAAGCTTTGATGGCGGCAATAACTGGAGCACGTATATGAATCAGCCAACGGCACAGTTTTACCGAGTGTCAACCGATAACAGTTTTCCATACCGAATATTAGGTGCACAGCAGGATAATAGTACGCTACGGATAAAAAGTCGCACCACAGGACCGGGTATTACCGAGCAAGACTGGCAAGTAACAGCCGGCAGTGAAAGTGGTTATGTGGTTGCTGATCCTTCCGATCCTGAAATTGTTTATGGCGGTAACTATGGCGGCTATCTTTCTCGCCTCAATCATCGTACGGGAGAAAATCGTGCGATCAATGTTTGGCCCGATAATCCCATGGGTGCCGGTGCAGATGTGTTGAAATATCGTTTCCAATGGAACTTCCCCATTTTCTTTTCACCACATAACCCCAAGAAACTCTATGCAGCGGGTAATGTGTTGTTTGCAACAGAAAATGAAGGACAAAGTTGGAAGGCACTCAGCGGCGATCTCACTACAAATGATAAAACAAAGCAGGGTCCGAGTGGAGGCCCCATTACTAAAGACAATACCAGCGTAGAATACTATTGCACCATTTTCACGGCGACAGAAAGTATTTTGGAGAAAGATCTGTTGTGGACCGGCAGTGATGATGGGCTTATTCATGTAAGCCGAGATGGCGGAAAAAATTGGGAAAATGTAACACCAAAGAATGCGCCGGCTTTCATCATGTGGAACTGTGTGGAAGTAGATCCCTTCAAAAAAGGTGCAGCCTATTTTGTTGGTACGCGCTACAAGTTAGATGATTACACACCCTATATCTACAAAACAGAAGATTATGGTAAAAGCTGGAAGCTTATCACCAATGGTATCAACACTCTCCATTTTACTCGCGCCCTTCGTGCCGATCAGAAGCGTGCAGGTTTACTGTATGCCGGTACTGAATTTGGCATGTATGTTTCCTTCGATGATGGCGGCAGCTGGAAGCCCTTTCAACTGAACCTTCCGGTAGTGCCCATTACTGATTTGGCAATTAAAGACAATGATCTGATTGTTGCAACCCAGGGTAGAAGTTTTTGGGTGTTGGATGATTTGAGTGTACTACAGCAGGCAAAAAACGAAATTACGAATGCCAATTTGCATGTATTTGAAGTGCATCCGGCATGGCGTATGGTAAGTGCAGGATGGTCGGCCCGCAGAGGTATGCCGCAGAATATGGGCGCCAATCCGCCATCGGGTGCCGTGATCAATTATTTTGTAAAAGCTGCAACAGATAGTACCAAAGCAAACATTGCAATCATGGATAAAAACCGCAAGGTGATCAAAACTTTTGCGACCGATGGAAAAGATAAGATAGAAGTTGCCAGCGGTATGAATCAGTTTGTATGGGATATGCTGTATCCTGCAGCTGAGAGTGTTGAGGGGATGGTGTTGTGGAATGGTACTCCCGGCAGCATTTTAGCACCGCCCGGAAATTATTTTGCGAAGATCAAAGTAGGAGCTGATTCAGTTGAAGTTGCTTTCAGCATTAAGGCAGATCCCAACTATAACATTTCACAGGCCGATTACGAAGCACAATTTGCAATGCTGCATGCGATTCAGCAGAAGTTCAGTGAGGTACAGCTTGCTATCCGCGATATACGTTCATTGCGCACACAGATTAATGATTTTGTAGCACGTCAGGGAAAGGATTGTCCGAAAGAAGTGAAAGAAATGGCAAGTGCTATTAATAAAGACATGACACAGGTAGAAGAAGCGCTTTATCAAACTAAGGCCAAGAGTAGTCAGGATGTATTGAATTATCCCATTCGCATCAACGACAAGCTGGGTGGGTTGTTTGATGTAGTGAGCAGTGGTGTAAATGCGCCTAGTCAGCAAGCCAAAGAAGTATTTGCCGATCTCAGTGCGCAGGCCGATGAGCAGTTAAATAAGTTTAAAAAACTGAAAGCCGAGCAGGTGGTACAGTTTAACCAACTGATTCGCGAAAAAGGATTGCCGGTGATCACTGTGAAATAAATTGAAGACAGGTTCAATACAATATGGGGCGGCCGCAGGCCGCCCCATAATCATTTATGCTCCAAAAGGGATGATTTTGATTTGATAACCTTGTGCCCTTTGTGAAAAACTTTGTGTCCTTTGTGGTTTAATACTTGCTGCCAATTCATGCAGACTGAACTAGATAATTTGTGCCCTTTGTGAAAAACTTTGTGCTCTTCGTGGTTAATTACTTAACGAACATGACGGTAGTTTAGAGCTCATTCTATTCATCTGAACTAAATATAAAATCAATGGAGCGCTCACTCGTCTCTCAGTAAATCCGGTCTGCGTTGCTTAGTGCGCTCCAGCGCCTGTTCATGTCGCCAGTCCTCAATTTTTTTCAAGTCGCCGCTTAGCAGTATGTCCGGCACTTTCCAGCCGTTAAAGTCAGCCGGTCGGGTATAAACGGGTGGGGCGAGGAGGTTATCCTGAAATGAATCGGTGAGGGCAGAAGTTTCATCATTGAGTACGCCAGGAATGAGCCGCCCGATGGCATCAACCAATACTGCGGCCGCCAGTTCGCCACCGCTGAGTACATAGTCGCCAATGGAAATTTCACGCGTAACATAGTGCGTGCGAATGCGTTCATCAATTCCTTTGTAGTGCCCACAAATCAGTAGCAGATTTTTTTTCAGTGAAAGCTGGTTCGCCATGCTTTGATGAAAGGGGGCTCCATCAGGTGTGAGAAAAATAATTTCATCAAACGGAGCTTCTGCCTGCAGTGCTTCGATGGCTTTTGCAAGTGGTTCGCACATCATTACCATGCCAGCACCCCCGCCGTATTGGTAGTCGTCTACCTGTCCGTATTCATTTACGGCCCATGTACGCAAGTGATGCACGGTTACCTTCAGCAGGTTTTTCTCCTGCGCTCTTTTTAAGATCGAATGCTGAAAGGGGCTTTCGAGCAGTTCAGGTAAAACGGTAAGTATTTGAATGTGCATGGTTGCAAAGATAAGTCATCATTCTCCCATGAAGTCATTGAGGTCTCGCCGTTGCTTTTTGGTAGGGCGACCGATTTTGCTCAAACGTTTACCGGTATGAAAGGATGCTGCCAGAAATTGAAGTCGTTCAATTTCTTCAGCTGGCGTAATATCGATATAGTATTGAATGGCCTCGCTGTATTGTACGCGTTGGTGGAGCAGTCCGGTTACTTTAATACGCCAGCGTTTGGCTTCGGTTTTCACTTCATATTCATCACCCGGCTGTACTTGGCGGGATGCTTTACAGGCATCGCCATTGTATTTCACTTTACCACTATCGCAGGCTGCCGCCGCCATACTGCGTGTTTTAAACAGCCGAATGGCCCAGAGATATTTATCGAGTCGCAGCTTTTCCTTCTCTGCCATAGTGCGAAATTATGGAAAGCTGAGCTTGATTGGAAGAGCATATTTCTTCAATGGGAACTTCTTAGTAAAGCGGCGGTGAAATTTAGTGAGTGATTTTTGAGTATGGGAAAAAGAGGAGTAATATTATAACTGTGTTGATGTGCTTAATTGAGTAATAAAATTAGAATCAAAAAAGCTGTTACAATAAACTTTTAACAGCTTTTTTGATTTAGAAGAGAGTAGAGATTACCATTCTGCATGAATATTTCTGCAGCCCTTTTTGTCTTTTTTACTTATTGTGATATGTATCTCACCTGCATTGGAAGGAATCTGTTCTGCAATTTGTTTTCCGCATGTTATACCACCCAATTTAGTGCAGTATTTACAGTCGGCGCAACCATGCAGTGCCGCATCTTTCGTATTAGTAGTAGCGGCCTCGTTTATAAGTTATAGCTGATTTTCACGCATAAACCTTTCTCTGTTAAGCTGATGTTTGATAGAAACCAATACTTTTAATTTATCTCACTAACCGCTATTGCAATTATGCCGTGTTGTTAGCCGTTTTGTTTTCCAAAACCATATGTTTTTCAATTAATTCAACTTCATTTCCATCATGAGTAAAGGTATTCTCAAAACGAATAATTAAAGACTTGCCAAAAAAGAAATTTCGATTGTTCATTATTTGAAAATGCAAATGTGGTTCAGTTGAACGGCCAGAATTACCACATAGTGCAATTTTTTGTCCTTTTTCTACTATGTCATTGACCTTAACTAATATTGAGTCTTTTTTTAAATGCGCATAAAAACTATATTCATTATTAGGATGTCTTATTATTACATAATTCCCTGCTATATTATTTGTCTTCCAATCAACTGAGAAATCTCCCACTTTCTTATGATCTCTAGTTTTATTATTTATTGATACTACTTTTCCCTTAAAAGAAGCAATGATTGGGCTACCAAAACAAAAATAGTTTTCAATATTTTCCTTATCATTTATGTATGTTTTGTCATGTTCATTTTGTATTACAAAGTCATAAGCATATCGTTGAGTAATTAATTCCCAAGAATGTGAATTTTCTTTATTCGTGCCACCATTTGCTACAATCCATTTTCCTTTAAGAGGTATGATATATTTATTTTCTGTTTGAACTTTATTTGTTTTTACTATTCTAAGGCACAATTCCCCAAAAGCTTGTTGTATAACCTGAAATAATATATATGGGTTAAAATTTGATAAAAAATCAGTCATGTAAAATGCTATATACTTTTTATACTTTATTTGATTATTCTTTGGTAGGAATTCTAATAAAAAAAAGAGCGTTAATAACAAAAACCAGGGACTTTGATTTCTCAATATAATACCTAAAACGCCAAGCCAAGAAAAAATGCCAACATCAAATTTTCTCATAGTACAAACTTTTCTCTAATATCTTTACTGGGTAATGTGCAGCTTTTTTTGATTATCTTCTTTCTATATTGCGCAACAATGCTGTAGAAATTATCACTTATTTTTTGGGGGATTAGTTTAAGTATTTTTCCTATTGTTATATATTTTGGTAATGCTAACAGAATCTTGATAACTGCTTCGGATTTCTCATAATAGTGTTTATTTTCAATTAAAAGAATAGTCTCGTTTACTTTTGATGGATTTATATCAAAGTGCTCTAAAATATTCAACCCCATTTTGGATTGACTTGAAACCAGTTTAAATTGATTTTTCGTGTCATTGTTTGCTATAAAAATCATAGTGTGGCTACAAAACCCACACTCTCCATCAAAAATTATGTATTTAATACTTGCCTTTTCCATTTTAACACATGTTTGATTTTTGAAATAATATTATCCCATTCTTGATTTGTTAGGAAAAAACCATAGATCATGATAAATAGAATTTGAAAATCATAAATCATCATAAAAAAGTAAATGCCTGTATGCAAGGCTATTCCTGCAATAAGCAATAAATTTCTAAATTTCTTATTCCATATCAAGATGGGAAAAAGTAATTCAAATCCAAGCGTAAAATATGTTGTAAAAGATATAAAAAAAGCATTTTTAGAGAAGAGGAAATTAAAAGGGCTGTTATATCTCTCCAGGTTCAAAATATAATAGTTTGCTACACCATTATACCACATATCTGAATGAATTTTATGAATGAATGATACAAAATATACTAAACACAAATGGATCATAATTGAGTAAACAGCAAGATTGCTAATTAAATTCGATAGTTTATTTATGTTTTCGTTTTTGTATTTTAAGATATCAAATGAAAGATATTGATAAGAGTTAGTGAAAATTAAATACAAACAGAGGTATGTAAGTAAGTTGTCGCCCCCATTACTGTAGAGGTATATCATTTCAGCATTAAAATAAATACAAATAAACAATAGGAAAATAGTCAATCTTTTTCCGATGCCAAATGCAAAAAGTATTGAAAGAAAGATTGTTAATGTAATTATAAGAGGGATATTTCCAATTCGGTAATCTAAAAATGGAAATAGTGGCAGTATTGGACTTTTCGCATCAATTAAATCTCCATAAATCAAAGAAATTGAACCCCATCCCAAATATGTTTTTTTGATGATGTGAAAGCATATATATATTCTAAAAAGAGGTAAATATTTAGAGAAATAATTCTTCTCACTCAAGTAATCAATTATTCGTGAAATTTTTCCCATTTGTTTGTTTTCAAATTGTAGTAATTACTTTTAAAGAATGGATACTCTTTTCTTGCTAAATCTTTTTTATATCTATCTTTAAATTTTGGGAGCTCTATAGCTCCCAAAATAATTTGAACTTTTGTGTTTTTTATATTTTTTAAACCAGCAATAATTTTAGCGTGTTTCATTAATGAGGTTAAGTTTGGAGAATTATTAAAGTCGTCTCGTGCATTGCCAATATATTTTTGAAAGCAGCCAGAGTTTTCTTCCAAACTATCGCAATTATGATGTATTTTATGGATGTCATAGCCTTCTCTTATTAAATCTCCTATCGGACTAGCCAAATTATGAAGGATATAATCTAAGGTTGATAACTCATCATCAAAAGGATATAGCTTTTTCCTTTTTATGTGGATATTTTCAAATACCTCATATGCTGTTACTTTTGTAGAATCTTTTAAATCAGCATACACATAATATAATCTATCATCATAGTCTGGTGGTGGTGCGAAAAATCCCCATCTTTGATAAAATATGCCATCCCATTTTTTATAAAGGTTGAAATTCTGTACTATGGGTAAGCTACTATCGGGTAAGTTGAAAAAGAAATTAGAACACCACCATACAGTAAATATTCCTAATATTATTATTTGAAACATTTTCATAATAAATAAAGAATATAAGTTGCTCCATAATTGTGAAATGGAGCAACTTTCATTGTAATTATAATTTGGCAAGTTTGCTTTCTTGAATATGCCTATTATCTATTTTAAGACCAATTAAGTCATCTATGGATCTTGTTAATGGCCAAAGAGCAACAGTTGCATATACCACTTCCCTACTAGATTTTTGCCAGGCTTTTACAGCGGATTCTCCTACTGCTTTAGCTGCACGAACTACCGCTTTAACACGGCCGCTAACAGCTTCTTTATCACTTTGGTCACTATTGGAGTAAATTTGCATTTGATTGAAATTCTCCAAATTTGATAACTGTTTTTCGGTTGTGTCCATTTTCTTAAATGAAAAGAGCGTAAAACATAACAAGCAAGCCATAGTTAAAAAACTCACTTTTTTAATCAAAGACATAGTATTAAAATTTAAGCTTACCTTCTTTATCGTATTCAGGTATTACGCCTACTTCTTGATGAGGTGGTTTCGGTTGCCCACCATTGGTAACAAATGAAAGAAACCAAATCAGTCAATTCTTGTATATCCAAAAAGTGGATTTCTCTGACCATTAGTTTGGTCCAAATGTTTACCAACTAAAAAATTAGACTATAATTTTTCAATAATCGCTCCAAGTATATCTTCAAATTCATTGCTTGAGGAGGAATTGATTTCTCTTGAAGGAGTTTTTCCATCTGTATAAATGATCATTTCGCCAAGGGCATCATTCCCTCTCTCCTCAATTTTATCAATAAATAAAGCTATTTCTTTTTGTACATGCGCTTTTCTACTTATTTCATCTTTGGTAATAGTTTGTTTTTCACATGAAGTGAAAGCCGTTGTAAAATAGAGGCAAAAGAAAATTACTGCTAATAAATATTTCATGGTTAAGAATTAAGCGCCAAATAACAAAGTGTCGAACATAGTTTGGCTTCGCTACGACCTGCATAATTTTTTAGCAATATGTCGGTGTCTGTTGCTTTGCGTTGATTGCTTTTCTTTTTCATGAGAAAAGGATCAGCATTTTCGGCCTATATTCAAATATTTCAGACTATTTATCCTATCGCAAGTAGTAAATAATTCATTGTATATCAAACAAGTTAAAACTTGTTTTTTTCGATTAACTCAGGATTGTTAATGTCAACTAAGAAAGAAATCGATACACCAATTGCAGATGCAATCTTTTCTAAAGTTTCAAATGTGGAATTGCTTGCTTTCCTTTCAATTTGACCATATGCTGACGGACTAATTCCGCATTTATAAGCAATTTCTGCTTGTGTTAAGTTGTAAGCTTCCCTAATCAGTCTGATTCTTGTAGCTAAAAGCACATTATTTATTTGATTATTTCATTGCTGTTTCTCTATCAACGAATCCCGAAAATCAATTATCATCAACTGGTTCTACCGCTTTGTTAGCATATAAATTAATTTTAATATCCAAGTTGGAAATATGTTCTAAACAATAGCGGCTTTTTGTTATGCAAGAAATACAAAATATAATTTCTGTACTCAAAAACATTTTCACAACAAAGCTGCTTAGGATTCGTAGAATTACGGCAATTTTATTTACGATAAATGAATATGCTAACATTTTCAATAGAAAGTTGTTTTAACAACTATCTTCAGTAAATACCTAAGGTATTTTTCGCTGGTATCAATCCTAGTTGGCTGAGATAAATCTTGTATAAAGGGTTACACTTTTTCTGTTTAGCATGCGAAAACAAGCACATGCTTTATTTAATCATTGAGGCGAAGTATAAAAAGTAAATGATTTTCTTTATACACTATTGACGGGAAGGTATAGAAGATCAGTTTAGTGCTATAATTCCAATTGCCATTGAAGCAATGTGTCTGATTCTCCTTTCAGTTTGAAACAATTCTTTTCAAGTACTCTGTAAGACGCAATATTATTTTTGTCTGTAGATGCAACGATAAAATTTACGCCGACTTGTTTTCTTGCCCATTCAATGATTCCACCCACTATTTCGGTCATGAAACCTTTTCCCTGAAAGGCTTGATAAGTGCCGTAACCAATTTCAATTTCACCCACTGCATTTGGCTCACCTACAATACACAGATCGCCTACCATTTCCGGTTCCTCTTTTGTGATTCCTGTCCAAAGGGTTGAGAATAAATAATTTTTCGATTTGTCAGCTACATTTGGGATGATCGTATTTTCCAGTGCATCCTGTAGTTTCGGCGAAATCTCTTCGTTTTTATATTTTACTCCAAGCGCTTCTTCCAGCGAATGATCACATGCTGCATATTGAAGCAACTGTTCGTAGCTAAGCGGAATAATTTGTAATCTTTTGGTTTCTATCATCTCCTATGCGCTCAAGATGCTACACTAAATCATGTAACTGAAGATTTACTCCGCAGCAAAATACTTGTGGAAATAGGGGATTGTTTCAATGCCCTTATAATAGTTCTCAATATTGAATTTTTCATTGGGGCTATGCAAATTATCGCTGTCCAGTCCAAAGCCCATGAAAACAATTTTAATGCTCAGTTCTTTTTCAAATAAAGCACAAATCGGAATGCTACCACCACCGCGCACCGGTACCGGATCTTTCCCAAAAGTTTCTTTGATGGCTGCGGCTGCTGCTTTATATGCTTTGCTGTCGATGGGGGTCATGTAGGGTTCTCCGCCATGATGTTCGCTTGCTTTCACGGTTACGCCTGCAGGCGCTATACTTTGAAAATAGCTGATCAGTTTTTCAGTAATTTTTTCGGCCGACTGATTCGGTACCAATCGGGCGGAAATTTTTGCATAGGCCTTGGAAGGCAATACTGTTTTGGCTCCTTCACCCGTGTAGCCGCCCCAGATGCCGTTGAGCTCCAGCGTGGGACGAATACCGGTACGCTCATTGGTACTAAAGCCCGCTTCACCCCATAGTTCCTGCACCCCCAAATCTTTTTTATAGGTCTGCTCATTGAAAGGAGCTGCAGCCATTAATGTTCTTTCATCTGCAGTGGCTTCCACTACATCATCGTAAAAGCCGGGGATAGTTATATGATTATTTTCATCATGACAGGAAGCAATCATCTTCGCCAGGATGGTAATGGGATTTGCAACAGCACCGCCATACACCCCACTGTGCAGGTCGCGGTTGGGTCCGGTTACCTCTACTTCAATATAGCTGAGTCCGCGTACGCCAATGTCAATCGATGGATTTTCCATGCTGATCATGGCAGTATCACTGATGAGGATAACATCTGCTTTCAGCAAGTCTTTATGTGCTTTTACAAAGGTGGCTAGGTTCGGACTACCAATTTCTTCTTCGCCTTCAATGATAAATTTCATGTTGGTGCAAAGCGTATTGGTTTGCACCATGGTTTCCAGTGCTTTTACATGCATGTAAAACTGGCCTTTGTCGTCGGCGCTACCACGTGCATAAATTTTTCCTTCTTTAATAACCGGTTCAAAAGGTCCGCTATGCCATAACTCTAAAGGATCGGCGGGCTGCACATCATAGTGACCATAAACTAATACAGTAGGCCAGGACGGATTGCTGATTTTTTCTGCATACACAATCGGGTGACCTGCTGTAGGATGAATTTCAGCTTTATCAACACCTGCTTCTAGTAGTCTTGCCTTTACTGCTTCCGCACAGGCAATCATATCGTGTTTGTGCTCGCTTTTTGCGCTCACGGAGGGGATGCGCAATAGCTCGAGTAATTCATTTAGAAATCTTTCACTATGTTGTGTTTGGTATGCATTCCAGGTTTGCATGGGATCAGTTTTAGTGCAGCGAAATTACTCGGTTTCTGCTTACCGCGGGTAACAGCCCATACCTAATATTTTATAATGTTTCAGTTTCGTATGCTCGGTATTGTACAGCTGTTAATGTTTTGTCAACTTACCAACTTCAATAGCTAGAAAAGGGGAAACTATTTGAGAACTGTATTAATTTCAACTTATTATTTCACAGCCTCCGCCGGTGCTACTTCGCTTGCTATATGAAGATGTTTCCGTCGGAGGCTGTACCTATTTAAGCCGTTGCCGGCGAAATACAAACGTTATCACAAAGGAGCATGGAGGTGTGTAAGTATGAAACACTTAACTAAATACTCTAGCGCAGTGCATCCTGATAAAGTGTATTGGCATTATTCCAGTTCACTACCTGCCACCAACTGGCTGCATATTCAGCGCGACGATTTTGATAATTGAGATAGTAGGCATGTTCCCATACATCTAATGCCAAAACAGGTTTTCCCTTAAAGGGTGATACATCCATCAGTGGATTGTCTTGATTGGGCGTAGATCCAATGCGCAATTTTTTATCGGCATCCACCACCAGCCATGCCCAGCCGCTTCCGAAGCGATTGAGTGCTGTTTGCACAAATTCTTTTTTGAACGCTTCTGTTGAGCCAAACTGTGTTGTAATGGCTTTTAAAAGCAAAGTTTCCGTCATTTGTGCTGGTCCGGGTTGCATAAGCTTCCAAAACAGCTCATGATTGTAATGTCCGCCGCCATTGTTGCGCATTTTTTCTGAATACTTCGAAATCTGCTGCATCAGGTTTTCGAGCGGCGCATTTTTATTTACCCGTTCGGCATCCGCTGCATCATTCAGATTCTTTGCATAAGTCGCTGCATGTTTAGTGTAATGTATTTCCATAGTAAGCGCATCGATATAGGGCGCCAAATCTTTATAGGCATATGCAAGCGGAGTTTGTGTGAAACCGGTTTGTAAGCATGCTTCGCCTAGGCCATCTTTTATTGAACCTGCAAAACTTGCTGTAATGCCATTCGATAAACCAACTGCGACGCAACCCTTTGCAGTTTCTTGTAAAAAGTTTCTGCGGGAAAAAGACTTTGCCATGATATTTTCTTGATCGTTAAGTTACGCTTTATTGTGCTAACGCTTGCTGTTCAGTTTTTCTATTTTTCGCAGTCGCAACAATTTGTTATAAAAATCACGGTTTAAAATTTGTGCATCCTGCATGGCTTTCCAGGTTAGCCAAAGCCCCACAGGAATCAGCAGCATGGTGCTCAGCCACATGCCGGTAAAAGGTTGCATCACATCTTGTGTAATGAACTGTTCTCCAATTTTATTTACGATATGGTAGAAGATAAAGAAGACCACTGAAATTACCAGCGGCAGTCCAATGCCTCCTTTTCTTATGATGGAACCCAAAGGTGCTCCAATTAAAAATAGCACAACGCAGGCAAGCGATAAAGAAAACTTGCGATGTCTTTCTAGCTTGTGCAGGCGAATTGTTTTTTGTTGCTCCTGATACTCCAGTGCGAGATATTCCAGCTGACTGCGCAATCCAGATAGCTTCGCTGAAACATGATTTGCTACATACATTCGCAGGCTGTCGTGAATTAAACTATCGATTGGAGCATTTGAACGAAATTTTGCTTTTTTCCAAATGCTATCGGGTATAGTAGCAAAGGGCATTTGAGACGATACGTCTTTTTTGGTGCGTCGTACGAGTGTTTTATTTTTTTGTTGTAACGAGTCAATCACTTTAGTCAGCTGTTTCAAGCTCAGCATTTTATAATATGCTTTGAATGTTGAGTCGGCAGTTTTGGAAAGTTTGAAAGAACTGAGGTCAAATACCTTTTTGTATTCCTTGAAACCCAGGCGAATGAATTCCGTATTGGCGGTATAATTCTCTCCTTTTTCCTGATAGCGCCAACCATTGCGCAAATTAAAGTAGAGAAATTGCTTGTCGGGTGAAATCCGCATTTCACCCTCTTCCGCAATGATCATATTGTCTTGTAGTCCATAATTGGTTTCGTACACTACTACGTCGCGTATCGTAGAATCGTTTATTTTCTTACCGATTTTAATCGTGTATCCTTCCAGCTTATCGTAAAACACACCTTCCTTGATGTCGAATGCCGGTTTGCTTACGCGGATATCATACAGCAGGGTGCGCATTTTCAGTTCAGCAACGGGAATAACATAGTTGGCAAAAAGAAATGCAATGAAAGATAAGAGTGCTGCCGTTAAAAATACGGGCCGCATAAAGCGCAACAGCGGAATGCCTGCCGATTTAATGGCAACCAACTCGAAGCTTTCACCGAGGTTGCCAAAGGTCATGATGGACGAGAGCAACATGCCCAAAGGCAAAGCCAGCGGCACCAACGTGGCGAGTAAATACGAAACAAATTCCAAGAGTGTGAGTGTATCAATACCCTTGCCCACAAAATCGTCAAGGTATAGCCAGAAAAACTGCAGCAGTAAAATAAAGAGGGTAACCAGGAAGGTAACCGCAAAAGGCCCGATAAATGCTTTTAGTATAAGTTTGTCTAGCTTTTTAATAAACGGCATAATGGTATGCTATGCAAGGAAAAACAAAAGTAAGCCTTTCGTCTTTTGAGTTCGACTTAGTTTCCGATCCTAAGTGGCTGCTGGCAAAGAATGATATTATTGAGAAGGTGTATGAACGCTTTGGTGCACTTGCATCTGCGTATCTGGAAATCTTGGCGCAGCCTATTCTTCCTGAGGCCGTTACTGCAATCTCGCCCAAAATTGCGCGTGGTGAAAAGTACGAGGGCTTGCCCTGGGTAATGCTCGACTATCCGCGTAAATTTTCTGTTGAAGCTGTTTTTGCCATGCGCACCTTTTTTTGGTGGGGACATTTTTTCAGCATCACTCTGCAATTGAGCGGATCATACATACATGCGTATCTGCCCCATATTAAAAATGCTTTTGAAGCAGGGTTGTTGAATGATGCTTTTATTTCCTGCGGGGCAGATGCCTGGCAGCATCATTTTCGAAGCGACAATATGTTGCCCTTGAGCAATGCTTTACTGAAGCGTGCAGCAGAAGTAGGCTTTTTAAAAATTGGTTTTAATACTCCTATCAAGGCATGGGATGATGCCGATGTATTTTTGCTTGATCGTTTCAAGCTTTTGCTGCAGATATTATCAGCTTAGTTACCGATGCGGTGAAACAAATCTTTGATCTGGTATTCCCAAAGGCGGCTTTGATCAGCAATTTCTTTTTTATCAGCAAAGTCTGATACGACCAAAATGGTTTGGTTGGAGATTTCTGTTTTTTCAATGCGCAGTTCAAAGTATTCGTCTTTGCCTGCGTGCAGCCAGCGGTAACGCACAAATTTATCCTGCTCGCTTTCTAACAGTTCCGCTTTTTCTTCAGTTCCGTTCCAGCTGAAGCTGAAAATGCCGTCGCGCTCATCTACTTTATCAGCAAACCACTCCTGTAAACCCGAAGGGGTTGATAGGAATTCATAAAGAATAGCTGGCGAACACTTCACAGGAAATTCCAGGGTGTACAATACTTTTTTGCTCATGCGTTTTTGCGCTTTAACCGCTGCAGGTGCAAGTATATAAAATATATGCACGATATGGAATTTTTTGATAAGTTTTTTTGTTTAAAACATAAGTGTTTAGCATTAAACATAGTAAGTAATATAAATAAATAAAACTAGTAATAAGACTAAATTTAATTTTGTAATTATATTTATTTTATTAATTTTTGTCCTGCTGTTGTGGAAAGTATTTCTTCTACAGCATCAGCGAAACCTATTTGAATTAACACAACCTCTAAACCTTAGCTTATGAGCATGCGTCAGCTAAAAATCACCAAGTCGATCACCAACCGTGAGTCGCAAAGTCTTGAAAAGTATTTACAGGAAATCGGAAAAGTGGAATTGATTTCACCCGAAGATGAAGCCTTGCTGGCAAGGCGCATCCGCCAGGGCGATCAGCGTGCGCTCGACCGACTCACCAGGGCCAATCTCCGATTTGTAGTATCGGTGGCCAAGCAGTATCAAAACCAAGGGCTTTCCCTGCCCGACCTGATCAATGAAGGAAATGTGGGACTGATCAAAGCTGCCCAACGCTTTGATGAAACCCGTGGTTTTAAATTCATTTCCTATGCCGTTTGGTGGATTCGCCAAAGTATTCTGCAGGCACTTGCAGAGCAGTCGCGCATTGTTCGTTTGCCGTTGAATAAAGTTGGGCTCACCAATCGCATCAACAAGGCATTTTCACAGCTCGAGCAAGAGTATGAGCGCGAACCCTCTACCGAAGAGTTGGCAGATCTGCTCGATATTGGCATGGAAGAGATTGCTGCAACACTCGGCATTTCTAACCGTCACGTAAGCATGGATTCGCCATTGGCCGACGGAGAGGAACATACACTCATTGATGTGCTTCAAAATCCCAATGCCGATTCAACCGATGTTGAACTAGAGCACAATGAATCACTTAAAACCGAAATAGACCGCACACTGAATACGCTTACAGAAAGACAGCAGGATGTGATTCGTTATTTCTTTGGCATAGGTGTGGATCATCCCATGAGTTTAGAAGACATCGGAGAAAAATTTAAACTTACCCGAGAGCGTGTGCGCCAGATAAAAGACAAGGCCATCAGCAAATTGAAAACCAACAGCCGTTGCAAACACTTGAAAGGTTACCTGGGTTAATCCGCCAGAAAACATGTTGAAGCCGGAATCATGATTCCGGCTTTTTTATGCATGTTAGATTCATGCACTGCATCAAGCGAGTAAATTTTGTGCTTTACCTTCGCAGCCATGAAGCGCATCTTACCTTATCTTTTTATTGCACTTCTTGGCGCACTCTTGTTTTTTCATTCGCTTGGAAAAGCTCCGCTGTTCGACTGGGACGAAATCAATTTTGCAGAGAGTGCGCGTGAAATGATTGCTACTGGTAATTACATGCAGGTGCAAATTAATTTTGAGCCCTTTTGGGAAAAACCTCCTTTGTTTTTCTGGATGCAGTCGGCCGCCATGCTCCTACTCGGAGAAAATGAAACTGCAGCGCGCTTGCCCAATGCCATCTGTGGTATTGTAACTCTATTGGTTTTATTTGCAATCGGAAAGAAGTTGCACAATCAGCACATGGCAGCCTGGTTGGTGTTTTTATATGCTGCTACCTTTTTACCGCATCTCTATTTCAAAAGCGGCATCATCGATCCCTGGTTTAACCTGTTTATTTTTCTGAGTTTATATTTTTTGGCAGCTTTTCTCAGTACAGAAACAGCAGCAAAGCAACGCTGGCAAATGGTGCTCTTTTCTTCGCTGTTTGCCGGACTGGGCATTTTAACCAAAGGACCTGTTGCCATGCTGGTAGTGGTGCTCAGCTACCTCTTGTTTTTATTGCTAAATCTTGGAAAGGGATGGACAAACTTCCGGTTTTATGTTGGTTGGCTCATGGGGGTTTTTGCAGTAGCACTGCTTTGGTTCGGACTTGAAATTGCACAGCATGGCTGGTGGTTTGTTGATGCTTTTGTGAAGTATCAAATTCGGCTTGCACAAACCAAAGATGCTGGTCATGGCGGATTTTTATTGTATCATTTTGTGGTACTGCTGCTAGGTTGCTTTCCTGCTTCTCTACTTCTTTTTACACGTGTTCGAAAGCCGCAAACTGACACACAGGAAGTTTTTCGGAAACTGATGATTGCTTCTTTGCTGGTCATATTAATTGTATTTACACTGGTTAAAACTAAAATCGTTCACTATTCTTCCTTTGCCTATTTTCCGCTGGTATATCTCGCGGCGTTAGCAGTAGATGATCTTTCAATGCAGCGCATAAGTATGCGTCGCTGGCAAATGATTGCACTCTTGCTGGGAGGCATCCTTTGGTCGAGTTTATTTATTGCCCTTCCCTGGTTGGGCATGCACCCTGAATGGTTGCGCACCCTATTGCAGCAAGATGCATTTGCGCTTCGTAATCTTGATGCAAAAGTAGATTGGAGTTATCTGCACATGATTCCCGGTATTTTGTTTTTGATTGCAGTAGTAATCAGTTTTTTGCTATTTGTTCGCAGAAAGGAAAAGTCGGCATTCGTGGTATTGTTGTTTGCGTGTATTGTTGCAATGCAAACGCTGCTCACTCTATTTGCTCCGCGCATCGAAAAATATTCACAGCACGCTGTAATTAAATTTTTTACTTCGCTTCGGGGCAAAGACGTGTATGTTAAAACGCTTGGCTACAAAAGCTATGCTCAATATTTCTACACCCGCATACAGCCCGGTCAGCGGAAAGAAGCAAAAGATGAACAATGGTTGCTGACGGGTCCCGTAGATAAGCCCACTTATTTTGTGAGCAAGATCACTGCTAAGGAATCCATTCTTGCTGAGCACGGCGAACGACTACAGGTGTTGTTCGAAGAAAATGGTTTTGTGTTTTATCAGCGCAAACAATAATCAGCTTTCGTAAAGCTTGCTGCGTAGCAAGCCCCATTTACAAAGGCGGTACATGAGCGATACCCGAATACAGCCCAAGCCATATTGCACGCTTCTGCTGAAGTTGATGCTGCTGGCTTCTTCGAAATATTTGGTAGGACAGGTCACTTCTCCAATTTCAAATCCTTTATAAAAAATCTGCGACACCATTTCATTGTCGAAAATAAAATCATCGCTACAGGCATCTAAGGTTACGCTTTCAAGCACTTCCTTACTGAAAGCCCTGTAACCGGTATGGTATTCGCTCAGCTTTTGTTGCAGTAAAACATTTTGCAGTAGCGTGAGAAAGCGGTTGGCAACATACTTATACAACGGCATCCCCCCGCGCAAAGCGCCATTGCCCAAAATGCGACTGCCGAATACCACTGGGTAAACACCATTGCCGATAATGCTTGTCATGGCATGAATAAGCTGCGGTGTGTATTGGTAGTCGGGGTGCAGCATAATAACAATATCGCCCCCCAGCTCTAATGCTTTGCGGTAACAGCTTTTCTGGTTGCCCCCATATCCTTTATTTTGTTCGTGCCGCACAATATGATGGATGCCCAGCGCGGTAGCTTTTCCTACTGTATCATCGCTGCTTGCATCGTCTACCAGCACCACATCATCTACTATATCAAAAGGAATTTCGCGATACGTACTTTCCAGGGTTTTGGCTGCATTATACGCAGGCAGCACCACCACCACTTTTTTATCCTTAAACATGGCAGCAAAGATATACGCCATCATCCAAGCACCCACTACCTTGCTTATAAAGCATGCTAAAACATGCCTGCCTTTCACCGGATACATTGCTTTTAGCATCCTTTTAAAGCCCTGCATCCTTGCCTTTTCGTACCTTCGCAGGCCCCAAAGTAGTGATATATGTTTCAGAGTTTAAGTGAAAGGTTAGAAAGTGCTTTAAAGAACATTAAAGGTGAAGGCAGAATTACGGAACTGAATGTTGCCAGCACTGTGAAAGAAATCCGCCGTGCCCTGGTGGATGCGGATGTGAACTATAAGATTGCTAAAGAGTTTACCGACAAAGTGCGTGAAAAGGCCATGGGCGAAAAAGTGCTCACTGCCATCAGTCCGGGACAGCTCATGGTGAAGATTGTAAAAGATGAGCTCGCTGCACTCATGGGTGGCGCTGAAACGGAACTCGACTTAAAATCATCGCCTACTATTATTCTGGTTGCCGGTTTGCAGGGTAGTGGTAAAACCACTTTCAGCGGAAAGCTTGCCAACTACCTGAAAACACGCAAAGGCAAATCGCCCTTGCTTGTTGCTGCCGATGTATATCGCCCTGCAGCCATCGATCAGCTTACGGTGCTGGGCACGCAAATAGGAGTGGAGGTGTACAGCGATCCTGAAAATAAAGATGCGGTAGCCATCGCTAAAAAAGCCATTCAGGAAGCACGTACCCGCAACAAGAATGTAGTAATCATTGATACGGCCGGGCGACTGGCAGTAGATGAAGCGATGATGCAGGAAGTGGCAGCCATCAAAGCTGCGGTGCAGCCGCAGGAAATTCTTTTTGTGGTGGACAGCATGACTGGACAGGATGCAGTGAACACCGCCAAAGCCTTCAACGACCGTCTTGATTTTTCGGGCGTAGTACTTACCAAGTTGGATGGCGACACCCGTGGTGGTGCGGCGCTTTCTATTCAATACACCGTTAACAAGCCCATTAAATTTGTCAGTAGCGGCGAAAAGATGGAAACCCTCGATGTGTTCTATCCCGAAAGGATGGCGCAGCGTATTTTGGGTATGGGCGATATTACTACGCTAGTAGAAAAAGCACAAGCCCAGTTTGATGAAGAGCAGGCTAAAAAGCTGGAAAAGAAAATCCGCAAAAATCAGTTCGACTTTGAAGATTTTCGTCAGCAGCTGGCACAGATAAAAAAGATGGGCAACCTGAAAGATCTCATGGCCATGATTCCCGGCGTGGGCAAGGCCCTGAAAGATGTGGATATATCTGATGATGCTTTTAAGGGGGTAGAAGCCATCATTCAATCCATGACGCCCTACGAACGCCAAAACCCTGATGCGATCGATCAGAGCCGCAGAAAACGCATAGCGCAAGGTTGCGGAAAAGACATCAGCGATGTGAATGCATTTATGAAGCAGTTTGAGCAGATGAAGCAGATGATGGGCAATATGAGCAAAATGCCCATGGGTATGCCCGGAAAAATGATGCCGGGGCCTTTCCGGCGCTGATTTAACAGAAAATATTGGATTTTTAGCCCTCAGCCTTTACCTTTGCAGTCCTTATTTATTTTTTAACGCATTTAAATTTCAATTTACGATGCCAGTAAAAATCCGTTTACAGAGACACGGCTCTAAAAAGAGACCCTTCTACTTTATCGTAGTTGCCGACGCAAGGTCGCCCCGTGATGGCAAGTTTATCCAGAAAATTGGAACCTACAACCCTTTAACTGAGCCTGCGACTATTCAGATCGATCGTCAGAAATCGCTCGAGTGGCTGCACAAAGGAGCGCAACCCACGGATACCGTGCGTAAGATCCTTTCTCAGAAAGGCGTATTGTATCTGAAGCATTTGCTGCGCGGTGTTTCTCTTGGTCTTTTCGATCAAGCCACTGCCATGCAGAAATTTCAGGTTTGGCATGAAGCGTATGAAGCAGAACAGCGTAAGAAGGCAGATGAAGCCCGTCGCGCTCGCTTTACCCGCCGCAACACCAGACCGGCTCGTCCGGCTGCTGCCGCCGCTGCACCTGTTGCTGAACCCGCTCCTCCACAAGAGAGTGAAGAAGCACCTGCACCTGCAGCAGAATAAGTTTCCTTTAAATTACTTTTCAAGCCTCGTTCATAGCGAGGCTTTTTTTATCATTTGTTTTGAGCATCGGATAAGCTATTTTCCTTTTCATATTGGGCTTGCTGATGCCTTACAGCGAAAAAAACCGCTATTTTGCAGCGATGACGCAGTATTTTCAAATCGGGAAGTTGGCAGCTAGTTTTGGCTTAAAGGGCGAATTGGTACTGCACCATGAGCTGGGTAAAAAAACCAGTTTGAAAGGATTACAGGCCATTTTTATCGAAACAAGGAAGGAGGAATTTCTCCCCTATTTTTTGGAAGCTGCCCGTATTAAATCTGAAACGGAATTATATGTAAAGCTGGAGGGTGTGGATACCAAAGAAGCTGCTATGCGACTTCTACAAAAACCGGTTTGGTTGACGGCTGCAGATTTTCAGCAGTTCACTGCAAAAAAATCGGTGATCTCTATATTAGGCTATCGTATGCTACATGGCAAAGATGATTTGGGTGAAATTCTCGAAGTGATTGAACAACCGATGCAGTTGCTTTGCCGACTTGAAATTAAAGGACGCGAAGTGTTGATTCCACTCCACGAAGAAACCATTCAAAGCATCAGTCATACTAAAAAGCAGGTAAAAGTGTTGCTACCCGATGGCTTACTGGATATTTACTTGCAGTAATATAGTTTGAAGTTTGCCGCTACATCAATCGCTTTCTTTTACTGCCACAAGGTTTAAACAAATCTTTTTAGTTTGTCAATCCAACGCATCATAGCCCATTTCGATCTCGATACTTTTTTTGTGTCGGTTGAGCGAATCAACGATCCTTCACTCATCGGCAAGCCGGTGATTGTTGGTGGCAGTCGTGAAAGGGGCGTGGTAAGTACCTGCAGTTATGAAACACGCAAATTTGGTGTACACAGCGGTATGCCCATGCAGCAGGCAGTAAAGCTTTGTCCGGAAGCCATTGTGTTGCAGGGAACGCGTGGTGAATATTCCCGCTATTCGAGATGGGTAACGGACATCATTGCAGCCAAAGCTCCCCATTTTGAAAAAGCGAGCATCGATGAGTTTTATCTCGACCTCACCGGAATGGATCGATTCTTTGATCCTATTGCTTGGACCATTGCATTGCGACAGGAAATCATTGATCAAACAACGCTGCCCATTTCATTTGCCATTGCTGCCAACAAGCTGGTGGCGAAAATTGCAACTGATTTGGCAAAACCCAATCACTATTTAGTGGTCCCCTTTGGTGAAGAGCAAACTTTTTTAGCGCCGCTGCGTGTAAATAAAATTCCTGGCGTGGGAGCACAGATGTATCGCGCCTTATTGGATATTGGTATTGAAACCATCGGTGAGCTGGCCGCTGCCAGTCCGGCAATGCTTGAGCAACATTTTGGAAAGCACGGAAAAGATTTGTGGCTCCGTGCACAGGGGATTCATGATGGTGAAGTGCAGCAGCATCATGAAGCCAAATCCATTTCAAGTGAAACGACCTTCGAAACGAATCAAACCGAAGCGGCATTCCTAGAGGCAACCATCGTTTCGCTTACGGAAAAAATTGCGCATGAGTTGCGACAAGAAAATAAGATGGCCGGTTGTATTGCCGTCAAACTTCGTTATCCCGATTTCGAAACCCGCACGCATCAGTGCAGTTTGCCATACACCTGTTACGACGATGAATTGATTGCGCAGGCGAAGCAGTTGTTTCATCAGCTGTACAAAAAAGGGCAGCCTGTTCGGCTATTGGGTGTTCGACTTACCGACCTGGTTGATGGTGCAACCCAAACGCATTTATTTCAGGATGTGCAAAAGAAAAATCATCTCTATAAAGCCATCGATGAACTGAAGGAACGGTATGGTAATTTTTCCTTACGCAAAGCACGCTCAGCGGGAAATAAAAAAGAAGATTGATTAGCCGGTCCATTTTTCCAGCTGACGGATGGCTGCACGTAAATCCTTGGTGAGGGGTGCTTCCAATATTATTTTTTCTCCGTTCAGGTCAGTAAATGAAAGTTGCCAGGCATGTAACGCCAGCCGGTTTAGCAATGGCTTTTCTGTTTCCTCATCTTTTGATTGCTTGAATTTTTTTCTCTTCAGCGCTGAAAGCAGTAATGGGTCAGCGCTGCCATAGAGTTCATCGCATACAATGGGGTGGCCCAGATGCTTCATATGTACCCGAATTTGGTGTGTGCGACCGGTGTGAATGATGCATTTTACCAAACAATACATGCCCAGCTGCTGAATAACTTCATAACTGGTTTGTGAGGGTTTCCCCTTTCGATGGGTAATCATTTCCCCCCTTTTAACAGGATGTTCCATGATGGGCTCATCGATGGTGCCTTCTATTGCTGCCGGCTTTCCGTGGATGAGGCCCATGTATGCTTTGTAAACTTTACGCAATTCAAATTGCTGCGAAAGATGTTTATGTGCTGTTTCGTTTTTCGCGAAAAGAATGAGTCCGCTTGTGTTTTTATCAAGCCGATGCACAATGAATACTTTGCCATACTTTTCTTGCAACTGATCTTTAAGCGAGGGCTCCGATTGCTCCCTATCGGGGATCGATAAAAGTCCTGCAGGTTTTGAAAGTGCAATCCAGTCGG
>CAZDGV010000017.1:0-3102 GCA_964505195.1 uncultured Chitinophagaceae bacterium
AGTTTTGCGGAAAGCAACTGAAAGCGCTGCAGCTGTAAATTTCCCGGCGCAGTTTCTTGTCCGGCTACCGCTGCATAAATCTGAGAAATTTCTGAACGCAAACGTACAAACTCACCGGTACCTTTCATAACAGGTGGCACCAGGGTTAATCTGAACGCTTCGAGCTTATCCCAATAAGCAGATGCAGCTGCCTTCTGTTTTTTGTTTTCCGTGGCATCCATCAGCTGCTTCACCTTTGTCTGCACAGCCACTACGGAATCAACCAAGGTTGCAAGGCGCTCATTCATACGATAGAGCTGCATTACGGTTTGATATTGCAGTTGACGGTCGGCAAGTGTAAAGGAAAGATTGGAGGCATCATGCATCAGTGTAATCGGTTCAGTATAGTTAGTACCGTTTACCGTTAGCTTCAGTGTATATGTTCCAGGCAATACCTGCGGCGCAAAAAATGCAGCCTGTTCGATTTGTGTGCCGCCCTTTGCAACACGTGGTGGCATCATGCGCTGGTTCCACAATACTTTATTGTATCCCTTTCTGTTGGAAGGGGTGAGCTTTTGCACCAATGCTCCTGTACTGTCGTACACTTCCATTTGTATGGTACGGGCGCGCTCCGACAAATAGTACCCCAAAAAGCTGATCACGGGCGGATTACCTGCATTCCACTCTCCTGCACTGCCGGGAAACTGTCCGCCGTACTTACCCATCGTAAGCATGATGGGTTCTTTGTTCAACATCACCACGGGTTGCTTTGCAATTTCAGGAGTGATGGTGCGCATGGGGCGTATATCATCAATTACAATTACCCCCCTGCCATGTGTTCCCAACACTAAAGCATGATTGTCTTCCTGTATTTGAATATCCCGCACGGGCGCATACCAGGGAATATTATTTTTCATACGAAACCACTCCGCACCACCGTTCACCGAAGCAAACAAGCCCATTTCCGTACCGAGGAATAACAGATTTCCATTTACGGCATCTTCCTGAATTTTATGTGCAAAGCCCGTAAACTCATTGCTGGAAAAACGCTTCCAGGTTTCCCCCATATCGTTGCTCACCGCTACATAGGTGCGATGATCGCCATACATGTGGTTATCGAATGTGGCATATACGCGCTTTTTATCATAGCGACTAGGTAGAATACTGCTTACCCAGGTGCCGGCGGGAATACCTGCGGCTGCATATTGCGCTGCAAGATTTTTCCATGTTTTGCCGCCATCGGTACTGCGTTGCAAGTTACCATCGTCGGTACCCACCCAAATTAATTGCTCATCGAGTGGTGATTCTGCAACGGTAAAAATGGTACAATGGTTTTCTGCACTGGTAACATCGGCACTAAGTCCTCCGCTTTTTTCCTGCTCCTGCTTGCGCGGATCATTGGTGGTAAGATCAGGTGAAATACGCACCCAGTTGGTTCCGCGATCGGTGCTCTTATATAAATACTGTGCGCCTGTGTAAAGATTTTTTGGATTGGCTACACCGGTAACAATGGGTGTGTTCCAGTTAAAACGCAGCTTGTCTTCACCGGGTGCCTGCTGTGGTTGAATATTGATGGTTACGCCGGTCGACAAACGAATGCGCCCAATGTTTCCTCCCTGCGATTCAGCATAAGCGATGTCTGCATCAAGGGGATCGGGTTGCGTCCAAAATCCATCGCCGCCATACACTGCACGCCAGTCGCCATTGCTTACACCGCCGGTTGCAGCACTAGGTGCATACCAGCTGCCATTGTCTTGCAGTCCGCCGAAAATGCGATAGGGCTTTTGACGATCTACAGCCACATGATAAAACTGGCCTACGGGTAGATTGTTACAGAACTTCCAGTTAGCACCGCGGTCAAGACTATAATACACACCACCGTCGGTACCGAGGTAAAGGATATTGGTATTTGTAGGATTAATCCATAAAGCATGGTGATCGCTGTGTATCCAGCCGCCTGCTTCGCTGGCATCGGCAAAAGAATAGCCACCATCGCTGGAATAAGCAAAACTGAAGGCAGGACGATATACCCGCTTCGGATCTTTAGGATCAATTTCAAGAGTAGAGAAATAAAAAGGTCTTGAACGGATATTGGAAGTTGCACTCAGCTCTTTCCAGGTGGCACCACCATCGGAAGAAATATAAAGCCCCGTGTTTTCACTCTCAACAATGGCCCATAAATTCTGGGGTGCAGAAGGTGCCAGCGCGAGTGCAACGCGACCAAAAGGTTTTTTGGGCAAACCATTGCTGAGCTCTTTCCAGGTGGCACCGCCATCGGTGCTTTTGTAAATACCACTTCCCGCTCCGCCGCTATTAAACGAATAGGGAGTACGTCTGAATTCCCAGGTAGTAGCGTAAAGGGTATTGGGTTGTGATGGATCGATCTCTACATCTGCTACACCGGTTTTTGCATTGATATATAAAATTTTCTGCCAGGTTTTACCGGCATCGGTGCTTTTATAAAGACCGCGGTGGGTACCGTCGCTCCAAAGCGGACCGGGTGCGGCAACATAAATGGTGTTTGAATTGGTAGGATCGATGATGATTCTAGAAATATGTTCTGTGCTATCGAGCCCAATGCGCGTCCAGTTGTCGCCGCCATCGGTGCTTTTATACATGCCATCGCCGATGGAAACCGAGTTACGCATATTGCTTTCGCCCGTACCCGCATAAATCACTTTCGGATTTTGCTGATCCACTGCTAACGCTCCGATACTTTGTGTATGCTTGTCGAAAACAGATTTAAATGAAAAGCCTGCATTGGTGGTTTTCCAAATGCCGCCCCCGGCAGTGCCGATATACAATGTTTTACCATTGTCCTGGTTTACACCCACGATATCGGTAATACGGCCGCTCATGGTTCCGGGCCCCATTTGGCGGGCTTCCATCATACCAAAAGTAGAAGCATTGATTTCTTGTTGTGCAAATCCTGCTTTTGCAAACAGCAAGCAGGCGAATAAAAATCCAGTACGCATATGTTTCACTTTTATAAAGAAAAAAACCCCGGACAATGCCGGGGTAAAATGTTTCGGGTAATTATTTTGCCGGCTTGAAGACGGAGGGATCAACCGGCTTGTTGATTTCGATTTTGCTGATGGTCATTTCAGCAGTGAAACCGGGGCC
>CAZDGV010000017.1:3202-32709 GCA_964505195.1 uncultured Chitinophagaceae bacterium
CCGGCTTGTTGATTTCGATTTTGCTGATGGTCATTTCAGCAGTGAAACCGGGGCCAAGAGGAACAGATACACTCATCGGCATCCATACACCTTCCAGTAATTTGGTATAATTGCTGTATGTAGTTGCAAGTTCCATTTCCTGACCATTGGCATTTCTTGTTTCAACTGATTTGATGATGAAATAGGTTTTGGTATCGAGGTAATGTGTTTGCACTTTACCGCCCTTGAGGGTTACTTTCAATTTGAATGCTTCGGTACCATCCACATCATCCTTACCAAGAAACTCAACTGTATTTCCTTTTTGTGCATAGTCGAGCAAGGGACCATGTAAGTCGAGACCATCCTGGCTATCTTTTAAATCATCCGCTGTAATCGCTTCAGGAGTTGCCTGTCCTTGAAAAGGCATAAATGACCAACCCTCGGTGGGGGTTACGATTTGGTAGCCGGTCATGCCCATCAACGATATATCCTGACGAGTACCCACTTTATGTACCCCAGTCATAGTAACTTCTATGTCCGCACCCTGTACCGACATACTTCCTACCTGAATAACAGAATTGATTTTTCTCCAGTTTTCAGCACCACCCAGTGCTGCGATATGCTTTGAAACAATTTCATCGGCCGTTTGTGCAAAAAGCGAGGTAGCCGAGAAACAAACAAATAAAATCATTGAAAAAATGCGCATTGTTTTCATATATGTAATTATAATTTACTTGTTAGATGCATTTGTTGGGAAAATGTTACAGAAAGATGTTTATTTGTTCTGTAGCATTTGCTTTTGCGGCATAAATGTAATGTCATTTTCAAGGTAATCAAACTAGAAGGGATGTTATTTTTTTGCAAATAAGGAGGAATGCGTGTGTACGAATGATAAGCGGCGTGGGCAAAACCGCAAAATGAAGGGAAAACGATGAAAAACTAATTATAAAAAGCTGATTTACAATCAATTAATACATTGCAAGCACAGTATCGTACCAATAATCCGCGTTTCGCGATTCTGATTCCTTCCTGGAATAACCTTTCTTACTTAAAACTTTGCATTCAAAGTATCCGAAATTATTCCTCATATGCACATGAAATACTTGTTCATGCAAATGAGGGTAAGGACGGAACCATGGATTGGCTAAAACAACAGTCCGATATAACGATCTCTTTTTCGGAACAAAACATAGGTGTTTGCCATGCGCTCAATGCATTACGAAAAATGGCGCAAAGTCCTTATCTGCTTTATATGAATGACGATATGGTGGCATGCCCCGAATGGGATCGGTTTCTTTGGGAGGAAGTAGTTCAAATTGGGCATAATGCATTCTTTCTCTCAGCTACTGCCATCGAACCGGTACCACAAAGTAACTGTGCCATCGCCGGTGATTTTGGTCGTACCAGCGAAACTTTTAATGAACCACTGTGCATGAAACATTTTCAAGATTTCGAAAAGAGCGATTGGAATGGCAGCACCTGGACACCCAACCTTGTACATGCTGAATACTGGGATAAAGTAGGGGGTTACAGTGAAGCATTCAGTCCGGGTTTTTATTCCGATCCGGATTTTTCGATGAAGCTGTGGCAAGAAGGAGTACGTTTGTTTAAAGGTGTTTCGAAAAGCAGGGTGTATCACTTTGCGCGCGTAAGTACTAAAAAAGTAACTGCAGGAAACCCCGGATATGTAACGTTTATCAAAAAATGGGGAATGAGCGCTGGAACATTTACGCGTTATTACTTACAAAGAGGTACTACTTTTAAAGGCCCGCTCCCGGAACCAGACTTGAGCTTCTGGATACACTTAAAAAATAGGTATAAAAGATTCGTTTTCTCTTTTCGCTAAGCGCCTCTTACCAGCATTTAAATTTTTATGCAGATACAAAAAAGCCCCAGAAAATTCCGGGGCTGATATCAATGTATTAAGAAAGATTATCCCAAGGCAACTCTGATGAAAGATGTCACCTGCAGATTTGCATCCACGCTCTTCAGGTGATCTCCCACTGTTTTACCACCATCTTTTACGAATGCCTGTGCCAGCAATGTTTGTTCTTTGAAGAAAGCACCCAGCTTTCCTTCTGCAATTTTGCTGATCATTTCTTCGGGCTTGCCGGCCATTTTGGGATCGGCTTTCATTTGCTCGAGAATGATGGCTCTTTCGCGTTCAACGGTTTCAGCAGGAACCGAATTGGCATCTACTGCTACGGGGTTCATAGCAGCGATTTGCATGGCGATGTCTTTACCTGCTTCTGCAGCTTCCTTGCTCATGCCTACCAGCACGCCCATGCGGTTGGCACCATGAATATAAGAAGCAACATAAGGAGCATCGATTCTTTCAAAACGGGTAATGCCAATTTTTTCACCAATCGCAGCGAGCTTGTCGTTGATCATATCAGCTACTTTCGCGCCGTTGATTTCAACTGCATTCAATTCATCCACGTTTTTAACGTTGTTGGCTACCGCGGCATCAGCAATGCTTTGTGCAAATGCAACGAAGTCGGCATTCTTGCTTACGAAATCGGTTTCGCAGCTAATGCATACAATAAAACCAGATTTATGATCGGCACTGGTCTTTGCCAATACCACGCCTTCTTTTGCTTCACGGTCGCTGCGCTTGGCTGCAACTTTCTGGCCCTGTTTGCGAAGCCAGTCGATGGCTGCTTCAAAATCACCATTGGTTTCGGTGAGTGCTTTGCGGCAATCCATCATACCTGCACCGGTCATCTGGCGCAGTTTATTAATATCGGCAGCAGTGATTGTTACTGTTGACATAAAATCGTTTTTTAATTTGTTAAACCTGTTATTCTGTTAACCGCAGTTGCTTAGCGTGTGCCGGTGCGCTTGGTAGTGCTGGCGACACGGCGCTTTGGCTGTGCGGTACCTTTTGCTCTGCCACGACCACCCTTTTCTGCTCCAGCTTCTTCATCTACATCAAATCTGGGTTTCTGGTCAGCACGCTCTTCGCTTTCTTCTCCTTCCTCTGCTTTTTCTGCCTGGCGTTCAGCGAGACCTTCAGCAATTGCTGCGGTTACATATTGTGTAATGATAGCGATGGACTTGGTAGCATCGTCGTTGCCCGGAATAGCATAATCTACTTTATTGGGATCGCAGTTGGTATCTACCAATCCGAAAGTAGTTACACCAAGGCGCTTTGCTTCGGCAAGCGCAATATGCTCATGGCCGATGTCAACCAAGAACAATGCTGCCGGCAGGCGACTCATCTGAGCGATACCGCCCAATACCTTTTCCATCTTTTCCTTATCGCGGCTAAGCTGCAGGCGCTCTTTTTTGGTGAGGCTGTCAAACGTACCGTCGCCCAACATTTTCTCAATGCTTTGCATCTTCTTCACGCTTTTACGCACGGTGTTGAAGTTGGTGAGCATTCCACCCAACCAGCGGTCGGTAACATAAGGCATGTTTACCTTCTGCGCACACTCGGTAACGATTTCCTTGGCTTGCTTTTTGGTGGCAACAAACATGATTTTCTTACCACTGCGGGCAAGTTGCTTGAATGCGGCACCGGCTTCTTGCAGCCCCTCTACCGTTTTGTTGAGGTCGATGATGTGAATGCCTTTCTTTTCAGCAAAGATGTAAGGCAACATCTTAGGGTTCCACTTCTTACGCAGGTGTCCAAAGTGTACACCGGCTTCGAGTAATTGCTGTTGTAATGAAGTGTTATTTTCCATTGTTTGATTTGTATGAATGTTTCAAAATTTAAATGTTGGTCATGACTGCTCTCCTGATGTTCTGCACCAGGCAAACAGCTGCGATTAACGCTTGCTGAACTGGAAGCTGCGGCGTGCTTTTTTCTTACCGAACTTCTTACGCTCCACAGAACGGGGATCGCGCTTGAGGTGACCTGCTGCCTTCAGTGCCGGACGAAACTCCGGATTCACTTCTACCAGCGCACGGGCGATGGCGAGCTTGGCTGCTTCTGCCTGTCCTTTAATACCACCACCGTTTGCATTGAGTTTCACATCGAACTTGTCGATGCCCTCAACTGCTTTCAACGGAGCTTCCACCTGGTTTTGTAAATACACCAGACCGAAATATTCTTTATAGCTTTTGTCGTTGATGGTAATATTACCATTGCCTTTGCTCAGAAACACGCGTACTACGGCTTCTTTGCGGCGGCCAACTGCGTTTTTTTGTTTTTCCATTTTCTTGATTTTGATAATTGCGGGTATGATAATCTTCCCTCCGTGCTATAACGGAAGGCCGTGGCAGATTTAGAATTTTAATGCTTTAGGTTGCTGCGCTCCATGGGGATGTGCTTCTCCCGCATACACAAACAATTTTTTGTACATCTTTCTTCCCAAACGATTCTTGGGAAGCATTCCCTTTACTGCACGCTCAATGAGTACTTCGGGACGACGACGCTGAAGATCTTTGGCAATCTCTTCTTTACGGCCACCGGGGTAACCACTGAAAGTATCATAAATCTTTTCCTCCATCTTATTGCCGGTGAAGGTTACTTTTTCGGCGTTGATGACGATGATGAAATCGCCACAGTCAACATGCGGAGTGTAATAGGCCTTGTTCTTACCGCGCAATATTGCAGCGATCTTGGAACACATGCGGCCAACAGTTTGATTGGTACCGTCCACAACGTACCAGTTACGCTGTACGGTAGCTTCGTTCGCATGTTTGGTAGTGAAATGCAGTTTGCTCATAATGTTTAATTTTTGCCACGCCATCCCGTGGCCGTACATAAATAATCCCGTTTAAAACGGGACGCAAAGGTAGGCGCAAAGCCTTCAAACCACCAAAGAAACAAGACAGAATTTTTTATCCTTCTTTTGTAACTAATTGATTTACAATAAAATTTTTGCTAAATAATGAAAGTCATGCTATCAGCGGGCGCTTGGGCACCGATAAGAGCTGATATTAAAACTGATGCCCAGTGTGGCAAAAACATATTGATCTTTCTGTCCGCTGAAACCACGCTGCGCTCCTGCCGTGCCAATGGGAATGCCGGTTTCGAAACTGCGATCCTGCAACAAAAATGCGGGCGTTGGCTGTCCGTTTACAAAAGGAAAAGCTGCTGCACCGGCATAAGTACCTGATACATCATCGAGATAATCGGTATTGGTAAATCGATGTGCGATTTCAAAGCTAATATTGGTTTGCGGGTTGATAGCATACTTCACGCCAATGCCCAGGGGAATGACCATAGCGGCGGTGGAATAGAAACGACGCTCAGGATATAATGCTGAACCCTGACCTTCCGTACCCAGGGGACGTAGAAAATATTTTACACCATTTAAATACGCATAAGGATCGAAGTTGAGCATACCCACGCCGACAGTAAGATAAGGAGTAAACCTTTCAAGTGGATTTACGGGATTGAACTTAAAAAAGTTGACATCAGCCTGCACCATAAACTCCCACACATTGGTATTAAAACTCAAATTGCGGCGCTGTTGGTATTCATTTTTTGTATTGTACACATCGCTGTAGCCCAGCATGGCAAAATTGGCGGCAACGCGCGCGGCCACGTAATTATTAAACTGCTTCCTGAAAAAAATACCGCCGGCAACTTTGGGGCGATTGAGCTGCGCACGGGTATTTAAATCACCAAAATAATGCGCTGCACCCAACATCACACCAAATTCTCCCTCATGCTTAAACCCTTCATACTGAGCATGCATAGGCTGGGCATTCAGCATCATGATGGCTGCTACCAAAAAGTATCTGAGCGATTTCATTGCGGATATTTTCTTTCGGTTACAAAGCATATAACGCGGATTCCTTCGTTTTCGTGTGTATCAGTTTCTGCGATCCAGTCCCCACGAAAGTTTGTTGCGCAGGGTTTGGAGAAAATTGCTACCGTTCAGTCGCAGCAGAATGATGCTGAACTGTTCTTTTTTTACAGCCAGCTGCACCTGCTTGCTTACAATTTCCTTACGCGAATCCAGGGTACAGAGAAAACTGTCGGCACGCCCCTCTACTTCAAAAGAAATCACGTTGTTATCGGGCACCACGATGGGGCGTACATTCAAATTATGCGGCGCAACGGGGGTAATTACAAAACTTCCTGCATCAGGAAATACAATGGGGCCGTTGCAGCTGAGCGAATAGCCGGTAGAGCCGGTAGGCGTGGCAACGATGAGCCCGTCGGCCCAGTAAGTATTCAAAAACGCGCCGTTCAAATACGCATGAATCTTGATCATGCTTGAAGTGTCGCGCTTGTGGATGGCAAATTCGTTGAGGGCATAAGGTGTTGCACCAAAAAGACCGGCATCGCTATCGAGATGTATAAGCGACCTTTCATCTTTTACATAGGTATGATGCGTAAGGGCTTCTACCACCGTTTCTACTTCTTCTCTGCCGATGCCTGCCAAAAATCCCAGTCGCCCGAAATTGATGCCTACCAACGGAATGGCTTTATCGCGCACCAGCGTTACCGTATCCAGCAGCGTACCATCACCACCCAAGCTAATCAAACATTCAAAGGAAGAATCGAGGTCTTCTGAACTTTGAAACAGCAACGGCTCCTGTTCAAAATGAATGGCCTCGCGAATTTGACGATAAAAATCTTCGAATATTACGGGCGTGATATGATTCCGCTCCAGCGCACCAATCAGCAGCTGAATATCTGACTGCTGCGCCGCTTCAAACACCCGACTGTAAATAGCTACTTTCATGTTGCATTTGCTTCTAAGCCACTTCAGTACCGAATAGGTACCACTCTGATTTCACGCTTCAAAAGGCTTTTTGCAAGTGTAAAAATAAGCCCTTTTCACCCAATTGGTTGATGGAATATTCAAACCTGGCAACAAAATCGTAGTAGCTTAAGAGGTCAATACCGGCACCTGCAGTGTAGAGTAATCGGTTGGAAAGCACTGAGGTAACAGCAGAGGGATGATGCACTGCCCCTACATCGCCATACAGTTTAAAAAGCACTTTAAAAGGAACCCGATTATATTTTTCACTTCGTGTTAGTATGGTTGCCAATCGCAGATCGAAGAGCTCATGTCGCAAAGTTGTTTTAAGCATTGCTGCCATCACCCCATCAATAACATAGTATTCGAGTCCGCGCAAAAACCATTCGCCATAGCCCAAGGCATTCATATTAATATAAGGCTGCTCGAAAGGCAGTTTGAGCATACCATATCCTTGCAGTGCAAGCGAAGTTTTCTTTTGAGCTCCCATTAAAAAAAACCGACCCGCCTGCGCATTCAACTGCCATAAATTCAACCCTACATTGCCCAAACCACGTTGCATGAATATAATATTGGCATTGCTGCCGCGCAGCGGATACGCAATATTATCAACCGCGAAATACTGGTATTGATAGATGGCTTCGAGATAGCGCTGTCTTCGATCATCGGCACCGTAAAAAGGCATAAAGCCCTTGATGGTGTTCGATTGAATAAGTCGGGAAATGGTATCGGGAATTTGATCGGCAACATAAGCCAGCTTAAAAGCATGGCGATGGCGTACGCCTTTACGAATGGTAAATGCACCCTGTGCACGAAAAGTAGAACGCACGAAAGGGCCGATTTCATTATTGGAAACAGGATAAAACACCTGCTTATCTGCATCTGTTGCATATTGCATTTGGCGCGATTGCAAATAGCCCGCAGAAAAACCAAACCCCTTCTCCATCTTGCGATCGAAAAAGGGCATTTCATATTCAAGCAAAAACTGTCGGCTGTATCCGTTCAAATAAAAAAGACGCAACTTGTCGCTCCGACCGGTGGTGTTGTTCCAGAAAAGCTTCACACCGTAGTTCACACGCTCCATGCTGCGGTGCTGCTCTTTCCACCACTGATTGAAATTGCGATCCACCAGTTTAAACTGCGGTATCGGCAAAATATACCAACGCTCTTTTACGGCAATTTCCAAATCAATGGTTTGAACAGTAGCAGCGATTATACTGGTGGTCACTTCTAAAAAAAGCTGGGTATTGCTCACATTGATTTTTGCCTTCTCCAGCAGTGCAGGAATATCTGCTACTTGCACGGAGCTTCCTTCGGTAAAAGGCAATTCACGACGTATAATCGCTTCGCGTGTAACATGATTACCTACAATCACAATGCGGCCAATGATTAACGCACGGCGCTTTTCATTGCTTAGCGAATCAGATTCTACTACAGCAGAACTTACTTTTTCAGCAATGGCTTGTGCACGAGTTTCCTGTGCATGCATCATGAAAAAGAAAAAGCAACCGATGAAGCAACGGAGAAATGGTAAATCAAAAGAGGCGCATGGCATGCTTCTCAAATATTGAGATAATTCATCAAGTGATCGAAGTTGCTTTTGAGCTCTTCTTCGGAAAGATTTTCGCCAAAATATTGCAGCACCTGATACTCATAACGTTCAAAAGAAGCGAGGATGTCGAGGATATCTGTCTTGTTTACTTTTATCGCCACCAGCAAATGACCTGTTTCATCTGTCCAAGTATTGAGGTGTAATATGCGCGCATCGTTTGTTTCTACAATGCGCCCGATTTCTGAAATGGTAAAATCAATGGGACGCATTTGCAATACGATTACTCCTCCGGGCTCAGCTGCTGCATTGTATTTGGCGAGGGCCTCCAGCAAGCTGCGCATAGTAATAATGCCAATGAAAACTTCGTCTTCACCTGTTACTGCCAGAGTGGAAAGCATACGCTGCTGCATGATGTTGAGCGCAGACAAAAAAAACGCATGTTGTTTTACGGCCACTTTTTCTGCGTCGGCTGCAAGCGTAGAAAGTGCAGCAGTTTCATCTGTGGCGTCCAATAAATCCGACTCATGTATCATGCCCACATAACGATCTTCGTTACAAAGCGGTAATGCTGAAACATGATGTTCCTGCATCCATTCCAGCGCCTGCTGCAGGGTATCCTGCATGCGAAGGAAAGGCACAGAAGGTGATATCAGTTCAGCAGCAATCATATTGCCAGCATTTCTTGGTTATATAGCAACAGGCTTACCCAACTTGGTAAGAAAGCCATGAAGAATTCGGTTGAAATCTTCCGGCTGCTCCATCATGGGGGCATGCCCGCATTGATCAATAAAATGTAATTCCGACTGCGGAATGAGTTTGTTGAATTCCTCGCCCACAAAGGGAGGCGTAATAGTATCGTTGTTACCCCAAATGAGCAAAGTGGGCACTTTAATCCCTTTCAATTCATTACCCAAATTGTTTCGGATGGCGCTTTTTGCCAAAGCGATGATTTTAATCACTTTCATTCGCTGGTTCACAATATCATATACTTCATCTACCAATTCTTTGGTAGCTACAGCGGGATTGTAAAAAGTGAGTTCGGTTTTTTTGCGGATATATTCATAGTCGCCGCGCTTGGGGTAAGTATCGCCCATGCCGTTTTCAAACAAACCGGAGCTGCCTGTCAAAATCAATGATTTGAGCCGCTCGGGATGCTTGAGTGTATGCACCAGCGCAACATGTCCACCCAAAGAATTACCTAGCAGGTGAATATTTTTATAGTCGCGTGTTTCAATGAATTTATGAACAAACTTAGCCAATCCGCCTACGGTTGTGTGCAGCAAGTCAAGTTCAAAAAGAGGCAGCATGGGTACCACTACTTTATGATGCTTGCTGAAATAGTCGATCAGGTCACGAAAATTACTCAAGGCGCCAAACAAACCGTGAAGCAGTATTAGGGGCTCACCCTCACCTTCTTCAATAAACTTGAACTTATCTATTTGTTTGATTTCGTATTGCATGTAAATAATATCCGCTTTGCGAATAGTTGCTAAAATAGTTGATTATGCCGAGAAATTGAATTTCAGTATGCTTTTACAGTGGCAGGTAATGCGGTTTCTGTGGTTTTTTCAAAAAACTGCTGTAATTGCGTAAACACATCTTTCAAAAATGGCAATACCGACGACATAAAGTCCATCGCGGCAGGGGCCCATGGTTGCAAGTATGGATATACCATAGAGCTGTCAATAGTGGCTTGCGATAACAAACCCATTTTAGTAAGGAAAAACAGGACAGCACTGTAAACAAGTCCGTATGCAAGCAGATAAACTAAAACACCCGCCAGCTTATTAGCCCAGCCCAACATGGCCAGCTCAAATCCTTTTTCAATGGCAGCACCGAGCAAACGAAATAGTAAAATGACACCAATAAAAACAATCAAAAAGGCAATGAAAGGCAACCAGCGCTCATGTACACTCACTTCATTGCCCAGCCATTTGGCAACGGTTGCTGAAAGCTTAAACGACAAAGTGAAAGCCAAAAGCAATCCTACCACGGAAAAGAGTGCTGCAATCAATCCCCTTTGAATGCCCTTGAAAAAGGCAAACACAGCGATGATGATAGCAATGATGTCAATCATGCTTTATGATGCTTTGCTGAGCAGTTGCTTTACAATGGCACTGATGGCTTTACCGTCGGCTTTGCCTGCCAGTTCGCGCGTTGCGATACCCATTACTTTTCCCATATCGGCTGGTGATGTAGCGCCGGCTGCAGCAATGATTGCAGCCACGGCTTCTGTTAACTCAGCTTCTGAAAGTTGCTTTGGGAGAAACTTTTCAATCACTGTAATTTCCTCCTGCTCTTTTTGTGCGAGATCTGCGCGTTGCTGCTGTTGATATATTTCAAGCGCATCTTTACGTTGCTTCACCAGTTTTTGAAGCAGTTTCATTTCATCATCAGCGCTGAGGGCTTCTCCTCCGCCTTCTGCTGTTTTTGCAAGTAAAATGGCTGCCTTGATTGCGCGCAAACTGCGCAAAGCAGCTTCATCTTTGGCTTTCATAGCCTCTTTCAGATGCTCCATGATTTGTTGTTCCAAACTCATGCGTATGTGTTTTACTGGTTTTGTTTGAATTGCAATGCTTTGAACTTCTTCATAAACTCCTGCGCAAACTGCTTCATATCATCGGTCAGTTCCTGTTGCTGAGTTGCGCGCTGAAAAGTATCGGCCATGGTCATCATCACCTGATAATAGAAATCCGCCATTTCGTCTACCATCATTTCTTTGGTCCAGAGGTCGATGCGCAATGCGGATTTATCGGCTCCATCCCAAAAGGCAAGCATCATTGCTTTTGCAATCTGATCCATTTGTGCGGTACTGTCGGTAGCCCTCCAGCTGATGGCAGTGGGAACACGATCCTGATCAAGTGAAACATTTACGGTAATGGTACTGTTATGCATAAACTTATTTGAAAACACAAAAGTACATCAAACCCGCTTGGCAGCGCCTGAAAAGAGGCGATCTAATGCTGAAAACAAGGAGGGTGCCTGTGTTTGCTGTAGCAGCGATTGCGTGTTCCGGATATGCTGGCTGCGAAACGCTTCGTCTTTGTACAAGAGCATCATCTTCACGGCTAGCTCTTCCATATTACGTGCTTCGTAAAAAACAAAAGCGTCTTCACCAAGTTCCTCCAGTACCGGAATACGCGGAGCAATTACCGGCACGGCGCAAGCGAGTGACTGCAATAAATGAAAACGGGTGTGACCGGAAAATCCTACATCCACCAATGCATATGCTGCGGTGATGAGCGCTTGTTCAATAGATAGACTTACAGCATCTATAAAAACCAGCTCTGCCCGATAACGATATGAAGCGATTTCTTGTGCAAGTGCGTTGTTTTCAGGTTGCGCTCCCAGCAAAACCAGTTTCATCCCTGTATGCTGTCTTTTTTTGAATTGAGCATACGCCTTCAAAAGCATTTTCAATTCATCCGCATCCAGATCGCCTGCATCTGCGCAAAGCATATACTCTGCGCCGCTAGTGTAGGTTTCCTTGATTTGTGATGGATCGATTTCTGTTGCGGCTTGTTCAAGAGCCGGCAACATAGGGGGCATCAAAGTTATTGAAGCAGCATCTGCTGAAAATGCTTTCAAATGCAACGCAACCGTATTGCTAAAAAGCAGATATGCTGAAGCATGCTTTACGGCATTACGCATCATCTGTTGCCAACTTTTAGTGGTGCGCAAATCACCATTTTGATAGTCTTGCAAAAAAACAATTTGCGGGACCGACTTATCGGACCAGCAATTCCCCGCTGCCTGTATTGCCAGATCTGCTTTGCATTTTCGTTGCTTCCAGATCAACCATGTACGCATCCATATTCCTCGAAGCAGTGCTTGCTTTGGCGCATTCAGTTGCAGAATGGAAACATTCGACGCAAAGTCTGCTTCTTCCAGTATGTATTTTTCGGTAAGGACGAAAAAAGTATATGCGCGATGGTTTGTAGCAAATGGAACCAGCACATACCGCAGCAGTGCAACTGCAGACTGCTCAGCACGGGGCACGACTCCAATAGTATTGATTACAATGCGCACAACAGCAAAGGTAACACGGAACAGATAAATGGATCTGTTGCATGCAGTTTTATGAAACGATGCTACCAAGCTTTTACAACGCAATCATATTGTCGATATTTCAACATCCAATTTTTAGTGCCTTATTCAAATGCCTGATTTTCCGGCCGATACCCCTGCCTACAAACAAAGTAGGATACCTTCCTCTTTACAATGTTAGAATCACGGTAAGCGTATCCTTTTACTACGCTAAAAAAACTTTCAAAACATAATGCCAAAGAGGGTTTGAGCCGATTTTTAACCCTTTTTGAATCGGTAATTTGTATCTGATCTTTTTTTTATCCTACAATCCAATTTTTATGAAAACCATCATGCTGTCAACGCTGCTATTATGCAGCTTATGGGCTGCCGCACAGGTGCCCAGCTTCCCGTCGGGCAAGGAAAAATATGACGGAAAACCAGAACGCTTTCAAAGGATTCCCAAAGAAAAACCATTTGGTGTGGAGCAAGCACAGTTGCATCGACTTATGGTACTGAGATTGCGTGAGCAAGCAACCGTACAATGCGCAGAAGACTACACTTTTCAGGGAACGATTACAGAAAAAAGAGCCGAATCGCCGGCAGTGCTAACCATCGTGATGCGTGCCACAGAAGATCAAGACCTCATGTTAACATTGAGTCGTATTACCATCGACGGGAAAACTACTTTCAGAGGCATTATACTTCATGCGAACCATAGCGATGCGCTTTTACTAGAGCCCGACGACAATGGAAAACATACATGGAAAAGCGTAAAACGCTCGAGTTTGCTGGCCGACTAATCACATTTCTCACTCTAATACTTGCTGTGTAAAACATCATCCACGCAGCAAAGTGTTTCAACCCTTTTTATATGAAAAAACACATAATACTTTTTTCACTTTTAGTGCTAGTAAAGATTACTACGCTCTTTGCACAGGTTCCCGTACTGAATAGTAACCCGGGAGCGGGACCAACCCTTTTTCTGGACTTCGACGGGCAAACCGTACAAACCACTTACTGGAATGGCGGAACGACTTTTTATGCTACACCTTATGCCTTTACAAGCGATCAGATCAACAACATGTTTAAAATGGTTGCGGAGGATTTCAGACCATTTCAAATGAATGTTACCACCGACTCAGCAGTTTACTTTGCCGCACCTGCAAACCGACGTCAGCGTATGATCATAACTACCTACAGCAGCTGGTACGGCAATGCGGGAGGCGTAGCTTATACGGGGTCTTTTCGCTGGGGACTCGAAATACCGGCCTTCGTTTTCAGCAATCTGCTGGGAAATAATTTTAAGTATGTAGCAGAAGCCATTTCGCATGAAGCCGGACATACACTGGGATTGCAACATCAAAGCAGCTACGATGCCAACTGCAGTTTCGTAAGTGAATACAATAGTGGTGCCGGCAGCGGTGAAATTGGCTGGGCGCCAATTATGGGCGTAGGTTATCAGCGTAATCTCACACTCTGGCATAGCGGATCCAGCACTTTCGGCTGCACCAGCATTCAAAACGATTTGAATTTAATTGCCAGTACCAGCAATGGAATTGTCTATCGCACCGACGATGTTGGCAACACTTTGCAGGAAAGCACTCCGATTACTTTAAATGGAAACAGCTACAGTATCAATGGATTCATCAACAATACCAATGACGTAGATGTGTTTAACTGCACACTTTCGCAACGCGGACAATTCACGCTGAATGCCATTCCATTTAATACAGGTAATAATGCTACTTCAGCAAATATTGATATGAAAGTAGAATTGCTTTCTTCCGCAGGAAACCTCTTACGCAGTTTTAATCCGTCCGCACAGCTGGCAGTGTTGGTTGATACCACACTCGAAGCGGGCAGCTACTATATCCGCATCAGCAATATTGGCAATGTGAATGCAGGCAACTACGGAATGCTGGGAAGCTATGCGCTTACAGGCACATTCACAGGTGGAGGAAGTGGTGGAAGTGGAGGAAGTGGCGGGGGTGGTGGTGTAGTAACAACACCTGTACCAGTAGAAAGTGTAATGCTTTCGGGCCGCGTACGTAACAGACAACATGAGTTGCAATGGAGTATTGTGGCCAATGAACCCATCGCCTACGCGTCTTTGCAAAGATCACTGGACGGACGAACCTTCACCGAACTGTTTAGAACTAGCACCGGAGCAACAAGCTATACTTACCAGCCGCGGGAAACCACAATCCTATACTATCGCCTAGTGGCAGTAACTGCTTCCAATTTGCAGTACCCTTCCAATATTATTTCGCTGAAAGGCAGCACAAAGCCTTCCAGAGCAGCAACGCTGACCACCAATCAATTTAGCAATGAAATGATCTGGATGAGTGATTCGGCTGCCGACTGGCGCTTGATGAATGCTTCGGGCATCATGGTAATGAAAGGAAGGTTTTCCATCGGTTTTAACCAAATTCAAACCGGCCATTTGCCAGCGGGGGTATATATATTGCAAATCGTTGAAGGAAGGGAAATAAGATCTACTAAAATGATGAAGTACTGAGAAAATCCGCATCTTTGCTGTACTTTACAACACAGATCTACGAACCTTCGCGATGGAACCTTACGGAGTTTGAACCCCAGGTAAATGCTTAAGGTTGTTTAAATTTGTTCAGATTATGGAATACAATACTACACGCAGAGCAATGCACATGCGGGAATATGGTCGTCATATTCAGACCATGGTTGATTATTTGCTCACCATTGATGAAAAAGAAAAGCGGCAGCAGCAGGCACAATGCGTAATTGAATTAATGGGATTTCTCAATCCGCATCTGCGCAATGTGGAAGATTTCAGGCATAAACTTTGGGATCATCTTTTCATCGTTTCCGATTTTAAATTGGATGTTGATAGCCCCTATCCCATCCCCACAAGAGAAACGCTGAAAGCAAAGCCAAAGCCATTGCCTTACCCAAAGAGAAAACCACGGTATAACCATTTGGGCAAGAATATTGAAATCATCATCGACAAAGCATTACAGGAAGAAAATCCCGAAAAGAAACAAGGTTTTGCCAACGCAGTTGCATATTACATGAAGCTTGCCTACAATACCTGGCACAAAGAAAATATTCACGACGATGCCATTCAATCTGAACTGAGTTCCATTACGCAGGGAGAGCTGGAATTCACCAACAAACCCTTTGTGAAGCACTACAAACCATCTGACGATTTTCGTCGCGGAGGCGATGGACAAAAGCGGCATAAGCATTTTCAGCAGCGAGGCGGAGGCGGCAGAATGGGTCGCGATCATCGCAATGGTGGAGGAAAATTCGGAAAGAAAAGGTATTAAACGATCATCGAACAAAGTGCAAAGGCCGACAATCATATTTGTCGGCTTTTTTATTGCATTCCATTCGTATAAAATGATGCTATACAAACTACTACCGTTTAGCGTTTTCTACTACCAACGCTCGTCAAGCGGTATATCGTCACTTGATTGCATGAACTGCTTACGGGATTTCAGTTTTTGTTTTTGGCGCTCAACTATCAGCACCGCAATGATATGTCCGGCATCTTTATCAGCATGTGTTTTTAATAACTGTTTGAGCGTTGACTCCTGAATGTCGATGCGGTATAACATCCGAATGAGTCGATCAAAATCACTTTGAATGAGTTCGTTCACAAATTGGCTCAGTGCAGCTATCAGTTCAGCTTCGGAAAGACGTGGCTCGAGTTGCAATGCAAGGTCAGTGTTGATTTGATCGATCAGTGATGTTGCTTGCATGATTTGCGGAATTAGATTATGAGAAAGATACAAATAGCGGATGGCAATTTAACCGACTTCTACTGCGTTATTTTTCAGTAACACCCATACCAAAAAGTGCGAAATCATATTTTACGGGATCTGTTGCATCAAAACCACTTAAACGATTGGTAAGTTCAACTGCAGCAAGCCAATCGGTCTGTTTTCTCTGTAACAACCCAAGTGATCTTGCAACCCTTGCCACATGAACATCGAGCGGACAAATTAAATCAGCCGGCTGAATGCGCTTCCACATTCCGAAATCGACTCCTTTTTCATTGCTGCGCACCATCCAGCGCAGAAACATATTCAATCGCTTACAACTTGATTTTTGGACAGGGGATGAAATGTGTTTTTCCGTCCGGCGCAAGTGCTCGTGCCGAAAGAAATATTGTCTGAAATAATTGAGCCCTTCTTCAACACTCATGCCTTGTTGTGGAAAAAAGGCCGTTTCGAGGGTGTCGCTTTCTTTATAGTGATGCTTGAAGAAATCAATGAAATAATACAAATCGTCAGGTGTAAACGTACGATGCTTAAACTGCGCAAGCTTTTTTAACTGCTTCGGTTCGGCATGCAAACAAAAGGCATAGGGTTGCATTTCCATCAACTGCATCAGCTCTTTCGACTTATTAATAATCGTTGTGCGGTTGCCCCAGGCAAAAATGGCAGCAAACAAAGCGGCAATTTCTATGTCGGCCTGCTGCGTAAAAAAATGGGGAATGCAAATGGGATCGGAAGGAATGAAAGAAGGTTGCTGATAGTAAAGCGCTTTTCTATCAAGCATTTTTTTAAGATCGCTTAATTTCTTACTCAACCAATTGCCATTTTCAAATCATCTATCAAATCATCTGCATCTTCAATGCCTACGCTTAAACGAATCAACCCGTCGGACAAGCCATTCTGAATTCGAATATCACGCGGTATGGATGCATGTGTCATGCTAGCAGGGTGGTTTACCAAACTTTCTACTCCTCCCAAACTTTCTGCCAGTGAGAAAAGTTTTGTGGCTGATACCACACGCTTTGCTTCCGCTTCACTGTCGTTCACCAACTCAAAACTGATCATGCCCCCAAAACCGCGCATTTGCTTGCTGGCAACTGCGTATCCGGGATGGTCGGTAAAGCCCGGCCAGTAAACCTTTTTTACTTTAGGATGCTTGCTGAGCCAATGCGCAATTTTTTCTCCGTTTGCGCAATGCGCCTCCATGCGTATTCCCAGCGTTTTGATTCCACGCAATACCAGAAAGCAATCCATGGGACCGGGTACGGCACCACAACTTTTTTGAATGAAAAATAATTGCTCACGCAATGCAGCGTCATTCATTACCAAGCAACCCTGAATTACATCGCTGTGGCCACTCAAATATTTGGTAGCACTGTGCATTACAATATCAGCGCCCAAAGTGAGCGGGTTTTGCAGATGCGGAGAAGCAAAAGTGTTATCTACACAAAGCAGGGCTTTTGCCTTTTTTGCAATCGCCGCCATCTCAGCGATGTCTGTAATATTCATCAGCGGATTGGTAGGCGTTTCAACCCAAATAAGTTTTGTATGAGCATTCACAGCGGCTTCTACCAGTGCAGGCTGCGTAGTATCCACATAGTGAAAACGGATTCCGAACTTTTCAAACACTTTAGAGAAGAGTCGGTATGTGCCTCCATACATATCATTGGCTGCAATTACCTCATCGCCTGGTTGCAGCAACTTGATTACGGCATCCGTAGCAGCCACACCACTGCTGAATACCAGTCCGTAGTTTCCTTGTTCTATACCTGCTACTGCCTCTTCCAATGCTTTACGTGTAGGGTTTTGACTACGGGCATATTCAAATCCTTGATTTACCCCCGGCGACTCCTGGACATAAGTACTGGTTTGATAAATGGGTGTCATAATGGCGCCGGTAGAAGGATCGGGATGCGCGCCTGCATGAATGTATTGGGTTGCTCTTTTCATATGAATCAATTCGTGTTACAAAGATGCGGAATTAACAGTATTGTGCTGCACAGAGATAGCGCCAGTCGTATTGATCTGCCGCATACGCCGCTTTAGCAACTATCGGCATTGTTTCCGTATGCTGCTTCAAAATGCCTTCTTTTACCAACATGCGTTTGCTTTCCATCATCATTTCAACAAGCGGCGCTTCTTGCATCCACTGTTGCTGCGGAGGCTCGAAACCAACTTTGTCTTTACGCCAAACAATATTTTCCGGAAGCTGATCTTTCATGGCTTCACGCAACAACCATTTAGTATAGCCATTGTGAATTTTATACTGCGCTGGAAAGGAGAAGAGCAATTCCACCAACCTATGACTTAAAAAGGGGAGTCGCAGCTCTATACCATGTGCCATACTGTTTCTATCTGCATAATGCAGCAGCTCACCCAAGCCCTGTTGCATGGTATTGAAATAAAGTAAATCATTTAGCTTACTTACCGGTGGCTTATGAACGGAATAGAGTTGATCGTAATGTGCATGTATGTAATCGGGGTGAAGATGCGGATGCATGATGATTTTTTTTCGCTCCACTTCTTCAAGCTGCGCAGTGGCAATCATGGGAAAAATGGCTGCCATGTAATTGGGGAAACCCCAAGAAAAAGGAATGCCGTTTTGCTGCAGTCGAATGCGTTCCTGCATGGCAAAGCCATATTTGAATTTCCCCAACAGTTCCTGTAAATACCAGTGTATGTATCGGGGATAGCCTGCAAGGATTTCATCTGCGCCTTGTCCGTCAAGCAACACCTTCATATTGTATGATTTTGCCAGCTGCATTACGCGATACTGCGCATATACACTTGCAGAACCAAAAGGCTGCTCCTGATGCCAGCAAAGTTTTTCAAAGTCGTGCATCAAATCGTTGGCTGTTGGAGCAACAGTATGGTGGCGCATTGAAAATTTTGTTGCGACCGACGCTGCATATTGCTGCTCATCTTTTGAAAAGCCTGGGAAGATGGCGGTAAATGCTGATGATACAATATTACCATGCGATGATAAAGTAGCGATGGCAGCAACCACTGATGAGCTGTCAACCCCTCCGCTTAAACTGGTTCCTACCGGCACATTGGCGCGCAAGCGAAGATTCACGCTTTCGGTAAAAAGCTGTTGAAAAGTATGGATGGCCTCCTCTTCGGTATATTTTTTTTGCGTCTGTTTGTCAAGGTCCCAATAAAGATTTACATAAAGTGTACACCGCTGTAAGTTATAGGTGAGGTAATGCCCCGGAGGAACGGCAAAAATATCTTTGTAGAAAGTAAGACTTGCGTCGATCGCATTTTGGGTATGCCCATTTGCCAGATAACTCAGTAGTAGCAAGTGATTCCATGCTTTAGGTACGCCTGCTGCCCAAAGTGCTTTAAACTCACTGGCAAAGAGCAATTGCCGCCCATCAAAATGATAAAGCAGGGGCTTTTCACCAAACCGATCTCTTGCTGCAAATAGCAGCTGTTCTTTTTCATCCCACAGTGCAAAGGCAAACATACCATCGAACATCTGTAAACACTCCGCTTTCCAAAAGTCGTAAGCCGCACAAATTACCTCTGTATCTGAGGCAGATTGAAATCGATATCCATGCCGCTCCAAAGTACTGCGGAGTTCGAGATAATTATAAATCTCACCATTATGTACAATCGTGTAACGCTGTAAATAATGCATGGGTTGCGCCGCGGCAGAACTCAAGTCGATCACCGACAAGCGGCGATGCCCCAACGCAACCTGCTGTGCAGCATTGCACCAATGGCCTTCGCCATCAGGACCGCGGTGCTGCAGCGCATCGGTCATGGCAACAAGTCTTTGCTGCCGGGTATTTTCATGATGAAGTGAGAGAATGCCGCTGATGCCACACATGCTGTAAAGATGTGGATTTCAATCAAGAAAACAGTAAGGCATTTTTGCTATAAAACAGCAATGGGAAGCGCTACCTGCACATCTTCCCAGCCAATCAGCAGCTGAAAAGATTTTTCATTTATTTTTTCAAAAACCATGGAGAATGCTTCCAGGGTTTCGGCGCTGCGGCCAACTTTACAACCGTATCGAACCACATCTTTACCTGCATCGTATTTAAATGCGCCCCATATATCGGTTTCGGTATTGAGGATGATGGTCCAACGATCTTTGTTTTCAATAGCATATAAGGTATAGCGGCCCTTTTTAACTTTTACAGCGCCAATTTTCACCTCACGGAAAAACTCAATTTCAGTGGCTTCATTGGCACCTAGCCGCCATATTTTTCCGTCTTCCACCAACTCCCCAAATACCTTACGACCCTGCTTTTGGGGCCTACTGTAAATAACACGCGCAACCAACGGCTCAACGGTTTTGTTGGGCTGAATACGAAGAACGGGGTAATTAACAGGATAATAAATCATATCCATGGGCGATTTATCAAGACTGGCAAACTTGTTAGCCACCGTTTGGCCCCAAACATGAAAAGCCGTAAAAAACAGGAATGAGAAAACAGCAAAATGTTTCATGAGATGCGATTGATTTGTAAAATTAGCATAATACGCACTGCATAGTATCATCGGCATAGATGCGATAAATCATGTGGCAGATACATGCTCGCCCCTAATATTGCAGCACAAACAATCAACTATGTACCGATCTATCAGCTACCAAACCCCCGAACAGGCATTATCGTTGATTCAATCGGGGAATCGCATTTTCGTTCAGGGAAGTGCTCAAACGCCGCTTTATCTTATTCGTGAACTGGCCAAACAATCAGATCGGCTTCGAAATGTGGAACTTACTTTCATAACAGTGATGGGCGATATTGAAGTAGACAAACCAAAGTATGAAGGTATCTTTCATATCAATTGTATGTTTGTTTCTGATTCGGTAAGAGCCGCCGTTAACCAGGGACGTGCCGATTTCATCCCCGTTTTTCTAAGCGATATTCCAGATCTGTTTAAACACAATCATCTCCCCATAGATATAGCACTGGTACAAGTATCTCCGCCTGATGCACATGGATACTGCTCCCTAGGCGTTTCGGTAGATATTGCCCGCAGTGCCGTAAATACTGCCAAGCATATTATTGCACAAGTGAATCCCCGTGTACCGCGTACACATGGCGACAGTTTGATTCATGTGAGTCGTATTCATCATTTTGTTTATCACGAAGAACATCTTCCTGAAGTGGATTATGGAGCAAAACTTCGCAGTGAAGAATTTCAAATTGGAAAATATGTAGCTGAATTAATAGAAGACGGAAGCACTTTACAAATGGGAATAGGCACCATTCCCGATGCCGTTTTGCGCGCCCTGGAGCATCATAAAAACCTGGGCGTACATACTGAAATGTGCAGCGATGGCATTGTAGCACTGGTAGAAAAAGATGTGATCAACAACACCATGAAGAAAATTCACCCCAATAAAACGGTAACGGGCTTTGCAGTAGGTACAAAAAAACTGTATGAGTATGTGAATGACAACCCCTCTTTTGTATTTCTGGATATTGATTATGTAAATGATCCGCATGTAATTCGCCGCAACCCGAAAGTTGTAGCCATCAATAGTGCAATTGAGGTAGATCTCACCGGACAAATTTGTGCCGATAGTATTGGAACCTATCAGTACAGTGGCATTGGCGGACAAATGGATTTTATGCGCGGTGCTGCGCTGAGTGAAGGCGGCAAGCCGATCATTGCACTTACCGCACGCACTACAAAAGGGGTAAACCGCATTGTGCCTTTTTTAAGAGAGGGCGCAGGCGTGGTAACCACGAGAGGACATGTGCATTATGTTGTTACTGAATATGGTGTGGCTTATTTGTATGGTAAAAATCTGCGACAGCGGGCAAAAGCGCTCATCAACATTGCCCACCCCGAGGATCGTGCAATGCTGGAAAAAACATTTTACAATCGGTATAAATAAGTTGAAGGCTTTTCATTACCAAGGATCATTTGAGGATGAGTAGTTTACATGTATTGCAGTACCTTTGCGGTTCTTACGCAAAGTCTCCCGCATTTTTCCGGGATCTGAAGGCGGTCACTTTTAAAATTTGAACGACATGAACAAAGGACCCGTTTCACAATTTATTCAGCATCATTATCGTCATTTTAATGCCGCAGCACTTATGGATGCGGCAAAAGGATATGAACAACATCTTGCAGAGGGCGGCAAAATGATGGTTACCCTGGCGGGCGCGATGAGTACAGCCGAGCTGGGGATATCGCTGGCTGAGATGATTCGTCAAGACAAAGTGCAGATCATCAGCTGCACCGGAGCCAATTTGGAAGAAGATGTGATGAATCTGGTAGCGCACAGTCATTATAAACGCGTTCCCAACTACCGCGATCTAACGCCGCAGGATGAATGGGATTTGCTTGAAAACCATTACAACCGAGTAACTGATACTTGTATTCCCGAAGAAGAGGCCTTCCGCCGTCTTCAAAAGCACCTTTACCAGCAATGGAAAGATGCCGAAGCAAAAGGAGAACGTTTTTTTCCGCATGAGTTTCTTTATAAAACAGTGCTGAGTGGCGATTTGAAACAGTACTATGAAATTGATCCCAAAGACAGCTGGATTGTTGCGGCAGCAGAAAAAAATATTCCGATTGTTGTACCCGGCTGGGAAGACAGCACTACCGGAAACATTTTTGCGAGCTATGTGATAAAAGGTGATTTGCAGGCAAGCACGGTAAAGAGTGGTATTGAATATATGGTATGGCTGGCTGATTGGTACCGCAACAACAGCAGCGGAAAAGGGGTGGGTTTCTTTCAAATTGGCGGTGGCATTGCCGGCGATTTCCCCATTTGTGTAGTGCCGATGATGTATCAGGATTTAGAATGGCATGATGTTCCGTTTTGGAGTTATTTCTGCCAAATCAGCGACAGCACCACTTCATTCGGTTCCTATTCCGGTGCTGTTCCAAATGAGAAAATCACCTGGGGCAAGCTAGACATCAATACACCGAAGTTTATTGTTGAAAGCGATGCTACCATTGTAGCACCGCTCATGTTTGCGTGGATATTAGGCTGGTAAGGCGTAATCAATTAACGCCATCCTCCACCCAGTGCTTTGTATAAATGCACACCGGTTGTGAGCAGCTGTTGCTTTGCTTCCACCATTTCAACACGGGCTTTGAGCGCCTGTTGTTGTGCAAAAAGCACTTCTAAATAAGTAGCCCTACCGGTGCGAAACAGATCTTCTGCAATAGCAATTGATTGAAAGAGCAGCTCCGTCTCCTTCAGTTTTTGCGCATACAATACTTCCAGGTTTTTTGAACGTTGCAGTTCAGTATACACTTCATGATAGGCATTCACAACGGTTTTCCCATAACCATAAACTGCTTCTAACTGTACTGCGTTGGCATTCTGAAATGCAGCCTTGAGAGCAGCACGATTCAGCAGCGGAGCAACCATGCCACCCACAAGCGTATATGCAAGCGATTCAGGCGTTCTGAAAAGCAAATCGGGGCGAAAGCTCTGATAACCCAAGCTCGCGGTAATATTCAAGGAAGGATTAAAAGCTGCTCTTGCTGCTGCAACATCGGCGCGCGTTGCACGCAATTCAAGTGCAGCCTGACGGATATCGGGCCTGTTCTCCAGCAGTTGACCGGGAATGCCTGCGGCGATGCCTGACATCATTTGATTTGACATAAAAGTAGTATCACGCTGTACCGCCTGTGGATAGCGCCCAATCAAAAAATTAATTTGATTTTCAGCCAACTGCATTTGCTGAAAAACATCTTGTCGCAAAGCAAGCATATTGGCAAGCTGCGCTTCAAACTGCTTTACCGCAAGCTCATTCAAAATACCCGCTTCTTTCTTAGCTTTTACAATATCAAAAGCACGTTGTTGGATAACAACACTTTCATCGATCATTTTCAACTCCAAATCACTTGCCTGCAGATCGTAGTAGGCGCTCGCAATTTCGCTGATTAAATGGGTAAGCAGCAGTGTCCTTGCCTCGGCAGATGCAAGCGAGCGGGCAAGTGCAGCTTGTTTACGATTTTTCAACTTCCCCCAAAGATCCACTTCCCAGGAAGACTGAAACCCTGTAAAGTAATCAGGCAAATCGGTTGGAACAATTTTTCCGGGTAGCATGAAAGTACTGCTGTTGCCTGCACCATCCATTGTATACAAACCATAACGCCGAATCGCGCTAACAACTGATGCATCTACACGCGGCCGCAACGCACCCCTTGCCATGAGAAGATTTGCTTCAGCCATTTTAATGCGCTGCAATGCTGCCTGTAGATCCCAGTTTCTTACAAGTGCTGTATCAATCAACTGCACAAGTGAAGTATCCTGAAAAAATAAACGATAAGGTTTATTGGCAATATTGGCAGTATCACCAGCTGCTATATATTGACTGGGAATACTATCTGCCGAAGGCTCAGAAACAGATTGTAAAGACTTACAGGAAAAAAGTAGATATATAACGGGGACACATAGAAGTAAATACTTTTTCATACTATGATAATTTGCGTTAAACTTTACCAAAATATCCGTGAGCTGTTTATAATGTTTCTGTGTATGGGCTCTCTTCTTTCCTAGGTTTTTTTGCGAACTTTTCCGCCAGCGAAGCGAATACCACATAGAGCCCCGGTATCAAAAGCACTCCAAAAATGGTTCCGAACAACATACCTCCTGCAGCTGCTGAGCCAATCGTGTTATTGCCAATCTTTCCTGCTCCTGAAGCAATCATCAACGGAATCAGCCCTGCAATAAAAGCAAATGATGTCATTAGAATAGGACGAAGTCGCAATTCAGCAGCTTCTACTGCAGCAGCAATAGGTGTCATGCCTTCACGATGTTTCATAGCTGCATATTCAATAATCAGAATGGCATTCTTACCAAGAATACCGATAAGCATAATCATCGCGATTTGAGCATAGATGTTATTTTCTAAGCCCATCGCCCATAAAAGAAACAAAGCACCAAAAACGCCGATGGGCAGTGATAGAATTACCGGGAAGGGTAACAAGAAACTTTCATACTGTGCTGCAAGCAGCAGATAAACAAATAACAGACTGATCATAAAAATGATGATTGCCTGGTTGCCTGCATTGGCCTGATCGCGGGAAGATCCTGCCCAGTCGTATCCGTAACCTTTGGGCAAAGCCTCCGCTGCAACTTCTTTAATGGCCGCAATGGCTTGTCCGCTACTATATCCCGGAGCCGGTTGTCCATTAATCATGGCAGAGGGATACATATTATATCGGGTTATCTGTTCAGGCCCATATACTTTTTCAATGCGCAGAAATGAGGAGAAAGGAACCATTTCACCTGCATCATTTTTAATATAAAGCTTTAAAAGATCCTCCGGCTGGGCACGATAATGAGGAAGCGCCTGTACCATTACACGATACAACTGTCCGAAACGAATGAAATTGGTTGCGTACTCACTGCCAATTAATGTTTGCAAAGTGCTCATGGCATTATCGGCAGTAATTCCTTTTTGTGCTGCCCGATCACCATCAATATGAAGCAGATACTGGGGGAAGCTGGCATTGAACGTAGTGAAAGAATTGACAATTTCAGGACGCTTGTTTAATGCCTCTACAAAATTGCGTGCAGTTTGCTGGAGCGCCTGCAAGTCACCTCGCCCCGTACGATCAAGCAATCGCAATTCAAAGCCACTGGAATTACCATAACCCGGCACTGGAGGAGGTGTAAAAAATTCTATGCTCGCATCTTTGATATTCTTGGTTTTTTCTTCCAACGCACGAATAATTTCTGCATCAGATTGGCTTCTTTCCTCCCAATTCTTTAAACTGATCAAATTCATTCCATAAACTGCACCAACACCTTCAGAGAGTATGCTATATCCTGAAAGACTGGAAACAGAAGCTACCGATGGCATCTCCTGGGCAATACGCTGTACCTGATCAATCACTTCATCCGTACGCTCCAGCGTAGCACCAACCGGCGTAGTAACATTCGCATAAATTGCTCCCTGATCTTCATTGGGTATAAATCCGGTTGGGACAAGCTTCCCGACAAGTCCCGCTGAAAAACTAAATAAAATCAGTGCGCCAAATGTTACAGTACGGCGGTTGACAATTTTTTCAAGCACATCGCGATAACGATTATTTAATCGATTATACCAGCGATTGAACCCGTTGAAAAAAATTGCAAGTCGGCTATGGCTTGAATGATTATGCTGATGTGCATGATTATTTTTTAACATCAACATACACAAAGCAGGCGTGAGTGTTAGTGCTGTTACACCGGAAAGCACAATTGACACTGCCATTGTAAGTGAAAACTGACGATAGAAAATACCTGTAGGTCCCTCCATAAATGCAACCGGAACAAACACAGCCGACATTACCAGCGTAATGGCAATAATCGCACCACTGATTTCACGCATTGCCTGCTCAGTAGCTTTTCTTGGTCCAATACCTGCATTTTCCATTTTTGCATGTACGGCTTCTACTACCACGATGGCATTATCCACAACAATACCAATGGCAAGCACCAATGCAAACAGTGTAATGAGGTTGAGTGAAAAGCCCATCAGTTGCATGAAGAAGAAAGTGCCGATCAGCGAAACGGGCACTGCAAGAATGGGAATGATGGTTGAACGACCGTCCTGCAAAAACACAAATACCACAAGTGCCACCAGCAAAAATGCTTCAATCAGTGTTTTAATTACTTCGTTAATAGATGCATCCAAAAAAGAAGATACATCATAACTTATGGTGTAGTCCATACCAGGCGCGAAGGATGTATTCTTAATTTCCGCCATCCGCTCCTTAATTTTTTGAATCACATCACTGGCATTGGTGCCCGGCCGCTGTTTTAACATAATGGCAGCCGAAGGCTTACCATTTTCCTTTGACAGCACATCGTATTCCTGAGAATCAAAACTCACTTCAGCAATATCACGCAGGCGAAGTAGCTCCCCGTTCTCATCACTGCGCAGCACAATATTTTCATATGCTTCTTTGGTGTTATACTTTCCCGTGTACTTGAGCACATACTGAAGTGACTGGGGTGTTTTACCTGAACTTTCACCGATTTTTCCTGGTGCCGCTTCTACATTCTGTGCTTTGAGCATTGCAATCACTTCCAGGGCGGATAGATTGTACATCACCATTTTATCCGGCTTTAACCAAATACGCATTGCATATTCGCGCATACCCATTATATCTGCAAAGCCCACCCCTTCAATTCGTTTCAGCTCAGGGAGAATATTGATATCACTAAAATTGTATAGAAACTTTTCATCCAAAGCGGTATCCTTACTCAAAATGTTGAGGTACATGAGCATACTGTTCTGTACTTTTTCAACAATTACTCCGGCCTTGATTACTTCCTCCGGCAATTCATCCAGCGTAGAAGAAACCCGGTTTTGTACGTTTACTGCTGCCACGTCAGGATCCGTACCGGCTTTAAATACAATTTGTATAACACTTGTGCCATCATTTCCAGAAACAGAAGACATATAGGACATGCCCGGCACACCATTGATGGCGCGCTCTAATGGCGTAACCACCGCTTTTACACATGCCTCGGCATTGGCGCCCGTGTACTTTGTAGTCACCGTTACTTCAGGTGGTGCAATTTCAGGGAATTGAGTAACGGGCAACTGCGTAAGCGACAGTAAACCTAATAAGGTTATAATTACAGATATAACAATAGAGAGTACCGGCCGATGAATAAATTTTGAAGTCATTAAAGTTAGTTTTTAGCATTCAGAGCAGCGGCCAATACATCTGCTGCCTTCAAAGGTTGGATCTTTATTACCTGCCCGTCTTTCAAATTTTCAACTCCTTCGTAAACTATTTTTTCCTGTGGAGTAACCCCATTTTCAACCACGAAAAAATGAGGTATGCGCATTTTAGGTACAATCGGTTTTTGCTTTACCACATTTTTTTCATTCACCACGTACACAAATACTTTATCCTGTATTTCAAATGTGGAACGCTGAGGAATCAAGATGGCGCTTCGAAGAGGCTTGGTGATAATAACTTTTCCATTGGCACCATGCTTTAACAATGCTTCCGGATTCGGAAATCGCGCACGAAAGGCAATATTGCCGGAGGAAGGGTCAAATTCACTTTCCGAAACTTCAATGCTTCCCTTGTAATTATAAAGGGTGTTATTTGCCAATTTTAAATCTACAATTCGAAAATGATCTTGCGGCCCGGCGCTCACATAATTCAAATAATCGCTTTCTGAAAAATGGAAGTAGGCAAATACTTCCTGATTATTAGAGATGGTGGTTAAGAGGGTGCCTTCCTCCACCAAACTACCCCTTTTGTTTGGAATACGATTGATGACTCCGTTGAAGGGTGCACGAATTTCAGTAAACGTAAGATTCAGCTTTGCAAGCGAGATGGCTGCGTTTGCTTCTTCCATTTTTGCTTGCATAGCCTCTTTCTTCGCCTGCACCATTTCTAGCTCCGTTTTAGACACAATTCCTTTTTGTACCAGCATACCGGTGTTTTTGAGCTCTACTTCCACTGCTTTATATTCAGCCGCAGCACTCTTATACTGGGCATTTGCCTTTAACAAGTCCTCTCTAAAAATTCTACCGCTTAAAGTAAAAAGCAGCTGTCCTGCCGTAACAGTCTTCCCTTCATCAACATGTATTTGATCAATGAAGCCCTTAACACGATTACGGATTTCTACATTTTGTAATGCGTTAATTTCAGCTACGTACTCTTCCTGATAGGTAGTGTCAATGATAACGGGTGATACTACCTTAAATATTTCTGTTTGTGTGGTGTTACCCTCGTCGGTCCGATTGCATGAAGCAAATACTGACATAAACAGGCCAAACAACAAACTGAGCGGTCGTACATTGATGATGCGATGCAGCATGTGATACATATATTTAATTGATACCAATAAAACAGTTACAAATTGTAAGAAACGGACAGCTTGAATAAGCTTAATGTCTCAGAATTGAAAGAAGAAAAACAAATGCAATCAGAATCAGCTTTTGGGAGGAGGTCCCATAACCTCAAAGGCAGGAGCAAGAATATGTAAGGCATTCTGCCTAAAAGGGATTTGAGCAGGGCTGAAAACATGCCACATATTGCCAATTTCTGATTTATAATGCTGTATGTGTGGCGGAGCATCATCCACAACATCTATATCAGCCATATGATGTGTATCAGAATGAGGAGAAGCAGGAGTCTTTGCCTTAAAAGGAAACGTAAAGCAATTGGTTGATTCTGAAGTTTTCGATGTGATGAAAGCCGAATCTTGAAAAAACACAAGAAAGGCAACAAAAGAAAACAAGGAAAAAAGGCAAAGGGCAGATCGTATCGATGTCCTACTTTTCATGGAGGCGCAAAAGTAACAAGCATTTTTGCCATTGTATTGTTAAAAAATATAACAAAGGGCAATAGCTTGTTTTCCTGCTAATGATCGAGCATTGATGATTAACCCGAAACAAAAGGCCTCGATATTTTGGAGCGCTTATCGTGTACCTACTGCTTCCAGCGGCATATCACGCACCATCATCTTGTTGCGATTGGCAGCCTCCCAGGCGAGATAAAAGACTAGGCGTGTGCGCTTTTCAAGCAAATCATAATTGATTTTATCCGGCGTATCTGTGGGCTTATGATAGT